>NZ_CP067101.1:3181818-3818181 GCF_016616425.1 Bradyrhizobium diazoefficiens
ACGCAGAGCGAGGTGCGGCGCGTGTTCAGGACGCTGCTGGAAGGGTCGTAGCCTGCTTCAGCGCGGTGATCGCCTCGCGCACGTCAGGCTCCAGGCCCGCACCGCCGGCATCGAGATGGGCGAAGATCGCGCGCTTCATCCTGGGATCCCAGAATTTCTTGATGTGCTCGGCGATCCCCGGCACGGCCCTGCCGTGGCCCTGGCTCTGGAAGAACTTGCCGATCTGGTTGGCCATGTAGATCAGGCGGTCAGGCGACATCGGCAACCTCCGTGGCATGGCGCGCCGCGATCCGGCAGCCGTGCGTAAATATTTCAAATCCGTCCTGCCGGGCGATCGCGATCAGGGTGATGCCGGCGGCTTCCGCGGTGCGCGCCGCGAGCGCGGTCGGCGCAGAGACCGCGATCATCACCGGTGCGCCGATTGCGGCCACCTTCTGCACCATCTCGACCGAGACGCGGCTCGTCAGCAGCACCATGCCGCCACGCGCATCCGAGCGGCTGCGCGCCAGGGCGCCGGCAAGCTTGTCGAGCGCGTTGTGACGGCCGACATCCTCGCGTAGCGCGACGATGTTGCCGGCCGGGGACCAGAATGCGGCGGCGTGAACGGCGCGGGTTTGCAGATTGATCGATTGCAGCGGCGCGATGGCTTGCATCGCCGCCATGATTTCTCCCGGCGTGAAGCTCTGGCCTTGTGGCACCACGGCCGCCGGCCGCACGGCCTCGGCAATCGACTCGATGCCGCAGATACCGCAGCCGGTCGGGCCTGCGACGTGACGGCGGCGCTCATTGATCCGCGCGGCGTCTTCCGTTGCAAGCCACATGCGGAGTTCGATGCCGTCGTCGAGGCGGACCACCTCGAGCGACTTGATGTTATCGACCGACTTGATGATGCCTTCGTTCAGGCTGAAACCGACCGCAAAATCTTCCAGGTTCTGCGGCGTTCCCATCATGACGGCATGGGTGCCGCCATTATAGGTCAGCGCCAGCGGCGTCTCCTCCGGGATCAGACGCACGCCCTCGGATGCGCCGCCGTTGCGCCAGATCTCGCGCTCGATGGCCTGGACGGCTACGTGCATGCCGTTACTCCGCGGCCTCGGCCGGCGCGATGCGGCGCGATTGCCGCGCCTGCGCGTCATAGGCCTTTTGCCAGTCGGACGGACCGTTCGAGGGCGAGACCTGCACCGCCGTGACCTTGTATTCGGGACAATTGGTCGCCCAGTCCGAATAGTCGGTCGTGATGACATTGGCCTGCGTGTCCGGATGGTGGAAGGTGGTGTAGACGACGCCGGGCGCGACACGGTCGGTGATTTCCGCGCGCAGCGTGGTCTCGCCGGCACGGCTCTTCAGCCGCACCCAGTCGCCGTCGCTTACGCCGCGCTGCTCGGCATCGTGCGGATGAATCTCCAGCCGGTCCTCGGCGTGCCAGACCACGTTCTCGGTGCGCCTCGTCTGCGCGCCGACATTGTACTGGCTGAGGATGCGGCCCGTCGTCAGCAGCAGCGGGTAGCGCGGACCGGTGCGCTCGTCGGTCGCGACATATTCGGTCACGACGAACTTGCCCTTGCCGCGGACGAAGCCGTCGATATGCATCACCGGCGTGCCCTCGGGCGCCTTCTCGTTGCACGGCCACTGCACCGAGCCGAGCTCGTCGAGTTTGCCGTAGGAAACGCCGGCGAAGGTCGGGGTCAGCGCCGCGATCTCGTCCATGATCTCGGAAGGATGGCTATACTTCATCTCGAAGCCCATGGCCTTGGCAAGACCGATGGTGACCTCCCAGTCGGCAAGGCCGTTCTTCGGCGTCATCACCCTGCGTACCCGCTGGATGCGGCGCTCGGCATTGGTGAAGGTGCCGTCCTTCTCGAGGAAGCTCGAGCCGGGCAGGAAGACGTGGGCGTAGTTCGCGGTCTCGTTCAGGAAGAGGTCGTGGACGATGACGCATTCCATCGCCGACAGCGCCGCCACCACGTGAGAGGTGTTCGGATCGGACTGGAGGATGTCCTCGCCCTGCACGTAGATGCCCATGAACGTGCCTTCGACCGCCGCATCGAACATGTTGGGAATGCGCAGCCCCGGCTCAGGGTTGAGCTTGACGTTCCAGAGCGCCTCGAACTGGTCGCGCACGGCATCGCCGGAGATGTGGCGGTAGCCGGGCAGCTCATGGGGGAACGAGCCCATGTCGCAGGAGCCTTGAACGTTATTCTGGCCGCGCAACGGGTTCACGCCGACGCCAGGCCGCCCGATATTGCCTGTCGCCATCGCGAGGTTGGCGATCGCAATCACGGTGGTGGAGCCCTGGCTGTGCTCGGTGACGCCGAGACCGTAATAGATCGCACCATTGCCGCCGGTGGCATAGATCCGCGCCGCTTCGCGCAGATCGTTTGGATTGACACCGGTCAGGATGGCTGTGGCTTCGGGACTGTTGTTCGGCTGGGCGACGAACGCCGCCCATTCCTCGAACTCGGTCCAGTCGCAGCGCTCGCGCACGAAGGCTTCGTTGGCGAGACCCTCGGTCACGATGACATGCGCCAGTGCGGTCATGACTGCGACGTTGGTGCCGGGCATCAGGGGCAGATGCAGCGCCTTTACATGCGGCGATTCCACCATCTCGGTGCGACGTGGATCGATCACGATCAGCTTGGCGCCCTGGCGCAGCCGCTTCTTCAGGCGCGAGGCAAACACCGGGTGAGCGGAGGCCGGGTTGGCGCCAATGATGACCACGACATCGGTGTCCTCGACCGAGTCGAAATCCTGCGTGCCGGCGGACGTGCCGAATGTGGTGGCGAGGCCATAGCCTGTCGGCGAATGGCAGACGCGGGCGCAGGTGTCGACATTGTTGTTGCCGAAGCCGGCGCGGATCAGCTTCTGCACCAGATAAGTTTCCTCGTTGGTGCAGCGGGACGAGGTGATGCCGCCGATGGCGTCGCGGCCGTACTTCTTCTGGATGCCGCGCATCTTCGCGGCAGCAAACGAGAACGCCTCGTCCCAGGACACTTCGCGCCAGGGATCCTCGATCCGCTCGCGGATCATCGGCTTGAGGATACGCTCTTGATGGTTCGTGTAGCCCCAGGCGAAACGGCCCTTGACGCAGGAATGGCCGCGGTTGGCCTTGCCGTCCTTGTACGGCACCATGCGCACGACTTCCTCGCCGCGCATCTCGGCCTTGAAGGCGCAGCCGACGCCGCAATAGGCGCAGGTGGTGACGACCGAATGCTCGGGCTGGCCGATCTCGATTACGGACTTCTCCGTTAGCGTCGCGGTCGGGCAGGCCTGCACGCAGGCGCCGCAGGAGACGCATTCGGAGCCGAGGAAGCTCTCGCTCATGCCCGGCGAGACGCGGCTGTCGAAGCCGCGACCGGAGATGGTCAGCGCGAAGGTGCCTTGCACCTCCTCGCAGGCGCGGACGCAGCGCGAGCAGACGATGCACTTGGAGGGATCGTAGGTGAAGTAGGGGTTGGAGTCGTCCTTCGGCATCCAGTTGTCGTTGGTGCAGCCGTCCGTCTTGTTAGGTGTCTTGGCGAAGACGTGGTTCTCGCCCTCATAGCCGTAGCGCACGTCGCGCAGGCCCACGGCGCCGGCCATGTCCTGCAACTCGCAGTCGCCATTGGCGCCGCAGGTGAGGCAGTCGAGCGGATGGTCGGAAATGTAGAGCTCCATCACGCCCTTGCGGAGCTTCTTCAGCCGATCGGTCTGGGTGTGCACGACGAGGCCGGGCATCACCGGCGTGGTACAGGACGCCGGCGTTCCGGCGCGGCCTTCGATCTCGACGAGGCAGAGCCGGCAGGAGCCGAATGCATCGACCATGTCGGTGGCGCAGAGCTTTGGGATCTGGTGGCCGGCGTCCATCGCGGCACGCATGATCGAGGTGCCCTCGGGCACCGTGACCTGGTTGCCGTCGATGGTCAGCGTCACCATTGTTTCCGATTTGGAAGCCGGCGTGCCGAAGTCGATTTCTTCGATCAGGGACATCGTCGTTCTCCTATTCCGCGGCCTGAAGCGTCGGTGCCGGGACGAAATCCTCCCGGAAATGCTTCAATGCGCTGAGCACGGGGTAGGGCGTGAAGCCGCCGAGCGCGCAGAGCGAGCCGAATTTCATGGTGTTGCAGAGGTCTTCCACGAGCGCGAGATTTTCACTCACGCGCTCACCGTTGATAATCTTCTCGATGGTCTCGACGCCGCGGGTCGAGCCGATCCGGCACGGCGTGCACTTGCCGCAGGATTCGACGGCGCAGAACTCCATGGCGAATCGCGCCTGTCTGCGCATGTCGACGCTGTCGTCGAATACGACGATGCCGCCATGGCCGATCAAGCCGTCGCGTGCGGCGAATGCCTCGTAGTCGAATGGCGTGTCAAACAGTGCGCGCGGGAAATAGGCGCCGAGCGGACCGCCGACCTGCACGGCGCGAACCGGGCGGCCCGTGAGCGTGCCGCCACCGATATCGTCGACGAGCTCGCCGAGGGTCACGCCGAAGGCGGTCTCGAATAGCCCACCATGACGGATATTGCCGGCGAGCTGGATCGGCATCGTGCCGCGCGAGCGGCCCATGCCGAAATCCGCATAGGCCTTGGCGCCCTCGGCGAGAATAAAGGGGACGGCCGCGAACGACAGCACGTTGTTGATGACGGTCGGCTTGCCGAACAGGCCGTGATGCGCCGGAAGCGGCGGCTTTGCGCGCACGATGCCGCGGCGGCCTTCGAGGCTCTCCAACAGCGAAGTCTCCTCGCCGCAAACATAAGCGCCGGCGCCGACGCGCACCTCGAGATCGAAGGCTTGCCTCGAGCCGCCGATGTTCGCGCCGAGATAACCGCCGCGCTTTGCCGCTGCGATTGCGGCGTTCATCGCCTCGACCGCGTGCGGATATTCGCTACGGATGTAGATGTAGCCCTTGGTCGCGCCGACGGTGATGCCGGCGATCGTCATGCCCTCGATCACCAGGAAGGGATCGCCTTCCATGATCATGCGGTCGGCGAAGGTGCCGCTGTCGCCTTCGTCGGCATTGCAGACGATGAATTTGCGGTCGGCCTTGGCTTGGGCCACCGTCTTCCATTTGATGCCGGTCGGAAAGCCCGCGCCGCCGCGGCCGCGCAGGCCCGATGCCGTGACTTCGTTGAGGATCGCGTCCGGGCCGAGCGACAGCGCATGCTCCAGGCCCTTGTAGCCGCCATGGGCGCGGTAGTCGTCGAGCGAGCGCGGATCGATCACGCCGCAGCGGGCGAAGGTGAGGCGGGTCTGGCGCTTCAGCCAGGGAATCTCGTCGGTCGCCCCCAGCCGCAACAGATGTGGCGCGTTGCTCGCGAGCGCGTCGAGCAAGGATGGCACGTCGGCCTCGGTGACCGGGCCGAAGGCGATCCGGCCCTGCGGCGTCGCGACCTCGACCAGCGGCTCCAGCCAGTACAGGCCGCGCGAGCCGGTCCTGACAATCTCGACCGCAACGCCGCGCCTGGCGGCAGCCTGCTCCAGCGCCTGGGCCACCTCGTTGGCGCCGACGGCCATTGCACCGGCATCGCGTGAAACAAATAGACGCATGCTCATCGCTGTGTCTCCGCAACCAGCGCATCCAGGCGCTTTTCATCGAGGCGGCCGATCAGGCGGCCGTCGAGCATGGCGGACGGTGCGGTCGCGCAGAGGCCGAGGCAGTAGATCGGCTCCAGCGTGACGCGATCATCCGCGGTGGTGTTGCCGAGCGACACGCCGAGCTTCGCTTCTGCGCGCGCAGCCAGCGCATCGCCGCCCGCAGCCTGGCAGGCCTCTGCGCGGCAGAGCTTCAGCACGTGGCGGCCGGCCGGCTTATGGCGGAAGTCGTGATAGAACGTGAACACGCCATGCACCTCGGCGCGCGACAGATTGAGCGCTTGCGCCACCATGGGAATGGCGGCCTCTGGCACGTAGCCGAACGCGTTCTGAAGCGCGTGCAGGATGACCAGCGTCGCGCCTTCCTGGCCGGCATGTTCGGCGATGATTTCGGCGCCGTGCGTTTGGTCCCAAGGCTCGTAACCAGGCTCGTAAGTCGCGGTCATTCTTCGTTCTCAACCTGAGCGTTTCCTTGTCGCAAACTAGTTGGAATCAATCGAAGATCAATAAAGCTGTCCCATGCTGCGATTGCGGATTCTGATCGATTGGCAATCGCTATCGGTCGATCTGAAGCTGCGATTAAAGCCGTTCCGCCGGCCGGTTTTTCCGTGTTGGGAAGGGTGCAGGCGTGCTAGCTTGCATGCCACGACAGAACCCGAGGGGACGACCGGTTGATCGACAAGCTTGAACTATTGCTGGCGCTGGCGAAGGAGCGGCATTTCGGACGCGCAGCGGAAGTCTGCGGCGTGACGCAACCGACGATGTCGACGGGACTCAAGCAGCTCGAGGAGATTCTCGGCGTAATGCTGGTCCAGCGCGGGTCGCGCTTTCAGGGTTTTACGCCCGAAGGCGAGCGGGCGCTCGACTGGGCGCGGCGGATCGTGGGCGATGCCCGCGCGATGCGCGACGAGATCAACGGGCTGAAGCATCAGCTCTCCGGCGAGATACGCATCGCGGCGATCCCGACCGTGCTCGGCATGGTGGCCGCGCTGACGACGCCGTTCCGCGCCAGGCATCCCGAGGTGCGTTTCAGCATCCGCTCGACGACCTCGTCGGAGGTGCTGGGCTTGCTCGAAAATCTCGAGGTCGATGCGGGGCTGACCTATATCGAGAACGAGCCGATCGGCAAGGTGCGGACCATTCCGCTTTACAATGAGAGCTATCGCCTCCTGACCGCGCCGGATGCGATGTTCGGCGACCGCGAGACGGTGACCTGGACCGAGGTCGGGCAGGTGCCGCTCTGCCTGCTGACGCCCGACATGCAGAACCGCCGCATCATCGATCGCGCGCTGCGCTCGGTCGGGGCGGAGGCGACGCCGACACTGACCTCGAACTCGCTGTTGGTGCTGTTCACGCATGTGAAGACGGGGCGCTGGGCGAGCGTGATGCCGGCCAAGCTTGCCGAGACGCTCGGCCTTTCCGACACGGTGCGGTCGATCCCGATCGTCGAACCCGACGTCAACTACAGCATAGGCATGGTGATCCCGCAGCGCGATCCGATGACGCCGCTGATCGCTGCGCTGGTCAATGTCGCGCGCGAAGTCGCGCCGACGCTGCAATTGTAGGGATCCTAGCGGGTAGGCCAGAGCAAGCGCCTCGTCCTTCGAGACGACCGCTTCGCGGTCTCCTCAGGATGAGGCTAAGCAGCATCGGTGCTCGTTGTAACTACCGCCGCGTACTCCGCCCCTCATCCTGAGGGCCCGCCGGAGGCGGGCGTCTCGAAGGATGGCCTCAGGCGAGCTTCCCGCCGGGCGCTAGGCCGCGGCCGATATCCCGGACGCCGCCTTGACTGCGTCGCGCGGCAGGGTCACGCGCACGACGGTTCCGACATCGAGCTTGGAGCGCAGCCGCATCGAGCCGCCGTGGAGCTGCGCCAGCGAGCGGGCGATCGCAAGGCCCAGTCCCGAGCCGTGATAGGTCTTGGTGAGCTGGCTCTCCACCTGCTCGAACGGGCGGCCGAGCCGTGCCAGCGAATGCGGCGCGATGCCGATGCCGGTGTCGGCAATCATCAGCACGATCCGGTCGTCGAGCTGCCGGCTGCGCACCACGACGCGTCCGCCGTCGGGCGTGAACTTCACCGCGTTGGAGAGCAGATTGACGATGATCTGCTTGGTGGCGCGGCGGTCGGCGACGACGGAGATGGATTTTGCGATGTCGGCGTCAAGCGTGAGGCGCTTGTCCTGCGCCCGTCCGGTGACGACCCGCAAGGATTCCGCGAGTGTCCGCGACAGGTCGAGCTCTTCCATGTCGAGCTTCATGCGGCCCGCCTCGATCTTGGACATGTCGAGGATGTCGTTGATGACCTCTAGCAGGTAGTGGCCGCTGGTCAGGATATCCTGGCAGTACTCCTGGTACTTTTCGCTTCCGAGCTCGCCGAACATGCCCGAGCCCATGATCTCGGAGAAGCCGATGATGGCGTTGAGCGGCGTGCGCAGCTCGTGGCTCATATTGGCGAGGAATTTCGACTTGGTCTGGTTGGCTTCCTCGGCGCGGGTCTTCTCGCGCTGGTACTTCTCGGCGAGATCGGCGAGCTCGACCGCCTGGCGCTCCAGCGCGGCTTGGGAGCGCTTGAGGTCGATGACGGTAGCGCGCAGGCGCAGATCGTTATCGACCAGCTTCTGCTCGTGCTCCTTGATGCGCGTGATGTCGGTGCCGACCGAGACGTAGCCGCCGTCCTTGGTGCGGCGTTCGCTGATGTGCAGCCAGCTGCCGTCGTCGAGCTGCGCTTCGAAGGTGCGCGCGCCGGGGCCCTGGCTCGCGGTCTCGTTGTGGCGGGTGCGCACCTCCGGCATGCGGCCGACTTCGAGCACGGTCTCGTAGGAGGTGCCCGGAATGACGGCGCTGTCGGGCAGCTTGTGCAGGCCCTGGAAGTGCGAGTTGCAAAGCACGAGGCGGTCGCTCGCATCCCATAGCACGAAGGCTTCCGGAATCGTTTCGATCGCATCGCGCAGGCGAAGGTCGGCTTCCACCGTCCGCTCGGCGAGGCTCTTCTGCTCGGTGATGTCGACGGCGATCCCGATCAGATGCACGCTCGAATCGGTCGCCCCGCGGGTCTTCTCGCAGCGGACGCGGAGCCAGATCCAGTGACCGTCGACATGCTGCATGCGGAAGGTCTGGTCGATGTGGTCGATCTTTTCGGAGATGAGCTGATCGGCGATCGCGAACAGGTCGATGTCGTCGGACTTCACCAGCGCGTTGACCTCGCCGAAGGTGAGGAGCTCGTTGCGGCCGTCGAGGCCGAGCATCGAGAACATCGATTGCGACCAGAAAATCCGGCCGCGCGACAGGTCCCAGTCCCACAAGCCGCACCGGCCGCGGTTGAGCGCGGTATCGATCCGGCCGCGCACGGCGTCGTTGATGAGGTCACCCTCGCGGGCGCGGGTGGACTGCCAGTGGAAGGCGAAGCCGAGGATCAGGACGACGAAACCGGTGGTCGCCGACAGCGTCACCGAGAGCGCGGCATCCGAGCCCCAGATCGGCTCGTTGCGCTCCTGGATCACGGTGACGAAGCCGGGCCGCGATTTGACCTGCCGCGATGTCGCCATCGCAGCGTTGCCGTTCGGCAGCGTCATGTCGGAGACGTCGCCGTCGCGCGGCGGCGCGGCTAGCAGTTGTGCCGTTGTGATCGCATCGAGCAGGCGGTCGTCGCCCGAGTGATCGCTGTCGACCGGGATGCGAGCGAGAACGCGCCTGTCGATGCCGGCGGAAGTGACGATGATGTGGCGGCCCGCGGCCGTGCCCCAGGACGGGATCAGGTCAGGCAGCAGCGTCGGCAGGTTCTCGATATTCCTGGGCCGCTCCTGCGGCACGGAGGTGAGGCGGTCGATGCGTTCGGCGAGCAGGTCGGCGAGCGCAGAGATGTCGTGGCGGGTCACCAGCCGCTTCTGGCGCGTCTGATCGACGACCTGCACGAACGCGCCGAGGCAGATCGTGATGAGGAACGCGATGATGAGCGTCGGCACCGCGCGACGAAGCGCCGGCTCTGCGATCAAGAGCCGATGATAGGCAGGTTTCGCGATCGATTGCGCCAATCCCTTGATCGAATCGGATTGAACGCACGCGTTCGCGGCGTCTGCACGCGACATGCCTTCTGCCCCCTGAAAACCAGCTTGCAACTGAAGTTCGGAAGCAGCCCCGCATCGCTTCCGAATCACACTGATTTGAATCCAGTTTTCGCGGGCTGTCGAGAGTCAACGAATCGTTAACGCGAAATTATTCTTATCCAACGCGCAGTTTGTGCATCGCGTGTACGCAAACTCACGGGCGCGGGGAGTCCGAAACAGGAACGTGTGACTCCTCGCACATTCCTCATCATGCGCGCGGCGGCTCGGCGTGGCTGATCACGCGCTTCACGCTCGGGAAGGCGCGCCGCAGCGCGCGCTCGATCGCGTCGACATGCTCGTGCACCTTGATCACGCTCATCGATGGTGCCGCGCGGCAGTGGAAGTTGACGATCTCGCCGGCATCGGTGTTGCGGACGCGGACATTGTGGATGTCGTGAATATCGCCTTCGCCGGCGAACTCGGCCAGCGCGGCGGCGATCGTCTGCACCCGATCCGGGGCGGCATCGATTCCGAACGGAATTTCCGGTTCCAACGGCTCGATATGGACGTCGACCTCGACATCCTCGCCGAACTCCTCCTGGATGTTGCGCTCCAGCGTGTTGGCGACATCATGGGCGGCGTCGAGCCGCATTCCGCCATCGACTTCGAGGTCGATGCTGACGATCAGCTTGGCGCCGAGATCGTGCACCGTGACATGGTGGACGGCGAGGCCCGAATTGCGCGCGATCACCATGATGCGGTCGCGCACGGTCTCGTTGTCGCGCGCGACGGGGACGGGGATGAAGGAGAGATCGGCATCGCCGAACGCGTTGGCCACGGCGGCCTGCGCCTTGCGCTTGATCTCCTCGACCCGGTCGATCGGATAGGTGCGCGGTACCTTGGCAATGGTGTCGATGAACGTGGTCGCTCCGACCATGCGCAGCCGCAGCCGCTCGACGTCGATCACGCCGGGAACGCCGCGGATCGCGGCCGTGGCCTTCTCCTGCGCGCCCTCGGGGGCGCGGTCGACCAGCGTCTGCACGGTCGAGCCGGCCATGCGCAGGCCGAGAGCTGCGATCATTACGGCGACCGCGGCCGCCGCCGCGGCGTCGCCCCACCAGAAGCCGAGGGCCGCGAGAATCAGGCCCACAATCACCGCGAACGAGCCCATCACGTCGGAGGCGAAATGCAGGGCATCGGCCGCGAGCGCCTGGCTTCTCGTCTCGCGCGCGGCGCGATGCAGGGCGCGGGCGCGCCAGAGATTGACGACGATGTCGATCACCAGCACCACGAAGGGCACGGCCGAAATGGTCGGCGGCGGGGTTCCCTCGCGCAGCCGACTGTAGGCCTCGACCAGGATGCCGCCGGCGAGCACGTAAAGCAGGGCGGTGACGCCCAGCGCCGAGATGCTCTCCAGCTTGCCGTGGCCGTAATGATGTTCGTCGTCCGCCGGCTTGTCGGATACCCGCACCACCGCCCATGTGATGATTGTTGCGACCAGGTCGATCGAGGAGTGCAGGGCCTCGGAGATCAGTGCGAGCGAGCCGATCGCGATCCCGACCGCGAACTTGGCCGCCGCCATGCCGCCGCTGGCGACGATCGAGATCGCGGCGACCGAGGTCTTATCGTGCTGGGAGGTCATGACGGGGATTTAGCAGCCCGGCGCCGGACATCAAGCGATGATCCACAGGGCTAGTCGCTACTGACTTGCAGGAGCGGGATGCTCGCCCGATCCGTCATTCCGGGGTGCCGAAGGCGAACCCAGAATCTCGAGATTCCGGGCTCGATGCTCCGCATCGCCCCGGAATGACGGCGTCACAAAGTTCTACGCACCTTCTACACCGTCACCACGATCTTCCCCAGGTGCTTGTTCGCCTCCATGTGCGCGAAGGCCTGGTCGATGTCGTCGAACGCGAACACCTTGTCGACCGGCAGCTGCAGTTTTCGCGACTCCACCGCGCCCCAGATGTCCTTGCGGACCTCATCGAAGATCTCGCGGACCTCCTCGATGGTGCGGGTGCGGAAGGTGACGCCGACATAGTCGATGCGGCGCGCCGCATGCAGGTCGAAGTTGAAATCGGCATGGGTGCCGCCGAGCCGGCCAACATTGACGATGCGGCCCATCACCTTGGTTGCGGCGAGGTTCTGATTGGCGAGCTTGCCCGAGACCTGGTCCACGATGAGATCGACGCCTTCGCCGCCGGTCGCCGTCAGCACCTCGTCGACCCATTTGGGATCGGAGGAATCGATGGCGAGGTCGGCGCCATAGTCCTTCAGCCGGCCGCGGCGATGGGCATCGGTCGACGAGCCGATCACGAGTTTTGCGCCCTTGAGCCTGGCGATCTGCATCGCCATCAGCCCGACGCCGGAGCTGGCGCCCTGGATCAGCACGCTCTGGCCCGGCTGCACGCCGCCGACGGTGACGACGGCGTTGTGCATGGTTGCGAGCGCGACGGGCAAGGTGGCCGCCTCCTCGAAGTTCATGTTCGAGGGCGTGTGAAACAGCCGGCCGTGGTCGGCCAATGTGTATTCGGCAAACGCCGCGCCGCCGGAGCCCATGATGCGATCGCCGATCTTGATGCCTTTTGCATCCGGACCGAGTTCGGCGACCTCGCCGGCCCATTCCATTCCGAGCACGGCGCCGACGCCGCCGGCTGCGCCATGGGCGTGGCCCTTGCGCATGCCGGTGTCGGCGCGGTTCAGGGCGCAGGCCCGCACGCGGACCAGAACCTGCGTGCCTTTGGGTGTCGGTTGAGCAACGTCGGAAATCCGAGCGCCGTCAGGACTATAGACATAAGCCTTCATGAATCACTCTCGCTTCTTGCAGTGATTATTCCGCCGCTTCGCGTTGCGGCTGAACGATCATGTCGTCCAGCCGGCTGCGAATGATCGTCTCCGCCTCGCGCACGATGCGGGAGATGAGCTCGGCGCAGGTCGGGATGTCGTGGATCAGGCCCTGCACCTGGCCGGCCGACCAGATGCCTTCGTCGGAATTCCCGGTCGCGTAGACCATCTTGCCGCGGGCGCCCGCGACGAGCTCGCGGATGTCCTCGAACCTGGCGCCTTCCTTCTCCATCGCAACGACCTTGGTCGAGATCGCATTCCTGGCGACGCGCGAGGTGTTGCGCATGGTGCGGAAGATCAGCTCGGTCTCACGTTCGTCGTTAGCGACGATCTTCTCCTTGATGGATTGATGGATCGGGCTTTCCCTGGTGGCCATGAAGCGCGTGCCCATGTTGATGCCGTCGGCGCCCAGCGCCAGCGCGGCGACGAGGCCGCGGGCATCGGCAAAGCCGCCCGAGGCGATCATCGGGATCTTGATCTTGTTGGCGGCGGCCGGGATCAGGATCAGGCCGGGCGTGTCGTCCTCGCCGGGGTGGCCGGCGCATTCGAAGCCGTCGATCGAGATGGCGTCGACGCCCATGCGCTCGGCCGAAAGCGCGTGGCGCACGCTGGTGCATTTGTGCACGACCTTGACGCCGTGCTTCCTGAACTCGTCGACATGCTCCTGCGGCTTGTTGCCGGCGGTCTCGACCACCTTGATGCCGCTCTCGATGATGGCGGCGCGGTATTCGGCATAAGGCGGCGGCTTGATTGCGGGCAGGATGGTGAGGTTGACGCCGAACGGCTTGTCGGTGAGGTCGCGGCAGCGCGCGATCTCTTTCGAGAGGTCCTCCGGCGTCGGCTGGGTCAGTGCGGTGATGAAGCCGAGCGCGCCCGCGTTGGCGACGGCGGCGACCAGTCCGGCGCGGCCGACCCATTGCATGCCGCCCTGGACGATCGGGTGCTCGACGCCGACGAGTTTGGTGAACCGTGTCTGCAGCATGATGTTCCCCCTCGGAAGGCCCGCAGGCTCTGTTGTCGGTTGATGCAGGAAGGATGCCGCCAGGGTTGGGAAATGTCTATTGCGGCAGTGTGCAGTGGAGGCGGGGCCATCATGCGAGCGGCGAGGGGATTCCGCGGCGCGGACAATTGGGGCGCAATGCCGCTGCCTGACGGCGAAGCCTTTCCCCAAACGCGTCGTCATGCGCGGGCTCGACCGGGCCATCCAGTACGCCGCGGCGTTTCGGCTCCAGCCTCGCAATCTCTGGAATACTGGATTGCTCGCCTTCGCGGGCAATGACACCGAGTATGGAGCGAGGGCTACTCCGCCGACAGCCGCACCATCTGGCGGCCACCGTTCATTTCCTTGAGGCGATTGACGAAGTTTTCCGGACGCTGCCAGCGGTAGGGGACCTTCAGGCCCATGAACTCGGCGATGTCGCCAATGAAGCCGGTGCAGTTCATGGTCTCGGCGTTCCAGACCGGCGAGTTCGCCTGCAGTTTCTTGATATAGGCGAACACGCGCCTGGCGTCGGCCTCGTTCAGGTAGACGCGGTAGCTCGCGGTCAGATATTCCGGATCGAGATCGCCGTAGCTCGCGCCGGTCTCTGACGGCACAAAGGTGATGTGACCAAGCACATAAGCGAGCGTGTCGCCGGCCGGCGTCAGCCCTGCGACCTCGACAGCCTTCTCGCTGGTCTTGCCGTACCAGACGAAGGCGTGACCCCAGCTCGCGGCAGTGCGGGCGCGGAAGTCGACGTAATAGGGACCTTTCTCCGCGCGCGCGACGGAGCGCCGCGTCGATTGCGGCGCCGGCCGCGACGTGGAGTCGGTCACGACAAGCGCATTTGCATCGGCAACGCGCTTGTTCGCCTCATGAGCCGAAACCGAGGGCATCGTGCATGCGATCATGGCCGCAAGAGCGAAGCCCGCAAGGATGCAGGATCCCGATCGATCAGCTTTGTTCGTCACGCTATGGCCCTCGCCTGTCGGCCGCTTACGCTAGTTTGCGCGTCAGTAGCGCGCTCCGACCGGGCCCGGCGCCTTGCCGATCGGGGCCTTTCCAACCGGGCTCTTGCCAACCGGCATCTTGCCGATCGGCGCCTGCTCGGCCGGATAGGCCGGCACGGGCTGGCGGCGCGGCAGATCCGCAGCGTTCGCGGCCGTCACCAGAGCAAGCGTGGCACCCAGAGCAATTACAATCTTCTTCACAGCGATACCCCTAGAAGGTTTGGTCCAAACACGGCAGTGCCGTGCCCCCAGACACGCCTCACAGAAGGGCGGTCGAATGCGTCCAAGTTGCGGCGCGCACGGGACATGTTGGCGGCATCTGTCGGGCGCGCGGAGATGTGATGTGTACGGATGTTTCGGAGGTGTGTGACGGCGATCTCGTAGCCCGCATCGCTGGGATTTCCCGAACTTGGGACGCTCGATCGGTCCGCAAGCCCGGCCATGACGACAGGAGAACGAATTACAGCCGAAACTCGTTGGTCAGCTCGCCAATGCCGTCGATCGCGACGGTCACCGTGTTCACCGGCTCCTTCATCACGCCGACGCCGACCGAGGTGCCGACGGCGATGAGGTCGCCAGGCAGCAAGGTCATGTCATGGGAGATCTTGCTGACCAATTCCTGCGCCGTGAAAATCATGTCGGAGATCGGATAGTTCTGCCGCTCCGCGCCGTTGAGGATGGTGCGGACCGTGAGTTTTGCGGGATCGAGGCCGGTTGCGATGACGGGGCCGAACGGGCCGTAATCGTCGATGCCCTTGGCGCGGGCCCATTGCGGGAATGTAGGATCGCTCGTCAGGATGTCGTTGGCGGTGATGTCGTTGACGCAGGTATAGCCGAAGATGAAGCTGTTCGCTTCGCCCGGCGAGACGCGGGCGCAGGTCCTGCCGATGACGATGCCGAGCTCGCCCTCATAGGTGGTCTTGCCGTCGTAATAAGAGGGACGGCGGATCACGGCGCCCGGCGTCGTGACGCTGGTGGTGGCCTTGAGCAGATAGAGCGGCTCGGGCGGCTCGGGCTGGTTGAGCTTGGCCGCAAGCGCGTGAAAATTATTCCAGAGCGCGACGATCTTGCCGGGCACGCAAGGAGCGAGCAGCTCGACTTCCGACAGTACCAGCGTCTTGCCGGTGGCCGCATGGCGGCCGAACATCTCGCCCTCATGCACGCTGATGCCTGCCGAGGTCAGGGTGCCGAAACCGGTTGCGCCCTTGTTCCGGAAGCGCAGCCACCTTTTCACCTCGGTTGTCATCACGCCACCGCCAGTGCGCGCTGGTCTGATGGCGTCGAGACGCCGTCATAGAGGCCGGCGATGCGGGCGCGCTGGGTCACCATCGCCAGCACCGAGTCGAGCGCGGGCGTCGGGATACCGGTCAGGCGTCCCATCTCCTGCACCACGGTGACGAGCGGGTCGATCTCCATGGGGCGGCCGCGCTCGAGATCCTGCAACATCGAGGTCTTGTGGGCGCCGACCTTGCGGGCGCCCTCGATGCGGCGCTCGACGTCGACGCGGAAATTGACCCCGAAAGTCTCGGCGATGGCTTGCGTCTCCACCATGATGGCGCGCGACAGCGCGCGCGTCGCCGGATCGGTGCAGATCACGTCGAGGGTCGCGTGGGTGAGCGCGCTGATCGGGTTGAAGCAGACATTGCCCCAGAGCTTCAGCCAGATCTCGTCGCGGATGCGGTCGAGCACCGGGGCCTTGAGGCCAGCGGCGGCGAAGAGATCGGCGAGGCGCTGCACGTCCGGCGTAATTTCGCCGGAGGGTTCGCCGAGCGGGAAGTTGTTGCCGTAGACGTGGCGGATCACGCCGGGTGCCTCGATCTCGGTCGCGGGATAGACGATGCAGCCGATGGCGCGCTCGGCCCCTAACTCGCGCCATTGTCGTCCGCCGGGGTCGATGCTCTCCAGCGTCGCGTTCTCGTATTGGCCGCCGTGCTTGTAGAAGTACCAATAGGGGATGCCGTTGACGGCGGTGACGATGCGGGTGCGGGGCCCGAGCAGCGGCTGCATCTTCTCGATCACGCCGGTGATCGAATGCGCCTTCAGCGTGATGATGATGTAGTCCTGCACGCCAAGCTCGGCTGGATCGTCGGTGCAGCGCGGATGGACCGTGTGGTTCTCCTCGCCCGCGAGCAGCGTCAGGCCGCGCTCGCGCATTGCGGCAAGGTGCGCGCCGCGTGCGATGAGGCCGACATCGGCGCCTGCGCGCGCGAGCTGAACCCCGAGATATCCGCCGATTGCGCCGGCGCCGTAGATGCAGATCTTCATGAAATCCTCGCGGAGGGAGCCGAAGCCGGAATTTGGGACGAAAGATCTAGTCCGGCTCGGAAGGATCCGAGCCGGGGCCGGTAGTCACAGGGGACGTCTGTCGCTTTAGGCTGCTTGCGGCGTGCCGTTGATGGCCTCGTCGATGGCAGCGGCGATGTCGCGCATGCTGACGACGGAGACCAGGCTGTAATCGTCGATGACGGGCAAATGACGGATGTGATGCCGGTTCATCAGATGCCGGACGTGCTCGATCGTGTCGCCCGAAGTGCAGGACACGAGCTGCTGCACCGAGACGAGCTGCGAGACCTTGACGTTGACGGCGTGCGCGCCGTGCTCGGCGACGGCGCGCACCACGTCGCGCTCGGTGAACATGCCGACCGCGGTGTTGCCCTCGGAGCGGACCACGTCCTTGACCACCAGCGCGCTGATGTTGTTGGCGCGCATCAGCTTGGCGGCGATCCCCACCGTTTCGTTCATTCGCACCGTGACAACGCGCGGCGTCTTCTTGCGCAGAATGTCTCCGACCAGCATTGCAACCTCCCTGGGTGAACGTTGGGGAGAAGTGTGGTATACATAATGCCAATCGTCAAGCATTGGATTTGGGCGATCCGAAAAATCTTGCGACAGCGTTGCTGACATTTGTCGTCGGAGACAAAAAGAAAGGGGCGCATCGCTGCGCCCCTTTCTTTTCGTGCGAAAGCGTGTGGCGGCTACGCCGTCTCGGTCTTGGCGCTGGCGGTCGCGGCTTCAATGCTCTCGGCTTCCTTGCCGAGGATGAAGGAGCGGCGCAGCGGCTTGATCACGAACAGGGCCATCAGCGCCGCCGTCGCGTTCAAGGCCACCGCGACCACGAACACGGCCTTCCAGCCGTACGCTGCCGAGATCACGCTGGCGAGTGGAACGAGCAGCGAGGCAGTGCCTTTTGCGGTGTAGAGCATGCCGTTGTTGGTGGTTGCGAATTTCGAGCCGAAGGTGTCGCCGCTGGTCGCGGGGAACAGCGAATAGATCTCGCCGAACACGCCGAAGTAAACCGCGGTCGCCAGCACGAAGACGATGGGGATGTGACCGTAGGCCGATAGCGTCAAGAGCATCAGCGCGGCGGTGCCGAAGGCGATGAACATGGTGTGCTCGCGGCCGATCGTGTCGGAGACGAAGCCGAAGAACGGGCGGCCGAAGCCGTCGAAGATGCGGTCGAGCGAGATCGCGAAGGTCAGCGCCGCCATCTGGAAGCCGGCGAGCGTGACCGGCGTGCTCGCGATCTTGAAGTCGTGCGCGATCGGGGCGATCTGTGCCGCAGTCATCAAGCCGCCGGATGCGACCATGACGAAGACGAGATACATGACCCAGAAAATAGGGGTTCGCAGCACCTGCGGCGGGGTGAAGTCGATCTTGGTCTGCGGCAAATTGAGCTGCTTCTTCTTCGGCGGGATCGAGATCCGCGGCGGCTGGATGAAGAAGGCGAGCACGAATACGACGAGGCCCTGGCCGATGCCGAAGGTGAAGAATGCGTGCTGATAACCACTCGCTGCGATCATGTGGGCAATCGGCACGACAGTGAGCGCGGCGCCCGCACCGAAGCCGGCGGCGGTCGCACCGGCCGCAAGGCCGCGGCGGTCCGGAAACCACTTCAGCGCGTTGCCGACGCAGGTGCCGTACACCGCGCCCGCGCCCATGCCGCCGATGACCGCGGCAGCATAGAGCAAGGTGAGCGAATCGGCGTAGGAGTTGAGAATCCAGGACAGCGCGATCATCACGCCGCCGAACATGATGACGATGCGTGGGCCGTATTTGTCGACGAACCAGGCCTCGACCGGCACCAGCCAGGTCTCGGTCACGACGAAGACGGTGAAAGCGAGCTGGATCGCGGCACGTCCCCAGTGATGGGCCGCATCGATCGGGTCGACGAACAGCGTCCAGCCATATTGCAGATTGGCGATCATCGCCATGCAGACGATGCCCATGACGAGCTGGAGCCAACGGAAACCGGTGCGAAGCGGCGCGGCCGTGACGGCACCATCGGTGCTGGAAATCATAAGAACCTCCCAACGCGCCTGATTGATTGCGATGCAGGATGACAAGATGACCTGATGTCGCAAATGTTGTGGCTTATCGTCGCAAGCGCTGGGGCGAAGCTTGGTATACCATATCCCAGAAAGCAAGCCCTAACTTGGCCCTATGCGCGAGAAAATGTGCGGTTCCCAGGGGCGATACGCGAAGGCCTCGCGCGAAACGAAAACGCCCGGCCGCGAGGGCCGGGCGTCTGCTCGATCAAGAGCTATGATGGAGAGCTATGATGGAGAGTGTCAGGCAGTCGATTTCGCCACCACGACCTTGCGCCAGGGTTTGAGCACCGCAATCGCGAGCAGCGAAGCCAGGATGTTGGCGCCGGCCGCGATGATGAAGACGTTGTCCCAATGGCCCGACGACTGCTGCATGTAGTTGGCGATCGGGACGAGCAGTGAGGCGGTGCCCTTTGCGGTGTAGAGCAATCCGGCATTGGTGGTCGCGAACTTCGCGCCGAACGTATCGGTGCAGGTCGACGGGAACAGCGAGTAGATTTCTCCCCATGCGAAGAACACGAGGCCCGACAGGATCACGAACCAGATCGGATCATGGCCCCAGAGGTAGAGCATCCAGATGCCGATTCCTTCCAGGCCGAAGGCGATGAACATCGTGTTCTCGCGGCCGATCATGTCGGAGATCCAGCCGAAGAATGGACGCGTCAGGCCGTTGAGCACGCGGTCGATCGTGGCCGCGAACGTCACCGCAGTCATCGTCACCGCCATCAGCGTGACCGGCACGGCATCGACCTTCCAGTCGACCGCGATCGGCTTCAGGTTCGCGGTCACCATCAACCCGCCGGCGCCGACGATCACGAACATGAAGTACATCAGCCAGAAGATCGGCTGACGCAGCACCTCGGTCGGCTGATAGTTGCGGCGGCTCTGGGCCTGCGCGGCGTTCGTCGTCGCGTTCGGCACCTGGCCGGCCTTTGGCGCGAACAGGAAGAAGGCGAGAATGCAGATGACGATGCCTTGCCCGAGACCGAAATACAGGAACGTGGTCTGGAAACCGCTGCCCTTGATCATCGCCTGGATCGGCGCGACCGTGAGCGCGGAGCCTGCACCGAAGCCCGCCGCCGTGATGCCCGCGGCAAGACCGCGCTTGTCGGGGAACCATTTCAGTGCATTGCCGACGCAGGTGCCATAGACGGCGCCGGCGCCGATGCCCGCGATGATCATGCCGAAATAGAAACCGTTGAGCGTGGTGGCTTGCGCGTTAATTGCCCAGCCGATGGCGCAAAGCACACCGCCGATGAGCACGACGAGGCGCGGACCGTATTTGTCGACGAACCAGCCTTCGACCGGCACGAGCCAGGTCTCGAACAAAACAAAAAGAGTGAAGGCCCACTGGATCGACGCACGATCCCAGCCGAATTTCTTCTGGATGTCGGGGACGAAGAACGTCCAGCCGTACTGATAGTTGGCGATCATCACCATCGCCCCTACACCGATCGCCAGTTGCGCCCAGCGATACGCGTCGCTCACGCGCGCGGTTGTAGGGGCCGTTGCCTGCACCATGTCCGTCATAAAGCCTCCCGTGGCGCCTCTCATTTTTCTGCGAGCGCTCGGAGGCATTCTTGTATGCATTATGCCAAGCTTCAAGCGCTGGTCCGATCACCGTGCGCAAATGTCGCAGGCCTGGTTCGGCTGTGACTCGGACACAGCACAATTAGAAATGGCCCCGTCGTACGGGGCCATTCATCAAAAGTAGCATGTGGATCGTTCTGCACCCACCGCGCTGCGTCGCAGCGCGGAAAGTAGCAGCTTACAGGCCGAAACGCGGCAGGTCGCCGTTGTGGTTCGAAATCTCGGCGCTGGCCATCAGAAAGCGGTCGACGGCGGCCAGAAGGCGGGCGAACAGCGAAGAGGAGGGGGCGAGGGCAACGGAAGCGGTCTTGGACATCGGAAATCCCTTTCTTGAGACGGTCAGTATTGCTGTCTCATTTCGAGGGCAATCTATGTATACCAGATGCCAGCGTCCATGCCCGTGTTTGCATAGCAGCAAGTCATCTATCGCATTGCAGCATAATGCCGGCTTAACGAGACCGTTTCGGACATAAAATTACCAATGCGCCGGCACGATCAGAGCATTCCCTCGCCGAAAGGCACGAAAAAGCGGGCGGAATCGCCCGGCCGGACACGTGGATCGGGCAACGATGACCGTCAAGTTCCCGCCGCACTGCAACGGGCAGGCCCTTGGCATGGCAGTGCAAAGCCGCTAGTGGTCTGCCCCCTTCCAATCATCTGTCAGAGTGGTTCATGTCGAGCGCCTCGCCCGCCGTCTCGATCGGCATCGATTTTGGCACCAGCAATACGGTTGTCGCCCTTGCGGCGGATGACCGCCGGGTCGAGGCCATCCGCTTCGATCATGGCGGACAGCGCCACAGCGTCTTCGTCTCGGCCCTGTGTTTCTGGGAGGACCGGCCGGGCGCCGGCGCTCAGGCCGAGGGTGGCCCCTGGGCGATCGAGCAGTTCCTCGAAGGCCGCCACGTCTACCGCTTCCTGCAGTCGTTCAAGACCTTCGCTGCGAGCAGCAGTTTCAACACCACCCAGGTGTTCCGGCAGCGCTTCAAGTTCGAGGACATTCTGGCAGCGTTCCTTCGGACATTGGCACGCCATGGCGGCGACAGGTTCGGCTTCGAGACGTCGACCATCACGGTCGGCCGCCCGGTGCGCTTCGCCGGCGGCAATCCCGACGAGGCGCTTGCGATGCAGCGCTACCGCGCCGCCTTCGAGCGCCTGGGCGCCGGCCACGCGCGCTACGTCTACGAGCCCGTGGGCGCGGCATTCTCCTTTGCCCGCCGGCTGGAGCGCGATGCCACCGTGCTGGTTGCCGATTTCGGCGGCGGCACCAGCGATTTCTCGGTGATGCGCTTCTCGCGCGCGGGCGGTCGCCTGCGCGCCGAGCCGCTCGGCCACGCCGGTATCGGGATTGCCGGCGACACGTTCGATTACCGCATTGTCGACCACGTGGTCTCGCCGCGATTGGGCAAGGGCTCCAGCTTCCGCTCGTTCGACAAGGTGCTGCCGATCCCCAGCGGCCATTACGCCAACCTTGCGCGCTGGCATCAGCTGGCGATGATGAAGAGCAACGGCGATCTGCGCGAGCTGCGGGAGCTGGCGCGAACCGCGCTGAAGCCCGGTCTGCTCGAGGATTTCATCACCATCGTCGATCTCGATCTCGGCTTTTCGCTGTACCGCGCGGTGTCCGACGCCAAGGTCGCGCTGTCGGCGCACGAGGAGGTGGACTTCCGCTTCAGGGGCGGCGGGGTCGACATCGGTACGGCTATCACACGGAAGAACTTCGAATCCTGGATTGCCGACGATATCGCCCGGCTGGGGGCCACCGTCGACAAGGTGCTGGGCGAAGCCGGCATCACCGCGCGCGAGGTAGAGAAGGTGTTCTTGACCGGCGGCACATCCTTCGTGCCCGCCGTCCGAAAGCTGTTCGTAGAGCGCTTCGGCAACGAACGTCTGATGTCGGGCGACCAGTTCGAGTCGATCGCCTATGGCCTTGCGCTGATCGGACATAGTCCCGATCCGGACCGGTGGACCGCAAGCGGCGGACTTGAATCGGCCGCGGGGGTGTAGGCGCGCGATCGGGCAGCCACCTCAGGACTCCCGCGTCATCAGCGCGCGATGTTGCAGCAATCGTTCCCCGGTCCGAATCTTGACTTAAATCAATGGTGATTGACGCTGTCGTGCTGGTCGGTCCAAGATCCCGAAAGAGGTCTCGAGATGCGCTTGCTTTACTGGATGCTCCTGGCGGCCGCGGCGATTCTCGCGGTTGCCCCGGCTATGGCTCAACGCTACGACCCGCGTTACCCGGTGTGCCTTCAGTCGTGGCACGATAAGGGGCTCGTCGTCATCGACTGTAGCTATACTTCAATTGATCAGTGCCGGATGACGGCTTCAGGACTCTCTGCCATGTGCCTGGAGAATCCATATTGGCGCGGATTGCCGAGCCAGAATCCCGAGCGGCGGCAATACCGCGTCAACTAGAGATACGCCTCCATCCAAAGAGGCCGCCGAACCAGGCGGCCTTTTTGGCTTCGAGGAGTGGCTTGTCGCGGCTGCGCTCTATTGATTGATCTCCGGTTCAACCAGCTTCGCCAGATTACGCAGCGATTCCTGCCAGCCGAGATAGCAGGCCTCCGGCGGAATAACGTCGGGGATGCCGGCCTGAGTGATGTCGATCTCGGTGCCGACCGAGACCTTCTTCAGGATCACGGTCACCTGAATTTCGCCGGGCAGATTGGGATCGTCGAACTTGTCGGTGTAGCGGAGACGTTCGCCCGGCACGAGCTCGAGATATTCGCCGCCGAACGAATGGCTGTTGCCGGTCGTGAAATTCCGGAACGACATCTTGAACGTGCCGCCGACCTTGGGCTCGAAATGATGCACGGTGCAGGTGAAGCCGTTCGGCGGAAGCCATTTCGCCATCGCATCAGCCTCCAGGAAGGCGCGATAGACCTTCTCCGGGCTGGTGGCGAGAACGCGGTGCAGGCGGACAGTGCTGGGCATGATCGTTATCCTCAGTGATTGATGGGCTCGAGTTTGGCGTCTGTGGCCCATTCATGTCACGAGGACGACCGGGACGCCGTCGATCCGACAGGCGGCTTGGATTTTTTTGGCGGCTGTCCGGCTGCTGCGATCGTTCGGCGCACCGGCCCGTATCCATCGGAATTACGGATGGAAGCGCCATGCGTCTCGACCTGGATTTGCTTCATGCCTTCGTGCATCA
Organism: Bradyrhizobium diazoefficiens; assembly: GCF_016616425.1. Lineage (NCBI taxonomy): Bacteria > Pseudomonadati > Pseudomonadota > Alphaproteobacteria > Hyphomicrobiales > Nitrobacteraceae > Bradyrhizobium > Bradyrhizobium diazoefficiens. The sequence goes on from NZ_CP067101.1 coordinate 3,205,336, forward strand.
GCCGTTCCGCCCGGCACGCGGCCTTACGTGCAGGACGATCTGCCCGCGATGCCGGACGCCGAGTTCAGCATCCTGCCGCCACGGCCCAATGAGACGAGGCTCGTCGGCGATGTCAGGCGTCTTCTGGTCGAGCAATTCACGTGACGTGATCGCCAAAGCAAAAGGCCGCCGAAACCGGCGGCCTTTCGTCTTCTCTGATAGAGCCGCTTACTCCGCGGCCTGCTTCTGCGGCGGATCGAGCGCGCCGGACTTGTGGATCTCGGCGACCTGGTGATCGCTGAAGCCGAGCACAGAGCGCAGGATCTCATCGGTGTGCTCGCCGAGCAGCGGGGAGCGCTGCACGTCGCTCGGGGAGTCCGACAGCTTGATCGGGTTGCCGACGGAGATGTACTTGCCGCGGGTGGGGTGGTCGACCTCGACCACGGTGCCGGTGGCGCGCAGCGACTGGTCCTCGGCGATCTCCTTCATCGACAGGATCGGGCCGCAGGGGATGTCGTCCTTGTTGAGGATCTCCATCGCCTCGAACTTGGTCTTGGTCATCGTCCACTGCTCGATGCGAGAAAAAATCTCGTTGAGGCGCGGCAGGCGGGCCGCCGGCTTGGCGTAGTTCGGATCGGTCTTCCAGGTGGGCTCGCCGATCACGTCGCAGATCTTCTCCCAGACCGGGGCCTGGGTGATGAAGTAGATATAGGCGTTGGGATCGGTCTCCCAGCCCTTGCACTTCAGGATGCGGCCGGGCTGGCCGCCGCCGGAATCGTTGCCGGCGCGCGGCACGGCATCGCCGAACGGAATGCCTTCGCCGAACTGGCTGTATTCCTTCAGGGGGCCATGGGCGAGACGCTGCTGGTCGCGCAGCTTGACGCGGGCGAGGTTGAGCACGCCGTCCTGCATCGCGGCAGTGACGCGCTGGCCCTTGCCCGAATGGGTGCGGTGGTAGAGCGCGGTGACGATGCCGAGCGCCAGGTGCAGGCCGGTGCCGCTGTCGCCGATCTGCGCGCCGGTGACGAGCGGAAGGCCGTCGCGGAAGCCGGTGGTCGAGGCGGCGCCTCCGGTGCACTGCGCGACGTTCTCATAGACCTTGCAGTCCTCGTACGGGCCGGGACCAAAGCCCTTGATCGAGGCGACGATCATCTTCGGGTTGATCTGTTGGATCTTCTCCCAGGGGAAGCCCATGCGGTCGAGCACGCCGGGGCCAAAATTCTCCACCAGCACGTCGCATTTCTTGATCAGCTCGGTGAGGACTTCCTTGCCCTTGGGGTTCTTGGTGTCGAGCGTGATCGAGCGCTTGTTGTGGTTGAGCATGGTGAAATACAGGCTGTCCACATTCGGGATGTCCTGCAGCTGGCCGCGGGTGATGTCACCCACGCCAGGACGCTCCACCTTGATCACGTCGGCACCGAACCATGCCAGCAGCTGCGTGCAGGTCGGGCCGGACTGGACGTGGGTGAAGTCGAGAATGCGAACGCCCTCGAGCGCTTTGGTCATCGTGTTGCTCCTATTACCACTCTGTTTCCGTCATGCCCGCGAAGGCGGGCATCCAGTATTCGCTGTCGTCTCGGTCGGGCTCAGTGCTCGCCGCAATAGATGGTCCGGCGAATACTGGATTCCCCGCCTGCGCGGGGAATGACCCGGACTTACTTCTTCTTCTGCAGGACGCTCTGCGGATTGAGGTTGCCGATGCGGCCGCTCTCGGAACCTGCGGCGGGATCGATCACTGCATTGATGAGCGTCGGCTTGCCCGAGGCCATCGCCTCGTTGACGGCGCGCTTCAGTTCATCCGGCGAAGTCGCGTTCACGCCAACGCCGCCGAAGGCTTCCATCATCTTGTCGTAGCGCGCGCCCTTGACGAACACCGTCGTCGCCGGATCGCCGTTGGCACCGTTGACGTCGGTGCCGCGATAAATGCCGTCATTGTTGAAGATGACGACGCAAATCGGCAAATTGTAGCGGCAGATGGTCTCGACCTCCATGCCGGAGAAGCCGAAGGCCGAGTCACCTTCCACCGCCAGCACGGGATGGCCGGTCTCGAGCGCGGCCGCAATCGCCTGGCCCATGCCGATGCCCATCACGCCCCAGGTACCGACGTCGAGGCGCTTGCGCGGGCGGTACATGTCGATGACGCCGCGGGCGAGGTCGAGCGTGTTGGCGCCCTCGTTGACGAGGATCGCGTCGGGGTGGTTCTTGATCACGTTCTTCAGCACGCCGAGCGCGCCGTGATAGTCCATCGGCGACTTGTTGTTCATGAGCTTCGGCGCCATCTTGGCGACGTTCTCTTCGCGTTTGGACGAAATTGCCTTGGTCCATTCGGCGGGCGGAGCGGTCCAGCCCGACCCCATCGCCTGGTTGAACGCCGCGACCACCGAGCCGATGTCGCCGACCACGGGCGCGACGATCTCGACGTTGGAGTCCATCTCCTTCGGCTCGATGTCGACCTGGATAAACTTCTTGGGCGCTTCGCCCCAGCTCTTGCCCTTGCCGTGCGACAGCAGCCAGTTCAGCCGCGCGCCGATCAGCATGACGACGTCGGATTCTTTCAGCACCGTCGAGCGAGCCGCGCCGGCGCATTGCGGATGGGTGTCGGGCAGCAGGCCCTTGGCCATGCTCATGGGGAGGAACGGCACGCCGCTCTTCTCGACGAAGCTTTTGATCTCTTCGTCGGCCTGCGCGTAGGCTGCGCCCTTGCCGAGGATGATGAGCGGACGCTTTGCGCCCTTGAGCACGTCGAGCGCGCGCTTGACCGAGGCGGGCGAGGGAATCTGCGCGGGCGCGGCATCAATCACCTTGACCAGCGATTTCCGGCCCGCGTCTGCGTTCATCACCTGGCCGAACAGCTTTGCCGGCAGGTCGAGATAGACGCCGCCTGGACGGCCCGAGACCGCGGCGCGGATGGCGCGGGCGAAACCGATGCCGATGTCCTGGGCGTGCAGCACGCGATAGGCCGCCTTGCACAGCGGCTTTGCGACCGCGAGCTGGTCCATTTCCTCGTAGTCGCCCTGCTGGAGGTCGACGATCTCGCGCTCGGAGGAGCCCGAGACAAGGATCATCGGGTAGCAGTTGGTGGTGGCATGGGCGAGCGCAGTGAGGCCGTTGAGAAAGCCGGGCGCCGAGACCGTGAGGCAGACGCCGGGCTTCTTGGTGAGGTAGCCGGCGATGCCCGCGGCATAGCCGGCGTTCTGCTCGTGACGGAAGGAGATCACGCGAATGCCTTCGGCCTGCGCCATGCGGCCCAAATCCGTGATCGGGATGCCCGGCACATTATAGATGGTGTTGATGCCGTTCAGCTTGAGCGCGTCGATGACGAGATGGAAGCCATCCGTCAGTTCCTGCTCGGTGCCCGGTGCTTCGGACTTGGTCGCGGTGTTCAGCATGGGCCTTGTCTCCCTGGTCTCAAGTAGTGGGGCGAGTTTTTCGCCCTTCTGGTGAACGTTGTTAGGTAATGAGCTACGTGAACAGTTCCTGGCCGTGTGCTTCGACGTAGGCGGCAAGGCCGAGCGTGTGGTCGCGGGCGCGCTTCTCGGCGAGCTCGGTGTCGCGCGCCTCCAGTGCTTCGATGATGCCGAGATGCTCGGGCAGCGAGGTCGCGGTGCGATCCTTGCGTCCGATGGTCAGCTGGCGATAGCCCCGCACGTGCAGCAGCAGGTCGTTGGTGAGGTCGACTAGCACCGGCGATTCCGACAGCGAGATCAGCGCCTGGTGGAAGGCGATGTTGGCGCGCGAATATTCCTCGACGTGATCCTGTGGCAGGCGGTCCTTGCCGAAATCCTTGAAGTAGTCGCGCAGCGCCGTGATGTCCTTCTTGCGCGCGGTGGTGGTGATGAGGCGCGCGGCCATGCTCTCCAGTGCCGCCCAGGCGCGGATCATGTCGACGATCTCGCTCTTGGTCCTGCGCACCACCATGATGCCGCGGCGTGGCACCGTCTTCACGAAGCCGTCCTGCTCGAGCATCGCGATGGCTTCGCGGATCGGCGTGCGGCTGACGCCCAGGCGTTCGGATAGCGCGCGCTCGTCGAGCATCACCGGCTCGGGCGTCGAGTAGATGTCCATCTTGAGGATGGCTTCTTTCAAGGCGTCATACGCCTTGTTCTTGAAGCTGCTCTCCGGGGCAATACGAACGATTGCGATATCTGCCTCGGCCATGTTCGGCAACGCCTTGGTTGGTTTCCGCAGTGACACGACGAATCTCCTCCAGTGGGAGTCGTCTTTTACAGGAAGATTGACAGGAAAGTTTTTGGCATACCACATGCCAGAATGTCAAGCTGCCCATTTTTTGCAGCATTCCAATAGGCGTGGCGGCTTGACAAGTTGGCTTCTGGCATACCAAATGCCATAGCCAGCCATTTTTGATCCAGGGCGGCGGGGTAAACTCGGCTCTAGGCCGCTCCGTTCCGCGACATGGACCAGAGCGCGGCCAATGGCAAGCATCACGGGCAGCCGCTAACCACGCGCGCTTTGAAAAGAACGAACTGAGGTCAAGGGAGAAGCCACATGTCCAATTCCAAAGATGCCGTCCGCAAGGTGCTCGACCAGGTCAAGGCGGACAACCGCACCAGCCTGACGGCGCCGGAAGGCAAGCTGGTCTGCGACGCCTACGGCATTCCGGTGCCGAAGGAGGGTGTGGCGAAGTCGGCCGGCGAGGCCGGCAAGATGGCCTCGTCGATGGGCTTTCCGGTCGTGATGAAGATCGTCTCGCCGGACATTCTCCACAAGACCGAAGCCGGCGGCGTCATCGTCGGCCTCAAGACGGCTGAAGACGCCGAGAAGGCTTACGAGACCATTCTTTCCAACGCCAGGAAGTACAAGGCCGATGCCAAGATCGAGGGCGTCCAGGTGCAGCAGATGCTGGCCGGCGGTACCGAGGTCATTGTCGGTTCGATCACCGACGGCTCGTTCGGCAAGCTCGTCGCCTTCGGCCTCGGCGGCGTGCTGGTCGAGGTGCTCAAGGACATCACCTTCCGCCTTGCGCCCGCGACCAAGGAAGACGCGCTCTCGATGCTCGACGGCATCCAGGCGCATGAAATCTTGAAGGGTGTCCGCGGCGGCGAGCCGGTGAACCGCAACGCTCTCGCCGACATCATCGTCAAGGTCTCGCAGCTCGTCACCGATTTCCCTGAAATCGTCGAGCTCGATCTCAATCCTGTGTTTGCGACGCCGAAGGACGCGACCGCCGCCGACGTCCGCATCGTCGTCGACTTCGCCTATGTACCGAAGCCCAAGCCGCGCCCGACCGAAGAGATCGTCGCGGCCATGAACCGCATCATGCAGCCGAAGGCGGTCGCCGTGGTTGGCGCCTCCGCTGAGGACGGCAAGATCGGCAACTCCGTGATGAAGAACCTCATCAATGGCGGCTACAAGGGCGACATCTACCCGATCCATCCCAAGGCCGCCGAGATCCTCGGCTACAAGGCGTACAAGAGCGTCAAGGACGTGCCTGATGTGATCGACGTTGCGGTGTTCGCGATTCCCGCGAAATTCGTGGCCGCTGCACTGGCCGAATGCGGCGAGAAGAAAATTCCCGGCGCGGTGCTGATCCCGTCGGGCTTTGCGGAGGCCGGCGCGCCCGAGTTGCAGGCCGAGATCGTCGAGGTCGGCAAGAAATACGACATCCGCCTGATGGGGCCGAACATCTACGGCTTCTACTATACGCCCGCCAATCTCTGCGCGACGTTCTGCACGGCCTATGACGTCAAGGGCCACGCGGCGCTGTCGTCGCAGTCGGGCGGCATCGGCATGGCCATCATCGGCTTCTCGCGTTCGGCGAAGATGGGCGTCTCCGCCATCGTCGGCCTCGGCAACAAGTCCGATATCGACGAGGACGATCTGCTTGCGTTCTTCGAGCAGGACCCGAACACCAACCTGATCGCGCAGCACTGCGAAGACCTCAAGGACGGCCGCGCCTTTGCGGAAGCCGCCAAACGCGTCTCCAAGAAGAAGCCGGTCGTCGTGCTGAAGGCCGGCCGCACGTCTGCCGGCGCCAAGGCGGCGTCCTCGCACACCGGCGCGCTCGCCGGCAACGACCGCATCTACGAGGACGTGTTCAAGCAGTCCGGGGTGATCCGCGCGCGGTCCCTGCGCCAGCTGCTCGAATTCGCCCGCGGCGTGCCGGTGCTGCCGACGCCGAAGGGCGAGAACGTGCTGATCATCACCGGTGCCGGCGGTTCGGGCGTGCTGCTGTCGGACTCCTGCGTCGACAACGGCCTCTCGCTGATGTCGATGCCGCCGGATCTCGACGCGGCCTTCCGCAAGTTCATCCCGCCGTTCGGTGCGGCCGGGAATCCCGTGGATATCACCGGCGGCGAGCCGCCGATCACCTACGTCAACACGGTGAAGCTCGGCCTGTCGGACGAGCGCATCCATTCGCTGATTCTCGGCTACTGGCACACCATCGTCACCCCCCCGATGGTGTTCGCCCGCAACATGGTCGAGGTGAAGAAGGAGATGGAGACCAAGGGTTTTGTGAAGCCGATGGTCGCCTCGCTCGCCGGCGACGTCGAGGTCGAGGAAGCCGCCGAATATCTCTACCAGAACGGCATCCCGGCCTATGCCTATTCGACCGAGCTGCCGGTCGAGGTCCTCGGCGCCAAGTACAAATGGGCCCGCGGGGCAGGGCTGCTCTGAGCCTGCGACTTCACCTCTCCCCGCACGCGGGGAGAGGGTTGGGACGAGGCAGAACGGTCAGGTCGCGATGAGCAAGAACGTGATCCGGCGCAAATCGCTCGAGCCCCGGTCGCCCTCGGAGGCCGACCGCGACGGCGGCGTGCAGTCCGTCGACCGCGCACTCTCGATCCTCGAGACGTTGGCCGAGGACGACGAGGGCTATCGCCTCAGCGATCTCGCCGTGCGCACCGGCCTGTCGGCTTCCACCGTGCACCGGCTGCTGGCGACGCTGGAAAGCCGCCGCTTCGTGCAGTTCGACCGTATCGAATCCAAATGGCATGTCGGCGTGCGCGGCTTCACGGTGGGTGCGAGCTTTGCGCGGCGGCGCAATTTCACCGCGCAGGCCATTCCGTACCTGCGCAAGCTGCGGGATCTCACCCGCGAGACCGCCAATCTCGCCGTGGTCGACGACGAGTTCATCATCGTGCTGACCCGCATGGAGAGCCGCGAGATCATGCGCTCGCTGACGAAGGTCGGGGGCCGCGTTCCCATGGTGACATCCGGCGTCGGCAAGGCGGTGCTCGCGACCTATTCCGACGAGGAAGTCGGTGCCGTCATCCGTCATCACGGCATGCCGCGGCTGACGGAGAAATCGATCGTGCGGCCGAGCGATCTGTTCAAGGAGCTCGCGATGATCCGCAAGCAGGGGTTTGCGATCGACGATGAGGAAGCAGAGATGGGCCTGCGCTGCGTCGCCGCCGTGGTCTACAATGCGCTCGCCGAGCCGCTCGCGGCGATCTCCGTGTCCGGCCTGACCGCCCGTGTCACTGATGCCCGGCTGCCGGAGATCGGCCGCGTGGTGCGGGAGGTGGCCGCGGAGCTTACCGCGGCGCTCGGAGGCGTGACGCCGGCGATTGGACCTGCTTGAGACGGGTTTGCGGTCCGCGCTGACCGGTTGAAAGAAATCAGGTCTGGCGGCAAGAGGCCCAACATCGGTATATCCATCCACCGTTGTCGCATCCTCTTGGGGAATCCCATGCCGTCAGAACTTCGCTCGCCGCGTCTCGCCGTCCTGATCGATGCCGACAATGCGTCGGCCAAGATCGCGGACGGACTGTTCGAGGAGATCGCCAAGATCGGCGAGGCCAGCGTTCGTCGCATCTATGGCGACTTTTCCAATGCGCGGTCCAGGGGATGGGCCGACATTCTGTCGAAACACGCCATCATCCCGCAGCAGCAGTTCGCCTACACGACGGGAAAGAATGCGTCCGACATCACCCTGGTCATCGACGCGATGGACCTGCTTCACAGCGGCCGGTTCGACGGCTTTTGCCTGGTGTCGTCCGACAGCGACTTCACCCGCCTCGCCGCCCGCATCCGCGAGCAGGGCGTCGATGTCTTTGGGTTCGGCGAGCAGAAGACACCCGAAAGCTTCAGGCAGGCCTGCCGAAGGTTCGTCTACACCGAGAACCTGCTTGCTGGCACCGCGACCGCCCAGGACGCGTCGTCGAAGTCAGCGCCGCTTCAGCCGCCTGATGCCGCGGCGTCGATCATCAAGAAGGTCATCACCCAGATGGGGAGCGAAGACGGCTGGGTCGCGCTCGGTGAAGTCGGACGGCAGCTTGCCAATCTGGCTTCCGATTTCGATCCGAGGACCTACGGCTTCCGCAAGCTGAGCGACCTCGTGCGGAAGACCAATTCGTTCGAGATCGATGAGCCGAAGGGCCACTCGATGCGGATCCGGATCAAGCCCGCTGCCGCGCCGCCGAGAAGGCGGAACTCGCGCAGACCTGCAAGGTCGGGAACGGCAGAAGGTTCGGCGACCAAGGCGTAGGCGGGACGTGCCGCAATATTTGCGCTTGCCCGGGTTGGTGCAGATCGTAACCATCGCCCGGCCGTAACGCCACGCGAGGGTCCCGATGACCAAACTCACCCGCTTTGCCGTCGCACCGCTGCACAGCATGACGCGGCGCCTCGCCGACGTCGCCTCCGCGCGTCTCGCGCCCGATCTCGTCGTCACGGGCGCGCGGGTGCTTTCGACCTATTCGGAGCGCATCCATGCCGGTCGGGAAGTCTGGATCACCGGCGGCCGCATCGCCGCGGTGAAGCCGGCCGGTGCGGCGAAGAAGGTCTGGCCCAACGCGCCGCTTTATGACGCCGCAGGCGGCATCATCGCGCCGGGCCTGATCGATCCGCACATTCACATCGAGTCCTCGATGGTGACGGCTTGCGCCTATGCCGAGGCCGCGCTGCTCAACGGCACCACCACGATCTTCTGCGACAGCCACGAGATAGGCAACGTCATGGACGTCGCCGGCGTCGAGGCGATGCTGGAGGACGCGCGCGAGGCGCCGCTTTCGATCTTCCTGACGGTGCCGTCGACCGTCCCTGCGACCTCGGCTGAACTCGAGACGGCGGGCGGCGACCTCACGCCGGACAAGATCGCCGGCCTGTTCGATCGCTGGCCAGAGGCTGTCGCACTCGGCGAGAAGATGGATTTTGTGCCCGTCACGATGGGCGATGCGCGCAGCCACGCCATCCTCGCCGCCGCCTTGAAACGCGGCCGTCCGGTCTCCGGCCATGTCTATGGCCGCGAGTTCGTCGCGGCCTATGCGGCGAGCGGCGTCACCGACACGCATGAGGCAATCGACCGCGACATCGCCGACGACCTGCTCGACGCCGGCGTCTGGGTGTTCCTGCGTGGGGGCCCGCCGACCACGCCCTGGCACTCGCTGCCGCAGGCGATCCGCGCGATCATCGAGCTCGGGGCCTCGCACAAGCGCACGGCCGTATGCACGGACGACCGCGACGCCGACGATCTCCTGCTGTTCGGCCTCGACTGGGTTGTCCGTGAAGCCGTGAAGGCGGGCATGTCACCGGAACAGGCCTGGTCGATGGGCTCGCTGCACGGCGCAACCCGGTTCGGCATGGACGGCGATATCGGGGGGCTCGGCGGAGGACGCCGTGCCGATCTCGTGCTGATGGACGATCAGCTCAAGCCGCAATGCACCTGGTACGGCGGCGAGCTCGTGGTCGAGCACGGCAAGATCACGCCACGGCTCGATCAAATGCTGTCGCAGCGCTATCAATATCCGGAGGCGGCCTATGCGACCGTGAAGCTACCCGAGAAGGTCAAGCTGACGCCTGAGCTGCCGGCGAAGGCTTGCACCGTCAATGCGATCAAGACGGGGTTGCTGGGCATCACGCTGATCCATGAGAAGGTTGCGATCGAGCCGGCAAAGGACTGGCCGTCGCTGTTTGCGCGCTACGGCCTGTGCTTCGTCACCGTGGTCGAGCGTCACGGCAAATCGGCCGGCAACGTCGCCTACGGCCTGCTGAAGGATTTCGGCCTGAAGCGCGGTGCAGTCGCCTCCAGCGTCGGGCACGACAGCCATAACATTATCGTTGCCGGAACCAACGAGGGCGACATGCAGGCCGCGATTGCCGCAATCAGGGAGCAGCAAGGCGGCGTGTGCGTCGTCGCCGATAGCAAAGTGAGGGCGCTGGTCCCGCTGCCGATCGCGGGGCTGCTGTCCGACAAGCGCGTCACGGAAGTCGCCGAAGAGGTCAAGGCGCTGAAGAAGGAATGGGCGGAGGCCGGCTGCACCATTCCCTACATGGGCTTCAATCTGATTCCGCTATCGGTCATTCCGGAAATTCGCATCACGGACAAGGGCCTCGTGCTGGTGCCGCAGATGGCGCTGGCGCCGCTGTTCGAGTGAGCCGCTTTCACGAATTTCTCTATCTAATCGATTGAGGTTGCCGCATTTTTTCTTTGGCTGCCGCATCGTGGAAAATAAAATCGATCTCGTTGAGATCGGCTTCTGCACACCCGATGATCTCGCTCGGTAAGGCAACCGAGCGAGGTCCGATATGGCGAAGATGCGAGCCGTCGATGCAGCCGTCCGAATCCTGGAGAAGGAGGGCATCTCGACCGCCTTCGGCGTTCCCGGGGCCGCGATCAATCCGCTTTACTCCGCGCTGAAATTGCGCGGCTCGATCCGGCACATCCTGGCGCGGCATGTCGAGGGTGCCTCGCACATGGCCGAGGGCTATACGCGCGCCAAGGCCGGCAATATCGGCGTCTGCATCGGCACCTCCGGTCCGGCCGGCACCGACATGATCACCGGGCTCTATTCGGCGATCGCCGATTCCATCCCGATCCTCTGCATCACCGGACAGGCGCCGCGGGCGCGGCTCTACAAGGAGGACTTTCAGGCCGTCGATATCGAGTCGATCGCAAAGCCGGTGACCAAATGGGCGGTGACGGTGCGCGAGCCGGCGCTAGTGCCGCGCGTGTTCAGCCAGGCGTTTCACGTGATGCGCTCGGGCCGGCCGGGACCGGTGCTGATCGACATGCCGCTCGATGTGCAACTGGCCGAGATCGAATTCGACGACGAGACCTATGAGCCGCTGTCCGTCTACAAGCCCACCGCCACGCGCAAGCAGGTCGAGAAAGCGCTGGAGATGCTCAACGCCGCCGAGCGTCCGCTGATCGTCGCGGGCGGCGGCATCATCAACGCCGACGCTTCGGACCTGCTGGTCGAATTCGCCGAGATCGCCAACGTGCCCGTGGTACCGACGCTGATGGGGTGGGGCGCGATCCCCGACGACCACGTGCTGATGGCCGGCATGGTCGGCCTTCAGACCAGCCACCGCTACGGCAACGCCACGCTGCTGGAATCCGATTTCGTGCTCGGCATCGGCAATCGCTGGGCCAATCGTCACACCGGCTCGGTCGACACCTACACCAAGGGCCGCACCTTCGTGCATGTCGACATCGAGCCGACGCAGATCGGGCGCGTGTTCAATCCCGATCTCGGCATCGTCTCGGATGCGAAGGCCGCGCTCGAGCTCTTCGTCACCGTCGCCAGGGAGTGGCGCCGGTCAGGCAGGCTCCGCGAGCGGCAGGCGTGGCCCGCGTCCTGCCGCGATCGCAAAAGGACGATGCTGCGCAAGAGTCATTTCGACAACGTCCCGATCAAACCGCAGCGCGTCTATGAGGAGATGACCAAGGCCTTCGGCCGCGACACCTGCTACGTCACCGTGATCGGGTTGTCGCAGATCGCCGGCGCGCAGTTCCTCGGCGTTTACAAGCCGCGCAACTGGATCAATGCCGGGCAGGCGGGGCCACTCGGCTGGACACTGCCTGCCGCGCTCGGCGTGCGTGCCGCGTGCCCGGATCGCGACATCGTCGCGCTGTCCGGCGACTACGACTTCCAGTTCCTGATCGAGGAGCTCGCGGTCGGGGCACAGTTCAATCTGCCCTACATCCACGTCGTCGTGAACAATTCCTATCTCGGCCTGATCCGCCAGGCCCAGCGCGGTTTCGAGATGGACTATCACGTCCAGCTCTCCTTCGAGAATATCAACGCGCCCGAGATCGGGGTCTACGGCGTCGACCACGTTGCGGTCGCCGAAGGCCTCGGCTGCAAGGCGATCCGCGTCACAGATCCCAAGGACGCGCAGGCCGCGTTCGCGACCGCGCGCGAATTGATGGCCAAGCACCGCGTGCCTGTCGTGATCGAGTTCATCCTCGAACGCGTCACCAACATCGCGATGGGTACGGAGATCGACAACATCGTGGAGTTCGAGGAAGTGCTGGACCTTCCGCTCGACGAGCTCGAGCGGGCGCGCCCGGACGTGCTGCAGCCGGCGGAATAGGGGAGGACCGTATCATGCCGAAATTCGCCGCCAATCTCACCATGCTCTTCAACGAGATGCCGTTCCTCGACCGCTTCGCTGCTGCGAAGGCGGCGGGCTTTTCCGGAGTCGAGTATCTCTTTCCCTATGATTTCGACAGGGCGCAGCTGCGCGAGCAGCTCGAGGCCCACGGCCTGACGCAGGTACTGCACAATCTGCCGGCCGGAAACTGGGCGGGGGGCGAGCGTGGCATTGCGATCCTGCCCGACCGAGTCAGTGAATTCCGCGACGGCGTCTTCCGCGCCATCGACTATGCCAGGGCGCTCGATTGCGAACAGCTCAACTGCCTCGTCGGCATCGCGCCAGTGGATGCCGATCCGCGCGAGCTCCAGGAGACCTTGGTCGGAAATCTGCGTTTTGCCGCCTCGACACTGGCACGCGAGAACATCAAGCTGCTGGTCGAGCCGATCAACACGCTCGACATCCCCGGCTTCTTCCTCAACGGCACCGAGCAGGCGGTGCAGCTAATCTCGGAGGTGCGGTCGAACAATCTGTTCGTCCAGTATGACATCTATCACATGCAGATCATGGAGGGCGATCTCGCCCGCACCATGCAGGAATATCTGCCGCAGATCGCTCACATCCAGCTCGCCGACAATCCCGGCCGCCACGAGCCCGGCACCGGCGAGATCAACTATCCCTTCCTGTTCCGCCACCTCGACGCGATCGGCTATCGTGGCTGGATCGGCTGCGAATACAAGCCGCGCACCACCACGCTGGAAGGCCTGTCCTGGCACGCAGCGCAGACGTTTGAGACGTGAGAGCGTAGCCCCAGCGACAGTGCACTCCCTCTCCCGCTTGCGGGAGAGGGCTGGGGTGAGGGTGTCGCCGCGATGGGGATTCGCGCGATGCGGTGAAAATCCCCAAGCGGATAAAGCCCTCACCCGGCGCTCCGCGCCGACCTCTCCCGCAAGCGGGAGAGGTGCACCGAGCGCGCCGATCAAATTTCGCCAATTCAACTGAGGGAAACTGGATATGATCGACATCGGCTTCATCGGACTTGGCACCATGGGACGGCCGATGGCCGGGCATCTCCTTGGCGCGGGCCATCGCGTTCTCCTGCACGATGTCGCGCCGGTCCCGCCCGACCTGATCGCGGCCGGTGGCATCGCTTGCAAGTCGAGCAAGGAGGTCGCGGAGGAGGCGGATGCGGTCATCATCATGGTGCCGGACACGCCGCATGTGGAGGCCGTGCTGTTCGGCAAGGATGGCGTTGCGAGCGGCATCTCCAAGGGCAAGATCGTCGTGGACATGAGCTCGATCTCGCCGCTGGCCACGAAGGAGTTTGCGAAGAAGATCGAGGCGCTCGGTGCGGACTATCTCGACGCGCCGGTGTCGGGCGGCGAGGTCGGTGCCAAGGCGGCGAGCCTCACCATCATGGTCGGTGGGCCGGAGCGGGCTTTCAACACCATGAAAGCGGCCTTCGACAAGATGGGCAAGAACGTCACCCGCGTCGGCGCCAATGGCGATGGACAGACGACGAAGGTCGCCAACCAGATCATCGTCGCGCTGACAATCGAAGCGGTGAGCGAGGCGCTGCTGTTCGCATCGAAAGCCGGGGCCGATCCGGCGCTGGTGCGGCAGGCGCTGATGGGCGGCTTCGCCTCCTCGCGCATCCTCGAAGTGCATGGCGAACGCATGGTGAAGCGCAATTTTGATCCCGGCTTTCGCATCGAGCTGCACCAGAAGGATCTCAATCTCGCGCTCGAGGGCGCGCGCTCGCTTGGCCTGTCGCTGCCGAGCACGGCGGTGGCGCAGCAATTGTTTTCGGCCTGCACCGCCCATGGCGGCAAGGGCTGGGATCACTCGGCGATGGTGCGGGCGCTGGAACTGATGGCAGGTCACGAGATCGCCGCAGCCTCAACTGTTACGCGGTAACAATCTCCAGAAATGGCGTGTCTTTCGTCACGGAGGGAACCGGAACAAACGGTCCGGTCCGGCGGTTGAAGGCGCATATCAATCACTGGAGGCGTAGGATATGAAAACCCGTCTTGCGATTTCGTTGGCTGCCGCGTCGCTGCTGGCGTCGAGCGCAGCCTTTGCCCAATCGACGACCGAAGAGGGCGCCAGGAACGGCGCGCGTGCGGGCGGCGACATCGGCGGCCCGGTCGGCGCGATGGTCGGCGGCACCGTCGGTGCGGCCGTTGGCGCCGGTCTGGAAATTCCGAACGCGATTCTGGGCGGAATCCCGCGCGACCATTCAGTGGTGATCCACGACCGCGTCGTGGTTGGCGAGCCCTTGCCGCCGACGGTGGTGCTGCGCCCGGTGCCGAACTACACCCAGTATCGCTATGCGGTGGTGAACGATCGCCGCGTGATCGTCGAGCCGCGCACGCGCCGCGTGGTCAAGATCATCGATTGATCGGCGCGCTGAGCGGATAGGCCCTGCAGAGTGTCACTCCGCGGGGCCTTCGCTTGCCACGGCGGAACTCGTGCGAAAGCGCGTGAGCAGCCAATCGGCCCCAGCCGCGAGCGCAAAGCCGAAGCACGCCGTGAGTGCGTCGACCAGAAAATCCTCCAGCCGGGCATGACGTCCGGGCGCCCAAAACTGCATCAGCTCGAGCACGCCAATCAGGACGACCGCGGCCGCCGCGCTCAGCAGGCGCCGGCGCCGATAGGCGAGGCCGAAGGCCAGTCCCACCAGGATGAATGCGAGCGCATGTTCGCCGTCCTGGCCGAGGTCGGAATGGGGGCGCAGGCCGGGGGGACCAAGGGTGGCGAAAGTAACGGTGGTCGCGAGCAGCCAGGCAAAGGAACGAGCGAAAATGGACATCCGCTTCGCTTAGCACAGATCGCTGGGGGGCCGGTACAGTCCCTCCATCAGATCGCCGTGTAGTTAATGACGAAACGTCAAAGTGGCTCGCGCACGCCGAGCCCGTGCATGAAGCGCTCCCGGATCTGCACGGGGTCACGCCTTGTGGTCCCGACGCCGGGCTTGTCGTCGATGCGGACCGCGATCAGGCTCGGCTCGGCGGCCGACATCGCATCCTCGACAAGCCGTTCGAAATCCTCCTCGTCCGCAGCCCAGGCGCTGCTCGCGAGGCCGGAGCCGATGGCGATGGCGACGATGTCTGCGACGCTTGCTGCGGGTGTCGGCTGTGCGCCGGTAATCTGGTAGATGCCATTGTCCATCACGACCATGATGAGGTTCTTCGGCTTCAGGGCCGCTATCGTCGAGAGCGCACCGAGCTGCATCAACAGCGAGCCATCGCCTTCGAGCGCGAAGACGCGGCGGTCGGGCTGCGCCAGCGCGACGCCGAGCGCAATCGGGAAGGCAAGCCCCATGCTGCCCAGCATGTAGAAGTTCTGCGGGCGGTGGCCGGCCGCCCAGAGGTCGAAATTGGTATTGCCGATGCCGCCGATCACGGCTTCCTCGTGCTTGAGCTTTCCGATCAGGCGCGAGGTGACATCGAAGCGGTTCATCACCTTGGTGTTGCGCGTATTCATGCCGACCTCACTTGTCGAAAGTTTTGCCGCCGGTGAGCAGCGGGTTGAGGATCAGCGCGACCGGCGCCTGCGTCGTGACGGCCTGCTTGATCGAGCGGTCGGCGATGAATTCGAGCTCGTCGAGCCGGGTGATGGTGTGGTGCTCCAGCGCCAGCGAGTCCAGCACCGGTCGCATGGTGCGGCAGACCAGCGATTGCCCGTAATTGAACTCGCCGAGCGTGCCGCGTTCGGAGACGAACATGATCAGCGGGATCTGGTAGGGCACCGCGAGCGAGGCAAGGACGTTGGCGAGCGTGGCAAAGCCGGAGGTCTGCATCAGCACCGCACCGCGCCGACCGCCCATCCAGGCGCCGGCGACGATCCCGACCGCCTCCTCCTCGCGGGCGGTGGCGAAGGTGGTGAAGAAGGGATCGGCGTGCAGGTTCTTGATCAGCGGGGTCAGCACGCGGTCGGGCACGTAAGGGACGAGGCTGATCTCGTTTCGTTTCAGGGTTTGCAGGACGATCCCGTGCCAGCTCCTGTCGCCGGACCCTGGTGTCGCCTGGGGCGAAGTCTGCTGTTCCGCAATCGCCATTGCGTTCTCCCTCGCGCCGCGCATGCTTGTTGGTCTTGGCCATTGTCCTGGCCGTGGCGGCTATCGACCGAACTTGACGGAGCGGACGGGATTGTCAACATGTTCGGGCCGGCACCGTGATCTGCGCCAGATAGCCTGCCGTGGCCGGCATCGCCGTGTCATAAGCGGCGACAACGAAAAAACGGGAGGAGCACGGACGGGGCGCGCATCGCGCTGACCTTGCGGAATCCCTCAAGAGAGCCGGAAGGTCCTGATGTCCGTCAACAACAAGCGCGTCTTCTACGTCAAATACCTCGCCAATCCGATCTATGTCGACATTCTGAAGGCGCGGCCCGACGTCCGGCTCGATCGCATCGAGAACGAGAGTCCCGAAGATTTCTACGCACCGATCCTGAGCGCGGGGCATGTCTACCAGATCGGCGCCGCCCGGGACGAGCTCGCCCCGCATTTCCATGTCGATGCCGCCTTCCTGAAGCGCACACCGAACCTGCTGCTTGTTTCCAGCAACGGCGCAGGCTTCGACCCCGTCGATGTCGAAGCCTGCACCGATGCCGGGGTGCTGGTCGTCAATCAGTCCGGCGGCAACGCCCACTCCGTTGCCGAGCACGCGCTGGCGATGATGCTGACGCTGTCCAAGCGCATCATCCAATCCGATCGCCGCCTGCGCCGTGAGCGCGACGTCAACCGCAACGAACTGGTCGGCAACGAGGTCGAGCACAAGACCGTCGGCATCATCGGCCTCGGCAATGTCGGCCGCCGCATCGCCGCGCTGTGCAAGGGCCTGCTCGGCATGAAGGTGCTGGCCTATGACCCGTATTTGTCGGCCGAAGTGATGGCCGAGCGGGGCGGGGAGAAGGTCGAGCTTGACGAACTGTTGCGCCGCGCCGATTTCGTCTCGATCTCCTGTCCGCTGAACAAGGGCAGCCGCAACATGATCAGCGTGCGCGAATTCGCGCTGATGCAGCCGCATGCCTACTTCATCACCACCGCGCGCGGCTTCATCCACGACGAGGACGCGCTGCTCCAGGCGCTGCGCGACAAGCGCATTGCCGGTGCCGGTCTCGACGTCTGGTCCAAGGAACCGCCGCCGCCGGAGCATCCGCTGCTCCAGTTCGACAACGTGCTGGCGAGCCCGCACACGGCAGGCGTGACCATCGAAGCGCGCCAGAACATGGGCCGCATCGCGGCCGAGCAGGTGCTGGACACGCTCGACGGCAAGCGGCCGCCGCGCATCATCAATCCCGAGGTCTGGCCGGTTTATGCGGAGCGCTTCAAGCA
Source organism: Bradyrhizobium diazoefficiens (assembly GCF_016616425.1). Taxonomy (NCBI): domain Bacteria; kingdom Pseudomonadati; phylum Pseudomonadota; class Alphaproteobacteria; order Hyphomicrobiales; family Nitrobacteraceae; genus Bradyrhizobium; species Bradyrhizobium diazoefficiens. The sequence continues at coordinate 3,222,932 of NZ_CP067101.1, forward strand.
GGCGTTCGGGGTGATGCCGGGATAGCGGAAAGCTCCTCTGTCATTCCGCGGCAGCCCCTTGATCCCCCGGAATGCGGAGCGGCCGGGAACCGCGCTCGCCTTGATCCGCGTCAAAATCTCCTTTCCCGGTCCGGCCCAAATGGGACTAGAGTGCGGCCGGGGCAGCAGGGAGGTCCCATGTCAACCTATGTCGTCAAGTTCATGAAGGACGTGCTCGGCGAGTACGGCCGGCAGAGCGAGATTTGCCAGGGTACGCTGGAAATCGACGCCGCCGACGAGGACGAGGCCAGGGAGCGGGCGAAAGCAAGATTCTGCAAGGACCAGGCGTTGCATCACTGGTCGCTGCATGCCGACCGCATCCATGTGAGACCGGCCGATTTTCCGTCTTGAGGCCTTACCGCCCCGGCGCCGTGACGGGCGGAGGCGCCGTCGTCCCGGCGCCGAGCGAGCGCTGCACCATGACGGTGTCGGACCACCAGCCGTGACGATAGGCGACGCCGCAGAGCAGGCCGGCGCGCGCAAAGCCGAACTTCTCGTGCAGCGCCAGCGAGGACGCGTTGTCGGCGTCGATATAGCCGATCATCTGTCGAAAGCCGGCCGCCGCACATGCATCGATCAATTCCTGCAGCCGCCGCCGCCCGACCCCGCGACCGACCTGCTCATGATGAACGTAGATTGAGTGCTTCGCTGTATAGCGGTAGGCCGGTCGCTTGCGGAACAGGACCGCATAGGCGTAGCCGACGACCTCGCCACGAAAGGTTGCAACCAGATGCGGCAGGCGGGTCTGCTTCAGGTTCTTGCGCCGGTCGCGCCGGATCAGCAGGACGATCGGGAAATCGAGGCCCCGGCGCCGCATCAGGTTGATCAGCGCCGAGGTCTTGCCCTCCAGCCCCTTCTTGCCCCAGTCCACCACCACGCAGCCGATCGCGGCATCGGTCTGTACCGCGATTTCGGCGTCTTCGAGCCTGCGGGCCCGGACCATCTCGAAGCCAGAGCGCTGGATCTCCTCGATGATCTGGTTGAAGCGAACGCCTTCGAGATCCTCGGCGTCGAACACGGGTGCGGCGAACAGGAAGTTGAAGCGCTTGAAATAGTCCATGTCAGGTCCCGAATGTGCGAGAGGCACAGCTCTCGATACATTCGATGACAGTCGGATGACTGTTGCGGAGGCGGCGCGGAAACCTCTGGAGCTCTTGCTGGTTGACTCCTGCGAGCGGGGTGCATCCGGGGCTCAGCAAGGCGGAGTTCGAGGGAACGGCTGATATCCGGCTGCCGGTGCCGATTTGAAACAGGGACAACAAGAGCGCTGGTTTTCGCGATTTGCCTCGGAAATCGCAACCCGGAGCGGCCGCCCCGGACCATTCGCGCTGGCGCTCTGCTTCGTGGTGGTCTGGCTGATCAGCGGCCCGATATTCGGCTTCTCGGATACGTGGCAGCTGATCATGAACACGCTCAGCAGTATCGTCACATTCCTGATGGTGTTCCTCATACAGAACGCACAGAACAGGGACAGCACCGCACTCCAGCTCAAGCTTGACGAGCTCATTCGAACAAATGCTGCGCGGAAGGACCTCGTCGGCATCGAGGAAAAGTCGGAATCGGAAATCGAATCCAAGCGGCGCGAGACGCAGGGCAATTGAGTGCAGACCGGTCGGCGAATTCGAGAGCACGCCTCCGCTACCGCTTTGCCTCGCCGAACACCACCGTCGGCACCGCGCGGTTGACGATTTCGCGCAGGGCGAAGCTCGATTGCACGCGGGCGACACGCGGCAGGCGGGATAGTTCAGTGCGGTGGATCCGCTCGAAATCCTGGATGTCGCGGGCGAGCACGATCAGGATGTAGTCGTCGGTACCCGACATCAGGAAGCAGCGCACGACGGAGGGGCATTTCACCACCTCCGCCTCGAAGGCCTTCAGCGCATCATCGCTCTGGCTCTCCAGCGCGATGCGAACCAGCACCGTGGTGGTGAGGCCGAACTGGGCAAGGTCGAGTGCGGCCTGGTAGGCCTGGATGTAGCCGTCGTCCTCGAGCGCCTTCTGCCGCCGTGCCAGCGCCGTGCTCGACAAGCCGATCTTGTTGGCAAGCTCGGCATGACTGGCGCGCGCATTGGTCGTGAGTTCCGCGAGGATCGCGAGGTCTTTCCGGTCGAGGGCCAAGGTTTCGTTTCCAGCGTGAAAGGGCACTTCGGCGCCGGAAACCGGCGCGGGCCTGCTGAAACTAGCGGATATTTGCACGAAACCAAACCGGCCCCGTCGCTACGATGACGCGCGGAATCAATGCATTGGTGAAGGAGCTCAAGATGCGCGTCGGTGTTCCCAAGGAGATCAAGGTGCAGGAATATCGCGTCGGGCTCACCCCGGGCGCGGTTCGTGAATATGTCGCGGCCGGGCACCAGGTCACCGTCGAGACCGACGCCGGCAGCGGCATCGGCGCGTCCGACGAGGTGTATCGGCGGGCTGGAGCCACCATCGCCGAGAGCGCCCGCGACATCTTTGCCAAGTCCGACATGATCGTGAAGGTGAAGGAGCCACAGAAAAGCGAATGGGCCCAGCTCCGAGAGGGCCAGATCTTGTTTACTTATCTTCATCTTGCGCCGGATCCGGAGCAGGCCAAGGGCCTGCTTGCCTCTGGCTGCACCGCGATCGCCTATGAAACCGTGACGGACGCGAACGGTCATCTCCCGCTGCTCGCCCCGATGAGCGAAGTCGCCGGCCGCCTCGCCATCGAGGCCGCCGGCGCCGCGCTCAAACGCTCGGCCGGCGGCCGTGGCCTGCTGCTGGGCGGCGTGCCCGGCGTGCAGCCGGCGCGCGTCGTCGTGCTCGGCGGCGGCGTGGTGGGAACGCAGGCTGCGCGCATGGCCGCAGGCCTCGGTGCCGAAGTCACCGTGATCGACCGCTCGCTTCCGCGCTTGCGCGAATTGGACGATCTCTTTGCCGGCCGCGTGCGCACCCGCTTCTCGACCATCGAATCGGTCGAGGATGAGGTGTTCGCCGCTGATGTCGTGATCGGCGCGGTGCTGGTGCCGGGCGCCAGCGCGCCGAAGCTGGTCACGCGCGCGATGCTGAAATCGATGCGGCCCGGCGCGGTGCTGGTCGACGTCGCGATCGACCAGGGCGGCTGCTTCGAGACCTCGCATCCGACCACGCATGTCGATCCGACCTATGAGGTCGACGGCGTCGTCCATTACTGCGTCGCCAACATGCCGGGCGCGGTGCCGGTGACGTCGAGCCAGGCCCTGAACAACGCGACGCTGCCGTTCGGCCTGATGCTGGCGAACAAGGGCTTTGCCGCGGTGCTGGAAAATCCGCATTTGCGCAACGGGCTCAACGTGCATCGCGGCCGCATCACCAACAAGGCGGTGGCGGAGAGCCTCGGGCTGGAGTGCACGCCGGTGGAGAGCGGGCTTGCCGCGTAAAGCCCCGCAACCCCTGTCATTGCGGATGTAGCGAAGATTCCATGGGGAGTGGATAGCGACCGGTATGCCGATGTGGAACGAGTGCGATTCGAGCCTCGGCCGGAGTTGAACGCCGGTGAGGCGGTCCGCCGGCGCTATCTGGTCCTTTAGGCTGAGCACGGCGTCCAAACAGGGCGGAAGAAGAAAACCAGTGTCCCAGGTCTCTCCGGCGGAAGGAGTTTCCCCTCCGGGGGACAAAAACGCCAATCGCTTCCATTGCCGTTTGGCGCCGAAACGACGACATTCCACTCACAATTTGATGGATTGGCGTAGCCATGGAACGCACTGGATTTGAGCCGTTCGGCGAGCAGCTGGTGTGCGCGGCGGATGCGCAACCGAACTCGCGCGCGTCAAAGCTCCTGCTGCGGGTCGGCACCGGGCTTTTCTGGTCGCTTGTCGCCGGCATCGTGCTGGCCCGTGCGGCCTTCTTCGAGCCGGGCATCTATGATGGCTTTAGCCGGGTCGCCTCGCTTGCCAAGAGCCTGATCTTCTGATGCTCGATTATTCCGGTCGAGGACAGAACTTCCCTCGGCCCTGATATGCCGAAAACTTATTCCCCAAAGGGATCGCGGTGCGTATAAATCTTTCTCCTCTGGGAGAGATTTGTGTCGCAGAATCAAGCATCCAGCCCGGCTGACGCCAAGCCGACCACTGCCGCTAGCCGCCTCGTCGCGCTGATTCCCGGCATTCTCCTCTGTATCGCGGTGGCAGGTGTTTCAGCCCTGCTCGAGCACTTGGAGCTCGGCGTCTTCGAGCATCCCTATCTCGAGGCGCTGGTGATGGCGATCCTGCTCGGGATGGCGCTCCGCAGCTTCTGGAAGCCGGCGCCTCGCTGGCAGGGCGGCATCGCCTTCAGTGCCAAACAGCTTCTTGAAGTGGCGGTGATGCTGCTGGGCGCCTCCATCAGCTTCGCGGCCATCGCCGCCTCGGGCATCGCGCTTTTGGTGTCGATTGCAGCCGTTGTGGTGATCGCACTCTGCGTCTCATTCGGCCTCAGCCGCATGCTCGGCCTGTCGACGCGGCTGTCGATCCTGATCGCCTGCGGCAACTCGATCTGCGGCAATTCCGCGATCGCCGCCGTGGCACCGATCATCGGCGCCGACAGTGACGAGATCGCATCCTCGATCTCCTTCACGGCGGTCCTCGGCGTGATGATGGTGCTGGGCCTGCCGCTGTTGATCCCGCTGCTGCAACTATCGGCGACGCAATACGGCATCCTCGCGGGCCTTACGGTCTATGCGGTACCGCAGGTGCTGGCGGCGACGGTGCCGGCCGGCCTCGTCTCGACGCAGATCGGCACGCTCGTGAAGCTGATGCGCGTCTTGATGCTCGGGCCGGTGGTCGTCGGCCTGTCGCTCGTCGCCTCGCGCTGGCAGAGCGACGCCAAGAAGACCAATGTAGGCTTCTTCCGCCTGGTCCCGTGGTTCATCCTCGGCTTTCTCGCGCTGGCGACTCTGCGCTCCCTGGAGATCGTGCCGGCCACGGTGGTCGGGCCGGTGACGAAGATCACCAGCTTTCTCACCGTGGTGTCGATGGCCGCGCTCGGATTGGGCGTCGACGTGCGCGTGCTCGCCAATGTCGGGGGCAGGGTGACGGCCGCCGTGATGCTGTCGCTGATGCTGCTGCTCGGCATCAGCATCGTGCTGGTTCACTGGTTTAAGTGATTGCAGGAGTCTGTTGCAGTCAATGTGAGGAGAGATACCCCTCATCCGGCGCTTCGCGCCACCTTCTCCCACAAGGGGAGAAGGGAAGGGCAGTGAGCAAGCGTCGGCTGAACGCCTAAATCACGTCGGCCAGCGAATGACCGTGCAGCTCGATGTTGAGGCCCTGCATGCCCATGTCGTTGATCTCGCCGCCCATTGCCTTCAGACTTTCCTCGCGGATCAGCGACATCAGTCCGCGGCGCAGCGCCAGGAACTCCGATGACATCATCATCGATTGCTGCCGCGGCCGTTCCAGCGGGATCGGGATCTCCGCCTTGATCGAGCCGGGGCGCGCGGTCATGCAGTAGACGCGGTCGGAGAGGAAGATCGCTTCGTCGATGTCGTGGGTGACGAACAGCACCGAGATCTTCAGCCGCTGCCACATGTTGGTGAGGATCTGCTGCATGATGACGCGGGTCTGCGCGTCGAGCGCGCCGAACGGCTCGTCGAGCAGCAGCACTTTCGGGCCCGTGGCGAGCGCGCGGACGATACCGACGCGCTGCTTCATGCCACCGGAGAGCTTTTCCGGATAATGCTTCTCGAAGGCTTCCAACCCTGCGAGGCCGAGCAGTGTGCGCGCGGCACGCTCGCGCTGCGAGCGTGCCATGCCGCGCATCTTCAGGCCGAACTCCACGTTCTCCCGCACCGTTTTCCAGGGAAACAGCGAATATTGCTGGAACACCATGCCGCGTTCGGCGCTGGGGCCGTTCACGCGCTCGCCGTCGACGGTGACCTTTCCGGTGGTCGGCTTGAGAAAGCCGGCGACCGCATTGAGCAGGGTCGATTTTCCGCAGCCGGAGGGCCCGACAATCGAGACGAATTCGCCGGGCTTCACGTGGATCTCCGTGTCGGTCACGGCCTGTACCGGACCCTCGATCGTCTCATAGGCGAGGGAGAAGTTCTTGACCTCGACGGAGCCCTTCCGAACGTTCGCGATCATATCGCTCATGTCGACCTCCACGGCATCACCAATTGCCCCGCGGCCCTGATCAGCAGGCTCGATCCGAGGCCGAGCACGCCGATCGCGATCATACCAAGCGCGATGTCGGCATACTGGACCAGCGAATAGGCCTCCCAGGTGAAGTAGCCGATGCCGTATTGCCCGGAGATCATCTCGGCGGCGATCAGCGAAACCCAGGCTACACCCATGCCGACCGTGAGGCCGGTGAAGATGTGCGGCAATGACGCCGGAAAATAAACCTCGCGGAAGATCGAGCGTTCCCGCGCGCCGAGGCATTGGGCGGCGCGGACCAGCACCGGATCGACCAGCGACATGCCGTGCAGTGTGTTGACCAGGATCGGGAAGAACGAGCCGAGGAAGGTGATGAAGACGATGCTCTGCTCGTTGGTCGGCCACAGCATGATCGCCATTGGCACCCAGGCAATGGCCGGAATCGGCCGCAGCACTTCGGCCACCGGGAAGATCACCTCATGCACCAGCTTGAAGCGACCCATGATCAGGCCGAGGGGCACGCCGACGATGGCCGCAAGCGAGAATCCGATGAAGATGCGCCGGCAGCTCAGTGCGATGTGCAGCAGGAATTTGGGGTCGTGGATCGCCTTGGTGAAGCTCGCATAGACCGCGAGCGGCGTGGGTACGTTGGTGAAGCGCACGAAGAACACCATGCGATAGGTCGTGAGCAGATGCCAGAGCAGGAGGAATGCGAGCAGCGAGATCACACCGATCGCGGTCGCGCGCAGTCCCACCCGGTTGAGCCGGTACCATCGCAGCGCGAGCGTTCCGAAAGAGGGTGCCGAGGCTGATGTGATGGCGGGCGCGGGGCCCGCCTCCGCGATGGCTGTGGCCGGCATGCCGTCCTCGGGATGCCTCAGGAGGGCGGGGCTGCTCACGTCTTGCCTCCGCCGACGGCTGCCTTCACTGCTTCCTCGAAGCCGAGCACCTTGCCACCGATCTTGGCGGCATAGGCTTCCGCGTCCTTCTTGAGCAGGAACGGGGCGACGTCGCTCTTGCCGACCGCGAAGAAGGCCTGGTCGGCGAACAGCTTGATGCCGCGGGTCGTGTCGAAGACATAGGCCACGTCGATCTTCTTGCCCTTTGCCTTGAAGTCGGCATAAGCCCCCAATGTGCAGCCAGCCGACGAGAAGGGCAGAATGCCAATGCCGTCGACCCAGACCTCGCCGGCCTTGCGCGGTTCGATGATGGGCTTCTTGCAGAAGCTGTCCTGGCCCGAGATTTCGTAGTTCTTAGTGCTCGCAAGCTGCGCGTCGTAGTCGAGCTTCATCTCGGCATAGGCCTTGCGGATGTAGGAATCATCGACCCACTTCTTCGGATCGAATTCCTTCATGCGGCCGAGGTTTTGCAGCACCTTGACGTCGATTGCGGCCGCATCGATCAGCGCCGGCTTGATCGTGGGATCGGTGGTCATGTTGCCGCTCGGGCCGAGGAAGATGTAGACGACTTCCTTGTTGATGCCGGTCCATTCCTGGATCTTTTCGGCGGCGAGCTTGGGATCATCGCGCAGCCATTGGTTGGCAGCGATCAGCGCCTTGAAGTAGGCGACAACGACTTCGGGATACTTCTCCGCAAAATCGGTTCGCACCACGATGCCGTGCCACGTCGGCAGGTTCGTTTCGACGCCGTCGAAGATCTTCCGCGCGAAGCCGCGGAAGGGCAAGAGCTCGGCGAAGGGAACGAAATCGGCATGCGCGTCGATCTTCTTCTCCTGCAGGTTGGTCGAGCCGACCTCCGGGCTCTGGCTCACGAGCTGGAAGAAATCCGCGGTGTAGCCGCGATCCTGCATCGCCTTCAGCACCATGCCATGCGCAGCTGAGCCGAAGGGCACACTGACGAGCTTGCCCTTGAGATCGGCGAGATCGTAATAGGGCGAGTCCTTGTGAACGACGATGCCGTTGCCGGAGCCTTCGAGGCTGTAGGCGGCAACGCCGATCAGCCGGCTCTTGCTCTCGGGGTTGCTCTCGAAGGTGAACCCGTTAACGATCAGCGGATAGTCGCCCATCATGCCGATCTGCAGCTTGTTCGCCATCATCGCGTTGGTGACGGGCGGACCCGAGGTGAAGTTCTGCCACTCCAGCTCGAACTTGATATTGGCGTACTTGCCGTCCTTCGGCAGGTACTTTTCCAAGAGATGCAATTGGCGGATGACGATGCCGGCAGTCACCGTGTTGGTGGTGGTGTCCTGCGTTCCTATGCCGAGCGTGACGGTTTCCGCGGAGGCCGGCTGTGCGACTAGAAGCGCCAGCGACGTCACCGACATCGCGATCGAGAGCGTGGGAAGATGGCGGACCATTCTCATCCTCATTCGGTTGGATGTGCTGTGATTGCCATGATTGGGTGAGGGCACCGGCAGGGCAAATCCGGAATGAGCGCTGCAGTCGATTAGTTGCCGGGAAAAGCTGATTGCATACTCCTTGGGCAGTCCTGCACTGTAAAGCCGCTTGCCTGTGCAGCGGCGCCGGTCGCACAGTCTGTTAATCAGATGCGTGTCCACGCATCTCCACCAGCACGTCGGTCCGGCAGACCACGATCTGCGACCGCTTGGTCACGACGATTCCCTTTTCCTGCATGCGCTTCAGGCTGATCGTGACCCATTGCCGGGTCGCACCGACCATGTGGGCGATGTCGGCATGGGTGAAAGCGGCAGCGATCACTCGTCCGTCGGCGTCCTCGACGCCGTAGAGATCGACGAGATGCAGCAGCAGGTGTGCGAGGCGTTGCGTGATCGAGCGTGTTCCCAGCATCTGTGCCAGGGCCGAATAGCACTTGCCCTTGAAGGTGAGGCCCTCGATCAGGCCGATGGCAAGGTTCGGGATCTCTGCGGCAAGGGACCGCAACTCCTTTCCGGGCAGGTGCACCACGCTGCAATTGCTGGATGCGACGCCGGACCATTGGTGCACGGTGCCTTCGAATACTTCGGGCCCGCCGACGAAATTGCCGGCATGCCAATAAGCGAGCGTGATTTCGCGCCCGAGAGGGGAGGTATAGAACACCCGGATGCGGCCGCTCTCGATCAGCCAGATGCCGTCATGCTTACCGCCCTGGCTGAACAGGGTCTGGCCGCGGTTGAGCACCTTTCGCCTGCCCTGCCTCAGCACAAGCTCGCGTTCCCGCGGTGAGAGCTTGTCCATCAGCGGCGGCGGGCCGCCGATCCATTGCTGGTTTTCGGTGAGCAGCAGCGAAGAGCTGCCTGCCGGCCGGACTGCCGGGGGAACACCCCCGCGAACCACATTTGCCGCCTGCAACATCACCTGCCTCCGGAACGTTCAATTCGTTCTAAAGAGGAGCAATGTCCGTGCCAGTTGCTCGACTGTCATCGCGGGCTGAAGGCGGGCGATGACAGTATTCCAGAGACTTCAGTGAGATGCAGAGGGAGCGCGGCGCACTGGATTGCCGCTTTCGCGGGAATGATACTGGAGGCGGACGATCTAGGCGTCTAACGGTTCGCCAGGCTCAACAGATACGGCTTCGGGTAAATTCCCCGATTGTGCCCATCCGAGAACGAGATGTTCAGCCCGTAGCCGAGATCGCCGATCTCGGTGATGGCGATGCCGGGGAAGCGTTCGGGGAAGCGGCCGTCGAAGCGGGCGCGGGTGCAGTGGGCGCATTTGCAGGAGAGGCGGAGTGTTTCGGCGGGAACGCTCAGCGAATCGTCCTGCGTGGTACGGATGACGAGCGACGCCGGATCGGCGCCGGCTTCGTAGTCGGCCGCGGTCGGTGCCACCAATGCGGTCATGGTCATGACGAACCTCCGGCTTCCTTGTATGCCGTCGCGGGCGAACGCGAATAGCAACTAATTGCCGTTGCGAGCCCGTGGCGCTGATCCTCGCCGCCTCGTCTTCGATCATCGCCCGCGAAATTTGAAACTAATCCACCGGGGATTTCACTTCCGCGTTGTCGGGCTCTCCTCTTTCCGAAACGTTCTGCGCCATCGATCGCTGAGGAGAGACGATGAGTGCATTTCAGAAGGAGACGGTTCTGTCGGTGAGGCACTGGACCGAGTCCCTGTTCAGCTTCACTGCGACGCGCGATCCCGGCTTCCGTTTCCAGAACGGCCAGTTCGCGATGATCGGCCTCGAGGTCGCGGGCAGGCCGTTGATGCGTGCCTACAGCATGGCAAGCGCCAATCATGAGGAAGCGCTCGAGTTTTTCTCGATCAAGGTGCAGGATGGCCCGCTGACGTCGCGCTTGCAGAAGATCAGGGAAGGCGACATCATCCTGGTCGGCCGCAAAGCCACGGGCACGCTGATCACCGGCAACCTTATTCCGGGAAAGCGCCTGCTGCTGCTGTCGACTGGAACAGGCCTTGCTCCCTTCGCGAGCCTGATCAAGGATCCCGATGTCTACGAGAATTACGAGACCATCGTGCTCGCCCATGGCTGCCGCCAGGTTTCCGAGCTCGCCTACGGCGAGCACGTGGTCGAGGGCCTGCGCAGCCACGAGTTCCTTGGACCGCTGATCCGCGACAAGCTCGTCTACTACCCGACCGTCACCCGCGAGCCGTTCAGGAATCGCGGCCGCATTACCGACCTGATCGCCTCGAACCAGCTGTTCGACGATATCGGCCAGTCTGGCCTCGATATCGAGACGGACCGCATCATGCTCTGCGGCAGCCCGGCGATGCTTGAGGAACTTCCCGCGATGTTCTCCGCGCGCGGCTTCGTCGAGGGCAATCACAGCCAGCCCGGCCATTTCGTGATCGAAAAGGCCTTTGTCGAGCGCTGAGGCGTAAATCGCGTCCCGCCGACAACTAATTGCTATCGCCGGGATGCCCCCTGAACAAATCTGATGCAAAGGCGCCGGAGATCGGCGAACCAGGAGCAAGCGATGGCACTAGATCAGATCGTCGACGGACTTTCGGAGGTTTCCTGCGATGTGCTGGTGATCGGCGGCGGCACGGCCGGCCCGATGGCGGCGCTAAAGGCGAAGCTGAAGAACCCGAAGGCCAACGTCGTCCTGCTCGAAAAAGCAAACGTCAAGCGTTCCGGCGCGATCTCGATGGGCATGGATGGCTTGAACAACGCAGTCATTCCCGGGTACGCGACGCCGGAGCAGTACACCAAGGAAATCACCATCGCCAACGACGGCATCGTTGACCAGAAGGCGGTCTATAAATACGCACAGAACTGCTTTGGCATCATCGAAGAGCTCGACAGTTTCGGCATCCGATTCCTGAAGAACGAGAACGGAGATTACGCCGTCAAGAAGGTGCACCACATCGGCACCTACGTTCTGCCGATGCCGAACGGCGAGACCGTGAAGAAGGCGCTTTATCGCCAGCTCCGCCGCGCCCGCATCCTGATCTCAAACCGCTACATGGCGACGCGGCTGCTCAAATCCGCCGGCGGACGCATTGCCGGCGCGGTCAGTGTCAACACCCGCACCGCCGAGATGCTGGTGATCAGGGCCAAGGCCGTGATCCTGTGCATGGGCGCCGCCGGCCGCCTGGGTCTACCGACCTCCGGCTACATGTTCGGCACTTACGAGAACGCCGCCAATTCCGGCGACGGCTACGCGATGGCCTATCACGCCGGCGCCGCGCTCGCGAATCTCGAGTGCTTCCAGATCAATCCGCTGATCAAGGATTATAACGGCCCGGCCTGCGCCTATGTCGCGGGTCCCTTCGGCGCCTACACGGCGAACAACGAAGGCTCGCGCTTCATCGAATGCGACTATTGGTCCGGCCAGATGATGTTGGAGTTTTACAACGAGCTGCTGTCCGGCAAGGGCCCGGTGTTCCTCCAGCTCAAGCATCTCCACCCCGACACCATCTCGGAAATCGAATCCACACTGCACAAGGTCGAGCGGCCGACGCGCGGGCTGTTCCAGCAAGGGCGGGGCATCGACTATCGCAGCGAGTCCATTGAGATGCATATCTCCGAGATCGGCTTCTGCTCCGGTCATAGCGCTTCCGGCGTGTTCGTCGACGACAATGCGCGCACCACGGTGCCCGGCCTCTACGCGGCCGGCGACATGGCGAGCGTGCCGCACAACTACATGCTCGGCGCTTTCACCAACGGCTCAGTCGCCGGCATCGACGCGATGGAGTTCGCCGATAGTCACGATTTTGCGGAATTCGACGCAGCCGACGTCGCGATGGAGCGCAACCGCGTCATGGCGCCGACGAAACGCAAGGATGGCATTCCGCCGAACCAGGTCGAGTACAAGACCCGCCGCCTGGTCAACGACTATCTCCAGCCGCCGAAAGTCACGCGCAAATACGAGCTCGGCATGCGCCGCCTCGCCGAGGCGCGGGAGGACATGCAGGAGCGCATGATCGCGCGCAACGCGCACGAATTGCTCCGCGCGCTCGAAGTGCAGTCGATCATGGACTGCGCCGACATGGCCGCGCACGCGTCGCTCTATCGCGAGGAGAGCCGCTGGGGCCTCTATCACTGGCGCACGGACTTCCCGGAGAAGGACAACGAGAACTGGTTCTGCCACACGCTTCTGTCCAAGCAGGACGGCAAGATGACCAGCGAGAAGCGCGCCGTCGAGCCTTACGTCGTGCCGATCGCCGACGACGAGAAGGACCTCTACGACAAGCAGCGCATTCGCGCCTCCGCCTGATCCACCGCAGCACAGCAACAGGAGACATCAAATGCCTCTCGCGTCCCATCAGACATCGGTACCGGTGGTCGTCGACGACGCCAAATGCATCGCGGACAAGGGCTGCACCGTCTGCGTCGACGTCTGCCCGCTCGACGTGCTCCGCATCAGCGACATGACGAACAAGGCGTACATGGCATATGACGAGTGCTGGTATTGCATGCCCTGCGAAGCGGATTGCCCGACCGGCGCTGTCACCGTCAACATTCCCTACTTGCTGAGGTGATCATGTCGAGCCCGTTCGAATCCTACGACGATCTCGAGGACGCCGATGAGCGGCTTCAAGCCGCCGACCCAGCCGAACGTCGCGTCGCCATCATCGCGCTCGGCCATTCCGGCGATTCCGCAGCGGTTGCACATCTCGCCAACATGGTGGCCGATCCCGACGCCGGCGTGCGCCAGCAGGTCGCGATGGCGCTGGGTGAGTTCGGCGGGCCGGGGGCGGCAAGCGCGCTGGTGAAGCTGCTGGTCGATCCCGAGGGAATCGTGGCGATGGCCGCAGCCGACAGCATGGCCGAGTTCAAGGATCCGGCGTGCGCCGAGATCATCCTGCCGCTGGTGAAACATGCTCACGCCTTCGTCCGCATGGGCGCGCTGCGCGCGCTGAAGGAACTGCGCTGCAGGGACACGCTGAAGCCGGCGCTCGAAGCGCTCCAGGACTCCGATGCCGCGGTGCGCGTGCAGGCAATCGGCGTGATCGGTTTCCTCAAGCTGGAAGAATCCATCCCCGCGCTGACCGCACTGATCAACGACCCCGACGCGCATGTGCGCCGTGCCGCCGTGAGCGCGCTGGCGTTCTCGCAGATGAAGCCGGCGGCCGAAACGATCACGCGTGCGCTAAAGGACGGCGACTGGATGGTGCGGGAGATGGCGGCGGAAACGCTGGGCCTGAACGCCAATGGCGCGATCGCGGCCGACCAGCTCATCGCCTCGCTCGCTGACGAATTCTGGCAGGTGCGGCTGAAGGCGATCCGCAGCCTTGGCCGGATGAAGATTGAGCGCGCGGTGCGCCCGATCGGCAATTGCGTCAATCACGATCAGGCCAATTTGCGGAAAGAGGCAGCCGCCGCGCTCGGCGAGATCGCGCATGCCGACGGCGAGGCATTCCTGGCCGCGATCGCCGATGATCCGGATCCGGATGTCCGCAAGAATGCGCGTTGGGCGCTGCACCAGATCGCGGCCCGCAAAGCGCGGGCAGGGGCATAGTAGCGGGGCATCCTGCCGCTCTGGACTTCCCTCGCCAGACGTTTATTGGTCTTCGCAAATGGGATCGGCTGCCGTTGAACGCGGACGATCCCTGGAAACAGCGAGGACGCGGCCATGACGACATTGACGGTGAAAGATCTTCTCCCCGAGGATGGCACAAGGGGAACGTTGGCCGGCCGTGTCTGGCTGCCGCAGGTGAACGGTCCGGCCGTGGTCGCCGTGCGCGGCGATGGTGTGTTCGACGTCACTGCCAGGTTTCCGACCATCAGCGCGCTCTGCGAGGAGGATCATCCGGCCAAGGCGCTTGCCGCAACCAAGGGCGATCGCATCGGCGATCTCGAAGCCATCGTCGCCAACACCGCGCCCGATGGGCGCGATCCGAACAAGCCGTGGCTGCTTGCACCGGTCGATCTGCAGACGCTGAAGGCGGCCGGTGTCACTTTCGCGATCTCGATGCTGGAGCGCGTGATCGAGGAGCGCGCCAAGGGCAATCCGGCCTCGGCTGAAGCGATCCGGAAAGAAGTGACGCGGCTGATCGGCGACGATCTGTCAAAGCTCAAGCCGGGCTCGGATCAGGCGATGCATCTGAAGCAGGTGCTGATCGATCAGAATGCCTGGAGCCAATATCTCGAAGTCGGCATCGGCCCCGACGCCGAAGTGTTCACGAAGGCGCCGACCTTGTCCTCGGTCGGCACCGGCATGGACGCCGGGCTGCATCCGAAATCGACCTGGAACAACCCCGAGCCTGAGCTCGTGCTGTTCGTCTCCAGCCGCGGCAAGATCGTCGGTGGCGCGCTCGGCAACGACGTCAACCTGCGCGACTTCGAGGGTCGGTCGGCGCTGCTGCTGTCGAAGGCGAAGGACAACAATGCCTCGTGCGCGATCGGCCCGTTGCTGCGTCTGTTCGACGACAGCTTTACGCTCGACGATGCGCGCAAGCTCGACATCAGCCTGAACGTCAAGGGCGCGGACGGCTTCGTCCTCGATGGTCATTCCTCGATCCGCAAGATCAGCCGCGATCCGACCGACCTCGTCGAGCAGACCATCGGCAAGGTGCACCAATATCCTGATGGTTTCGTGCTGTTTCTCGGCACGATGTTCGCGCCGGTCAAGGATCGCGATGCGCCAGGGCAGGGATTCACCCACAAGCGCGACGACATCGTCACGATCGCTGCGCCCCAGCTTGGCAAGCTCGTCAACCGCATGCGCACCAGCGACGAGTGCGAGCCCTGGATCTTTGGAATCGGTGCGCTGATGAAGAACCTGGCGCAGCGCAAGCTGATTTAGGTCGCCGCCCTTCGCCTCTCTCGGCTTGCGGGGAGATGAGCGGACCGTCGCCATGGCGGCCGCTGAGTGCGCCAAACTCCCACAAAATTTACTTCATCTCCGCGTTGTATTCGCGGAACATATAGCGCGCGGCGTGTCATTTGCGCAGCCCTCCCGCATGTCTCCATCATTCTTCCAATAGTCAAATAATATGACTAGTCGGAACCGATCTTCCGTGAAATAGTGCCTCGGCCGCCTCAAAGGAGCGGCCTTGGGGTGCCATGCTACCAGTCGGCGCCCCGACTAACATCTTGGGAGACACGCCTGATGATCCTCAAAGCCCTCTTTGCGGCCAGCGCCACGGCCACGTTGCTGCTCGCCTTGCCGGCCAATGCTGGCCAGCTCACCATCGGCTTCTCGCAGATCGGATCGGAATCCGGCTGGCGAGCGGCCGAGACTTCGGTCTCCAAGCAGGAGGCCGCGAAGCGGAAGGTCAATCTCAAGATCGCCGACGCGCAGCAGAAGCAGGAGAACCAGATCAAGGCGATCCGGTCCTTCATCGCGCAGAACGTCGATGCGATCTTCCTTGCGCCTGTCGTCTCGACTGGCTGGGACTCGGTGCTGAAGGAAGCCAAGGAAGCCAAGATCCCGGTCGTGCTGCTCGACCGCGACATCGATCCCTCCGGCAAGGAGCTCTATCTTACAGCCGTCACCTCGGACAGCGTGCATGAAGGCGAAGTGGCCGGCGACTGGCTGGCCAAGACCGTCGGCAGCAAGCCCTGCAACATCGTCGAGCTGCAAGGAACCGTCGGCGCCAGCGTCGCCACCAACCGCAAGAAGGGGTTTGACACCGCGATTGCGAAGCATGCGAACCTGAAGGTGGTGCGCAGCCAGACTGGTGACTTCACCCGAGCCAAGGGCAAGGAGGTGATGGAGAGCTTCATCAAGGCCGAAGGCGGCGGCAAGTCGATCTGCGCGGTCTACGCGCACAACGACGACATGATGGTCGGCGCAATCCAGGCGATGAAGGAGGCCGGCCTCAAGCCCGGCAAGGAAATCCTCACCGTCTCGATCGACGCGGTCCCCGACATCTTCAAGGCGATGGTCGCCGGCGAAGCCAATGCGACGGTCGAGCTGACGCCGAACATGGCCGGCCCAGCGCTCGATGCCGTCGCGGCCTTTAAGGACAAGGGCACCGTTCCGCCGAAATGGATCCAGACCGAGTCCAGGCTCTATACTGCCGCCGACGATCCGCAGAAGATCTACGATAGCAAGAAGGGCCTCGGTTACTGAGGCGGACTTCGCGCCGGACCTCTCCCAGTGGTCCGGCGGCCCCCTTTGAGACCGCTGCGCGAACGAATAGGCCGGGTGTCCGCATCGTCAGCGGGCGCCGGCGGGAGTGACGTCGCCATGGAGAACAGCCTCGATTCTGCTCCGCCGCTCCTTCAGGTGCGCGGTATCAGCAAGAGCTTCGGCGCTGTGCGTGCGTTGCAGGAGGTCGACTTCACGCTGCGCGCCGGCGAGATCCATGCGCTGCTCGGCGAGAATGGCGCCGGCAAGTCCACGCTGATCAAGGTGATCACCGGCGTGTTTCCGCGCGATGCCGGCATCGTCCGGCTCGGTGGCGACGAGGTTGCGCCGCGTTCAGCCAAGGCCGCGCTTGGGGTCGGCATCGCCACCGTCTACCAGGAAGTCAATTTGCTGCCGAACCTCTCGGTTGCGCAGAACCTGTTCCTGGACCGTCAGCCGATGCGCTTCGGCATCGTGCGCGAAGTCGAGATGCGCCGACGCGCCAAGGCCTTGCTCGCGGATTTTGGCCTCGACATCGACGTCGCCGCACCGCTCGGCAGTTTTTCCGTCGCCATCCAGCACGTCACCGCGATCGCGCGCGCCGTCGATCTCTCCGCGCGCGTGCTGATCCTGGACGAGCCGACCGCGAGCCTCGATCGCCATGAGGTCGAGATCCTGTTCGGTATCATGCGCCAGCTTGCAAAGCGCGGTATCGGCATCGTCTTCGTCAGCCACTTCCTCGACCAGGTCTATGAGATATCCGACCGTATTACCGTCTTACGCAATGGCCGACTGGTCGGCGAGCGGGAGACCGCCTCGCTGCCGCGGCTCGAGCTGATCCGGATGATGCTTGGTCGCGAGCTGGCCGAAACCACCAGCACGCGGGCATCGGTGGGCGAGCACTCGGCGCGTGCGATTTGCGCCAGCTTCGAGAATTACGGCAAGGCCGGCTATGTCGCTCCGTTCAATCTCGATCTGCGCCATGGCGAGGTCGTCGGTCTCGCCGGTTTGCTCGGCTCGGGCCGAACCGAAACGGCGCGGCTCGTGTTCGGCGCCGAACGTGCCGATGGTGGGCAGGCGAGGGTGGAGGGCGCAGCCGTGCGGCTCCAGTCGCCGCGCGATGGCGTGCGTCATGGCTTTGGCTATTGCCCGGAGGAGCGCAAGACCGAAGGCATCGTCGCCGAGCTCACCGTGCGTGAGAACATCGTGCTCGCGCTCCAGGCCAAGCGCGGCCTGCACCGCCCGCTGTCGCGCCGCGAGCAAGACGAGATCGCCCGCCGCTACGTCAAGATGCTCGACATCCGTCCGCCCGATCCGGAGCGTCCGGTGGGACTGCTGTCGGGCGGCAATCAGCAGAAAGTTCTGCTGGCGCGCTGGCTTGCCACCTCGCCGCGGCTCCTGGTGCTGGACGAGCCGACCCGCGGCATCGACGTCGGCGCGCATGCCGAGATCATCCGCCTGATCCGCGAGCTCTGCGACGACGGCTTGGCGCTGCTCGTGATCTCCTCCGAGCTCGATGAGATCGTGACCTATTCCGACCGCGTGGTGGTGCTGCGCGACCGCGCCCACGTCGAGGAACTCGCGGGCGAGGCGATCGACATCGGCAACATTCTCGCGGCGATCGCCGCCGACGGTACCGCCTCAGCGCATGAGGGGCACGCATGACAGCGCTGTTGCCGCGCCGCGGCCTTGCCCAGATCCTGGCGCTGATCGTCATCATCGCGGTCGACCGCGTGGTGTCGCCGCAATTCTTCGACCTGCGGCTCCAGGACGGCCGCCTGTTCGGCAGCCTGATCGACGTGCTCAACCGCGGCACGCCGGTAGCGCTCCTTTCGCTTGGCATGGCGCTGGTGATCGCCACGCGCGGCATCGATCTGTCGGTCGGCGCAGTGATGGCGATCGCGGGCGCGATTGCGGCGAGCCTTGCCGACACTCACGGTCTGCCCGTGGTGCTCGCGGCCGCCCTTGGTGCTGGGCTCGTCTGCGGTTTGTGGAACGGATTTCTCGTCGCGGTGCTCGGCATGCAGCCGATCGTGGCGACACTGATCCTGATGGTGGCGGGCCGCGGTATCGCCCAACTCATCACCGAAGGGCGCATCGTGACCTTCTCCTCGCCCGATCTGGTCTGGCTCGGCAATGGCGCCGTGCTCGGTCTTCCGGTGCCGGTCGCGATTGCCCTGGGCATGCTGATCCTAACCGGCGTCGTGGTCCGTGGCTCCGCGCTCGGGCTGCTGATTGAGGCGACCGGCGGCAATGCGCGAGCGAGCGAGCTTGCCGGTGTCGGTACACGTGCGATGATCCTGGCGGTCTACGTCTGGTGCGGCATCTGCGCCGCGCTCGCCGGCGTGATCGCGGCGGCCGACATCATGGGGGCGGATGCCAACAATGCCGGCCTCTGGCTCGAGCTCGACGCGATCCTCGCCGTGGTGATCGGCGGCACTTCGCTGTTCGGCGGCCGCTTCAGTCTCGTGCTGGCCGTGCTCGGCGCGCTGATCATCCAGACCATGAACACCGGCATTCTCCTGTCCGGCTATCCGCCGGAGTTCAACCTGCTGGTCAAGGCAGTGGTGGTGCTTGCGGTGCTGCTGTTGCAATCGCCGCAACTGACTGGTTTTGCCGGCATCGTTGCGCGGCTACGGAGGACCAAGGCATGAAAGCCCTGCCGCCGGTCCTGATCACGGCCATCGTGCTCGTCGCAGGCTTTGCGCTCTGCGCGGTGCAATTCCCCAACATCGCCTCGACCCGCGTGGTCGGCAATCTCCTCACCGACAACGCCTTCCTCGGCATCGTCGCGACCGGTATGACCTTCGTCATCATCTCCGGCGGCATCGATCTCTCGGTCGGCTCGGTGATCGGCTTCACCACAGTCTTCGTCGCGCTGGCGATCGAGCGCTGGGGCATGCCGCCGCTGGTCGCCTTCGTCGCCGTTCTCGCGCTCTCGGCAGCCTTTGGTGCGGCGATGGGCGCGGTGATCCACGTCTTCGATCTGCCGCCATTCATCGTCACGCTCGCCGGCATGTTCCTGGCGCGCGGTGCGAGCTTCCTGCTCTCCACGGAATCGGTGCCGATCACGGCACCCGTCTATTCGACGGTCTCGGACTTCGCGCTTCGGATGCCAGGCGGCGGGCGATTGACCGCGATAGCGATCATCATGCTCGTGATCGTCATCGGAGGTGCCTTGCTGCTGCATCTCACCCGGTTCGGCGCCAACGTCTATGCGCTCGGTGGCAGCCGGGCCGCCGCGAGCCTGATGGGCGTTGCCGTCGGCAAGATGACGATCAAGATCTATATGCTGTCGAGCCTGCTCGCGGGGATCGCCGGCATCGTGTTCTCCTTCTACACCAGCGCCGGCTACTCGCTCTCCGCCGTCGGCGTCGAGCTCGACACCATCGCCGCGGTCGTGATCGGCGGCACGCTGCTCACGGGCGGGCAGGGCTCGGTGATCGGCACCTTCCTCGGCGTGCTGATTCAGGGGTTGATCCAGACCTACATCAATTTCGACGGCACGCTGTCGAGCTGGTGGACCAAGATCGCGACCGGTATCTTGCTTTTTGCCTTCATCGCCCTGCAGCAGACCTTGGTCGCGCTCGCGCGCCGACCGGCGACGAAGAGCGCAGGAGCCGCGACATGACCTCGCGTATCGTCATCATCCCGACGCGGCGGGCTCACTCCAACCATGCGGAGGTCGCCCGCTCGATCGGCGTCGACATCATTGCCGGCCGCTACGCGGAAGGGACGCGTCTGCCGGGCGACGCCGAGATGATCGCGATGTTCGGCGTGTCGCGGCCGGTGCTGCGAGAGAGCGTGAAGACCCTGGTGGCCAAGGGCCTGCTCACCACCAAGGCGCGGGTCGGTACGGTCGTGCGCGAGCGCGGCGCCTGGAACATGTTCGACGCCGACGTGCTGGCCTGGCACCTGGACGCCGGCATCGACAAGCGGTTCCTCAACGACCTCGCCGAGATTCGCCTTGCGGTCGAGCCGCGTGCGGCGATGCTCGCGGCGGCGCAGCGGTCGGAGGAAGATCTCGCCGAGCTTCGGCGCAGCATGGAGCGCATGCGGCTTGAAGCGTCCGACTCGGTCGGCTTTGCCGATGCGGACCTCGCTCTTCACGTCGCGGTGGCGCGCGCCTGCGGCAATCTGTTCATGCGCTCGATCGGCCACGTCATCGAGGCCGCGCTTCGCGCCTCGTTCCTGCTCAGTGCCCCGGTCGAGCCGGAGGACCGCGACACCGTGCTGCTCTGGCACCAGAAGATCGTCGATGCGATCGCGGCGGGCGATGCCGAGGCGGCCTCGGAGGCGATGGTCTTCGTCATTCACAACGGCATGCATCGCCACGAGGGCGCCGCGATCGAGACCGCGCCGGTCGAGGCGCTGCCATCCGTGAAATCTGGAGAGAGATCGTGACGGAACTTCGCATCGCCATCGTCGGCTTCGGCAAGATCGCGCGCGACCAGCATGTCGGTGCGATCGCCGCGGTACCGGGCGCGACGCTGACTGCGGTTGCCAGCCGCAACGCCTCGATGCCGGGACTGCCGCATTTCGCCACCATCGAGGAATTGCTCGAGAAGGGGCCGCCGATCGATGCCGTGTCGCTCTGCACGCCGCCGCAGGTGAGGCGTGCGCAGGCTGCCGCCGCGCTCGCCGCCGGCAAGCACGTCATGCTGGAGAAGCCCCCGGGCACCGGCGTTGCCGAACTCGATCCACTGATCGCGATGGCGGCGGAGGCAAAGCGAACGCTGTTTGCGACCTGGCATTCGCGCCATGCGCCGGCGGTCGAGCCGGCGCGACAATGGCTCACGGAGCGACGCATCAAGTCGGTGCACATCGACTGGAAGGAAGACGTTCGCGTCTGGCATCCCGGGCAGGGCTGGATCTGGGAGCCGGGCGGTCTTGGCGTGTTCGACCCCGGCATCAACGCGCTGTCGATCCTGACCAGGATCCTGCCGCAAGCCGTGTTCGTCACCGCGGCCGAGCTGGCCTTTCCTGCCAATTGCCAGGCGCCGATCGCCGCGAACCTGAGACTGACCGACATCAGCGGCCTGCTTGTGACCGCCGAGTTCGATTTTCGCCAGACCGGGCCGCAGAGCTGGGATATTGTCGTCGAGACCGATCGGGGCCGGATGACCTTATCCGGCGGTGGGGCACGCATGGTCGTTGACGGCAAGGTGCTTGCCGAAGCGCCCGATGACGAATATCGCGGACTCTACCGGCGTTTCGTCGAGCTCACGGCGACCGGCGCAAGCGAGGTCGATCTGACACCGCTGCGCCTCGTCGCCGACGCCTTCCTGCTGGGCAAGCGCACCGTCGTCGAACCGTTTGTGGATTGAACATGCCCGCATCAAAAGTCACGAAAGACGTTTTCGGGATGCTGCCGGACGGCCGCAAGGTCGAGCGCATCGTGCTGCGCGGGGAGGGCGGGTTCGAGGCGCGCGTCATCACTCATGGCGGGGTGCTGCAAGCACTGATCGCGCCGGATGCGAGGGGCGGTCACGACGACATCGTGCTCGGTTATGACGCATTCGCCGGCTATCTTGCCGAACGGAAATTTTTCGGCGCCACCGTCGGCCGCTACGCCAACCGTATCGCCAAGGGACGGTTTTCGCTTGGCGACGAGACGGTGCAGCTTGCCGTCAACAACGCGCCGAATGCGCTGCATGGCGGCCTCGATGGCTTCGACCGCAAGCTCTGGGACATTGCGGAGATCGACGAGGGCGCTGCGCCCGCAGTGACGCTGACCTATGTCAGCCCGGATGGCGAGGAGAATTATCCCGGCCGGCTCGATGTCCGCCTGACCTATCGCGTCACCGGCCCGACCGAACTATCGCTCAGCATGGAGGCGCGGACCGACCGCCCGACCATCGTCAACCTGACCAACCACAGCTTCTTCAATCTCGAGGGCGCGACATCGGGCACGCCCATTCTCGATCACAAGCTGACGGTGGCCGCCGAGCATTTCCTTGCCATCGATCCCACCGCCATTCCGTTGCCGGAGCCGCCGCGCGCAGTGGCCGGAACGCCATTCGACTTCCGCAGGGCCCGGTCCGTGGGCGAGCGTATCCGCGAGAGTGACCGGCAATTGCAGAATGGCAGGGGCTACGATCACACCTACTGCCTCGCACGCGAGGGCAAGCTTGCGCTCGCGGCCCGGCTGGAAGCACCCCGCTCGGGCCGTATCATGGAACTGCTCACCGACCAGCCCGGCCTTCAGGTCTATTCCGGCAACTATCTCGACGGCACGATCTCGGGGAAGGCCGGCAAGCTCATCCGCCAGTCGGACGCCATGTGTCTCGAGCCGCAGATCTGGCCTGATGCGCCGAACCGGCCGGATTTCCCGAGCCCGCGCCTTGAGCCCGGCCAGGTCTATCGCCATCACACGGTCTATCGCTTCGGAGTGAGGACGCCATGATGGAACAGGTGCCAACCTCGGTTCTTTCGGACGATCCCTGTCATCTCGGCGAAGGCCCGACCTATGACGTGACCACGGATACCGCCTGGTGGTTCGACATCCGCGAGGGGCGGCTGTTCGAGGCGCAACTCGGCACCGGCAGCATCCGCGTCCACGCGCTCGGCCGGATGGCGAGCGCACTCGGGCGCATTGACGCCGAGCGGCAGCTGATCGTCGCCGAGGACGGGCTCTATATCCGCAAGCTTGCCGACGGTACGATGACGTTGCTTTGTCCGCTCGAAGCCGACAATCCCACGACCCGCTCCAACGATGCCCGCGTACATCAGTCCGGCACGTTCTGGATCGGCACCATGGGCCGCAAGGCGGAAGCAGCCGCCGGCGCGATCTACGCCTTTCACCGCGGCAAGATCTCGCTGCTGTTCCCCCGCATCAGCATTCCCAACTCGATATGTTTCTCTCCTGACGGCGCCATTGGTTACTTCGCCGACACCGCGCGCGCTGTGCTCTATGCGGTGCCGCTCAATCCCGCCACCGGCCTGCCGCGCGGCGAGCCGGAGGTGCTGCTGCGCCACACCGGCGTCGGCGGCCTCGACGGTTCTGTGTGCGATGCCGACGGACAGATATGGAACGCGTGCTGGGGCGCGAGCCGTATCGATGTCTATTCTCCGCAGGGCGAGCGTCTGCGCTCACTGAGCGTGCCGGCAAAGCAGGCGAGCTGTCCCGCTTTCGTCGGCCGCGATCTGTCGCACCTGCTTGTCACATCGGCCTGGCAAGACATGGACGCGGCGGCACGCGCCGCCGATCCGCACGCCGGCTGCACTTTTCTATTGGAGACATCCGCGCGCGGTCGCGCGGAACCCGACGTCAAGCTCGCATAGGAGACCAGAGGCAGCCCACCACCACGTTCGCGATGAAACAAAGAAACAGTCTGACACCCAAAGGAGTGAAACATGCTGAAACTGAAGACCACATTCCTCGCACTGGCGCTGGCCGGCGCTGCGATGATGGCGACAGGCGTCACCGCCTCCGCGCAGAACAAGGCCACCGTCGGCATCGCCATGCCGACGAAGTCGTCGGCGCGCTGGATTGACGACGGCAACAACATCGTCAAGGTGCTGAAGGAACGCGGCTACAACACCGATCTGCAATATGCCGAGGACGACATCCCGAACCAGCTCTCGCAGGTCGAGAACATGGTGACCAAGGGCGCGAAAGCGCTGGTGATCGCCGCGATCGACGGCACCACGCTGTCCGACGTGCTCAAGCAGGCCAAGGCCAAGGGCATCATCGTGATCGCCTATGACCGCCTGATCCGGGGTACGCCGAACGTCGATTACTATGCGACCTTCGACAATTTCCAGGTCGGTGTGCTTCAGGCGCAATCGATCGAAAAGGGCCTCGGTCTGAAGGAAGGCAAGGGCCCGTTCAACATCGAATTGTTCGGCGGCTCGCCCGACGACAACAACGCGTACTTCTTCTACAACGGTGCGATGAGCGTGCTGAAGCCGTATATCGACAGCGGCAAGCTCGTCGTCGCCTCGGGCCAAATGGGCATGGACAAGGTCGCGACCTTGCGCTGGGACGGCGCCACCGCCCAGGCCCGCATGGACAATCTGCTCAGCGCCTACTACGGCAACAAGAAGATCAATGCCGTGCTGTCGCCCTATGACGGCATCTCTATCGGCATCATTTCCTCACTGAAGGGTGTCGGCTACGGCAGCGCCGATCAGCCGATGCCGATCATCTCGGGTCAGGACGCCGAGGTGCCCTCGATCAAGGCGATGTTGCGCGGCGACCAGTATTCGACCATCTTCAAGGACACCCGCGACCTCGCCAAGGTGACCTCCGACATGGTGGACGCCGCGCTCGCCGGCAAGCAGGTCGCGGTCAACGACACCAAGACCTACGAGAATGGCGTCAAGACCGTTCCGTCCTACCTGCTCAAGCCGGTCGTGGTCTACAAGGACAATTGGGAGAAGGTCCTGGTCGACAGCGGCTACTACAAGAAGTCGCAGTTCCAGTAGATTTCTTGCTCCGTCATTCCGGGGCGATGCGAAGCAGCGAACCCAGGTGCGCAATTGCGCACCTGGGAATCTCGAGGTTCCGGGTTCGCCCTGCGGGCGCCCCGGAACGACGACGATTTAAGGACACGATGTGATGACCGCAGTGCTGGAAATGCGCAACGTCAGCAAGAGCTTCGCCGGTGTGCAGGCGCTGCGCGACGTCAATTTCTCGGTTCAGGCCGGGCAGATCCATGCGCTCGTCGGCGAGAACGGCGCCGGCAAGTCGACGCTGATGAAGGTGCTGAGCGGGGTCTACCCGCATGGAAGCTACGAGGGCACCATCGTCTTCGAGGGAGAGGAGCGCCGCTTCCGCGACATCAACGATTCCGAGGCTCTCGGCATCATCATCATCCACCAGGAGCTTGCGCTGATCCCGCTGATGTCTATCGCGGAAAACATCTTCCTGTCGCATCCGCCGTCGAAGCTCGGGGTGATCGATCGCGGCGAGGTATACCGGCGCACGCGCGAACTGCTGGCCCAGGTGGGCCTGAAGGAATCCCCGGATACGTTGATCACCGATCTCGGCGTCGGCAAGCAGCAGCTCGTCGAGATCGCCAAGGCGCTGTCCAAGCGGGTGCGGATGCTGATCCTGGACGAGCCGACCGCGAGCCTCAACGAGGCCGACAGTGCCGCGCTGCTCGACCGCCTGATGGCATTCCGCGAGCAGGGCATCGGCTCGATCCTGATCTCGCACAAGCTCAACGAAGTCGCGCGCGTCGCCGACCACATCACGGTGCTGCGCGACGGTCGCACCGTCGACAGCATCGACTGCCGCAGCGAGCCGATCCAGGAAGACCGCATCATCCGCAGCATGGTCAATCGCGATCTCGCCCACCGCTTCCCGGAGCGCAACGCGAAGATCGGCGGACCCGTGCTCAGCGTCGAGAATTGGTCGGTCTACCATCCGATCCATCCCGACCGGCAGGTGATCAAGAATGTCGATTTCAGCGTCAAACGTGGCGAGGTCGTCGGTATTGCCGGGCTGATGGGCGCCGGCCGCACCGAATTCGCCATGAGCCTGTTCGGCCGTTCCTGGGGCACCAATATCAGCGGCCGTATCCGGCTCGAAGGCAGGGAAATGGTGCTGCCGAGTGTCGCGGCCGCCATCGACGCAGGCCTTGCCTATGTCACCGAGGACCGCAAACAGCTCGGGCTGATTCTCGCCGACGACGTCCGCAAGAACATCACGCTCGCCAGCCTCGACCAGGTCGCACCGAGCCGGGTGATCGACGACATCGCCGAGCTGAAGATCGCCAGCGACTACCGCACCCGCATGCGCATCCGCTGCTCCGACGTCTACCAGGAGACCGGCCAGCTCTCCGGCGGCAACCAGCAGAAGGTGGTGCTGTCGAAATGGCTGATGACCGACCCCAAGGTCTTGATCCTGGACGAGCCGACGCGGGGCATCGACGTCGGTGCCAAGTACGAGATTTACTGTATCATCAACGAGCTGGCGGAGGCCGGCCGCGGCGTCGTGGTGATCTCCTCGGAGATGCCCGAGCTGCTCGGCATCTGTGACCGCATCTGTGTCATGAACGACGGTGCTTTCGTGGGCGAGTTTGCCGGCACTGAAGCGACACAGGAAAAGATCATGCGCGCGATCATGCGCAATGAACGAAGCAATGGGAACGCCGCGCCTGCGGCCGCGGAGATGGGAGGATCGCAGCCATGACCGACAAGACGGTATCGCTGCCCGAGGAGCGCGGGCACGGCAGCTTCATCAAGAACAATTTGCGCAATTACGGCATGCTGATGTCGCTGATCGCGATCATGCTGTTCTTCCAGGTCATGACCGGCGGCACGCTGCTGCAGCCGCTCAACCTGACGAACCTGGTGCTCCAGAACAGCTACATCGTCATCATGGCGCTCGGCATGCTGCTGGTGATCGTCACCGGTCATATCGACCTGTCGGTCGGGTCGGTGGCCGGTTTCGTCGGCGCCGTCGCTGCGCTTCTCATGGTGACCTACAAGGTCGACTACACGCTCGCCTTCGTCGCCTGTCTCGCGGTCGGCGCAGCCATCGGCGCAGCGCAGGGCTATTGGGTGGCCTATTTCAAGATCCCATCCTTCATCGTGACCCTGGCCGGCATGCTCGTGTTCAAGGGGCTCGCGCTTGCGGTGTTGCAGGGCCAGTCGCTCGGGCCGTTCCCATCGACCTTTCAGAAGCTGTCGTCGGGATTCATTCCGGAACTGCTGCCCGAGGCCGGCACGCTGCATCCCACGTCCATGCTGATTGGCGCGGTGCTGGCGCTGGGGCTGGTCTATGCCAGCGCCAAGAGCCGAGCGCGTGAAGTGGCGCACGGTATCGACGTCGAGCCCTACGCGTTCTTTCTCGGCAAGAGTGTCGTGCTCGCTTGTGCTGTGCTCTATTTCACCTATCTGATCGCGACCTATCGCGGCCTGCCGAACGTGCTCGTGATCATGAGCGCCCTGATCGCGCTCTATGGCTTTGTCACCCGCCGGACCGTGATCGGGCGGCAGATCTATGCCGTCGGCGGCAACGCCAAGGCCGCGGGCTTGTCGGGCATCAAGACCGAGCGGCTGACCTTCCTGACCTTCGTCAACATGGGCGTGCTCGCTGCGCTCGCCGGCCTCGTTTTCGCTGCACGCCTCAACACCGCGACTCCCAAGGCAGGTTTGGGCTTCGAACTCGACGTCATCGCCGCCTGCTTCATTGGCGGCGCCTCGGCCTATGGCGGGGTAGGGCGCGTCGGCGGCGCCGTGGTCGGCGCCATGATCATGGGCGTGATGAACAACGGCATGTCCATCCTCGGCATCGGCATCGACTATCAGCAGGTCATCAAGGGCCTGGTGTTGCTGGGAGCGGTGTGCATCGACGTGTATAATCAGCGGCGGTGACGGCGGTCTCGTGGGGCCCGCCGCGGCGGCTATGCCATTGTCGGCAACATCAAGCCCTTGCCCGCGGCGCTGCCGGGCGATTTACCGGCAGGTTGCACATTAATACCGGTAAAATCCACCTCGTCTCGTTCTCGGGTGAGCTATTGCTCATCAAGTGGGTATATGATCGAATGGCTGGATGGTCCACAGCCGGTCGAAACCCGATCTCATCATCTTCGACTGCGACGGCGTGCTCGTCGACAGCGAGCTCTTGAGCTGCCGGTGCCTGTCGGAGGTGCTAGCGGAGTTTGGAATTGCGCTCAGCCAGGAGCAGGCGCTCGAGCTCTTCCTGGGGCGTAGCACCAAGGCGATCGAGCTGCATTATCGTGATCTCGGGCAGATCGTGCCGGACGGCGTTCTGCCTCGCTTGAAGTCGCATGTGCTGACGACGTTCGCAACTTCGCTTCAGCCGATCCCCGGCATTGCCGGCGTGATGTCCGACTTGTCCGTGCCGTCTTGCGTGGCCTCGTCCAGCGACATCGACCGCGTCGCGCTCTCGCTCGACATCAGCGGCCTGCGGGCGCATTTCGGCGACCGGATCTACACCGCGCAAATGGTCAGGCATGGCAAGCCGGCTCCCGATCTCTTTCTCCTCGCGGCGGAAAAGATGGGGGTGCAACCTGCGCGCACGCTGGTGATCGAGGACAGCGTCAGCGGCGTGCAGGCGGGCAAGGCGGCTGGCATGACCGTCTGGGGATTTGTCGGCGGCAGCCATTACCGCGGCCGTGACGGGCAGGCTATATTGTCCGGCGCAGGGGCCGACCGGGTCTTCGCGCGCATGAGCGATTTCTGGGAGGCGTGAGGCCCGCATGGCCGCCGAGAACGACAAGTCGCGACTCGACGATGCCGCGCGCGCCGGCTGGCTCTATTTCATTGCCGGCCACACCCAGGACGAGATCGCAAGGATGCTGCAGGTCTCGCGCGCCTCGGCGCAGCGGCTGGTCTCGCTGTGCCTCGCCGAGCGCCTCATCACTTTCCGGCTCGAACACCCCATCGCCGCCTGCATGGAGCTAGCCGCGCGCCTGAAGCAGCGTTTCGACCTCGTCCATTGCGAGGTGGTGCCGGCCGATCCGGCGGCACCGCAAGCCACCGCAGGCATCGCCGAACGCTGCGCCAATTTGCTCGATGCGACGCTGCGTTCGGAGATGCCGGTGATCGTCGCGCTCGGCACGGGTCGGGCGGTGCGGGCGGCGGTCGAGCGCGTCACGCCGATCGACCGGCCCAATCACCAGATCGTCTCACTGGTCGGCAACATCTCCGCTGACGGTTCGGCGAGCTTTTACGACACCGTCGGCCGGCTCGCCGACCGCACCGGTGCGCGGCACTACCCGATGCCGCTGCCGTTCCTGATGTCGTCGGAGGACGAGCGCAACAAGATGGTCCGCATTGAGCCCATCGCCAAGGTGAAGGCGGTCGCGGCGAAGGCTGATCTGCGCCTCGTCGGCATCGGCCAGATGGACCAGAAGGCGCAGGTTCACATCGACGGCTTCGTCACCCGCGACGAATTGTTCGAGATGATGCGGTTAGGCGCAATCGGCGAGATCACCGGCTGGGCCTATGATTCCAAGGGCCGCCTGCTCAAGGCCGGCACCAACAAGCGCCTCACCAGCATTCCGCCGGAAGTGCCGGCGAAGACCACGACGATCGGTGCCGCGGTCGGTACAGCCAAGGTGGCGGCGATCGCGGCGGCGTTGAGCGGAGGCCTGATCAATGGGCTCATTACCGACGAGACGACCGCGCAGGCCATCCTGGAGCGGTAGGGCGGGCTGGCGCGGCTGCGCGACCCGGCTCCCTCTCTCGCTTGCGGGAGCGGTCGAGCAAGCCGCGCCGCTTGCTCGAACTATTGCCGTTCCCGTCGAGTCGCATCGCCCCGATCGCTCCCGCACCGCAGCACTCATAAGTTGCCGGGACGCCCGCGCGCCTGCTTGACAAAGCCCTCCCTTGCGCTGAACATACGCCCAACGCGTGGGCATATGCTCAAAGCGCGAGTTTGAGGGAGGTCACCGTGAAACATGTCTTGGGCGCCGTCTGCGGCGCGTCTGTACTTTTGCTGGCCGTCCCCGCGGTGGCCGAAACGACCCTGACGATCGCCACTGTCAACAATGGCGACATGATCCGCATGCAGGGGCTGACGGGCGAGTTCACCAAGAAGAACCCCGATATCACGGTGAAATGGGTGACGCTGGAGGAGAACGTGCTGCGCCAGCGTGTCACCACTGACATCGCCACCAAGGGCGGCCAGTTCGACGTGCTCACCATCGGCACCTATGAGGTGCCGATCTGGGCCAAGAAGGGCTGGCTGGTGCCGCTTGCCAATCTCGGCGCCGACTACGATGTCGCCGACCTCCTGCCCAAGATCCGTGATGCGGTCTCGGTCGACGGCAAGCTCTATGCCGCGCCGTTCTATGGCGAGAGCTCGATGGTGATGTATCGCACCGATCTGTTCGAAAAGGCCGGCCTGAAGATGCCGGAAAAGCCGACTTGGGATTTCGTGATCGACGCGGCGAAGAAGCTGACCGACAAGAGCGCCGGCGTCTACGGCATCTGTCTGCGCGGCAAGGCCGGCTGGGGCGAGAACATGGCATTCCTCACAGCCATGGCCAACTCCTACGGAGCGCGCTGGTTCGACGAAAAGTGGGAGCCGCAGTTCAACACGCCGGAATGGAAGACGACGCTCACGACCTACGTCAATCTGATGAAGCAGGCCGGCCCGCCCGGCGCGAGTTCCAACGGCTTCAACGAGAATCTGGCGCTGTTCAACGCCGGCAAGTGTGCCATGTGGATCGACGCCACGGTCGCGGCGTCCTTCGTCACCAACCCGAAGGACTCCAAGGTCGCCGACAAGGTCGGCTTCGCGCTTGCGCCCAACGCCGGGCTCGGCAAGAACGCCAACTGGCTGTGGGCCTGGAACCTCGCGATCCCCGCCGGCTCCAAGAAAACGGAAGCTGCCGAGAAGTTCATCGCCTGGGCGACGAGCAAGGACTACACCAAGCTCGTCGCAGCGAAGGAGGGCTGGGCCAACGTGCCGCCGGGCACGCGCACCTCGCTTTACCAGAACCCCGACTATCTGAAGGTCGCCCCGTTCGCGAAGCTGACGTTGGCCTCGATCGACGCCGCCGATCCGAACCACCCGACCGTGAAGCCGGTGCCTTACGTCGGGGTGCAATACGCCGCGATCCCCGAATTTCAGGGCATCGGCACGCAGGTCGGCCAGCAGTTCTCGGCCGCGCTTGCGGGATCGATGACGGTCGATGCCGCACTCGCCGCGGCGCAATCGGCGACCGAGCGCGAGATGAAGCGCGCCGGCTACATCAAGTGACCTCGAGCTCTTCCTCCTGAACTCCGACTTGCGGCCATCCAAAGTCATGGATGGCCGCCTTCTTCCCGCCAGCGGAGAAGCGTTGATGGCAACCCGGCAGACGCAATTCCTCGCGCGCTCCCTCCTGACGCCGGCCGTCGGGCTGCTTTTCATCTGGATGGTCGTCCCGCTGGCGCTGACGATCTACTTCTCCACGCTGCATTACAGTCTGCTCGATCCCGGCTCGGAATCGTTCATCGGCCTGGAAAACTTCCGCTACTTCCTCACCGATCCCGCCTTCCTCGCCTCGCTCCAGAACACGCTGGTGCTGGTCGGCTCGGTGCTGGCGCTGACGATCCTGCTCGGCATTCCCCTTGCGCTGTTGATGGACCAGCCGGTGATCGGACGCAATTTCGTCCGGCTGATGGTGATCGCGCCGTTCTTCGTGATGCCGACGGTGAGTGCACTTGTCTGGAAGAACCTGTTGATGCATCCGGTGTCCGGCCTGTTCGCCTGGATCGCCTCGCTGTTCCATTTGACGCCGATCGATTGGTTCAACGATGCGCCGCTGCTTGCCGTGATCCTGATCGTGACGTGGCAATGGCTTCCCTTCGCAACGCTGATCCTGCTCACCGCGTTGCAGTCGCTCGACGAGGAGCAGAAGGAAGCCGCGGAGATGGACGGCGCCAGCGCTGTCTCGACCTTCATCTACATCACTCTGCCGCATCTGGCGCGGCCGATCACCGTGGTGATCCTGATCGAGACCATCTTCCTGCTGACGGTATTTGCCGAGATCTTCGTGACGACCGGGGGAGGGCCGGGCCTGCAAACCACCAACATCGCCTTCCTGATCTATTCGCAGGCGCTGATCCAGTTCGACGTCGGCAGCGCCTCCGCAGGCGGCCTCGTCGCGGTGGTGATCGCCAATATCGTCGCCTTCTTCCTCGTCCGCATCGTCGGTCGCAACCTGGAGGCCTGACATGGCACGGATGGCGACGACACGGCAGGTGGTGGTCTCGACGATCGGAGCGTGGTTCTTCGGCTTTCTGATCTTCTTTCCGATCCTGTGGATGGTGCTGGCGAGCTTCAAGACCGAGCTGGAAGCCTTCGCTATCCCGCCGTCCTTCCTGTTCTTCCACTGGACCGCGGAAAACTATGTGACCGTGCAGGAGCGCAGCGACTACCTCCACCACGCACTGAACTCGATCATCATCGCCGGCGGCTCGACCCTGATCGCGCTTCTGATCGCGATCCCGGCGGCGTGGTCGATGGCGTTCTCGCCGACCAAGCGTACCAAGGACGTCCTGCTCTGGATGCTCTCGACCAAGATGATGCCGCCGGTCGGCGTGCTGGTGCCGATCTACCTGATCTATAGGACCTTCGGTCTGCTCGATTCCCGCGTCGGTCTCGTCTTCATCCTGTGCCTCGGCAATCTGCCGATCGTCATCTGGATGCTGTTCACCTATTTCAAGGAGATCCCGCGCGACATCCTGGAAGCCGCGCGCATGGACGGCGCCACTGTCGGCCGCGAACTCGTCTATGTGCTGACGCCGATGGCGATCCCGGGCCTTGCGTCGACCATGCTGCTCAACCTGATCCTCGCCTGGAACGAGGCGTTCTGGACGCTGAACCTGTCGACCTCGGACGCTGCGCCGCTCACCGTGTTCATCGCCTCCTATTCAAGTCCGGAAGGGCTGTTCTGGGCAAAGCTGTCGGCGGCCTCGACGCTGGCGATCGCGCCCATTCTCGTCCTCGGTTGGTTCAGCCAGAAACAGCTCGTGCGCGGGCTCACCTTTGGCGCGGTGAAATAGAGGGGCTGCCGGATCATGGGTCGGATCACACTTCAGGACGTGCAGAAATCCTTCGGCCCCGTGCACATCATCAAGGGCGCCGATCTCGAGATCGCCGACGGCTCCTTCGTGGTCTTCGTCGGCCCGTCCGGCTGCGGCAAGACGACCTTGCTGCGGCTGATCGCGGGTCTCGAAGATGTCTCTGGCGGCAAGATCCTGATTGACGGCAAGAACGTCGTCGACACGCCGCCCGCCAAGCGCGGCCTGTCGATGGTGTTCCAGTCCTACGCGCTCTATCCGCACATGAGCGTGCGCGGCAATATCGGCTTCGGACTGAAGATGGCGGGCCTTGCCAAGGACGAGATCAACCGCAAGGTCGAGGCGGCCGCCGCGACGCTGAACCTCACGCCCTATCTCGACCGCAAGCCGCGCGAGCTCTCCGGCGGCCAGCGCCAGCGGGTTGCGATCGGCCGCGCGATCGTGCGCGAGCCCAAGGCGTTCCTGTTCGACGAGCCCCTGTCCAACCTCGACGCCGCGCTGCGCGTGCAGATGCGCATCGAGGTGACACGGCTCCAGAAGCAGCTCGGCACCACTGCGATCTATGTTACCCACGATCAGGTCGAGGCCATGACCATGGCCGACAAGATCGTCGTGCTCAACGGCGGCAAGATCGAGCAATATGGTTCGCCCCTGGAACTCTATGAGCGACCCGCCAATCTCTTCGTCGCCGGCTTCATCGGCTCACCCAAGATGAACTTCGTCACCGGCGAGCTCGCCAAGCAGCAAGGTGCCGCCACCATCGGCGTGCGACCGGAGCATCTCAAGATCGAGCGCGAGGGCGACAGCGGCTGGCCGGGAACCATTGCCGTCGCCGAGCATCTCGGCAGCGACACTTTCCTTTATGTCGATGCCGGTCCGCTCGGCATGCTGACGGCGCGCTACGTCGGCGAATTGAGCCTGCATGCCGGCGACCGTGTGTCGCTGCTGCCGGACCCCGCGCGTATCCATCGCTTCGACGAGGGCGGCAACGCGCTTCGAGGCTGACAAGAAACGGCAAGAAAACGGAAAGACCGCCATGTACCTGGAAAAATTCAAGCTGAACGGCAAGACCGCGTTCATCACCGGCGGCGGGCAGGGCATTGGCCTTGGCTGCGCGGAAGCGCTGGCTGAAGCCGGCGCCAAGGTCATTATCGGCGACCGCGACAGCAAGGTCGCCGACAGTGCCAGGGCCAGCCTGAAGGCGAAGGGCTTTGACATCGAGACCGCCGTCATGGACGTGACCGATACCAAGCGCGTGGCCGAGGTCGCGAACGACCTCATCGCTCGCCATGGCAAGGTCGACATCCTCGTCAACAATGCCGGCATCGCCCGCAGCGAAACCCCGGCCGAGACCGTCACCGACGAGCACTGGCTCAGCGTCATCGACGTCAACCTCAACGGCACCTTCTGGTGCTGCCGCGAATTCGGCAAGCACATGCTGAAGGCGAAAAGTGGCGCTATCGTCAATGTCGGCTCGATGTCCGGCTTCATCGTCAACAAGCCGCAGGAGCAGTGCTTCTACAATGCCTCCAAGGCGGGGGTGCATCATTTGACCAAATCACTGGCCGCCGAATGGGGCGCGCGCGGCATCCGCGTCAATGCGGTGGCACCGACCTACATCGAGACGCCGCTCAACGCTTTCGTGAAGAGCAACGCCAAAATGTACGATGCCTGGATCGGTGGAACTCCGATGGCGCGGATGGGACAGGTCGAGGAGATCGCCTCCGTCGTGCTGTTCCTGAGCTCGGAGGCCGCGAGCCTGATGACCGGCAGCATCGTGCTGGTGGATGGCGGCTACACTTGCTGGTAGGCTTGCGTCAAAATTGACGGAAAGCGACCGGGAGCGACAATGCCGCGAGCGTATATCGGCGTCGACGTGGGGACCACGAGCACGCGGGCCGGAGTGTTTGACGAAGCCGGCACGCTGCTGGCGAGCGCGCGGCATCCGATCAGGATCTGGCACGAGGCTGGCGACATCGTCGAGCAGTCGTCCGAGGACATCTGGGACGCCTGCAAGACATCGGTGCGGGCGGCGATGGCGGAAGCCGCCATCGCGCGGGACAGCGTCGGCGGTATCGGCTTTGACGCCACGTGTTCGCTGGTTGTCCTCAATAGGCAGGGTGAGCCGCTCACCGTCAGTGCATCCGGCGACGCTCAACGCAATGTCATCGTCTGGATGGATCACCGTGCCACCGCCGAGGCGCGGCTGATCAACGAGACCGAGGATGCCGTGTTGCGCTATGTCGGCGGCTCGATCTCGCCCGAGATGGAGATGCCGAAGCTGTTATGGCTGAAGCGACACTTGCGCGGGAGCTTCGACGCCGCCGGTCATTTCTTCGATCTGGCGGATTACTTGACCTGGCGTGCGACTGGCTCGCTGCAGCGCTCGACCTGCACCGTTACCTGCAAATGGAACTATCTCGCCCATGACGGCGGCTGGAGCGCGCAATTCTTCGAGCGCATCGGCCTGTCGGACTTCGTCAACGAGAAATACGCCCGCATCGGCACCGAGATCGTCGCTCCCGGCACGCGCCTGGGTGCAGGTCTCACCTCCACTGCCGCGGCCGAACTCGGCCTGTCGCCGGGCATACCAGTCGGTGCCTCGCTGATCGATGCCCATGCCGGCGGCATTGGGGCGATCGGCGGTCGCGACGGCTCGGGTGGGACGAGCGATGTCTGCGACCGGCTCGCCTACATCATGGGAACGTCGGCCTGCATCATGGCGACGACCAGTGAGCCGTACTTTGTGCCCGGCGTATGGGGTCCCTATTACTCCGGCATGGTCCCGGACTTCTGGCTCAACGAGGGCGGCCAGTCGGCCGCTGGTGCGGCGATCGACCATCTCCTCAAGGCGCATCCGGGTCATGCCGAAGCGAGTGCGGCGGCGCGCAGCGAGGGCCTCGACCTCGTCGACTTTCTCGAGCGTCGCATCATCGCGCGGGCGGGCAGCGCCAGCCGCGCTGCGCTGCTCGCCCGCGACATCCACGTGCTTCCCGAGTTCATCGGCAACCGCTCGCCCTACGCCGACCCTGGTACGCGGGCGGTGATCGCGGGGCTCGACCTCGACACCGACATCGCCTCGATGGAGCGGCTGGTCGTCGCCGGCCTGTGCGGGCTCGCTTATGGGCTCGCCGAGGTGATCGAGGCCTTTGCCGCCCATGGTGTGCGCTCCAGCATCATGATCATGGGGGGCGGTGCCAGCCGCAGCCCCTTGGTGCGGCAGATCATGGCGGATACGACGGGCCTCACCGTCGCGCTGCCGCAGACCCGGGAGCCGGTGCTGCTGGGGGCGGCGATGCTGGGGGCGGTGGCCGGCGGCGCCTGTGCTTCGATCGGCGAGACCATGGCCAAGATGTCGGCGCTGGGACGGAAGAGCGAACCGACTGCGCCGGACATGGCGGCGTTCCACACGCGCAAGCGCGAGGTCTACAAGCTGCTGCGCGAAGTCGATCGCGGGAGCCGTGCGGCGATGCGCGACATCGGGAGAGGTTGAAAGACATGCTGATTGCCTGCGGCGATGCGCTGATCGATTTCGTACCGACGCGAAATGCCGACGGGCGCGAGGCCGTGATGCCGGCGGTCGGCGGTTCCTGCCTCAATGTCGCGATCGGCATGGCGCGGCTCGGCGCGGCGACCGGCTTCGTCGGCGGCATCTCGACCGACCTGTTCGGAGGCATGATCGCCGATCATGCCGCAGCGTCCAATGTCGAGCTTGGTCTCGCCACCCGTAGCGACCGTCAGACCACGCTCGCCTTCGTCCGCATCGTTGCGGGCGAGTCGCACTACGCCTTCTACGATGCCGAGACCGCGACGCGGAACTGGACCTATCGGCGCGGGACGATTCCGTTCGCGAACATCGAGGCCGTTCATGTCGGCTCGACCACGCTCGTCAACGACCGGGGCGCGGTCGAGACCAAGGCCCTGATCGCGGATGCGCACGCGTCCTCGACGATTTCTTTCGATCCCAACTGCCGGCCCAACCTGGTCAAGGACAAGCCGGCCTACCTGGCGCGCATGGCCGAGTTCGCCGGTCAGGCCGATCTCATCAAGATGTCGGACGTGGATTTCGCCTACCTCTTCGGCGACGAGCCGTATCCGCAGCGCGCGAGCATGCTGCTGGAGCAAGGCACGAGCCTCGTCGTCATCACCCGCGGCAATAATGGCGCGATTGGATGGCACGCGGGGGCAGGGCAGATCGAGGTCGCCGCGCCGAAGGTCGAGGTCGCCGACACGATCGGTGCGGGCGACAGCTTTCAGTCGGCGCTGTTGTTCGCTCTGCACGAGCAGGAACGCATTGCCAGGCAGGCCTTGAAGGACATCAGTGCCGACGAACTCCGCCGCGCGCTGTCCTTTGCCGCCAATTGCGCCGGCCTCACTTGCACCCGTCCCGGCGCCGATCCGCCCTGGAGCCGGGAAGTGAGTTGGAGCTTTTAGCGAATGCCATCCCTCCGGTTGCCGCGATTCCGCTGAGAACGGTTATGCGCCCGCGGAAATGGACAGGATAGAGCCGAGCTGGCAAGGTCCGAACGTGCATGACGCGGGCCCTTCGATATGAGCAATGATCTCTGTTTTTTGTCTGCCACTGAACTGGGTGAGCGCATCGCCGGCAAGAAAGTCTCGCCGGTCGAGATCGTCAGCGCCGTGCTCGCGCGCGCCGAGGCACTCCAGAGCGAGTTGAACTGTTTCATCACGCTCTGTGGTGACGAGGCGATGGCTGAGGCGCGGGCGGCCGAGCGCAAGGTGATGGCCGGTGAGCCGCTCGGCCTGCTGCACGGCATCCCCGTCACCGTCAAGGACATCGTCAACACCAGAGGCGTCAAGACCACCTTCGGCGCCGTTCCCTACAAGGATAATGTGCCGAACGAGGATGCCGTCGCGGTGGCGCGGTTGCGCAATGAAGGCGCCATCCTGATCGGCAAGACCACGACGCCGGAGTTCGGCAGCAAGTGCCTGACGGATTCACCGCTGTTCGGCCGCACCCGCAATGCGTGGAGCGCAGAGCGTTCCTCCGGGGGTTCCAGCGGCGGCGCGGCGGTTGCGGTTGCCAGCGGCATTGCGCCGCTTGCGATCGCGACCGACGGCGGCGGCTCGACGCGAATTCCCGCGGCCTGCAACGGGGTGGTCGGCCTGAAGCAGAGCAACGGCGTGATCCCGCACAGCCAGGCGCTGGACGTGTTCGGCAACCAGACCTATGTCACTCCGACCACCCGCACCGTCGCCGACACCGCGCTGATGATGCAGGCGATGGCCGGCGAGGATCCCAGCGATCCCTGGTCGATCGGGGTCCCCGTGCCCGATTTCATCGGCACGACTGCGGCGCGCGGCGATCTGCGCGGGCAGCGGATCCTGTACTGCCTGACGCCGCCTGGCCGTCCGGCGTCCGCTGAAGTCGCGGCCAGTTTCAAGGCGAGCCTCGACCTTCTGGCCGGGCTCGGGGCCGAGCTCGAGGAATTCTCCGGCGACGGTTTCGACGTCGAGCCGATCTGGCGCGCCATCAACCACACCGTCTGGCGCACGCGCTTTGCCAAGCTAGCAGCCGAGCACAAGGACGTGCTGAGCGAGGCCTTCCTGAGGCAGCTCGCGCTCGCCACCGAAGTCAGCGGCGTCGACTACCAGGAGGCGATGTTCGCGCGCACCGCGCTGTTCCGTCGCGTGCAATCGTTGCTTGCGCGCGGGCACTTCCTGGCGATGCCGACCCTCACGCGCACTGCGCTGCCGATCAGCCAGGACCTGTTTGGCACCATCGAGATCGACGGTCGGCATTTCGACAGCGTCCGGCCGCACTGGTTCCCCTGGACGATGCCGTTCAACATGACCGGCCATCCCGCCATCAGCCTGCCCTGCGGCTTTGGCCGCGACGGCCTGCCGATCGGGCTTCAGCTCGTCGGCCGCTTCCGTGCTGATGCGGAATTGCTGCGCGTGAGCGCATTGTTCGAGGCTTCAAGCGACCTTCTGTCCCGCTGGCCGGCCTGAGGCAGTTTTTGGAAGCCGCATTGTTCAAAGATGTGCCAGTCCGCTGTCGATCCCGTCATCCTGAGGTGCGAGCCGCGCGGCGCAAAGCGCCGAGCAGCGAGCCTCGAAGGATGAACGGCCGAGATGCAGCCGGGCCGTCGCCCTTCGAGGCTTGCTCTGCGGCGCATCGCGCCGCAGAGCGCGCACCTCAGGGTGACGGTCATAGAGGGGGCATGCAGCAAAGAGCTTGCCTCCGGCGTCCGGACATGTTGATCGTGCCGCAGCCGAGCCCTGAAGCCGAGCACGCATGAGCGTATTTGTCCTCCGACGTCTGTTGAGCTTGCTGGCGACGCTGGTCGGCGCGTCCCTGATCATTTTCCTGGTGCTCGATGCTCTTCCCGGCAACGCCGCGCAGATGCTGATGGGCGCCGACGCCTCAGCGGACGCGGTGCGCGCCCTCACCGTCAAGCTCGGGCTCGATCAACCGCTGACAGTTCGCTATCTGCAATGGATCAAGGGGCTCCTCGTCGGCGATCTCGGCAATTCCTATGTCTATGGCACATCGGTCGCCAGCCTGATCGTGGAGCGGCTGGTGCTGACCGTTCCGCTCGCCATCATGGCCATGACGATCACGGTGACGCTGGCGCTCTCCGCCGGCATCTACACCGCCGCCAACCACAACAAGCTCGGCGACGTCGGTGTGATGTCGCTGACGCAGG
Source organism: Bradyrhizobium diazoefficiens (assembly GCF_016616425.1). Classification (NCBI taxonomy): domain Bacteria; kingdom Pseudomonadati; phylum Pseudomonadota; class Alphaproteobacteria; order Hyphomicrobiales; family Nitrobacteraceae; genus Bradyrhizobium; species Bradyrhizobium diazoefficiens. Next base: position 3,262,602 of record NZ_CP067101.1, read on the forward strand.
TCGGCATCGCGCTGCCGAATTTCTGGTTTGCGATCCTGCTGGTTCTCTTGTTCTCCGTGCGGCTGCAATGGCTCTCGGCGGGCGGCTTTGCCGGCTGGGACGACGGCATCTGGCCCGGGGTGAAGTCGCTGCTGCTGCCGGCAATCTCGCTCGCGGTGGTGCAGGCCGCGATCCTTGCGCGCGTGACGCGCTCGGCCGTCCTGGAAGTGCTGCGCGAGGATTTCGTCCGCACCGCACGTGCAAAAGGGCTCGGCAAGCGCGAGGTGCTGTGGAGCCATGTGCTGCGCAATGCCATGATCCCCGTCATGACGGTGATGGGGCTGCAATTCGCCAATCTGCTCGCCGGCACCATCGTGATCGAGAACGTGTTCTATCTGCCGGGCCTCGGCCGGCTGATCTTCCAGTCGATCGCCAACCGAGACCTGATCGTGGTGCGCAATTGCGTGATGCTGCTGGCGACCATGGTCGTCATCGTCAATTTCGTGGTCGATGTGCTCTATGCCTTGATCGATCCCCGCATCAAGGTCCATGACCTGTGAATACGCCCCTGGCCACTCCGGTTGACGTGCCGGTGCGCCGCGTGCCGGCCCGTACGTTCTGGGGCCGCGCGCTGCGCCACCGCAGTTTCGTGCTCGGCGGCGCGCTGAGCCTGCTGGTGCTCGGCTCCGCGCTATTGTCGCTGGTGTGGACGCCGTGGTCGCCGTATGAGATCGATATCGCCTCGAAACTCCGGCCGCCCTCGGCGGCGCACTGGCTCGGGACCGATTCCTTCGGCCGCGACATCGTCTCACTGCTGCTCGCCGGCGCCCGCGCCACCATCATGGTCGGTGTCATCGCCGTCAGCATCGGTCTCACCTTCGGCGTCACGCTGGGCCTGATCGCCTCGGCTCTGCGCGGCTGGACCGAAGAGATCATCATGCGCTTCTCCGACTTCACCTTCGCCTTTCCGGCAGTGCTCTCCGCGATCATGCTCGCCGCAGCCGTGGGGCCGGGCATGGTGACCTCGATCGTCGCGATCGGGATCTTCCAGATCCCGACGCTCATCCGGCTGACGCGCGGCTCGGCCAATGCGATCTGGGCGCGCGAATTCGTGCTGGCCGCGCGCGCGGCGGGGAAGGGCGCTTTTCGCATCACCATTGAGCACGTGCTGCCCAACATCCTGTCGATCCTGATCGTGCAGGCGACGATCCAGTTCGCGCTCGCCATTCTTGCCGAAGCCGCGCTGTCCTATCTCGGCCTCGGCACCCAGCCGCCGCAACCGTCCTGGGGACGGATGCTGAACGATGCGCAGACGCTGCTGTTCCAGTCGCCGATGCTCGCGGTCTATCCGGGCGCTGCGATCGCGGTCGCGGTGCTGGGCCTCAATCTGCTCGGCGATGGCTTGCGCGACCTGCTCGATCCCAGACTCGCGCGGGAGCGATGACGATGGGCGAGCGACAGGCCATGCCGCTGATCGAGGTCATCAATCTCGGCGTGCGCCTCAACACCAGCCGCGGGCCGGCACAAGCCGTGCGCGGCGTCAGCTTCGCCCTGAAGCGTGGCGAGACGCTCGGATTGGTCGGTGAATCCGGTTGCGGCAAGTCGGTCACTGCGATCTCCGTGATGGGGCTGCTGCCTGATAGCGCCCGGGTCTCGGGCAGCATCAAGCTCGATGGCAACGAGCTCGCGCGATTGCCGGACGCGGATTATTGCCGCCTGCGTGGCAACCGCATCAGCATGATCTTTCAGGAACCGATGACCGCACTCAATCCGATGCATACGATCGGGCATCAGGTTGCCGAGCCGCTGCGACGTCACAAGAAATATTCGGCGGCGCAGGCGCGCCGCGAGACCATCGCCTTGCTCGACCGCGTCGGGCTGCCCGATCCGGCGCGACGCGTCGATGCCTATCCGCACCAGTTTTCCGGCGGCCAGCGCCAGCGCATCACCATTGCCATGGCGCTTGCCTGCGAGCCCGACCTGTTGATCGCGGACGAGCCGACTACCGCGCTCGACGTCACCATCCAGGGCCAGATCCTCGACCTCATCGCCGATCTCGTCGAGGAGCGCGGCATGTCGATGATCCTGATCTCGCACGATCTCGGCGTCATCGCCGAGAACGTCCAGCGCATGATGGTGATGTATGGCGGCGCCGTCGTCGAAAGCGGGCCGACCGACGAAGTATTCCGCCGGATGGGACATCCCTATACGCAGGGCCTGTTCCGTGCCCGGCCGAAGCTCGGCGCGCGCAAGGGGACGCGGCTGAAGACGATATCCGGCACGGTGCCGGAGCTTGCCGATCTGCCGACGGGCTGCACCTTCTCCGACAGGTGTCCGCTCGTGATCGATCAGTGTCGCGCTGCGGTTCCACCGGTGGTGGAGGTCGGACCTCGCCATGGCGTACGCTGCATCCGGACCGATGTCTCGATGGCCGAAAACGTCGGAGCGCTGTCTGCATGACTGCTGCGCCTCTTCTCGACGTGAAGGATCTCGAACAGCGTTACGCCCTGCCGCGGGAAAGCCTGTTTCGCCCGCCGGGGCAGGTGCGTGCGCTCAATGGCGTGAGCGTGCAGCTTGCCGCGGGCAAGAGCCTCGGCGTCGTCGGCGAATCCGGTTCGGGCAAGTCGACATTCGCGCGGCTGGTGATGGCGCTGGAGCGGCCGACGTCGGGGCAGGTCGCGCTGCTCGGCCGCGATCTCAATCGCATCTCCGCCGACGAGCTGCGCCGCGCCCGCCGCGATTTCCAGATGGTGTTCCAGGACCCTTACGGCTCGCTCGATCCGCGCCAGACCATCGCCCGCATTGTCGCCGAGCCGCTGACGGCGCTGGAGGGGGTCGATCGCACCACGTTCCGCGAGCGCATCGCCGCGGTGCTGCGCCAGGTGGGCTTGCGCGATGCCGACATGGACAAATATCCGCACGAATTTTCCGGCGGCCAGCGCCAGCGCATCGCCATTGCGCGCGCGCTGATCACCCGGCCCAAGCTGATCGTCGCGGACGAGCCGGTCTCCGCGCTCGACGTCTCCGTGCAGGCGCAGGTGCTGAACCTGATGCAGGATCTCCAGGAGCAGTTCGGCCTGAGCTATATCCTGATCAGCCACGACCTCGCGGTCGTCGACTATCTCTGCGACGAGATCGCGGTGATGTATCTCGGCCGCATCGTCGAGCAGGGGAGACCCGAGGATCTGTTCGAACGCTGCGCCCATCCCTACACGCGGGCGCTGCTGGAAGCGGTGCCGCGGGCGCGCGCTGGCGGCGGCCGGCGGCGGCATGGGGGCCAGGCGATCGCCTCGCAATCGGCGACTGCTGCCGGATGCCCCTATGCCGCGCGCTGCAGGCTCGCCGACCAGCATTGCCGGGAGGCCCTGCCTGAGTTACGCAAGGTGGGCGAGGGGCACCTGGCCGCCTGCCACAAGACGGAAACCGTGATGGCGTTGCCGCAGGCGGTCATCGAAGGTTAGTGTCTGGAGCAGGATTGGCGTAGACTTAAGAACAGGGCAAGCCGGGGGAGTTACGCATGTTCAGGAAATTATCGATCGTCGCATTTGCCGCCGCACTTGCCGCGGCGCCTTTGCCGGTGTCGGCGCAGAGCAAGAAGGACAGTGTCGTCATGGCGATGACGCTGGAGCCGCCCGGGCTCGATCCGACCAACGCTGCCGCCGCTGCGATCGCCGAGGTCACGCTCTACAACATCTACGAGACGCTGACCAAGATCAACGAGGACGGCTCCGTCTCGCCCTTGCTGGCGGAGAGCTGGACCGCTTCGCCCGACCTGAAGACCTATACGTTCAAGCTGCGCAAGGGCGTCAAATTCCAGAATGGCGAGCCGTTCAATTCCGCCGCGGTGAAGTTCTCGTTCGAGCGCAACGCCGCGCCGGCCAGCACCAACAAGGACAAGAGCCTGTACCAGGCCTTCGAGAAGATCGAGGCGCCTGACGCTGACACCATCGTGATCACCCTGAAATACGGCGAGCCGAACTTGCCGTTCCTGCTGGGGCAGGCGAGCGGCTCGATCGTCGAGCCGAAGAGCGCGCCCACCAATGTCACGCAGCCGGTCGGGACCGGGCCTTATCAGTTAGGAGCCTGGGCCAAGGGCTCCTCGATCACGCTGACCAAATGGGCCGACTACCGCAACGCCTTCGCGATCAAGCTCTCCAAGGTGACGATCCGCTTCATCTCCGATCCGGCGGCGCAGACCGCAGCGCTGCTCTCGGGCGATGTCGACGCGTTTCCGCGCGTCTCGGCCCAGCGTACCATCGCACAGTTCAAGGCCGATCCGCGCTTCACCGTTCTGATCGGCGGCTCCAGGGCCAAGACCATCGTCGGCATCAACGAGAAGAAGAAGCCGCTCGACGACGTCCGCGTTCGCCGCGCCATCCTCGCCGCGATCGACCGCAAGGCGATGATCGACGGCGCCATCGATGGTTTCGGCACGCCTATTGGCAGCTTCTACGTGCCGGGCTCGCTCGGTTATGTCGACACCACCGGCATCAATCCCTACGACCCCGAGAAGGCCAAGAAGCTGCTGGCAGAGGCCGGCGTCGCCACGCCGCTCGAATTGTCGCTCAAGCTGCCGCCGCCGGCCTATGCGCGGCAGGGCGGTGAGATCCTCGCGGCGCAGCTCGCCAAGGTCGGCATCGTCGCTAAAATCGAGAACGTCGAATGGGCGCAGTGGCTCTCCCAGGTGTTCGCAGCCAACGGCCCGCATAATTACGATCTCACCATCGTCAGCCATGTCGAGCCGTTCGACCTCGTCAAGCTCACCGAGCCTGGTTACTACCTCGGTTACGACAACGCGGCGTTCAATGCGCTCTACAAGCAGATCGTGTCGACGCCGGACGAGGCCGGCCGCGCCAAGCTGCTCGGCGACGCCCAGCGCATGCTGGCGACCGACGCCGTCGCCGGCTTCCTGTACCAGCCGCAACTGATCACTATCACCAAGAAGAAATTGAAGGGTGTCTGGAAGGACGTTCCGCAATACGAGAACGATTTCTCGACGTGGTATTGGGAATAGGGGCGCTCGTTCCCATCGAGCCTGTCGCTTCAATTTTGACCTCTCCCCCCGTCGGGAGAGGTCGGTCGTTTGGCACGTCAAAAACAAGAACCTGAAAAACAACCCCATGCACAGTAGACGGGCATAGTGATTTCAATGGCTTGCATGCCGACGATTTGCAAAGTCGGCGACGCCGTTGACCCGTCGGGCAAAACACCGGCATGATGGCATCATCGAAGAAGGCCTCGCCCGTTTTCATTTGCTCGCCCGGTTTCATTTGAAGGCGCCGCCTCTGTTGATCTCCCGACGTTGAAGGTTTGACCGTCTGCTGCCGATCTGGTTCGAGCGGGGGCGATTGGTTCGAGCAAAGCTGCGGCGCACCGTTCGCGAATGATGCGCCGCTTGTTGGTTCATGCCGCCTCCGCCTTGACCGTGCCGATCCAGTTGCGGGCCAGCGTGACGTCGGCCTGCGACAATTGATGGCCTGCCGGTAACGTCTTGTGCTCGACGCGCGCGCCGGCCTCCGACAGGAGTGCCGCAAGCCGTGCCGAGTTGCCCGCCGGCACGATCGGATCGGCCTGCCCGGACAATAGTAGAACGGGCTTGCCGCCGAGCTCGGCCTTGAGTTGCGCGGTCTTCGGCGTACCCGACAGCGGTATCATGGCGCGCAGCAGGATCGCGCCGGACAGCACGTCCGGCTTCAACAGCAACAGCGCGGCTGCGATGTTGGCGCCGTTGGAGAAGCCGACGGCAATCGGTGCGGCGATGCCATAGCGATGCCGCGCCTCGTTGACGAAGTCGCCGAGTTCATGTGCGCGGCGGCGCACGTCGTCTTCGTCGAATACGCCCTCGGCGAGACGACGGAAGAAGCGCGGCATACCCTGCTCGAGCACGCGGCCGCGCGGCGAGAGCAGGGCGGCGCCGGGCGAGATCATCTTGCCAAGCCCGAGCAGGTCGTTCTCGTCGCCGCCCGTGCCGTGCAGCAGCAGCAGAGGAGGGGAGCCCGCGTCGGCCGCGGGCTCGAAGCGATGGATGAATGCACTCTCGGTCATGATACGGTCTCTTCCAAATTCGGCAAAACGCCCTCGATCTGCTTACGCTGCTGTTCGAGGAAGCCCGGCAGCTTGAGGTCGCGTCCCAGGGTTGCGACGGGCTCGTCAACGGCGAAGCCAGGAATGTCGGTCGCGATCTCGAACAGCACGCCGCCGGGCTCGCGGAAGTAGATCGAGCGGAAGTAGTTGCGGTCCCTCTGCTCGGTCGGGTGCAGGCCGTGATTGCTCACGAGCCTCTCGGCCATCCGGCCCTGCTCGGCATCGTCAGCCGCGCGGAAGGCGATGTGGTGCACCGAGCCGCCGCCCTGATGCCCGCGCAAAAAGCCCTTGGCCTCGTAGATGTCGACGACGCTGCCCTCGACATCGCCAGATGCCTTGAAGCGGATCACCGAGCCTTCGCGCCCCGTCTCCTTGAAGCCGAACACGTCGGTGAGGACGGAAGCCGTCTTCGCTGCGCTGCCGAGCAGCAAGGTCACGCCGTGAAATCCGCGGATCGCGTGTTCGGCCGGCACGTCGCCGTTGCTCCAGCCAGGCTCGTTCTCGGCGCCGGGAATGCCGACCAGCGCGAGCGCCATGCCATCGGGGTCGGTGAACGGCAGCACGGACTCGCCAAAGCGCTTCTCCAGCGCCTCGTAGGCAATGCCTTTCTCGGTGAAGCGCTGGGTCCAGTAGCCGAGCGAGCGCTGCGGCACGCGAAAAGCGGTCTGGTGGGTCTCGCCGACGCCGCGGCGGCCTGCGGACACGCCGGCCCAAGGGAAGAAGGTCAGGATGGTGCCGGGACGGCCAGTCTCGTCGCCATAGTAGAAGTGATAGGTGCCGGGGTCGTCGAAATTCACCGTCTTCTTGACGAAGCGCAGGCCGAGATCCCGGGTGTAGAAGCCGAAATTCCTGATGGGATCGCCAGCAATCGCGGTCACATGGTGCAGTCCAGACATTGTCGTCCTCCAAAGCTCAGCGAGCGGTCTTGCTCTGCCCGGACATATTGTTCCGCTTTGGATTGGAGACAATCCATGCAAATATGACGGCTATGTCTATGATTTGGAAACAATCGGAAGTACCTCTTGGATAAGCTCGGCAGCCTCCGGGCGTTCGTGAAGGTGGTCGAAAGCGGCAGCTTTGCGGAAGCCGGCCGGCAGTTGCGGCTATCGCGCTCGGCGATCAGCAAATACATCGCCGACCTCGAGGAGAGCCTCGGCGTCCAGCTCCTGAACCGCACCACGCGGCATGCCAGCCCGACCGAGAACGGCCAGCGCTATTTCGAACGCGCGCTCGTCATCCTCTCCGAGGTCGAGGCGGCAGACCAGGCGGTGGCGCAGGCCCAGTCGGCGCCGCGCGGCCTGCTCCGCGTCAACGCGCCGATGTCGTTCGGCACGATGCGGCTCGGGCCCGTGCTCGCCGATTTCATGGCGCGCTATGGCGAGCTTCAGCTCCAGATCGTGCTCAGCGACGACTTGCTCGATCCCGTGCAGGACGGCTTCGACGTGACCTTGCGGATCGCGGAATTGGAATCGTCGAGCCTGATCGCGCGAAAAATCATGCGGGTGGCGCGCATGATCTGCGCTTCGCCGGATTACCTTGCGCGGCACGGCACGCCAAAGCACCCGCAGGATTTGCGCGAGCACGCCTCCCTCACGTACGGCTTCCTGCTCACCGGCAACCAATGGAAGCTCACCGGCGCGGATGGTGATCACTGGATCCAGCCGGCCTGGTCGCTCTGCGTCAACAATGCCGAGGTGCTGCGTGACGTCGCGATCAAGGGCAGGGGGATCGCGCTGCTGCCTGAGTTCATCGCGGCGGATGCTCTAAGGAAAGGCGAACTGCGGACGGTGCTGGACGACTATTCCGCGCCGCCGCTCGCGCTCTACGCGGTCTATCCGCCGACCCGGCATCTGTCGGTCAAGGTGCGGCTGTTCATCGATTTTCTGGTCACGCGTTTTGGCAGTGAGGATGAGGCCGAGTAGACGCGCTGGTCGAGAAGCGTGGACCCGAAGCAACTCGGACACGAAGTCGAAAGCGACCGCGGCATCTTGAAGCTATTGCCAGCTTCCGGCAGCCCCATGAACGAAGGAGGATCCTTCCAACGTTCCCTTGCTCATTCCTGCTTGAAAGATTTGATTTCCAGGAACGACCCGAATGTCCTTGTGCTGCTTCAATGAACCATTTTGGGTGATGACCTTTGAAATAGCATTTGGTCCGGTGACACCAAAGACCACCGGATAGGCTGATTTTCCTAGCAGCTTAGCCACGACTCGCTTTGCAAATCGGCCCGCTTGCGCAGAGGGAGACTGCACGGCGCGAACGTTCTGGGTAATTCCGTTGAGGATATCTGTCCAAACGGGATGTTTCGGCTCGCTTGCAAACAGGCAGTTGTGAACACTATGAGTGATCGAACGATCGTTGGGCCACGTCCATTCCCGCTCGACGAAAATGACTCCCGCGTCAAATTCAAATCTCTTTCTGAATAGAATGTCAGTGTCGCAGTAAACTCCACCACAGTGATCCATCAAGAGGTATCGGACGGTGTCGACAACCCAAATGAATTTGGGCATCTGGGAGATCGTGCTCTCATAATACTCAGGATAGTTCGTCTTGATGAATCTCAGGATGTCGTCGTCGTCGTGGATCAGTATTTTGTAATCTGGATAGAGGGCTCTTATGACATCGACATTGCCTTGTGCGGTCGAAGACAGTTTCTTACTCTTGCTTGTGAGGTGGAATATTTTAGGGATCATGGCTTAGCCTCCCTCTCAGCCGGAACGTCCTGCTCTTCCATATTCGAGGAGTTGCCGCTGATGGCAGCCCCGGCATTGCAGCCTGAAAAGGCTGCGATTATTTCGTAGTTCAAGCGAACGCAATCTCGATATCGGGCGCAGACGGATTGTTTGGGGCGTCGAGAGCGGATGGGAGACTTACGACTTTAGCCCCGCCCACGCTGTTTTTGGAGAGCGTTAGCTCAATAACGAGGGGCGTGCCCTCGCTGACCGGGGACCAATTGTTGGCGTGAACATGCAACAGATTAAACTTCAAATCATTCACAAAACTCACGATCCGATCAAGATGAAGGTCAACCTCGTGGAACTCGATAACCAAGCCAGAAATTCGAGTCCGATTGCGCACGATTGAATCGAGACACCTGTATTCACTTCCTTCAATATCCATTTTCACGAATATGTTCGAAGCAGTAGCCCGCGAAAAGACGTCATCGAGCGTGCAATGTATTCCTCCAATCGGAAGGCCAACATACTTTGCAACATGCCGCCTTCGTCCCTTGAAAAACAGCCGGAACGCTCGCAACTTCCACAGAAGCTCCAGTGCCAATTTCGGCTTAAGGTCTAGCAACGCCTTAACCGCTCTTTTGATAAAGAGCTTTGCGTCGGTGGAGGCATCGTATGCGTCCAAAGGAACATCATTGATATTCACAAAATCGCTCTCAAATCGCCAATCGCAATTGACACCGAACGACAAGAGAAAATCGGAGCGAACAACGTCTGTGCGAGATACCAGATATCCGCCGTCGCCCTTGCCCCCCAATCTAATTAGATCCTGGCAAGCCACCGGCTGCAACGTTGCTGGCAATCTAGCTTTCATGGAAAACCTCTGTCGCTGAAGACACACTCATTCGCCCGGTCGCTACGGCCGCCACTTAAGTGACGGGGCATGAGGCGACATCACTCTAATTTGCCACCCGGTGGCGGCATCGTTGTACAGTGGATTGCCCCCTTGCCGCGCAATGCGAGGAGAAGCGGCGTCTCCTGCTACACATTGGCATCGAGACCGATGTCGCGCTCGATCGCATTGGGCTGTCTCCGGACGCCAAGACTATCTTCCGCTCGCGACGGAAATATTTCTCGACTGCGTGGCTCACCCCGTCGCAACTCATGCATCGCTTCGCCTTCTGTTTCAATACGGAACCGCCGTTCGCGGGGGGCGGTCGAGCACCATGAGGCTGCCCTATACCAAGCTGTCGGACAGGTCAGCTTCGGGAATAAAAAGGCGACTCTATGGCCGCGATCGACAAGTCGAGTCCCTCCGCAGATCGCCGCCGCGTCGACCGCGTCATTCTTGCCCTGCTTGACGTAGGGTTTGACGTAAGCCGGCGGTATCAGAACCACTTCGCGACCAGTCGGCGAGCCCAAAAATGCGTCGAACCGCAGTCGCCATGGACGGCCTCCCTCTTTGTGGCACTCCGGCGACACGTTCTGGCATTCGATGCCGTTCAGGTGGGGCCGTCCACAACATCATTGCAAGGAGCTTGCGACAAAATTGCTCCGCAATCTTGCGCTGATGCGACGAAGCAAATCCGGAATCCTTCTGCGGAAAGACTTTGGATTGCTTCGCTTCGCTCGCAATGACGGAGGATGGATCAACCGCTGGCGTCTGCCTGGCGAGCTTGGGGTTAGCGCCGCAGCGTGAACTCGTCCGCGCCCCGCCGGTGCTCCCATTTCGCCTGCTCGAGCTCGGGCCGGGCGCATTCGGCCTCGGGAAAACCGATGCAGAGATAGGCGATGAATTTCCAGGCCTGCGGCACGTCGAGAACGGTGTGGATGCGATCCGGGTTGAGGATCGAGACCCAGCCGATACCGATACCTTCGGCACGCGCGGCGAGCCACATCGCGGTGATCGCGGCGACGACGGAGTATTCCGTGGTCTCCGGCATGGTGGCGCGGCCTAGGCCGTGGCCGATGTCGCTGGCCTTGTCGGCGAACACCGCGAGGTGGCCGGGCGCCTGTTCGAGGCCCGACAGTTTCAGCGTGGCATAGCGCGCCGCGCGCTCGCCGGAATAGCAATTCAGCGCGTCGGCATTGCATGCCCTGAAATCGTCGGCGACTGCGCGGCGGCGCGCGGCATCGTCGACGATGACGAAGCGCCAGGGCTGGCTGAGGCCGACGGACGGCGAGAGGCAGGCGATCTCGATTAGCCGCTCCAGGGCACCGACAGGCAGCGCATCAATGCGAAACTGACGCACGTCGCGACGCCACACGAACAACTCGCGCAAGTGCCGGCGGAAGGCATCGTCGAACTCGACCATGGATCATCCTCCCGTGTGAACGAAGGCTGCGGCGACCAGCAGGACCAGGATCTCGCCGAACTGCTCGAACGCGCCGAGGATGTCGCCGGTCTGCCCGCCGATCTGGCGGAGGGCAAGCCGCGCCAGTGTCCACCCGGCGAGCGACAGTAGGATCAGGCCGACCAGCGCCTTGCCCGGCCCGAGCGCGAGGGCGAGAACGAGCGTTCCAAGCGCGAATGCAACGGCGACACTGCGGCCGGGCGGTGCGCCGGCACTCGCCGAAAGCCCGTCCGGCCGTGCCGGTGGGACCAGCGACATGAACGCCGGCACGCCTGAGCGGGCAGCGGCATGCGCGGCGCACAGCGCCAGCGTGACGGTCCATGGATCGGCGATCACGGCGAGCGCGCTCCAGCGCAGGCCAAACGAAAGGATCAGCGCGCAGACGCCATAGGTCCCGATCCGGCTGTCGCGCATGATCTCGAGCTTGCGCTCCCGCGTTCGCCCACCGCCAAGCCCGTCGGCGGTGTCGGCAAGCCCGTCCTCATGCAGCGCGCCGGTGATGAGGGCGGTCGTAGCCAAAACGAGCAGGGCGGCGAGGTTCGGTGTCAGTCCGAAGCGGCTGGCGATCTTGTAGACCAACGCGCCGGCAAGACCGACCAGCAGTCCGGCGACGGGAAGGGCCCAGGTCGCGCGCGCGACAGCGCCGTCGGCTGCGGGCTTCGACGACGCCACGGGCAGAATCGTCACGAACGACGCCGCCATCCTGAGATCGGCAATGACGTCCTTCAGAAGGTCAGCGCGCGGCATCATTTCAGTTTCATCGGAATGCCAGCGACGACGAACTCGACCTCGTCGGCGACATCAGCGACCATCTGGTTCATGATGCCGGCGGCGTCGCGAAAGCTGCGGGCCAGCGCGTTGTCGGGCACGATGCCGAGGCCGACTTCGTTGGTGACGAGAACAACCGGGCTTTTCAGCCGGGGCAGGGCCCCGGCAAGCGTCTTTACCTCGCTCTCCCAGTTGCGCTCCGCATGCATCAGGTTGGAGAGCCACAGCGTCAGGCAATCCACGAGCCTTGCGCCGCCGCCATCGGTTGCGACCAGCACCTCCAAGACATCAAGCGGCACCTCGCGCGCGATCCAGTCGGTTCCGCGGCGTGCGCGATGCTTTGCGATGCGCTGGTCCATCTCGGCATCAAGCGCCTCGGCCGTCGCGACATAGACGGGCTGCCCGGGGAAGGCGCGCGCGCGCTCCTCCGCACGCTTGCTTTTGCCCGATCGCGCTCCGCCCGTGATCAAGATGACGGCCATGAAAAGTCTCCTGTCGGCAAGCACTAATCATCAAACGCGCCCAAAGACAAAGCCGAAATCCGTGGGCCGGGGGCTTGCGCTCGGGCCATGCTTTGCGCAACAGGGGGCAGAGCAGGAGGTGCGTGTGGGCTTTGCGGGTGCGATGGCGGTGGCGATGGCGGTGGATGCCCTGCTGGGCTGGCCGTCATGGCTGTTCGCACGGATCGGCCATCCCGTGATCTGGCTGGGCCGGCTGATCGATGCCATCGACACCGCCTGGAATCGCGCGTCCGATCCGCCGGCGTTTCGCCGCACCGCGGGCATTGCCGGCGCTCTTGTGGTCATTGCGCTCGCCGTCGCGTTCGGTTGGGTGATTCAATCGTTGCTGCCATTTGGTTGGATTCAGATCGTGCTGGTCGGGCTCCTGGCCTGGCCGCTGGTCGCGCTGCGTTCGCTGCATGATCATGTGGCTGCCGTCGCGAAGCCGTTGCAGTCCGGCGACATCGCCGCCGCGCGCGAGGCGGTCTCGCGCATCGTCGGCCGCGATCCCGCGGCGCTCGATGAAGCCGGCATCGCGCGTGCGGCGGCCGAAAGCCTCGCCGAGAACGCCTCCGACGGCATCGTGGCGCCGGTGTTCTGGGGCGCGCTGTTCGGATTGCCCGGCATTTTGGGTTACAAGGCGATCAACACGCTGGACTCAATGATCGGCCATCGCAGCGAACGGCACGAGGCCTTTGGCTGGGCCGCCGCGCGCATCGATGATGTCGCCAACTTCATCCCGGCGCGTCTCACCGGATCTTTGTTCGTGCTGCTGGCGCCGCGCCGGTCGGACGCGCTGTCGTGCATGATGCGCGATGCGCGCCGTCATCGCTCGCCCAATGCCGGATGGCCGGAAGCGGCCATGGCCGGCGCGCTTGGCGTCCGGCTCAGCGGTCCCCGCGTCTATCAGGGCAGCGCGACCGCCGAGCCCTGGCTGAACGAAGGTGCGCGCGATCCGCGCGCCGCCGACATCGCCGAGGCATTGACGCTCTATCGCCGCACCATGCTGCTGCTCACCGGCGTGCTTGCGATCCTGGCTTTGGCGTGAAACAACGGGTCATGCGCGAACACGGTGGAAATCTCGATTTGGCCCAGCAGCGTTTTGGCGGACGCGCGGAGGACTGGATCGACCTGTCGACGGGGATCAACCGGTTGCCTTATCCCGTTGGCGAGGTGAGCGCGCACGCGTGGCGCGCGCTGCCCTCGCGCGCCGAGATCGAGGCGCTGCATCAAGCCGCAGGGCATGCCTACCGCACGAGCGCGCCGATCGTCGCACTGGGCGGTGCGCAAGCCGCCATTCAGTTGCTGCCGCAACTGGCGCCGCGTGGTCGTGCGCGCATCTTCGGGCCGACCTACAATGAGTATGCTGGCGTGCTGTCGGCCGCGGGCTGGGATGTCCAGGAGGTCGCGGAGCTCGACGCGTTGGCGGGTGCGGATCTCGCCATCGTCGTCAACCCCAACAATCCCGATGGCCGGTGCCATACGCCAAGCGATTTGCTGACGCTGCTGCCGCGCGTCGGCCGTCTCGTCGTCGACGAGAGCTTTGCCGATGCCGTTCCGCAGCTGTCGCTCGCGCCAGAAGCCGATCGGCCGGGACTGCTGATCCTGCGCTCATTCGGAAAGTTCTATGGCCTTGCCGGCCTGCGGCTCGGCTTCGCGATCGGCCATGCGACCGACATTGGCAAGCTTGCGTCGATGTCGGGTCCATGGCCGGTCTCGGGAGCCGCGATTGCGATCGGCTGCCGTGCATTCCGCGACGAGGCCTGGACCGAGGCTACGTCAACACGGCTTGCACAGGACTGTGTCCGCCTCGACCAGATGGTGCAAGTACGGGGCTGGCAGCTCATCGGCGGCACGCCGTTGTTTCGTCTCTACGAGACGCCTGACGCACTTGCCTTGCAGGAGAAGCTCGCGCGCAATCACATCTGGTCGCGCGTCTTCGCGAGAGAGCCGGCATGGCTGCGCCTCGGCCTTCCCGGCCACGAAGCCGAATGGATGCGGCTCGGCGAGGTGCTAGAGCACGAGCTTGGTCGCTGCAGCGACGGTGCGCTCCAGCTTGCGGGAGAGGGTCTAGGAGAAGGTGTCTCGGCAACGGGACAATCCCCAAGAGGAGACAGCCCTCACCCGGCGCTTCGCGCCGACCTCTCCGGCAAGCGGGAGAGGTGAACGAACCGCGATCATCGGTTCAACCTGAAGCCATTCCGCCCTTAGCGCGCCAGCGCAAGCAGGCCCTCGACGTCGAGATGCCTTTCGATGTGATCGGCGAGCGCATCGAGCGTGCTTTCGACCCTGGCATGATAGGGCTCCTCGCCTGCGGGAATGCCGAGCCTGGCCAAGTACGCCTTGCGGAAATCATCCGACGTGAACAGGCCGTGCAAGTAGCTGCCTTGCACGCGGCCGTCGCGCGAGATCGCGCCCTCCGGCTCGCCGTTCAGCTTGGCGAACGGCCGCACGCGATCCGGGCCGTCGGTACGGCCGATATGGATTTCGTAGGCCTGGATCGGCTGGTCGGTGGCGGCATGCACGGCCGCGACACGCGTCAGTGTTTTCTGCGGGCTCATCACCGTCGCCACATCCAGCAGTCCAAGGCCCGGCGTGTCGCCCGCGGCGCCTTCGATGCCGTCGGGATCGGCGACGTTGTGGCCGAGCATCTGGTAGCCGCCGCAGAGGCCGAGCACATGGCCGCCCCTGCGATGATGCGCGAGGAGATCGATGTCCCAGCCCTGCGCGCGCAGGAAAGCGAGATCGCCGCGGGTGGATTTGGAGCCGGGGATGATGACGAGACGCACGTCTCCGGGAATGGCTTCGCCCGGGCGCACCATCACGAGATCGACGCCCGCCTCGAGCTTCAGCGGATCGAGATCATCGAAATTGGCGATCCGCGACAACGCGAGGCAGGCGATCTTGCATTGGCCGGGCTTGCGCGCGTCGCGGAGGCCCAGCGCGTCCTCCGCCGGCAACTCGCCGGCCCGGGCGAACCAGGGCAGCACGCCGAAGCCGCGCCACGACGTCTTCTGCTCGATCAGTCTGTAGCCGTCGTCGAACAGCGTGGGATCGCCGCGGAACTTGTTGATGACAAAGCCCCGGATCATCGCGGCATCGTCGGGGTCGATCACCGTCTTGATGCCGACAAGCTGGGCAATGACGCCGCCGCGGTCGATGTCACCGACCAGCACGACCGGCACGTCAGCCTTGCGCGCGAATCCCATATTCGCGATGTCGGCCTTGCGCAGGTTCACCTCGGCGGGGCTGCCGGCGCCTTCGACCAGCACGAGATCTGCGCGTGCCTTCAGCCGGGCAAAACTCTCCAGCACCGCGCCCATCAGCTGTGGCTTCATCGCCGCATAGTCGCGCGCACGCGCGGTCGCAATGCGTTTGCCCTGCACGACGATCTGCGCGCCGACATCGGTCTCGGGCTTGAGCAGCACCGGGTTCATGTCGGTGTGCGGTTCGACGCCGGCGGCCAGCGCCTGCAGCGCCTGGGCGCGGCCGATCTCGCCGCCATCGACGGTGACGGCCGCGTTGTTCGACATGTTCTGCGGCTTGAAGGGCAGCACGCGCAAGTCCCGCCGCGTGAAGGCGCGCGCGAGACCGGCGACGATGAGCGACTTACCCACGTCCGAACCGGCCCCCTGGATCATCAATGCCCGCGCCATGTTTTCAGAACTTGGTGTCGTCAGAACTCGACGCCGGCTTGCGCCTTGATGCCGGAGCGGAAGGGGTGCTTGACCAGGGTCATTTCGGTGACGAGGTCGGCGATCCCGATCAGCTCGTCCTTGGCGTTGCGGCCGGTGAGCACGACATGCGTCATCGGCGGCTTCGAGCTTGTCAGGAATTCGACGACTTCGGCGATGTCGAGATAGTCATAGCGCAGCGCGATGTTGATCTCGTCGAGCACGACCATGCGCAAGGTGGGATCGAGGATCAGCTCCCTGGCCTTCTCCCAGCCGGCGCGCGCCGCAGCGATGTCGCGGGCGCGGTCCTGCGTCTCCCAAGTGAAACCTTCGCCCATGGCGTGAAACTGGCAGAGCTCGCCGAAATGGCCGGTGAGCAAACGCCGCTCACCGGTGTCCCAGGCGCCCTTGATGAACTGCACGACCGCGCAGGGAAAGCCATGGGCGACGCAGCGGACGATCATGCCGAAGGCCGAGGAGGACTTGCCCTTGCCGGCGCCGGTGTGGACGATGATGAGGCCTTTCTCGCCGCTCTTGGTCGCCATGATCTTGTCGCGGGCGGCCTTCTTCTTCGCCATTTTCGCGGCGTGGCGGACGTCGGTTTCCTCGCCCGTTTGGGTCTCCGATTCAGGCGTCATCGTATTCGGTCCTTCGGCTTGACAAGTGGCGGCCAGCGGCAAATGGTGGGCCAGCGTTGGTTCCTGTCCTACGACAGGCGAAGAGGGAATGCGATAGGGTCCGAATCGGCAAGATTTGGGCCCAAAATGCAGCCGCCCCCGCGACCGTGACCGGAGAGATGCCCGAAGCCACTGATTCCTTTTGGAATCGGGAAGGCGGGGATCGAAGGGCGAAAGCTCTGCTCCGCAAGCCGGGAGACCTGCCAGCGTGGACGATTTGTGGACCGGCGGACGGGGTGTTCCGAGACGGGGATACGGACCTTCTGAAGAATGGTCCGTGGGCCTCTTCGCCTCCCGCTGTTTATTCTGGAAGAGGCGATGACCGTCACACTTCACGTCTGCATCACCTGCCGTGCCGGCGAAACGCCTGGCGAGGGCGAGACGACGCCCGGCAAGCGTCTGCATGGCGCGATCATCGAGGCCGGCGTGCCCGATGGCGTCAATGTGGTTCCCGTGGAATGCCTCTCGGCCTGCAGTCAGGGCTGCTCGGTGGCGCTGAGCGCACCTGGCCGCTGGTCTTATGTCTACGGCCGCCTCTCGGAGACGAATGCGCAAGACGTGGTCGCGGGCGCTGAGGCCTATGCGGCGGCGCCCGACGGAATCGTGCCCTGGCGCAGCCGTCCCGAGATCTTCCGCAAGCAGTCGCTTGCGCGCATTCCCCCTGTTGCCGTCGTGCCGGAGGCCGCCGAATGAACTCGCTCGCAAAAGTCCCGGTGACGGTGGTCACCGGTTTCCTCGGCTCCGGCAAGACGACGCTGATCCAGCATCTGCTCGCCAATGCGGGCGGCAAGAAGCTCGCCGTGCTCGTCAACGAGTTCGGCAGCGAGGGCGTCGATGGCGAGATCCTGAAATCTTGTGCCGACACCAATTGCCCGGAAGAGAACATCGTCGAACTCGCCAATGGCTGCATCTGCTGCACCGTCGCCGACGATTTCATTCCGACCATGGAGCAATTGCTGGCGCGCCCCGTGAGGCCTGATCACATCTTGATCGAAACCTCGGGGCTGGCACTGCCAAAGCCGCTGCTGAAGGCGTTCGACTGGCCGGAGATCCGCTCGCGTATCACCGTCGACGGCGTGATTGCGCTGGCTGACGCCGAAGCTGTCGCTGCCGGCCGCTTTGCGCCGGACCCGATTGCTGTCGAGGCGCAGCGTGCTGCGGATGACAATCTCGATCACGAGACGCCCCTGTCGGAAGTGTTCGAGGACCAGATCGCCTGCGCCGACATCGTGCTGCTGACCAAAGCCGATCTTGCGGGCGCCGCGGGCATCGAAGCGGCCAAGGCCACGATTGCCGCCGAGATGCCGCGGCGCGTGCCGATGCTCCCCGTCACCGACGGTGCGATCGATGCGCGCATCATTCTCGGGCTTGGCGCTGCCGCCGAGAACGATCTCGCCGCGCGTCCCTCGCATCACGATGGCGAGGAGGAGCACGAGCATGATGATTTCGCATCCGTCGTAATCGACCTTCCGGAAGCCGCCGACATCGATGCGCTGGTTGCATCGGTCCAGAAGCTGGCGCGCGAGCAGAACGTGCTGCGCGTCAAGGGCTACATCGCGGTCGCCGGCAAGCCGATGCGCTTGCTGCTGCAGGCCGTCGGTGAACGCGTGCGCCACCAGTTCGACAAGCCCTGGGGCACAGCCAGCCGGCAGTCAAGGCTCGTCGTGATCGGCGAGCATGGCGACATTGATGAGGCCGCGATCAGGTCGGGACTTGGTATCTCAAGGCTTGGGATCTGATGCACGTCGTCTTCCGCGAGAGCCGCGGTCTCGAGGAGACCGCGACGCCAAGGGACATCGGCCAGGACCCGGCCGATCTCGTGGTGCTCTCATATTCGGATTCCGATCTGGCCGCCTTCGCGGCCGGCTGGCGGCGTGGCCGAGGCAGCCTGCCGTCGCTGCGGCTCGCCAATCTGGCCGAGCTGCGTCATCCGCTCTCGGTCGACACCTATATCGAGCGCACGCTGTCGCATGCGCGTGGCATCCTGGTGCGCTTGATCGGCGGTGAGTCCTATTGGGCGTACGGGCTCGCGGCCCTGCAGCAAATTGCGAAGGCGCGCGGCATCGTGCTGGCTGTGCTGCCGGCCGACGGTCGCGATGACACGCGGCTGGACGCATACTCGACCTTGCCGGTCTCGACGCTGCGGCGGCTCAAGGTACTCTGCGACACCGGCGGCCCGGTCGCCACGCAGGCCGCGATTGCGCAGCTCGCACTAGCCTCGGGCCTCTATGCCGGGCCCGTCCTCGGCGAGACGAGCGTGCCCGAGATGGGGTTCTACGATCCCGCACGCGGCGTCATCGCCCCGCCGGCACATGGCGAGGGCAGGCCGCGCGCGCTCGTGACGTTCTATCGCTCATATCTCGCCGCCGCGGACACCGGCCCGGTCGATGCGCTGATCGTGGCGCTGCGCGAGCGCGGGTTTGATGCCTGCGGCGTGTTCGTCACCTCGCTGAAGGCAGCAGGCGTCGCCGATTGGCTGCGAAAGCACCTTGCGCAAACCCCTCCCGCCGCGATCGTCAATGCGACCGCGTTCTCGGCCATGGGCGATGATGGCACGACGCCATTCGATGACGCGCCGTGTCCGGTGTTCCAGGTCGCGCTCTCGACAGCGCGCCGCGAGGACTGGACTGAGTCGCTCCGCGGGCTGTCGCCCGGCGATCTCGCGATGCATGTGGTGCTGCCCGAAGTCGACGGCCGGCTGTTCGCGGGCGTCGTGAGCTTCAAATCCGCCGCGATGCGCGATCCCGATCTGCAATTTTCGCATCTTGCTCATCGTGCGGATGCGGAGCGCGTGGGTGCGGTCATCGCGCGGGTCGCCGCATGGCGGCGTCTCGCGGAGACGGCGGCCGGCGAGAAGCAGCTGGCGCTCGTGCTCTCGAACTATCCCGGCCGACCGCATCAGATCGCGCATGCCGTTGGTCTCGATGCGCTGGCTTCGGTCGAGGCGTTGTTGTCCGATCTTGCCGAGGCCGGCTTCGATGTGGCGCCGGTCCATAGGCTTGGTGAGACGCTGCTCAAGCAGCAACTGACCTGGAGTGTCGCCGACTACCGCGCCGCGCTCTCGCGCCTTCCGCAATCCTTGCAGGATGATCTCGCACAGGCCTGGGGCGCACCCGAGAACGATCCGAATTGCCGCGACGGTGCGTTTCAATTCGCAGCCATCGCCTGCGGCAAGTCGATCATCGCGGTTCAGCCGGAGCGCGGCGATGCGGCCACGCGCGATGCCGACTATCACGATCTCGCTCGCACGCCGCGCCATGGCTATGTCGCATTCTATCTCTGGCTTCGGCAGCGGGGCATCGATGCCATCGTGCACATGGGCGCGCACGGCACACTGGAATGGCTGCCCGGAAAGTCCGTGGCGCTATCGTCAAGCTGCTGGCCGGAAGCCCTGATCGGCGATCTCCCCGTCATCTATCCCTTCATCGTCAACGATCCCGGCGAGGCCGCGCAGGCCAAGCGGCGTATCTCTGCCGTCACGATCGGCCATCTGCCGCCACCGCTTGCGGCATCCGTGGTGCCGGAAGGCCTGCGCCGGCTTGAACGTCTGCTCGACGAATATTCGACGGCCGATGGTCTTGATCCCGCCCGCCGCCGGCGCCTGATCGCGGCGATCCGCGACGAGGCGCGTGCAGCCGGCCTCGAAGACGATCTCGGCCTCGATGCCGCGGTTGCGCCGGCGGAAGCTATCCCGCGGATCGACCGCTTCGTCTGCGATCTCAAGGAAAGTCAGTTCGGCGACGGCCTGCATGTGTTTGGCCGCGGCGCCTGCGGTAACGCGGAACGGGCTGCGCTGCGCGCGGCGCTGGCAGGCAAGCGGGTGGCGCCGGGCCCGTCCGGCTCGCCGTATCGCGGGCGTCAGGACGTGCTGCCGACCGGACGTAATCTTTTTGCCGTCGATCCGCGGGCGGTGCCGACGCCGTCAGCGCATGCCCAGGGCATCAAGCTCGCTGAAGAGCTGCTCCGCCGCCATTTGCAGGATCACGGCGACTGGCCGAAAGGCCTCGTCGTCGATCTCTGGGGCTCGGCGACGATGCGCACCGCGGGCGAGGAGTTTGCGATGGCGCTGCATCTGGCCGGCCTCGCGCCGCGCTGGGATCATGCCTCCGGCCGCGTTACCGGTTACGACATCATCGCGCCGGCCGAGCTCGGCCGACCCCGCATCGACGTCACGCTGCGTGTCTCGGGCCTGTTCCGCGACGTCTTCTCGGGCCTGGCGCAATTGTTCGAGGCCGCATCGGAAGCGCTGGCAGAGCGCGACGAGGGTGAGGACAATCCATATCGCCACCGCATCTCTCGCGTGTTCGCGCCGTGCCCCGGACAATACGGCGTTGGCCTGTCGGCGATCCCCGATGCGTTCACGCCGGAGACGCGCGAGGCGGCCGGCGAAGCCTGGCTGTCGGCATCGTCCTGGGCGTTCTCGTCCGATGGCGCGATGCAGCCGGATCGGGCCGGCATCGAACAGCGCCTCGCCGCGGCCGATGCCTTTGTCCACGTTCAGGACTTGCCGGAAACCGATCTGCTGCTCGCGGCCGATTATGCCGCGCATGAAGCCGGTGTTGCGGCCGCTGCAGCGCATCTCGGCACGGCCGGACCATCGCTCTATCACCTCGACGCGACGCGCCCCGAGCAGCCGCATGCGCGAACTTTGACCGAGGAAATTTCCCGCGTCGTCCGTGCGCGCGCCGCAAATCCGGCCTGGATCGCCGGCATGATGCGTCATGGTTTTCGGGGGGCCGCCGAGATCACCGCGACGCTGGAGCACATGGCCGCTTTCGCCCATCTCGCCGGCGTGGTGCCGCCGCATCTGTTCGATCTCTACTACGATGCGACGCTCGGCAATGATGACGTCCGCGCCTTCATGGCGCGTGAAAATCCGTCCGCTCTCGCGGCGATGGAAACCTGTTTTGCGCGCCTGCATGATGCAGCGCTCTGGCAAACGCGCCGCAATTCGATCGCCGCGGCGCTGCGGGAGGCGTCATGAGCGCGGCCGCGGTCAAGGGCTGGTGTCCCGGCGCGCTCCGCCCGATGCTATCCGGCGATGGGCTCGTGGTGCGCGTGCGCCCGTTCGGTGGGAGGCTTGAAGCAGCACAAATCACCGGGCTTGCCGAACTCGCCGGGCAACACGGCAATGGCCTGATCAATGTGACGAGCCGCGCCAATCTCCAGATCCGAGGCGTCAGCGAGCAAAGCCATCGGCCGCTGCTCGACGGCCTCGCACGACTGGCCCTGCTCGACCCCGATCCGGCGACTGAAGCCCGGCGCAATATCCTGGTCACGCCGTTCTGGCGCGCTGGCGACGAAACCCAGTCGCTCGCCGCCGAGCTCGAAGAAGCGCTCGCCGATAGCGCCCTCGCGCTTCCAACCAAATTCGGCTTCGCCATCGATGAGGGACAATCGCGGGTGCTCGCCGGCGATTCCGCCGACATCCGCATCGAGCGCGATCGCTCCGGCGGCCTGCTGGTGCGGGCCGATGGTGCGAAGCTCGGCCGCCCCGTCGCACGCGGCGAGGCCGTGCGCACGGCGCTGGCGCTCGCAAGCTGGTTCCTGGTCTCCGGCGGCGCGAGGGGCGGACGAGGGCGCATGGCCGCCCATATCGCGTCCGGTGCCGCATTGCCTCAATCGCTGCGCGGCGAGACCGAGCCTGCGCCCGTGATGGCCGCGTTGCGGCCCGGGCTCTATCCGCAAGGCGCGATGGTCGGGGTCGCATTCGGGCAGATGCTGCACACAATGCTCGATCAATTCGCCGGTTGCGGACATGCGCTGCGCATGACGCCCTGGCGGATGGTGCTGAGCGAGGGCAAGCGGGAGATGCCGAGCGCGGCGGGCCTCGTCACCGAGCCCTTCGATCCCGCGCTGCGCGTTATCGCCTGCAGCGGCGCGCCGCGCTGCCGCGAAGCCCATGCCGATACGCGCGCACTGGCCGCAGTGCTCGCGCCGCGCATCGCCGCCGATGCGCGGCTGCACGTCTCCGGCTGTGGCAAGGGCTGCGCTCATTCCGGCACGGCCGCAGTCACGCTGGTTGCAACGCACGCCGGCTTCGATCTCGTTCGCGACGGCTCGACCCGCGACGAGCCGGTCCTGCGCGGCTTGAACGGCGCCGACATCGTCAACGATCCCTCCATCCTGGTGGGAGCGCACTGATGCCGCACACTTACGAGACCGATGGGGCCGCAATTTATCGGCAGTCGTTCGCCACCATCCGGGCCGAGGCCGATCTCGGGCGATTCACGCCCGACGAGGAGCAGGTGGTGGTGCGGATGATCCACGCCGCCGGCATAGTCGGTTTGGAGGCTCATATCCGCTTCACGCCCGGCATGGCGGCCGCTGCACGCGCTGCCCTGCAAGGAGGCGCGCCAATCCTGTGCGACGCGCGCATGGTCTCGGAAGGCATTACGCGCGCAAGGCTTCCCGCAGCCAATGCCGTCATCTGCACGCTTGGGGACGAATCCGTTCCTGCGCTCGCGCAATCCATGCGCAACACGCGCTCGGCCGCGGCACTTGAGCTGTGGCGACCGCATCTCGGCGGCGCGATCGTTGCGATCGGCAACGCGCCGACCGCGCTGTTTCATCTGCTCAACATGCTGGAGGATCGCGACTGCCCGCGGCCGGCGGCTATCATCGGCTGTCCCGTCGGCTTCGTCGGCGCGGCCGAATCCAAGGCTGCGTTGATGGCCGATCCACCGGCGCCAGCACTGACGGTCGAGGGCCGCCTTGGCGGTTCCGCGATCACCGTTGCCGCGGTGAATGCGTTGGCGAGCCGGAGCGAATAACGATGGGACGCATCATCTGTTGCGGTCTTGGCCCCGGCAACCCTGATTTGATGAGCGTGCGCGCGGATCGGACGGTGCGCGGCGCCAGGCATGTCGCCTATTTCCGCAAGAAGGGCAGGCCCGGCCAGGCGCGGCGTATCGTCGAAGGCATGTTGGCGCCCGACGTCACTGAATATCCCATGGAATATCCGGTTACGACGGAGCTTGCGTTCGACAGCCCTGAATACGTGCAGCTGCTCGCCGGCTTCTACGACGAATGGGCCGAGCGCCTGGCGCGGCTCGCACGCGCTGTCGATATCGTCGTGCTCTGCGAGGGTGATCCCTACTTCTACGGCTCCTTCATGCATCTGCACACACGTCTGCAAGGCCGGCTCGAAATTGAGGTAATTGCCGGCATTCCCGGCATGGTCGGTTGCTGGAATGGCGTTGGACGGCCGATCGCGCTCGGCGATGACGTGACGACCGTGCTGACGGGCACGCTTTCCGAAGGCGAGCTCGAGCGGCGCATGCGCGATTCCGATGCGCTCGTCATCATGAAGACGGGGCGCAATCTCGCAAAAGTGCGCCGCGCGCTCTGCTCCGCCGGTCGGCTGGACGATGCCTGGCTGGTCGAGCGCGGCACCATGCCGGGCGAGCGCGTGGTGCGGCTCGCCGAGATCGACGGCGCGGATTGTCCCTATTTCGCGATCGTGCTGGTGCACGGCAGGGGCCGGCATCCGGACGCCGCCGAATGACCGGCACCTTGACCATCGCGGGCCTCGGGCCGGGCAGCGATGCGCTGGTGACACCGGAGGTCACAGCCGCGCTTGCTTCGGCGACCGACATCCTGGGCTATGCACCCTATGTCGCGCGGGTGCCGCTGCGGCCGGGACTCAACCTGCATCCCTCGGATAACCGCGAGGAGCTGCAGCGCGCGAGCGAGGCTTTGCGGCTTGCATCCGAAGGCGGGCAAGTCGTCGTCGTATCCTCCGGCGATCCCGGCGTCTTCGCGATGGCCTCCGCGGTGTTCGAGGCGCTCGAACAGGCGCCGCAATGGCGGGACCTTTCGATTCGCGTGCTGCCCGGCATCACCGCGATGCTGGCGGCCGCCGCGCGTGCCGGCGCGCCGCTCGGCCATGATTTCTGCGCGATCAACCTCTCCGACAATCTCAAGCCGTGGGCTATGATCGACAAGCGCTTGCAGCTCGCCGCGGAAGCCGATTTTTCGATTGCGATGTACAATCCCCGTTCGGCGAGCCGGCCGGAAGGATTTGGCCGCGCGCTCGCGGTGTTGAAGGACGCCGGCTGCGGCGACCGCCTCGTGATCTTCGCGCGTGCGGTCAGCGCGGCTGATGAAAAGATCGAGACAGTGACGCTGAATGAAGCGACGCCAGAGATGGCCGACATGCGTACGCTGGTGATCATCTGCAATTCGCAGACGCGCCGCGTCGGCCGTTGGGTCTATGCACCGAGACGGGTCGAATGACCGAGCCACTGCATCACCTCGGCGACACTCTCAACCCGCCGGCGCTCGGGCAGCTTTGGTCGCGAAATCATGATCACGGGCAGGCCAAGCATGCGGGCCGCGTCGATCTTGGCACGCGCGCCATCGCCGCCGGAATTGCGGGCGACGATCCAGGCGATGCCGCGCGTGCGCATTATATCGAGCTCCCGATCGATCGTGAACGGTCCGCGCGATACGATCACGTCCGCGGCGAAGGGCAGCGGCGCTTCCGGCGGATCGACAAAACGCAACGTATAGGCGTGCTGCGGCCTCGTCGCGAATGGCGCGATGTGCTGGCGGCCGATGGCGAGGAACACGTTTGCCGGCGCTTCGGGCAGCGCCGCGACGGCAGCGTTGACGTCGACGACGTCGATCCACCTGTCGCCGGGCGTTTTGGCCCAGGGCGCGCGTTCCAGCGCAATCAAGGACGCGCCCGTTTCCTCGCACGCTGCGACCGCATTACGGCTCATCTCGGCCGCGAAGGCATGTGTCGCGTCGACCACATGCGTGATGCCCTCGCGGCGGATGGTGTCGGCCAACCCGCTCACACCGCCGAAGCCGCCGGTGCGGGTCGGCAGCGGCTGATCAGCGGGCGCACGGGTGCGACCGCCATAGGAATACACGGCATCAAGCCCGGCGCGCGCGATCTCCGCGGCGAGCAAGCTCGCATCGGCAGTCCCGCCCAATATGAGGGCGCGCGTCATGGTTGATTCCTCGGCTGATCCCTGGCTGACCATCATCGGTATCGGCGAAGATGGCCTTGCGGGGCTATCCGAGGCAAGCCGAAAGGCGCTCAATGATGCCGAAACCGTGTTCGGCGGCGAGCGGCACCTTGCGCTTGCCGGCGTGGGCAGCCGCGGCCGTCCATGGCCGGTGCCCTTCGACACTGATGTGGTGCTGAGCTGCCGCGACCGGCCGACCGTGGTGCTCGCCTCCGGCGATCCGTTCTGGCACGGCGCCGGCGCAAGCCTTGCCGAAAAGCTCGGAGGGGACGAGTGGATCGCGCATCCGGCGCCGTCGACCTTCTCGCTTGCTGCTGCGCGCCTGGGCTGGCGCCTGGAATCCGTGACATGCATCGGACTGCATGCCGCGCCGTTCGAGCGTCTGACGCCGCATCTGGCACGAGATGCGCGCATCATCTGCCTGGTGCGTGACGCAACGGCGGTCGGCGATCTCGCGAAGTGGCTGACGGAACGCGGATGGGGCGCTTCACTGTTGTGGACGCTCGAGGCGCTTGGCGGGCCACGGGAATATATTGACCAGCATCGCGTCGACCTCTTTGCCGAGGACATTGCTGGAGATCTCGTCGCGGTGGCGGTGCTGGCGAGGGGAACGCAGGGTATTCCCCGCAGCTCGGGACTTTCGGACGATCTGTTCGTCCACGACGGCCAGATTACCAAGCGGCCGCTGCGCGCGCTCGCGCTCTCGGCGCTGGCGCCGCGTCCCGGCGAGCGGCTGTGGGATATCGGCGCCGGCTCGGGGTCGGTCTCCGTCGAGTGGGCGCTATGCGGCGGGACGGCGACCGCGATCGAGGCACGCGAGGACCGTGCCGTGAATATTCGCAGCAATGCGGCGGCGTTCGGGCTGGCGCACCGGATCGCCATTGTCACGGGGAAGGCACCCGAAGCGCTCGCCACGCTGGACGCGCCGGATGCCGTCTTCATCGGCGGCGGCCTCGATAGCGCGATGTTCGATGCGATCTGGTCGCGGCTTGCACCGGGGATGCGGTTGGTTGCACATTCGGTCACGCTGGAAACGGAAGCGCTGCTCGGCGAGCTTCATCAGCGCCATGGCGGCGAATTGATGCGGGTCGAGATCGCGCATGCGGGCCCGCTCGGCCGCTACCGCTCCTGGGAGCCGACGCGCCCCGTGGTGCAATGGAGCACGGTCCGATGAAGGTCGCCGGGCTCGGATTCAAGCGGGATGTCACACTGGCTTCGCTGCGCGAAGCGCTGTTGGCCGCCGGCGGCCCCGATGGCCTTGCTGCGGTGGCGACTGTCAGCGACAAGGCAGATGCGGAGCCGCTGCAGCAGCTCGCGCGCGAATGTGGCGTTCCGATCAGGGCGGTTCCGGCCGATATGCTGGCCGGCATCGACACGCCGACGCAGTCGACTTTCATCGCTGAAAAATTCGGGACGGGATCGGTCGCAGAAGCCGCGGCGCTCGCTGCCGCTGGCCCACGCGCGCGATTGATTGCGACGCGCACGGTCTCGCAGGATCGCACCGCGACCGCCGCGATCGCGGAAGGAGATGGCGCATGACGGTGCATTTCATCGGCGCAGGGCCGGGCGCACCTGACTTGCTGACCTTGCGCGGCCGCGACCTGATCGCCGCCTGTCCGGTCTGCCTCTATGCCGGTTCGCTGGTGCCGGAAGGCGTGCTGGCGCATTGCCCGCCTGGCGCGCGCATCATCAACACGGCATCCCTATCGCTCGACGAGATCATCGCCGAGATAGCTGCCGCGCATGCGGAGGGCAAGGACGTCGCCCGCCTGCATTCGGGCGATCTCTCGATCTGGTCGGCGATGGGCGAGCAGCTTCGCCGCCTGCGTGCGCTCGGCATTCCCTATACCGTGACACCAGGCGTTCCATCCTTCTCGGCCGCTGCGGCGGCGCTGGAGGCCGAGCTGACGCTGCCCGGACTTGCGCAGAGCGTGGTGCTGACCCGCACGCCAGGCCGGGCCAGCGCAATGCCTGAAGGTGAGAAGCTCGCTGCGTTCGCTGCGACCGGCGCAGTGCTGGCGATCCACCTGTCGATCCATCTGCTCGATAATGTCGTCGGCGAGCTCACGCCGCATTATGGGGCGGATTGTCCCGTCGCCATCGTCTGGCGCGCGAGCTGGCCGGATCAGCGGATCGTCCGTGCGACGCTTGCAACGCTCGATGCCACTGTCGCCACCGAGATGGAGCGCACCGCGCTGATCCTGGTCGGCAAGACGCTTGGCGCGGCGGATTTCGACGAGAGCCGCCTCTATGCCGCCGATTACGACCGCCGCTACCGGCCGGTCGGCGCCGAGCCGCGCTTTCCGGAGGGGTCGTGATGGCGGCAGGCCTCGTCATCTCCGCGCCGGCCTCGGGCGTCGGCAAGACCACGGTGACGCTGGCGCTCGCACGCGCCTTTCGCCATCGCGGATTGAACGTGCAGTGCTTCAAGAGCGGGCCCGATTACATCGATCCGGCCTTTCATGCGGCCGCCACGGGACGCGCCTCCGTCAACGTCGATAGCTGGGCGATGGACCGCGGCACCATCGCGCATCTCGTCAGCCGCGGTGCCGACGCCGACGTCGTGCTCGCCGAGGGCTCGATGGGCCTGTTCGACGGCGTCGCCGCGCGCGGTGTCTCCGGCACCGGCGCCACCGCCGATATCGCGGAGATGCTGGGCTGGCCCGTGCTGCTGGTGATTGATCCCTCGGGCCAAGCGCAGACGGCGGCGGCGATTGCCGCAGGTCTTCGCGATTATCGCCCCGGCGTGAGGCTTGCCGGCGTCGTGCTCAATCGCATCGCCAGCCCGCGTCATGAAGATCTCGTACGGCGCGCGCTTAACGACACCGGCATTGCGGCGTTCGGCGCATTGCCGCGCCATGCCGAGATCAGCCTGCCGAAGCGTCATCTTGGCCTGGTGCAGGCCGAGGAGCAGGCCGGGATCGGCAAGCTGATCGACGAGGCCGCGCGCTTCATCGCCGAGCATGTCGATCTCGATGCGGTGCTGCGCTCCGCCGCCAGTTGGTCGCCGCAACTGGCCGCCGACGGCCTCAACGTCACGCCGCCAGGTCAGCGCATTGCGCTTGCGCGCGATGCGGCATTCTCCTTCGTCTATCCGCATATGCTGGAAGCCTGGTGCGGGGCGGGGGCGGAGATCTTGCCGTTCTCGCCGTTGGCCGATGAAGCTCCCGACGCGAGCGCCGATGTCTGCTGGCTGCCCGGCGGCTATCCCGAGCTTCATGCCGGCACGATCGCCGCCAATGCGCGCTTTCGCAGCGGGCTGCGCACCTTCGCCGAAACGCGGCCGGTGCATGGTGAATGCGGGGGCTATATGGTGCTGGGAACCGCTTTGACCGATGCGGACGGTATCCGCCATGAGATGACGGGCCTGCTTGGCCTCGAGACGAGCTTCGCCAAGCGCCGCATGCATCTGGGCTACCGCCTCGCGGCGCTCGCCGCGCCGATGCCGGGACATCGCCCCGGCGCGCGCCTGCGCGGCCACGAGTTCCACTATTCGACGATCATCGCACAGCCTGATATGCCGCTTGCCGTGGTGCACGATGCAGCCGGCGCAGTCATCGCGGAGACCGGCTCGCAGCGCGGCCATGCCACCGGCACGTTCTTTCATCTGATCGCGGAGGACCGGTGAGCGGATTCGTCTCCTTCATCTCCGCCGGACCCGGCGACCCCGAGTTGCTCACGCTCAAGGGCGCCGCTCGGCTGCGCGAGGCCGACGTCGTGCTCTATGACGACCTTGCTTCGGGCGCGATCCTCGATCTCGCCCGGCCCGGCGCCAATCTCGTCGCGGTGGGGAAGCGGGCAGGGCGACCCTCGACCAAGCAGCACCACGTCAACCGCCTTTTGGTCGATTACGCGGCAACCGGCGCGCGCGTGGTGCGGCTCAAGTCGGGCGATGCCGGCATTTTCGGCCGGCTCGAGGAGGAGCTGGAGACATTGCGCGAAGCCGGCATCGGCTATGAGATCGTTCCCGGTGTCACCTCGGCTTGCGTTGCAGCCGCCCAGGCGGGCATTCCCCTGACCCGGCGCCACACCTCGCGCCGGGTGCAATTCGTCACCGGAGCCGATGTCACGGGCGAGCTGCCGCCAAACCTGAATTGGGTCGCACTGGCCGATCCCGAGGCGACGACCGTAGTCTATATGGGCCGGCGCACCTTTCCGGCGCTTGCCGCAAAATTGATCGCGCACGGCCTCGCCGCCGATACGCCGGCGCTGTTCGCCGAATCCCTCGGCCGCCCCGACGAGCGGCTGGTTCGGACCACGATTGCCGAGCTTGCCGAGCAGCTTGCACGGGGCGGGGCCGCCTCGACCGCTGCCGTGATCCTGTTCGGCGCGTTGGCGGGGGATTATCCGTGATGACGGCCTTGGCCGCCCTTCGCCCCTTGACGCAGGCTCCGCGAAAGGGGCACACAGGAGAGGCATGGTGCTCGACGCGGCGCAAAGCGCCGGAGCATAATCGGGAATGGGGGTGGGCGGACCCAGTTGCGGCGCCCAAAACCCCAGCCGCCCCCGCGACTGTAAGCGGCGAGGGACTCCGAACCGCCACTGGGCCGCAAGGTCCGGGAAGGCCGGAGAACCCAGTGAACCGCGAGCCAGGAGACCGGCCCTGCACGTTTTGAGGCCAAGGCCGTCGGGTGTGACGGCAGGAAGGATCTGAGCCATGCATATCGAACCCGGAATCGTGACGGGCGCCAAGCTCGTGTTGAGTTACGCAACCGGCATCGCCGCCGGCGGCGTTGCCTTGAAGCTCGCGGCCCGGACCGTGCGGGAGCAGGGCATCAGCTCGTTCGCAGCGCGCACGCTCGCCACCACGGGCCTCGTCTTCACCTTCTTCCAGGTTCTGCCGCACTACCCGGTCGGGGTCTCCGAAGTGCACTTCATCCTCGGCTCCACCTTGTTCCTGCTGTTTGGTGCTGCGCCCGCGGCCTTCGGCCTTGCGTTCGGCCTGCTGCTCCAGGGCGTATTCTTCGTGCCGACCGACCTGCCGCAATACGGCATGAACGTCACGACCCTGCTGGTGCCGTTGTTCGCGATCCAGGCGATCGCCACACGGATCATTTCGCGCAACACCGCCTATGTCGATCTGAAGTATCGGCAGGCGCTGGCGCTTTCGACCACCTATCAGGCCGGTGTGATTGCCTGGGTCGGGTTCTGGGCGCTCTATGGCTCCGGTTTTGCGATGAGCAACCTCGTCAACATCGCGACGTTTGCGGCCTCCTATGCGCTGGTCATCGTGATCGAGCCGCTCGCCGATCTCGCCGTGCTGGCACTGGCGAAGTCGCTGCGCGGCGTCACCGCGCCCGGCCTCGTCACGCCGCGCCTGCACAACGCGGCTTGAAGAGACAAGGGGCGGCCATGATGGCCGCCCCTCACACGCGCGATGCTCACGCTCTCCCTGATAGGCATCGGTTGCGGCGATCCCGAGCAGCTCACGCGCGCCGCGATCCGCGTCATCAACGCGGCCGATCTCGTCCTGATCCCGCGCAAGGGGACCGCAAAATCCGATCTCGCCGATCTCAGGCGGACGATCTGCGCAGACGTGCTCAGTAGCGACAAAACAGCCATCGCCGAGTTCGATCTTCCCGTGCGCGATACAGGTGAAGCGGATTACCGCAAGGGCGTCGATGATTGGCACGATGCGGTTGCCGTGACCTGGTCGCAGACGATCGCAGATCATCTCGGAGGCGAGGGCAAGGTCGCGCTGCTGATCTGGGGCGATCCCTCGCTGTACGATTCCTCGCTGCGCATTGCGCGGCGGCTCAATCCCTTACCAAAAATCGAGGTTGTGCCCGGTATCACCTCGATCCAGGCGCTGTGCGCGGCACATGCGCTGCCGCTCAACGACATCGGCGAGCCCTTTCTGGTCACGACGGGGCGGCGCTTGCGCGAAGGCGGCTGGCCGCAAGGTGTCGACACCGTGGCGGTGATGCTCGACGGCGGCACGGCGTTTCAGTCGCTCGATCCCGCCGGGATTCAAATCTATTGGGGCGCCTATCTCGGCATGCCCGATCAGATTGTCATGTCAGGCCGGCTTGCGGAGGTCGGCCCGCGCATCGTCGCGGCGCGGCAGGACGCGCGCGCGCGGCATGGCTGGATCATGGACAGCTACATTCTCAAGCGCAGGCCGTAAGCGAGGTAGCATGCTCCCCGAATGGGTCTATCAAGAGTGCCCCAAGATATCCGCGGTCCATCGCGAGGCCGCGGTCGCGCGCCAGGCGCAGCTGACAAAGCCGACCGGCGCGCTCGGCCGGCTCGAGCAGCTCGCGATCGAGCTTGCGGGCCTGCAAGCGACCGAACGGCCTCGCGCCGCGCTTGTGCCGATCATCGTCTTCGCCGGCGACCACGGCATCGTCGCGAAAGGCGTCTCGGCCTATCCGCAAGCCGTGACCATCGCAATGATGGCGAATTTTGCCTCCGGCGGCGCCGCGATCTCGGTGTTGGCGCGAGAGCTTGGGTCGAGCCTGGAGGTGGTCGACGCCGGGACGCTGGCGCAGGAAGGGATGCCGGGCGTTGTCACGGACAAGCCGCGCCACGGCACGCGCGATTTCAGCGCGGAGGCTGCGCTCATGCCCGCGGAGCTTGCGTTTGCTTTTCAGGCCGGCCAGCGCGCGGTCACGCGTGCGGCGGCCAATCCACCTGACCTGCTGATCTTCGGCGAGATGGGGATCGGCAACACCTCGACATCGGCGGCGATCGCCGCGTGTCTGCTTGGCGTGAGTGCCGGGGAGATCGCGGGCAGCGGCACCGGGGTCGATGCGGCCGGCCGCGCGCACAAGGCGCGGGTGATCGACGCGGCGATCGCAAATCATGGTGTCGCGGGCGCTTCGCCGGAAAAGATCCTGTGCGCCGTCGGCGGCCTCGAGATCGCGGCGATCTCAGGTGCGATCATTGCGGCCGCGCAGCGCCGCATTCCCGTGTTGATCGACGGCTTCATCGTGTCGGTGGCAGCGCTTGCAGCAGCGCGGCTCAACCCGTCGTGCCAGCCGTTCCTGTTGCCGTCGCATCAATCGGCGGAGCAAGGGCATCGGCTGGTATTGCGTGCGCTGAACGTGCAGCCGCTGATCAGACTCGATCTCAGGCTCGGTGAGGGATCGGGCGCCGCCATCGCGCTGCCGCTGGTGCGCCTCGCCTGCGCCCTCCACAACGGCATGGCGACCTTTGCGCAGGCCAATGTGCCGGATCGGCCTGGCTGATCCGGCTTATGCCGCCCGCTGATTGACGGAGACGACGCGCCAGCCGGTCGAAAGACGGTCGATCCGGGTGAGCGACAGCGGATCGATCACGAAGCGCAAGGCGGCTTGCGGCGTGAGATCCAGTGCGATGCAGAGCGCGGCGCGGATGGTGCCAGAATGCACGACGAGCGTGGCCGATCCGGCTTCGATCCGCGACAGCCCGAGCCGGACGCGGGCGACCTGATCCGCGAAGCTTTCACCGCCCGGCGGCCGTGAGCGAGCCGGATCACTCCAGAACCGCGCATAGGCATCGCCGCGGGTTGTGGCGAGCTCGTCGTGCCGATGGCCGGTCCAGTCGCCGAAATCCTGTTCGCGGAATTCACTGACCAACTCCGGTTCGAGCCCCAGCGCGCGCGCAGTCTCGACTGTACGCCGCGACGGACTGGCAAAGCTGGTGGCATCCCGCAGCAGATGCCGCCGCAGAGCATCCAGTTGCGCGTGATCGCCGAGATCGGCCGGCGCGTCGGCGGCGTGGATGGTGCCCGCGATGCCGTCGACGACGGCGTGTCGTATCATCCAGAGGAAGGTCTCGCCTTCCATGCTCGTCTCCACGAAATTGGTCGCTCTGGCCATAACGCTGCAACTGGCACATTGACTCTGTCTTGATGGTGATCCTAGATGCCTGCGACGGTTTTCCCGAGAGGGAATGAAAAGGGAATGCGGTGAGGGGAATTTGTCCCCAATGCCGCGGCTGCCCCCGCAACTGTAAGCGGCGAATCCTTCGTCAGATGCCACTGGGTCCTCGGTCCCGGGAAGGCGACGAAGCGGTGATGACCCGCGAGCCAGGAGACCTGCCGTCAGCCGTGGTCACACGCGAAGATGTCGGTCGGGGAGTACAGACATTCGGCTTCATCGGACGGCTTGATAAGCCGGAGGTGAGACCCCGTTCGCTGTGACGTGCCACTGACGTCACACCGAGGTCCAGCACCGTGTCTTCAATCCGTGTCGTACGACCGAGCAAGTTCCTGCTCGCATCTGCCGCGCTCACGTCCTTTGTCGCCGCCGACATGCCCGCCGCGCTGGCGCAGCAGGCACAAGAGCCGCTGCCGCCGGTCGAGGTATCGCCCGCCCAATCCCGCAAGCCGGCGAAGCCGGCCGGCCGGGACGCGCAAAGCCCGCGCCGCGCGGCCGCGCGCAGGCCTGCTGCCGAATCCGCAGCGCCCAAGCCTGCCGTACCGGCGGTGACAGCGCAAACGCCGCTCAACTCCAATGCCGTCGTTGAAAGCGCCTCGCGGCTCGGACTGACGGTGCGGGAGACGCCCGCGACCGTCGAGGTGATCTCGGCCGAAACCATGCGCGAGCAGGGCTATCGTACCGTGTCCGAGGTGGCGCAGGGCGCGGTCGGCGTCACCTCCGGCGACAATCCGGCCGAGCCTTCCGCCTTCTCGATGCGCGGCTTCACCAACAGCCAGATCAACACGCTCTACAACGGCATCAAGATCGGTCCGCAGAACATGACCTCGCGGATCACGGACACCGCCAATCTGGAGGCTGTGGAGTTCCTGAAAGGCCCAGCCTCGCTGATCTCGGGCGAGGGCGCCGCTGGCGGCGCGATCAATTTCGTCACCAAGCAGCCGCACACCGGAGCAATCCGGAATGAAGCCGATTTCTCCTGGGATTCGCTGAACTCGTTCCGCGCCCATTACGGCTCGGGTGGCAGTACCAATGTGCAGGGGCTCGACTACCGCTTTGACGTCAGTCGCTCCTCGCTCAACGGCTTTGCCGACGACACCAATACCAGGACACTCGATGTCTCCGGCCAGCTCAACTATCGCGTCTCCGACAGCCTCAAGATATGGGGCGCGATCGAGTATCGGGAGGATCGCTCAAAGGCCTATTGGGGCGCACCGCTGGTCCCGGTCGCCTTCAGCGGCTCGCATGCCACGAGCGGCATCGTGGCCGGCAATTACGTCTCCAATTACAACAAGACCAATCTCGGCGCGGTCACAATCGACGATCGCACCTTCAACACCAACTACAACGTCCTGGACAACCGCAACGTCGCGCAGGAGGTGTGGCTGCGCGGCGGCTTCGAGCTGAAGCTGGCGCCGGACCTGACGCTGAAGAGCCAGGCCTACGGCTATGGCGCAGAGCGCACCTGGTTCAACAACGAGATCGAGGCGTTCAATTCCACAACGAACCTGGTCGATCGCGAGCGTTTTTATGTCGCGCACAGCCAGCGCCTGGTCGGCAACATCACCGACCTGGTTTGGGATGCGAACATCGCCGGTTTCGACAACCGGGTGATCACCACGCTCTCGTCCAGCTACCTCGATTTCGTCAGGCCGGGCGCTGCGAATTTCCCTGGCGATTCCGTTGATCTCGTCGATCCTGACCGTGGCTTCTACGGCCTGCTGACGACCAAGCAGCAGACCGCCCGGATCGATAACGAGGCGCTTTCGTTCGAGGACCGACTGAAGTTGACGCGGAGCTTCGCGTTGATCGGCGGCCTGCGCGTCGAGCACATCGGGCTCGACCGCAACTCGACTGACCGGAACGGTCTGGAGAACGCGAATTTCCCCTTCTCGAAATCCTGGGCACCTGTCACCGGCCGCATCGGCTATACCTGGGAAGCCGTTCCGGGCCTGACCTTCTTCAGCCAGTACGCCACCGGCGCGGACATCTCCGCCAACAATATCTTCCTGCTCGCACCCACTCAGCCGCTGGATCTGACGACCGCACGCACCTACGAGACGGGCGTCAAGCACGTGCTGTGGGACAACAGGGCGGAGTGGTCGTTCTCGGCCTACGACATTCTGCGCAAGGACGTCTATGCCGCCGCCGGCGGCATGGCGCTCAACGTCGCGGGACGGCAGGAGTCGAAGGGCGTCGAGCTCGCCGCATCCGTGCGCCCGGTCGAGCCGCTGCGTCTGTGGGGCAACATCGCCTATGTCGACGCGCGCTATGCCGACTACGGCTTCGTCGGCGGCTCGTTCTCCGGCAACACGCCGCCAAACGTGCCGCGGATCGTCGCCAATGCCGGTGCGTCGTACCGGTTCTTCGCGCCCTGGCCGGTGGAGCTCGGCATCGCCGGCCGCCATGTCGGCGACCGCTACAACACCGACGCCAATGTCGTGACGATGAAGGCGTACACGGTGGCCGATGTCTACGCCTTCGTCGACATTCCGAAAACGGTGTTCAACGCTGTGGACCAGGCCCGCCTGACCTTCCGCGTCCGCAACATCGCCGACAAGCGCTACGCGATCTGGGGCGATCCGTTCTATCCCGACCAGATCCTGCTCGGTGCGCCGCGAACTTACGAGCTCTCGGCCGCGTTCAAATGGTAGGGCGCTGACCGGATGATGGGGGCGATCGTCCTTTCGCATCGCTGGCTCGGGATTGCATCCTGCCTGCTGTTCGCGATGTGGTTCGCGACGGGCATCGTGATGCACTTCGTTCCGTTCCCGTCGTTGGCGGAGGCCGAACGCTTTGCCGGGCTTTTGCCGTTAGGGCGGACGGAGGCCCGGATCGCGATCACCGATGCGGTGGCCGCGAGCGGGATTGCGGACGCCACGCGCGTTCGGCTGATCCGGCGAAGCGATGGGCTCGCCTACGTCATTACGGGATCATCGCGCGTGCGCGCTGTGCACGCCTCCGACGGAAGCGACGCATCGGTGATTTCCCCCGACGTGGCGCTTGTCATCGCCCGGGATCACGCCCGTAGCCGCGGGCTCGCGGCCGCACGCGCGACGATCCTCGCGCAGGCGGATTACGATCAGTGGACCGTTCCGAACGGCTTCGATCGTCATCGGCCCTTGTTTCGCATTGCTCTTGGCGATGCTGCAGGAACGGAAGTCTATGTCTCGTCGCTCACCGGCGAAGTCGTCCTGGATACGACGCGAAGCGAGCGTGGCTGGAATCTCGTCGGCAGCGTTCTGCATTGGATCTACCCGACGAGCCTGAGACGGAACTGGGCGCTGTGGGATCGCGTGGTCTGGACGGTGTCGCTGCTGGCCTTGATTGCAGCCTTGCTAGGTGCCGTGCTCGGGATTGCGCGGGTCAGGATGCGACAACGCCAAATCTCGTTGCCCTATCGCGGCTGGCACGCGTTGCATCACGTCATTGGTCTCGCGGTGACCGTTTTCGTGCTGACCTGGATATTCAGCGGTTGGCTGTCCATGGACCACGGGCGGCTGTTTTCGCGCGGGCAATTGACCCCGGCCGAAGCCGGCGTGGCGAACGCATTGCCTGATTGGGCGGCTGCCTCGTCGCTCGAGCAGCGCCCAATCTCGTCGTCGGCCCGTGAGATCGAATGGTTTGCCTTCAACGGCAACGTCTATCGACGCGACCGGATCGCTCTTGGCAGCCAGACCTTGGTCAAGGCCGCAGAGACGCCCGATGAGAGACCTACGGGACTCTTGAGCGGGCGCGACGTTCAGGAATTGACGGCGCGCCTCGCCTCGGGCTGCGACGCACCGTCGGTTGTTGCCGACGGCGACGGCTACCCCGCGCAATCCGCCATCCCGGGTGCGCCGGTCTACCGCTCGCGCTGCGGCGACCTCTGGTTCGACATCGATGGCGCCGAGGGCAGTGTGCTGCAAAGGCTGGATGCCTCCCGGCGCGCCTATCGCTGGTTCTACGGCGCGCTCCACACACTCGATTTTCCGATCCTCATGGCGCATCCGCGTCTGCGTAACGGCCTGATCGTCGGGCTCTGCGTGCTGGGGTTTGCATTCTCGATCACCGGCACCGTGATTGGCTGGCGCCGTCTGCGCGCAGTTGTTCGCAAAGCCTAGGGTAACTCGGCAGGCGGCTACCGCGATGCCCCGTCGGACCAGTACCTCCGCACAGAGGTTTTGACGGGTTGTCCGATCGAACTGCCTTGCATCTGTCAGCCGGAATGAGGCGCGGGAGCGCACAACCGAATTTGGCCCCGAGTCCGCTGACTTGCGCGGTGCAGCAAGTCGGCAGCTATCTGGGCTACAGCGGCCGTGGCGCTAACGCATTCGGGAAGACAGCCTGTGACCCTAAGGCGAAGTCGGGTTTGGCGATCGACTAATGCCAACGGTTGCGCGTGAGCCTGCGCGCTTGGCTATTTTCGCTCCGTCAGCGCAACCTGGTTTCACGCCTCGGCCGCCAGAGAGCATAGCTCTCGGAGCGTTTTTTTCAGATGCCTTAAGAGAAGCTTAGGACTCACCGCCTAGCTCTCGTTTAGGTTGCAGTCGAGGTCTCCCATCAACTACCCCTCAAGCCCAGAAAGCTACCGGATGAAAACTTTGGGTGCCGCCCTGGATGAGCAACGGGGTTTCGCCCAAGGCTTCGATTTCCTACGCATATTTTTGGCAGCCGGCATTATCGGCTGGCACACCGCGTGGCTGAGCGGGCATGTGGAAACGGCAAAGGCCTCGGTCTTTTGGTTTTCCCAATACACGCTAGTGCCCATGTTTTTCGCTTTGAGCGGATTTCTCGTAGCAGGAAGCAGCATGCGCCTTTCTACGAAAGAATTCCTGTTGAACCGCGCCGTGCGCATCTTGCCGGCACTCGTTGCCGACATCGTTTTCGCAGCGCTTCTAATCGGTCCGCTGGTTACGACACTGTCTGCAAAGCAGTATTTTACCGACCCAGCTTTCTTTACTTACTTCCTCAATGTCACGGGCTGGATGCAATACTCCCTTCCGGGTGTGTTTGAGAACAATCCATCGCCAGAGGTGAATGGGGCGCTTTGGACGATCCCCTTCGAAATCGGTTGTTACGCCATTCTCGCCGGACTGATGATTTCCGGAGCGGTCAAACGCCCCGGCTTGGTATTACTGCTCACTTACGCCGCTTTGATGGTCGGGATTCCACTCAGGATCGTTACATCGCACCTGACAGGCGATCATTTATCGTTTCTTGAAAACCTGGCGGTGCCCATCTTCCATTCGTTTGGGTCATTGCTTTGGCCTTCTTTTCTGATCGGAATTGTTCTTTATCAACTGCGGTACTACGTGCCTTTCTCCAAAACGATTGCGATTGGCTTGGTGTGTGTGGCGATCCTTGTCAGCGCGTTTGGCGATGAGGCGGTCCTGTCTAGCAATCCCGCAGTCTTCCCCATCATGCTTCCGCTTCTCGGATATTTGACTGTGATGATTGGGCTGTCGCCGATGCCTCGTCTTCCCGGATTCGGAACCGGTGACTATTCATACGGGCTTTATCTCTACCATACGCCCTTCCTCCAGTTGCTCATCCACTATTTTCCCGAGGCTTGGACCGGTGACCGATGGTGGACGCTGTTTTTTGCTGGGTTTCCACTCGCGCTGACGGCAGCCGTGCTCTCGTGGCACTTGTTTGAGTATCCTTCGCTGAAGTTCAGGAACTCTTTCGTAATCAAACACCGGCCAGAGGGCAGCGTTGGTGGTTTCGAGGATCGTGCTCATGCTGCGAACAGTCGATCTGCGCTCTGATCACGTCCGTGGACTTTTCATCGAGTTTTTGAGGAGCGGCATGTCCGCTTCTGGCCCATCAGCGAAGTCGCAGCACAAGTCAGTAAGGACCGCTTAGTAGGGCGGAGCGGACTGGATTTGCTCAGTCTGAGGTCTTCGCATTTTGAGGCAGAGCGGACCAGATTTGCTCATCCTTAGTTCTTCGCAATTTCACCCTGAACGGACGTTGGGTCGCAGCGTGTGCCCTCGTCAGAGTGCGACTGTTTCCTCGACAACATGTTTCAGCGGCGTCCCCTCAGCGGACAAGGTCATTCGCAGTTTGAGCTCGCCACCTTTCACCGCCCCGCTACGCACCAGGTTCTCGATTTCACGCTGCGATGTAACTCCGACATGCTTCAGAAACTTACGGATAGCCATATTGAAGCGGTCTTCATCGAACTCGGCGGTCATGGCTTTTCTCCCTGATCGGCTGGGCAAAGTCTAACACATTGGCGATCCCGTGTTTACAGCCCCCCAGTCCCGGATTAGGGATCAATGATCGGGACGTTCATCGGCGGCTTGCTTCTGGGTATCGTGCCGAGTTCAATTTTGTTGCCGGGACTGGCTGCGATCTTGGTCATCTCAGCGGTCAAGGGTTGACGACACGAGTAAGCCGCCTCGCTTCGCGGCTCGCTCGTCAAAATGTCGCCTGTTGGCCCAGGGCCGCCGACTTGCGGCACGGCATCAAGTCGGCAGCTATCTGGGGTACAACGGCCATCAAATCAACGTAGCGTCACGGCAGCCAGTAGCCCATGCGGTCTATCCAAGGCAGACTGACCCTCACTGAACCCAAGCGTTAGGGAGACCCAGCAACCAATCCGTCAAACCCTCTGTGCAGAGGTACCAGGAGTATCGTCGCTTACTGTTCGTACAATGTTCGTACAAGGCAAATATCGCAAGATCAGCTATATTCGCGAGCATTCGGAGCCGGAGATCTGGATCGACCCGGCGAAGTGAGCGGGAGCACCCATGTATCTCGGCATCGATCTCGGCACCTCCGCAGTTAAGACCGTTCTCGTCGACGGTACCCAGCGGGTGATTGCAAGCGAGAGCCGGCCGCTGACGATCACCTCACCGCAGCCGGGTTATTTCGAGCAGGACCCTGCGCAATGGATCGATGCGACCTTCGCCACGCTGGATGCTCTGAAGGCGACGCATTCCGGCGAATTGGCGGCCGTCAAGGGCATTGGATTGTCCGGCCAGATGCATGGCGCCACGCTGCTCGATGCGAGCTCGAGGCCGCTACGGCCCTGCATTCTCTGGAACGACGGACGCTCCGCCACTGAGTGTCGTGTCCTGGAGCAACGCTGGCCCGCCTTGCGCGCGACGACCGGCAACAAGGCGATGCCGGGATTCACCGCGCCGAAGCTGCTCTGGATCGCGGCGCACGAGCCTGAAGTTTTTGCGAGGACGAAGCTCGTTCTGCTTCCCAAGGCCTATTTGCGCCTGGCGCTATCAGGAGAGGCCATCGAGGACGTCTCCGATGCATCGGGAACACTATGGCTCGACGCCACCCGCCGGGACTGGTCGGACGCAGCACTGGCCGCGACGGGCCTCTCGCGCGATCACATGCCGCGTCTGGTCGAGGGATGCGCGCCGGCAACGACACTGCGCAGCGAGCTGGCGCGGCGCTGGGGCATGGCAGGGCAGCCGGTGATCGCGGGGGGCGCCGGCGACAATCCGGCCGGCGCCGTCGGCATCGGCGCGATCCGGCCGGGCACCGCGTTCATATCGCTGGGAACCTCGGGTGCCCTCATGGCCCCGACCGACAGAATCGTGCCCAATCCTAATCGCGTCGTGCACACGTTCTGCCACGCCATTCCCGGCATGTGGATTCAGGCCGGTGCGATCCTCTCGGCCGCCTCCTGCCTCGCCTGGATCGCGCGGCTGTTCGGCGTCAGCGAGGCCGAGCTGCTGGCGCCGCTTGGCGCGCGCCCGCAGGCGCCGTCGCCGGTGAGCTTCCTGCCTTATCTCGCGGGTGAGCGGACGCCGCACGACGATCCCGCCGCGCGCGGTATGCTCGATGGTCTGAGCCATGGCACCGACCGCAGCACGATCGTGCAGGCGGTGCTCGAGGGCGTTGCGTTCGCGCTTGCCGATTGTCGCGCTGCACTCGCGGATGCCGGCATTGCGATTGCGGAAGCCGATGTCATTGGCGGTGGTTCGCAGTCCCGATTCTGGCTCTCGGTGCTGGCAAACGTGCTGAACGTTCCGGTCCGTCGCTTCGTTGGAGGTGAGACCGGCGCCGCGTTCGGTGCGGCGAGATTGGGGCGGCTTGCTGTCACCCGTGAGGCGGTCGGTGCGGTATGCACGCGGCCGCAGCGCATCGAGACGTTTGAACCCGACGCCGGCCTGGTCGCTGCTTATGCCGCGCGGCTTCCCGCATGGCGCGAACTGTATCGGCCGCGCCACTAGCTGGCCGAATCTGGATTTCTATACCTCAGTATACTCGCCTTCGGTATTGCCCTGCGTCACCCGCTTTTGTTTAATGACAAAACCGCGCTGGCCAGAAGATCGAGACGCGGGTGGGAAACGCATTGTGCGCCGGGAGGCACGATGAACGATCCGATCCTCGAGATGCGTGGGGTTTCAAAATCCTTCTTTGGTATCAAGGCGCTACGTGCTGTCGATCTCACCGTCTACGCAGGCGAGGTCCATGCCTTGATGGGGGAGAACGGCGCCGGCAAGTCGACGCTGATGAAGATCCTGTCCGGCGCCTACAGGCCTGATCCCGGCGGCGAAATCCGTATCGAAGGAAGACCGGTGCGGATTGAAGGTCCACTCGGCGGTCGCAACGCAGGCATCTCCATCATCTATCAGGAGCTGTCGCTCGCCCCCAATCTGAGCGTTGCGGAGAATATTTATCTGGGCCGCGAGATTTCGCGTTCAGGAATGTTGGCGCGCGGCGTCATGCGCGAGGGCGTCGGCCCGATCCTGAAGCGGCTGGGCGCAGACTTCCAGCCGTCGACGCTGGTGGCGCAACTCTCCATGGGCCAGCGGCAGCTGGTCGAGATCGCCCGCGCGCTGCACGCGAGCTCGAAAATCCTGATCATGGACGAGCCGACCACCGCGTTGTCAGCCGGCGAGAGTGCGCGGCTGTTCGCGCTGATCCGCCAGCTGCGTTCCGAGGGGCTTGCCATCATCTATATCTCGCATCGCATGGACGAGGTCTACGCGCTCGGCGATCGTGTCACCGTGCTGCGGGACGGCCGGCTGGTCGGCTCGCTCGATAAGCCCGAGATCCGTGCCGACACTATCGTGCGGCTGATGGTCGGGCGCGACGTCTCATCGTTCTACAAGAAGGACCACGATCCGGAGGCCGGGCGGGGACATCCCGTGCTGGCAGCGATCGACATGGCCGATGGCCAGCGCGTCAAGGGCTGCTCGCTCACCGTGCATGCGGGCGAGGTGGTCGGTCTCGCCGGCCTGATCGGCGCCGGCCGCACCGAGCTTGCGCATCTCATCATCGGCGCGTTGCCCAAGACCTCTGGCCGGCTCGAGCTGGAGGGGCGGCCAGTCGAGATTCGCACCCCCGGAGAGGCGCTGGAGGCCGGGATCGCCTATCTGACCGAGGACCGCAAGGCGCTCGGACTGTTCCTGGACATGTCGTGCCTCGACAACATCAACCTCGCGGTGCTCGCGCGCGATGCGAAGCTCGGCTGGTTCCTGGATCGGGACAAGGCACGCGAGCGCGCCGACAGAGCCTTCGCGGGCCTCAGCATCCGCGCCGCCAATGTCGACGTCGCCGCCGGTGGCCTGTCCGGCGGCAATCAGCAGAAGCTGCTCTTGTCGCGGCTCCTCGCCATCGCGCCGAAGGTCCTGATTCTCGACGAGCCGACGCGCGGCGTCGATGTCGGTGCCAAGTCGGAGATCTATTCGATCATCGACAATCTGGCCAAGGCCGGCACCGCGATCCTCGTCATCTCGTCCGACCTCCCTGAAGTCATCGGTATCTGCGACCGCGTCGTCGTCATGCGTGCCGGGCACATCGCCGGCGAGGTTGCGCGCGGCCCGGATTCGCCGCTGACACAGGAAGATATCATGGCGCTTGCCACGGGGATGGAGCATCTCGATGCCTGACAATAGTGCCTCGGAGGCTCAGCCAGCCCCGACGACGATCAAGGGCGCTGCCGCTGAGACAAAGCGCCAGCGGGTGAGGGTGCTGATCAGCGCGCTTGGCATGCTGCCGGTGCTGCTGATCCTCTGCATCGGATTCCATTTCCTGTCCGAGGGACGCTTCTTCACCGGACAAAATCTTGGCATCGTGTTGCAGCAGGCCGCCGTGAACACTGTGCTCGCCGCAGGCATGACCTTCGTCATCCTCACCGGCGGCATCGACCTCTCGGTCGGCTCGATCCTGGCGGCCTCCGCGATGGCCGGGTTGACGCTCTCCAAGCTGCCGGAGCTTGGGATGCTGTGGCTGCCGGCCTCGCTGCTCACCGGCGTTGGCTTCGGCGTCGTTAACGGCGCGCTGATCGCGCTGCTCCGTCTGCCGCCTTTCATCGTCACGCTCGGCTCTCTCACTGCAGTGCGCGGCCTGGCGCGACTGCTCGGGGCCGACACCACCGTGTTCAATCCCTCAATTCCCTATGCCTTCATCGGCAACGGCTCGCTGACGCTCGTTCCCGGGGTCGCGTCGATCCCGTGGCTCTCGGTGATCGCCTTGCTCGTCATCCTGGTCTCATGGCTGGT
Source organism: Bradyrhizobium diazoefficiens (assembly GCF_016616425.1). Classification (NCBI taxonomy): domain Bacteria; kingdom Pseudomonadati; phylum Pseudomonadota; class Alphaproteobacteria; order Hyphomicrobiales; family Nitrobacteraceae; genus Bradyrhizobium; species Bradyrhizobium diazoefficiens. The sequence goes on from NZ_CP067101.1 coordinate 3,306,613, forward strand.
GCTGCGCCGGACCGTGCTCGGCGTGCACATTTATGCGGTGGGCGGCAATGAGAGCGCGGCGCGGCTTGCCGGCATCAAGGTCTGGGCCGTGCTGATCTTCGTCTACGGCGTTTCAGGGCTTTTCGCCGGGCTCGGCGGCGCCATGCAGGCGGCGCGGCTCTACGCGGCCAACGGCCTGCAGCTCGGCCAGTCCTACGAGCTCGATGCGATCACCGCCGTGATCCTCGGCGGCACCTCCTTCGTCGGCGGCATCGGCTCGATCTGGGGCACGCTGGTCGGCGCACTGATCATCGCCGTGCTCTCGAACGGACTGATTCTCGTCGGCGTCTCCGACATCTGGCAATATGTCATCAAGGGCCTGGTGATCATCGGCGCCGTGGCGCTCGACCGTTACCGGCTACAAGGATCTGCGCGCACCTGAGTGTGCGTAAGACTCGAGATTCCGCTGCGGCAACTGGTCTGCCGTGCCGGGGATGAAGACAGACCAGGGAGGAAGCAAATGTTGAAGACGATCATGCTCGCCGGCGCCGCAATGGCGCTTGTCCTAAGCACCGCGCCGTCCTCCGCCAAGGAGCTCAAGTCGATCGGCATCTCGCTCGGCTCGATGGGCAACCCGTTCTTCGTCGCGCTGTCGAAGGGCGCCGAGTTCGAGGCGAAGAAGGCCAATCCCAATGTGAAGATCACGACCGTCGGCTTCGAATACGATCTCGGCAAGCAGGTCACCCAGATCGACAACTTCATCGCCGCCGGTGTCGATCTGATCCTTTTGAACCCCGGCGATCCCAAGGCGATCGGGCCGGCCATCAAGAAGGCGCAGGCGGCGGGCATTGTCGTCGTTGCGGTCGACACCGCAGCCGAAGGCGCCGATGCCACCGTGACCACGAACAACGTCCAGGCCGGCGAGATCTCCTGCCAGTACATTGTCGACAAACTGGGCGGCAAGGGCGACGTCATCATCGAGAACGGGCCGCAGGTCTCCGCCGTGATCGACCGGGTCGTCGGCTGCAAGAAAGTCTTCTCGAAGAATCCCGGCATCAAGGTGTTGTCCGACGACCAGGACGGCAAGGGCTCGCGCGAAGGCGGTCTCACCGTCGCGCAGGGCTATCTGACCCGCTTCCCCAAGATCGATGCCATCTTCGCCATCAACGACCCCCAGGCGATCGGCACCGACCTTGCCGCGCGCCAGCAAAACCGCAGCGGCATCGTCATCACGTCGGTTGACGGCGCCCCCGATATCGAGGCGGCGCTGAAAGATCCGCAGTCACCGCAGATCCAGGCGTCTGCTTCGCAGGACCCGTTCTTCATGGCGCGGCGGGCCGTGCAGATCGGCGTCGGCATTCTCAAGGGCCAGAAGCCGGCCTCGACCGTCGAACTCCTGCCTTCCAAGCTCGTGACCCGGGACAACGTCGCCCAGTACAAGGGCTGGACTTCGGATCGCTCCCAGTAGGCGCCGCCCCTTGGGGCGCCCGAACCACGAAATGACGGGCGGCGTGCGCCGCCCGTCCTGCCCTTTTTGGGATTTGAGTAGTCGCCTCGGGCGAGGGCGCGCCACCCGCGTTAGCAGGCGGTATGGGGGCTGGTTCGCGCAGGCGAGACGGTCGATGGCAATCTGCTCGCGGAGGCGCGCATCTTCGGTTGAATACGCGATCCGTCGATCACCTCGAGCCGGCCGCAGCGGTTCAACGTGTGCAGCTTCCTGCCGGGCCACAGCGGTCCGGGCTTCAGGGAGTGACGGACGATCTGCCTGAATGTCGTCGGCGACAGCTCGACCACTTCCGCCAGCGCGAGCGCCGCGCCGTATCCGTCGGTGCAGTTCTGGATCGGTCGCCATAGCTTGTCGTTGATCGTGACGAAATGCCCCGCCGGCCGCGTGCTGGCACGGTCGATCAGGACCGGATTGCTGGCATGGGGCAACCAGGGTCCCAAGAGGTGCTCGGCGTAGTAGATCGCCAGCGAATCCGAATAGCCGCCGGTTCCGTCGCGCCAGGCTCCGAACAGATAATGCAGGCCGTTGTGCCGCGTGATCGTGACGTCGGCCAACTCGATCTCTGAAAGGAGCGTCGTGTGTCGCTCCCACTTGTCCGGAAACCGAGCGCATTTGTACAGAGCAACGTCCCCGTTGAGCGAACTCTCCGGGATCATCCACAACTCGCCGCTGTCTTCGATCAGAAACGGATAGGAGAGGTGCCAGGGCTCCTCGAGCACCGCGACGACCTCGCCGACCGGCCCGCTGTCGCCGAACTCGATCGCCGAGATGATGCCTTTTCCGACACGGTGATCGAGGTCTTCAAAGAACACAAAGGTTCTTCCCTGCCACGTGATCGGAAAGGGATCCGCGTAGAAGCGATGTCCTGGATCAGGAAGAATGTTCCAGTCCGGACCGGAGAGATCGCCGGTCTGCCAGACGCCGGCACCGTCATTGAAGCGCCATCCGACATGCCAGTGCGGGGCATAGCAGCAGAGGCGATAAATTTCCCTGGCGATTGAGACGGCAAGGCCGCGCGCAACATAGCCAGCCGCTCCGCGGCGCGGGCCGCTCCCCGCCGGGCGCGCCAGTTGCGGCACAATCCGCGGCCGTCCCGACAGGATCGCCGCCGCCATGGTCAGGGTTCGCGCCATGACGGTATCGAGTGCACCGCTGAGGCCTGCGGCAATTTCGCCGGATGGATGGCCGCGATCGAGGATTGAGCCGTCGACCTCGTTGACGATGTCGATCACCGGCAGGTCGCCGGCCAGAATGGCGGCGAGCGCGGCGTTTTCGCCTGCAACTCCATTGAACAGCGGACGGAGATACAGCCGGGCGGAGCTGTTCGGATCGCGCGCAGCGCCCGTGAAATCGACGATCACGTCGGCCGCCTCGGTGCGAACCTGCGTCCTTTCCGGAATGATGTTCAGCCTGTTGGCACCGCTGTGTTTGCCCTTGTGCAACACCAGGCGTTCGAGCTCGAACAGGGCGTCGAGGCCTGTGGGCCGCGGCTCGGCCGTTGCCGCCCACGCGATTTGAACCGGAACATCCCGGCCGTCGATCGACAGCGTCTCGCGGCCCATCCACCGCCGCGCGTACTCACGTTCACAGCGAAACTCGATGATCATGCCGAGCCAATCCATTTCAACATATCAGGTCAAATGACCTGGTTGAGAATTCGAACGTATTCCTCCACCATGGCATCTACCGAATAGCGTAACCTCAGGCCTTTGGCGTTTTGTCGCAGTTCATCGCTCAGATGTTGGTCCGTCAGCAGCCTCGAGACGGCTGCCGAGAGCTTCGTATGATTGGAGGCATCGACGAAGAGTGCGGTCGGTCGTCCTTCGTAGGACAGCACTTCGCGCAGGACGGGAAGGTCGGTAACGACGGACGGAACGCCGGCGTTTGCCGCCTCGACCGCAGCCAGACCGAAGGTTTCCGCCTGCGTCGGGAATACGAACACGTCCAGGCAGGCGAGAAAGTCCGCCATCCGGCTGGGGGCGATTTCCCCGAGCAAATGCAGCCTCTCCGACACCTTCAATTCGCTCGCCAGCAACCTCAGCCGCGCCTCGTCGGCGCCCTGGCCGGCGAGCGCAAGGTGCCAGGATGGCTCATCCGGCAACAGACGTATCGCCGCATCGAGCCGCTTGTGCGGATGCAGCCTTGCTGCGCAGCCGAGCAATACGCGATCCGGCGGCAGATTGAATTGTTGTCGTGCGGCCGTCTTCGACAGGGTGAGAGCCTTGTCGTCGAAGCCATGCGGCACGTGCACCATGCGCGACCGGTAGGCCGCGGGGTAGCGCGAATATTCGCGCTGCATGTCCTGCGAATTGAGCGTGATGCGGTCGAAGAAGCCGAGGCTGCCCATGACGATATCGGCGGTGCGGACCGGCCAGCTCATCGACAGCGCGGATGAAACCTGATTGGCAATGACCGGCGCGCGGCTGACGAGGCGCGTCACGCCGCCGCCGATGGCGTTGCCGAAATGCTGGAATGTCAGGACGGCGTCGGGCTTGATGGTGCTGATATGACGGCCGAGCGTCCACAGCATCCGCAGCAGCGCCGCCGGATTGCCCGGCCGGCTCGCGGCGCAATAGAGCGTGTCGGGCGGCTCATCGAAAGAGTCCGATTTGCGGAAGAAGAATAGATTGGTGACCCGGTAGCCGCGCGCGGTCAGCCCGGCGCCGAGAAGCCTGGAGATCTCCTGCGCGCCGGCGTTCTCGGCCTGGGTTTGCGCGAGAAGCACGTGCAGCTTTGCTTCGCTGCCGCTCGACCGTGCGAACGCCGTCGCGCTCGTCTCGCCCAATTCCTTGTTCGGCTGATAGTGGAGCACGGATCCCGACCCGCTAGAGAAACGAAATCTTCACCTTCTTGACTCCGTACCTATCATGCGGGCATCGCGTGGACATCGACTAGCAACAAACGGAGTTAATGCGAGGCTTGGCCGTCGACATCGTTCGCACAGCCATTTCACCGGTTTCCGGAAGATGTGCAGGGAGCCCGTTAACCAATCGGCCCTGCGCGCCGCCGTCGCGTGATCGCCGGCACGATCGGCGCCTAGTCACCGGAGTCGGCGCCGCGAACAGCATAATTGCCGCGCTTCACGACGGTGAAGCGCAAGAGCACGAGAATTGAAGGGTCCACTCCTGTTCGCCTGCGGCAGAGGACGTTCAGGGCAATGGTCGCGAGCGCCAGCGACACGGTGGCCGAAATCGCTGCGCCAAGCACGCCGAGCCAGGGAATGAGGATGATAAATCCCGCGAGCCGCAGTGCGACGTTGGCGGCAACGACGGGAACATAGACTCGTTCATGGCCGGTCAGCTGCAGGATCGCAGCGGACGGGCCGCCTGCGGCCTGGATGGCCGTTCCGATTGCGAGCACGATCAGGACCGAATGCTGCCCGGTGAAATGAGGTCCGAACAGGTTGAGGAGATAGGGCCCGCCGATCCAGATCGTGGCGAGCCCGGCCACAACGCAAAGCGCGGTCACTTCCGCCATCAACTGCAAAGTCCGCTCGAACTCCCGATGGTTCTTGCTGAAATACAGCGAAGGAAGCCGGCGCGCGCCAAACGTGTACAGCGCCGCGGACAGCATGGCGAAGATGTTGGCAAGCCGCGAGGCGGCAAAGTAGATTCCGGCGGTCACGGGATCCAGCATCCAATACACCAGAATGACGTCGAAATACTGGTTTGCGGCTTCAAGGATGGATGCGAGCCAGAAGTGAAGGGCGCTCGATCGCCAGCGGGACGTTTCGGATCGTGCCGCCGTACCGCGCAAATCCGGCAGCACCCGCGCAATCGAAACGATCTGCGCGACCAGGCCGACCGACATGGCCATCGTCATCGCCGTGAACAACTCGGCGGGATCAAGTTGCCGATGACCGAGCAGCATGGCGAGCAGGAAAAGAACGACGATAATCCGCCAGAAGAACTCGCGATTTCCTTCGCCCATGAGAATGCTGACCAGCGAACGCGCGATCTGGCTGCCAAGCATAACTCCGGCATTGACCGCCGTGTAGGCCGACACCGCAAGTATGAGCGGCCACCAGTCGCCTCTCATGTTCGCCACGATGGCGATTCCGGCGACCACAGCCAGCATTGCGACCGAGGTAATCTTGAAGCTCGATAGAAGAACACCCTTGGTGAGATCGGGCCTTTCGCCGACCTGATACTCGTTCAGGAACCGTACCAGCAACGATTCCTGGCCGACCAGTCCAACGACGGCGGCGATCTGGGCAACCGAAAGCCAGGTCGCGAAGATACCGAATCCATCGGGCGACATCGTTCGCGCGGCGAGCGAGAACAACGCAAACGCAAGCGCGCCGCTACCAACCTTGAGCAGGATGGTCCCGACAACACCGCGCGTGACGTCACGCCGCATGAACTGGAGGATGGATTCGATCATGGAAGTCTAAGGAGCTGCACCCCCCTGAAGAGACATGTTCCGATATTGGCGACAACCTAGCATGCCGAAAAATCGCGAGTGTTAATGGGTGACCTCCGGGACATTGCCGGCGGCCACGATATGGCGGTTACACGGATTGCCTCACTGTGAAACATCGCCGTCCCCATTGTCCCAAATAGAGCAAGGCCCGACCCCGACCGACCGACGACGCAGCGCTGCATCGACGGGATCAGCTGTTCGAACATGGAATGGCTCGCCGGATCCCACCGAGCCACCGGAAACCGGAATTTACAGAGAATCCCGAGCAAGAGGCGTGCCGGCCATCGTCAGCAAGGCCCGCTCTCCGCTTCGTTAACCTCGATATCGAGAAATGATCGCGCTTGGTCCTGCGATGCGACATGAGGCCGGGGAATTGCACGTGCGGCTGAGGTTGACCGTGGGAGCCAGCATCATGACGACGTACCGACCCGTAGCCGAGCCGATCGCCACAACCGGCGCTTCGCCGATCGTTGCGGACATCGCGATCGTCGGCGGCGGCCTTGCGGGATCGCTTGCGGCGGCCGTGCTGGCGCGGGCAGGGCATCGTGTTGCCCTGATCGACAAGCGGGCGGTCTATCCGGACGAATTCCGGGTCGAAAAGATCGGCGGCCATCAGCTGGAGATGTTCCGCAAGCTGGGCTTCCTCGATGCGATCGAGAATGTCGCTTGTCGCTATGATGGGGTGCTCAATATCCGGGAAGGCAAGGTGGTCGATGTCAGCGTCGGCCAAGCCTACGGATTTCCTTATGCCGATCTCGTTGCCATGGCGCGCAGCCAGATACCCGATCGCTCCGACCTGATCGTTGACGAGGTCACTGCAATCAGCCGCAGCGACGACGTCCAGCATCTCGAGCTGGCCGGCGGACGGCGCGTGACTGCGCGTCTCGTTATTCTGGCCACGGGCATGGCAGGAGTTCTCGGCTACAAACTCGGGATCAGGCGGCGCGTGCTGGCCGAGCGCCATTCGGTTTCGTTCGGTTTCACGATCGCCCGCCGAGACGGTGCGCCGTTCGATTTCGAGGCGCTGACCTGCTATGGCGAGCGCACGGCAGACGGCATCGACTATCTCAGCCTGTTTCCCGTCCGCGCCGGCATGCGGGCCAACCTCTTCATGTTCCGCGATCCGACCGATCCGATCATGCGCGAGCTGCGTCGCGAACCGGAAGCGACGGTTCTGCGTCTGCTGCCGGGATTGCGGTCCTACCTCGGCGATTTCCGCGTCACCGACCGGGTCCAGAACTGGGTGATGGATCTGACCGTCGTCGAGGGACATCTCCAGCCCGGCGTCGTGCTTATCGGCGATGCGTTCCAGACCAATTGCCCCGCAGCCGGCACAGGCGTCGCGCGCCTGTTGATGGATGTCGATCGCCTTTGCACCGAATATGCGCCGCGGTGGCTGATGACCGCCGGCATGGGCCAGGAAAAGATCTCGCAGTTCTATTCCGATCGCGACAAGATCGCGGCGGACCAGCAGTCCCTGAAGATGGCGCGCTTCCGCCAGGCCCTGACGTCCCGCAACGATATCGGTTGGGATGTACGGCGCCGGTTGCACTTCCTGCGGCGCAGCCTGACGCATCGTGTCGATCAAATGCATCCGGGCTGGCTTGGACGTGTTCGCGGCGCACTGCGCGCATAAAGCGGAATGGCATTAGGCTGAATCGACTGCCGCGGGCTCGCTCACCTCTCCCGCTTGCGGGAGAGGTCGGCGCGAAGCGCCGGGTGAGGGCTCTCTCCGCTAGGGGATTATTCCATTGCGGAGGCACCCTCTCCCCAACCCTCTCCCGCAAGCGGGAGAGGGAGCCCACCTTCGCCTTCGCGGCTATCGAGCCTCATCTCATCACGCTCTAGGCCCTGCGCCTGCCGTCGGTCAGCGCGTTGATGTTGGAGTGCGGGCGGGCAGGAGCCGCAGATCCGATAGCCGCTTGGCCGCCAGCTTGAGCCAGGGAGCCTGCTTCAGGGCGAACAGGGCGATGGCGCCCGCGGTGCTGCCGGCTTTCGTGACCGCCCACATCGGCGAAGGCTGTCCGCCGAACAACTTCTTGTACGGCTCGTCACCGATGGTGAAATCGAGCATCTGATCCCCGCGCTCGATACAATCCCGCGCGACCTGCTCGAACATCAGCGCGCCGAGCGACTGGCTCTTGTAGCCGGCAATGTCGAAGGCGCTCATGATGATGAGGAAGCTGTCCCGATGGCTCAGTCCGAGCACGGCGGCGATCACGTCACCGTCCATCTTCATGGCGTAGAGGCGCACAAGGGTGCCGAGACCCCGAAGCGCCACGTCGGAATAGAAGCCGAAATATTCGGGACGCTGGAGCAGATCTCCATCGCCTTGTGCCTGAAAGCGCGGACCGCGAAGCTTCCTCATCACGTCGAGCGCCTCGAGCACGGAGGCGCTGTCGTTGCAGCATGAGAAGCTCAGCGCGCCTTTCTTCTGGAGCTGGCGATATTTCTTTGCGAGCTCCTTCTGATAGGAGCGATCGATTGCGCTGGCCCGCCATTGCTCGAACGGGGCGACGAGAACCGTCGCGTAGGCATTGGTGTCCATGGTTACGCGGCGGGATGCAGCCAACAGGTTTTCGATAGGAAGCCGCCCGTCGGGCAGCTTGGTCATTCGGAGCAGATCGAAAGGACGAACGAGGCGCCGAATCTCCGCGCACGCATCCGCGTCGTCGAGCAGTTGCGAAAACACTTCCGGGCTGCAAACCGGCGCCAGATAGTCGGAGACGCGGAGGTCGGCGAACTCGACGGTCCGGATCGGACCGCGCCGGATCCGAAGCAAGGGCAGCACCATCGCAAGGGCTTGCGTCGCGCGATGGCGGACCACGACGACCAGAGGTGTTGCGCCCACTTCCGAGGCGAGCCTGGAGTACAGGCTGTGCAGCCAGGCCGGATGCTGGAACGCGGTGGCGGCCGAGCGATCGAACAGCACGGCATATTCCGGACACAGAAAGTCGAACGACGGCTCGATGACGATGTCGAACGTGTTGCTGGGCTTGTTCATGCGCAACCAGGGAAACCGGATAATTCGCGAAGCTCGACCGAGCCGTAGCTGCGCTTTATAGCAGGCTCGTTACGGGCTAGACACCAGCGGCGTGCGATTTGCATTAATGTGCTCAGCCACGGTCTTATCGTTACCAAACCCTTAAGTCCCGCCTTGCCAATATGAGGGCTTTTGATAAACATCATACTGCGGGATCGGGTGGATGGAGCAAGCGGTGGGGCGGACTTTGCGGGTGATCGAATCCGGAACAGCGGTGCTGTTCGGAGGGCTCATCGCCGCCAACATCGCCGCATGGGCCTGGGCCTTCGCGCTGTTCGGAGACCGGCCGACGGTGCTGGCGACCGCACTGCTGGCCTGGGTGTTCGGTCTGCGCCACGCCCTCGATGCCGACCATATCGCCGCCATCGATAACGTCGTGCGCAAGTTGATGCAGACGGATGGCGCACCGCACAGCGTCGGGCTCTATTTTGCGCTCGGCCATTCCACGGTCGTCGCGGTCGCGACCATATTGCTTGTGTTCGGCGTGGTGAGCCTGGGCGGCGACAACCTGCTCAGACAGATCGGCGGCCTCATCGGCACGTCGGTGTCGGCCCTGTTCCTGCTCGTGATCGCGGCCGTCAATCTCGCCATCTTCGCCGGCCTGTGGCGGACGTTTCGCGCTGCACGGGAGCAAGGCGTTCACGACGCCGAGGGCCTCGAAACGCTGCTCGCCAATCGCGGCTTCCTCGCGCGGCTGCTCGGACCATTGTTCCGCCTGGTCGCAAAACCCTGGCACATGTATCCGCTCGGCTTGCTGTTTGGACTCGGCTTCGACACGGCGACCGAGATCGGCCTGCTCAGCATATCGGCAACCGAAGCGGCGCGCGGCGCTTCGGTTGCCGATGTCCTGGTTCTCCCTGCGCTGTTCGCATCGGGCATGGCGCTGGTCGACACTGCCGACTCCGCGCTGATGGTGAGCGCCTATCGATGGGCCTTCGTCGATCCCCTGCGGAAGCTCTGGTACAATCTCACGATCACCGGCGCCTCCGTGGCGGTCGCGCTGTTCATCGGCGGCATCGAGGCGCTCGGCTTGGCCGCCGACCGGCTCGGCCTGTCCGGCGGCGTATGGACGCTGGTCGACGGCCTCAACGAATCGCTCGCCAATGTCGGCTTCGCCGTGATCGCGCTGTTTGCGGTCGCCTGGCTCGTCTCGGTCGTGCTCTATCGGCGGATATTTGCAGACTGCCGAGAACGCGCCGCGGCGCAAATTCTGGAATGTGCCGATGCGCCCGAGGCGGCGTGAGAAGCGCACCAGGGCGCCGTCGATGAACCCTGACTTCGATCGCCGATTTTGAACTGCATCCGCAACGTGATGCGGTACTGGCGCGAAGCGCGTACTCGCCCATTTACCGGTCGATCGCGCCGCTCACCGCGCTCCGCCTTGCTCTTCTCGGCTGCAGCGGACCGGCAGCGCCGGCGCCGGGACGCCGGGCCGTTGGCCAATGTGAGTTTTGTCGCCTGCGGCAACACGCCGGAGATGCTGGCGGTGAAGGAGGACAAGCGACCGCTGTGAAGGCTTTGGAGCTGCGGAAGGCAGGCTCACCGGGCAGGCAAAACGGCCGCACCAGGGCTCTCACGAGAACATCGAGGCGATGGTCTGTATATGGTCGGTTGCGGCGGCGACCAGATCGGCATAGTTGGTGTGCCCTTGAGCGGCTGCCTTGAGAATGCATTCGGCGAAGAACGCCTTTGTTGAAATGGTCACCAGGTCGGAAGGCACCTTGGTCATTGCGTCCTCGAGGGCCGTCCTCATGGTGCTCACGAGCTCAGGATCGAATTGCGGCATTGATACGACTCCATCCATCGCAATGTCCGGATCCCAAATCAGGCACCCGGTGCGGCCGAAGTCTCGCCGAGCGAACGGCAAAATCAAATCAACTGCGTTTGACCTCCGTGAAATCTTGGAAAGATTGGGCGGTCTCGCGCCGAGTTGAACCCGACTTCGGCGCACCAATGCATTCAATTGGCGAAAGAGATCGCATGCCGGATCATCAACCGCGCAAGCAAGCTACCTTGCCCGAATACGTATCGTCCTGGGGTTCCTCGTCAGCTGAGATGACCCACGCACCGGATCGATCGGATTTCGGCGGATCTTGCGGCTTCTGCCGGCGGGCGACGGAATCTTGCTGTGTCGCGCCGCTGTCAACCCGCCCGCGCAAAAATATTCCACTTTACCGAAATTCGGATTTGTCGTATGTGTCGCCCATCCCGGCTCATCCAGGAGGGGCGATCTTGTGTCGTCACTGTCGCGAGCCGGGCTTGCGGTGGACGCGGCAGCGTCGGCACGAAGGGTCGCGGGCAGGGCGGGTAGTCCCTGTGAGCCCGAAACCGCGTGCGGACGAGCGGCGCTGTCAAGTTCGTCTCGCCAGCATGCTTCCGGCAACGTCGACAAGGCCGGGAGATCATGCGGCGGTCAGCGAACGCGCGTACGGCAAAACCGTGTGGTCCTGACCGTCGTTGCTACGGTCAAGCCCTTCGAAGATGCGAGCGAGCCCAACCGGGCGGACTGCACCAATTCGCGGGGCGAGGGAGGCCAGAACGAACTCGGCTCCCGGGAGATCACGGCATAAGCCGTCCGACCATCGCGCAGGGAAGGCCGAGTGTTCGGCACCACCTGTATGCTGCTGTGCGGTTCTTTCTGCGTGTGCTTTTCGCGCAGCAGACCGCGGGTGCGAGCCGGCACCCGGCCTTCCCTGCGCCCTCCTGGCTTTCAGAGGGTGGAGCGATCAAGCAAAGCTCGGGCGAACGCGTCGCGAGAACGCGAAGGCGTGCAGGTCTCGCTGCGATCTAGTCGATCGCGGTGCGCGAACGGCGATGGCTGCTGTGAAGTTCGGGATAACCCGTGAGCATCAACTTGTCGGCGCGTACGCCCCAGCTCTCCAGGCGGTCAAGGAAGCTCATGCCGAGCAGATTGGTCTTCATCTGTCCGCGCTGGACGACGAGGGCCGGCACCGATTTCTCGACGAGATGGCCGACCGAGAGACGGTCGAGCGTGAGGCGGGCTGCCTTGGTATGGCCACCCGCGGTCTCGAGATCGACATCGTATTCGAGCATCTCGAGCGGCAGCCCGATGGCTTTGGCGGTTTCCCAGGTCAGCACCACCGACGTGGCACCGGTATCGATCACCATCGGCGCGGCGACACCGTTGATCTTCGCACGCAGCGCAAACTCGCCGCCCTGGCCGCGTGGGATCTGCACGGCGGGGGCTGGCGCCGCGGGCTTCGCGCGGAAGATGTGCGAGACCTTGTGGCTGGCGCGTGCGATCTGTTCGGGATCGCCGTAGGCGACGACCGCACCTGCCGTGCCGGCGAGCATGGCGAGAACGAGCAGGAAGCGGATCATCGCGCGCCTCCGGAGACGCGCAGACCGGTCAGGTGCGTTTCGGCGATCCCGCGATCGGCGCAAGGCCAGCTTCCGTCATGCGTGCCGGCAACACGGCCATGACCGCGAGCCGTTCCGCGCTTTCCATGGCGTGCCAGCGCGCGATCTCGGGCAGGGTCCGGCCGCAGCCGAAGCACAGCTTGGTCCCGGGATCGATCATGCAGACGGCGACGCACGGCGTTTCCTTGCTCATTCTGACATAGTGGGGGATTGTCGGGCATGTCTGCAAGCATCTGGTTAAGAGCCCGTGCCTGCGCTCATGATCGGCCTGCGGCGCGGCCGGCGCTTCTCGTCGGGCAGTACGGAACTCTCCGGCTGGAGCGGTGGAGAATCATCCGACAGCGGCGCAAGTGCGCTCATCACACGCTCCGGCGGGAAGGTGACGATCACCTCGGTACCGACGCGCAGCTTCGATTTCAGCGTGAACGTGCCGCCATGCAGGTCGATCAGATTCTTGGCGATCGGCAGGCCGAGACCGGCGCCCTGTTCGGCCGACTTGATCGAGTTGGAGCCCTGGCCGAACGAGGCGAGCACGACCGGGATCTCGTCCTCGGGAATGCCGGAGCCGGAATCCTTCACCGAGAGATATTGTCCGCCCGAAGCGGTCCAGCCGGCCTTGAGCCAGATCTCGCCTCCTTGCGGAGTGAACTTGATCGAGTTGGAGAGCAGATTGAGCACGACCTGGCGGATCGCGCGCTCGTCGGCCCAGAGCCGCGGCATGGCTTGCTCGAACACTTCGTGGATGGTGATGCCGCGGCTCGATGCACGCAGCTTCATCAGATGATGGCAGTCGGCGACGATGCCGACCAGCGCCACCGCTTCCTCGTTGAGCTCGTAGCGGCCGGCCTCGATCCGCGACAGGTCGAGGATCTCGTTGATGAGGTTGAGCAGGTGCACGCCGGAATTATGGATGTCGGCGGAATATTCCTTGTAGACCGGCACCGCATGCGCGCCGAAAATCTCGCTCTTCATCACCTCGGAGAAACCGAGGATGGCGTTCAGCGGCGTGCGCAGCTCGTGGCTCATCTGCGCGAGGAAGCGCGACTTGGCGACGTTGGCGGATTCGGCGCGGTGGCGCGCCTCGTCCGATATCGCCTTGGCCTGTTCGAGCTCGCCGATCAGCGCGTCCTTCTCCGCGCGCGCCTCGAGCGTGGCGAAGGTCGAGGAGTGCAGGCGGTGCGCCAACAGCGCGAAATAGCCTTCGGCCGCGAGCGCGAGCGCGGCCAGCACGTAATTGTCCAGCGAGCCGGTCACCGCGAAGCTCAGCGCCATTGCGACCGCAACCGGCGCGGTGGCGGCAAGAGCGGCGATCGGCAGATTGGCGGCGAGCATGCTCGATACTGCGATCACCAGCAGCATCAGGAACATCATCAGCGTTTCCGTGACCAGGTCGAGCACGGGATGGATCAGGATCGTCATCCAGCACAAGCCATAGAGCAGGTCGAGCACGACGAAGCGCGTCCGCCATGCGCGCGTCGCCGCGGGCGAGGAGGGTTCGGTCAGGAAGCGCCGGCAACTGCGGATCATGGCGCTGTGGATGCAGAGCATGCCGGCGGTCCAGGCGGCGGCCGGGATCGGCTGCATCCACAGGCCGAACAGTACGCCGGTCGCGACCACCAGCAGCATCACGACGTAAGAAGCCGACAGCCGCGTCTGGGCGTATTGGCGCAGCATCTCGGCGTCGAAGGCCGGCCGGGTTCCACTGGTCGACGTTAACTTGTCGCGCGCCTCGCGCACCCGCTGCGCCGCAGCCCTTCGACTGCTCGCCGATGGAGCGCTCACCGGCTCGGCCGGAAGCTGCACAACCTCAGGCTTTTCAGCGGGCTTACTCATCAAGCAACACGATTCCTGCCCACGCCGGACGCGGGCCTTCTGCATTGTCTATCTCTGGCAAGAAATCCTTAAGAGCTGACTTAAGGAGCTAAAGAATTACGTTAACCCGGCGTTAATTTGGATCCCGTCAGCGCCGTTCAATGCAGCGCCGCGTACTGCACGATGTATACCACCGCTCCCGCCAGATATCCCGCGAGCGCGGGGCCCGCAATGCGGCGGGCGTACCAGAAGAACTCGATCTTCTCGAGTCCCATGGCGGCAACGCCCGCGGCCGAGCCGATGATCAGGATCGAGCCGCCGGTGCCGGCACAATAGGCCATGAACTCCCAGATGAAACTGTCGGGCGGATGTTGCACCAGATTGTACATGCCCATCGTCGCCGCGACGAGCGGCACGTTGTCGATGACGGCGCTCAGGAGGCCGAGCAGGATGACGATGATGTCGAGGCGGCCGACCGTGGCGTCGAGCCATTTTGCCAGCAGCTCCAGGACGCGGGCGTGCTCCAGGCACGCGACAGCCATGAGGATGCCGAGGAAGAAAACGATGGCGGACATGTCGATGCGCGTGAGCGCATGGACGAGAGTGAGCGGACGACGGGTATCCTCGTCCTTGTGGCGATGAACGATCTCGCCGACCAGCCAGAGCAAGCCCAGCCCGAACAGGATGCCCATGAAGGGTGCGAGGTGCGTCACGGTCTTGAAAACCGGAACAGCAACCAGCGTGCCGAGACCGAGAGAGAACATCAGGTTGCGCTCGAACAGCTCGACTTGGTGACCCTGCGCTTCCTCTCGCGGCGGAGGCACGATTTCCTTTCCCTTTACGAAGTAACCAATGATGAGCAATGGAACGAGCAGGTTGGCCAATGACGGCAGAATCACCGCTTCCATGATGCTGACGGGCGAAAGCTGGCCTCCGATCCAGAGCATCGTCGTGGTGACGTCGCCGATCACAGTCCAGGCGCCGCCCGCGTTGGCGGCGATGACGATCACGGACGCGAACAGCAGGCGATCGTCCTTTTTGCCGATCAGCTTCTGGATCAGCGAGACCATCACGATGGTGGTCGTCAGATTGTCGAGGATCGCACTCAGGAAGAACGTCACGAAGCCGATGATCCACATCAGCGTGGTCTGCTTCTTGGTGCGGATGATCGAGGTGATGACTTCGAAGCCGTTGTGGGCGTCGATCACCTCGACGATCGTCATGGCGCCGATCAGGAAGAAGACGATCTGCGCGGTCGAGGCGACGGATTCGTCGAGCTGGCGGTTGACGAGCGAGGCGTCGCCGACGGACAGCGCATAGATGGTCCAGAGCAGGCCCGCTCCCAGGAGAGCCGAAGCGCTCTTGTTGACGCCGAGCGGATGTTCGAGCGCGATGGCGGCATACGCAACGATGAAAACGGCGGCGATCACGCTCAGCAAGTCAGTCCCCCCGGAATTCGTTTCTTCGGCTCAACGCCGGTATTGACGGCCGCAGCTGCCCGGCTGCGGCTGTCAATACGTTTCTCAGCGTTGCAGGCGGGCGAGCAGGCTCGACGTGTCCCAGCGCTTGCCGCCCATCTTCTCGACCTCCGAATAGAACTGATCGACCAGCGCGGTGACAGGCAGGTTGGCGCCGTTGCGGCGGGCTTCAGCCAGAGAGATCGACAGGTCCTTGCGCATCCATTCGACTGCGAAGCCGAAATCGTACTTGTCCTCGTTCATGGTCTTGTAGCGATTCTCCATCTGCCAGGACTGCGCCGCGCCCTTGGAGATGGTGTCGATCACGGCGGCCACGTCGAGGCCCGACTTCTTGGCGAAGTGGATGCCTTCCGAAAGGCCCTGGACCAGGCCCGCGATGCAGATCTGGTTCACCATCTTCGTCAACTGGCCGGAGCCGGCGGGCCCGAGCAGTTTGCACATCCGCGCATAGGCGCCTGTGATGATCGGCTCGGCGCCGGAATAGGCATCTTGCGTGCCGCCGCACATTACCGTCAGCACGCCGTTCTCGGCGCCGGCCTGGCCGCCGGAGACCGGTGCATCGACGAACTTGAAGCCGGCCTTGGTGGCGGCCGCGTCGAGCTCACGCGCGACCTCGGCGGAGGCGGTGGTGTGGTCGACGAAGGTCGCACCCTTCTTCATGCCGGCGAAGGCGCCGTCGTCGCCGATCGTGACCGCGCGCAGATCGTTGTCGTTGCCGACGCAGCACATCACGAAATCCTGACCTTCGGCGGCGGCCTTCGGGGTCCCCGCGGTCTTGCCGCCGAACCTGTCCGCCCATTCCTTCGCCTTGGCCGCGGTGCGGTTGTAGACGGTGACCTCATGGCCCCCTTTTTTCACGAGGTGTCCGGCCATGGGGAAGCCCATGACGCCGAGACCGAGGAAAGCGATTTTAGCCATGTCTGGTACCTTGTCCGTAGCTTGAGTTTTACGGTTGTATCCGGGCGAGGGCGCCGGGCGGCATCCTCGAAGTTCCGCTGCGAGGGCGGATCGGAGGCGCACCATAAACCGTTAAGCCGGGAGGGCAACGGCTTCGTTTGACGGCTCCCTGTGCTAGGATGGCGGGATCAAGGACTTCGAAAATGGGAGCGAGAGCATGGGGGGAGTGAGCGTTGGCGTCCTCGATCATTTCAACATCCGGACCCGGAATCTGGCCGAGACCGTCCGCTTCTACCAGGATGTGCTGGGCCTGGAAAAAGGAGCCCGGCCGAATTTTGCCTTCCCCGGCGCCTGGATGTACAGCGAGGGCAAGCCCGTGGTGCATCTCGTCGATATTTCTGCGACCGCTGAACCACAAAAGCCGGATTCCGGCGTTGTCCACCACGTCGCCTTCGTCAGCCGCGGCTTTGACGGCATGAAGCAGCGGCTGGCATCCAAGGGGATGAAGTTCGAGTCCCGTCAGGTGCCTGGCGGCGACCTCTGGCAGATTTTCGTTCACGACCCCAACGGGGTCATGATCGAGCTGAACTACGAGGCCGCCAGGGAGCAGGGGGCCGCGCCCGCCGAGATGGCTGACGACATCGGCAGGCAGTAGCCTTTTGCGCGTTTCCGCTCTAATGGGGCGTCCTAAGTCTCGAGCATGACCTTGCCGGAAAGCCGTTCCATGCCTTGCGCTGGCGCGGCCCTCCGGGTCCGGATCAGGCTCCGTTCAGGAGATGCACTTTGAGCGTGACACAGCAACAGGTTCTCGACAGCCTCGCCAGGATCAAGTCGCCCCGCGGGGTCGCGCTCACCAATGCCAATGTGCTGAGCGCGATCAGCGCGTCCGACGGCAAGGTGTTCTTCTCGATCAATGTCGATGCCGCCGAGGCCAGGGCCTGGGAATCCATCCGGGCCGCAGCCGAGGCCGCCGTGCGCGCCATTCCCGGCGTCACCAACGTCATGGTGGCGCTGACCGCCGAGCGCAAGCCGGGCTCCGCCCCTCCGCCGCCTCCGCAACCGAGCCGCGGTACGCCGGGCGTGCAGCCGGTCCATGCCCACAAGCCACCGCAGGGCGGCGGGTCGCCGATGGCGCGGCAGTCGGAAATTCCGGGCGTCGCCGCCGTGATTGCGGTCGCCTCCGGCAAGGGCGGCGTCGGCAAGTCGACCACCGCGCTCAACCTGGCGCTGGGCCTGCGCGACCTCGGCCTCAAGGTCGGGTTGCTCGATGCGGACATCTACGGCCCCTCGATGCCGCGCCTGACGGGGCTGCGCGACAAGCCCGACCTGAACGCCGAGCGCAAGATGATTCCGCTCCGGCGTTTCGGCCTCGCCATCATGTCGATCGGCTTCCTGGTCGAGGAAGAGACCGCGATGATCTGGCGCGGTCCCATGGTGATGTCGGCCGTGACGCAGATGCTGCGCGACGTCGAATGGGGCCAGCTCGACGTGCTCGTCGTCGACATGCCGCCCGGCACCGGCGATGCCCAGCTCACGCTGGCGCAGAACGTGCCGCTCAAGGGCGCGGTGATCGTCTCGACTCCGCAGGACCTGTCCCTGATCGATGCGCGGCGTGGACTTGCCATGTTCAAGAAGGTCAACGTGCCCGTGCTCGGCATCATCGAGAACATGAGCTACTTCCAGTGCCCGCATTGCGGCACGCGGTCGGACATTTTCGGCCATGGCGGGGCACGGCACGAGGCCGAGAAGCTCAAAGTACCGTTCCTCGGCGAGATCCCGCTGCACATGGCGATCCGCGCCACCTCGGATGCCGGCAATCCCGTCGTCGACAGCGAGCCGGACGGCCCCCATGCGGCGATCTACCGCGCTATTGCAGGACAGGTCCGGGACCAGCTCAAGGGCGTCATCGCCGCGGCCTGAGTCGGTCGCCTGCGGGACGCCTTCTCGTTCCTGGGCGACATGCGACTTTCGTAGAGCCCCGTCATGCGATTGTCGCGTTCCGAAACCGGGTCTTCCGTGTTAAAGGCCCACGGCAGTCAAGCCCCTTCGGTTCGCGCGACCCTGGCGCATCACCGGAACGAGCGGCGGCAAGAAGAGACGTTAAGGGGGAAACGCCCCAGCAAGGAGAGACCTGAAGATGAAGCGTCGTGATTTTCTCAAAGTGTCGGCAGCAGGCGCGGCCGCGACCGCAGTGGCCTCGCCGGCGATCGCGCAGTCCTCACCGGAGGTGAAGTGGCGCCTGACTTCAAGTTTCCCGAAATCGCTCGACACCATCTACGGCGGCGCCGAGCAGGTGGCGAAGTACGTCGCCGAGATGACCGACAACAAATTCCAGATCCAGGTGTTCGCTGGCGGTGAGATCGTTCCGGCGCTCCAGGCGCTCGATGCGACCTCCAACGGCACCGTGGAGATGTGCCACACCGTGTCGTACTACTATGTCGGCAAGGACCCGACCTTCGCGATCTACGCCTCGGTGCCGTTCGGCCTCAACGCGCGCCAGCAGAACTCCTGGTGGTACCAGGGCGGCGGCATGGAGCTCGGCAACGAGTTCTTCAAGAAGTCGAACGTGATCGGCTTTCCGTGCGGCAACACCGGCACCCAGATGGGTGGCTGGTTCCGCAAGGAGATCAAGACCGTTGCCGATCTCTCCGGCCTCAAGATGCGCATCGGCGGCATCGCCGGCCAGGTGCTTCAGAAGGTCGGCGTGGTGCCGCAGCAGCTCGCCGGCGGCGACATCTACCCGGCGCTCGAAAAGGGTACCATCGACGCCGCCGAGTGGGTCGGCCCCTATGATGACGAGAAGCTCGGCTTCGCCAAGGTCGCCAAGTACTACTATTATCCCGGCTTCTGGGAAGGCGGTCCGACCGTCCATGCCTTCGCCAATCTGGAAAAGTGGAATTCGCTGCCGAAGAACTACCAGGCGATCCTCACCAACGCGACGGCCAATGCCAACAGCTGGATGGCTGCGCGCTACGACATGCAGAATCCGTCGGCGTTGAAGCGCCTGGTCGCCGGCGGCACCCAGCTTCGTCCCTTCACCAACGAGGTGCTGGAAGCCTGCCTCAAGGCGACCAACGAACTGTGGGCCGAGATCTCGGCCAAGAACGCCGACTTCAAGAAGTCGATCGACGCCATGCAGGCCTACCGCTCCGACGAATATCTGTGGTGGCAGGTTGCCGAATATACCTACGACAGCTTCATGATCCGCTCGCGCACGCGCGGCTGATCGCCTAGACCTAAAGTCGTAGGACTGGAAGGCCCGACCTCAGCCGAGGCCGGGCTTTTTCTTTGCCGCAGTGCGATGGGGATGGCATTCGGCTGCAGCTTGCGTCATGGTGGTGGCAAGCCTCGGCAAGAAGGCCCACCATCACGATCCATCAGGGCAGGAAATCATGAAGAGAAGAGACTTCATCAAGGTCACCGGACTTGGCGCGGCTGGCGCCGCTACGCTCGCGGCCCCCGCGATCGCGCAGTCGATGCCGGAAATCAAATGGCGCATGCCGACGAGCTGGCCGAAATCGCTCGACACGCTCTATGGCGGCGCCGAGAAGATGAGCAAGATGGTTGCGGAAGCCACCGACAACAAATTCCAGATCCAGACTTTCGCGGCCGGCGAGATCGTCCCAGGTCTCCAGGTGCTCGACGCCGTCCAGAACGGCACCGTCGAGATCGGCCATACCGCGTCCTATTA
This sequence comes from Bradyrhizobium diazoefficiens, assembly GCF_016616425.1. Lineage (NCBI taxonomy): Bacteria > Pseudomonadati > Pseudomonadota > Alphaproteobacteria > Hyphomicrobiales > Nitrobacteraceae > Bradyrhizobium > Bradyrhizobium diazoefficiens. Next base: position 3,326,823 of record NZ_CP067101.1, read on the forward strand.
CTATTTCGGCAAGGATCCGACCTTTACCTTTGGTTCGGCCGTGCCATTCGGCCCCAACATGCGCATCAACCAGGCCTGGTACATGCTGGGCGGCGGGCGCGACATCCTCAACGAGTTCTACAAGAGCTACAACGTCGTCTCGCTGCTCGCGGGCAACACCGGTTGCCAGATGGGCGGCTGGTTCAGGAAAGAGATCAACACGCCCGACGATCTCAAGGGCATGAAATTCCGCATCGGGGGCTTTGCCGGTCGGGTGCTCCAGAAGCTCGGCGCGGTGCCGCAGCAGCTCGCCGGCGGCGACATTTATCCCGCGCTGGAGAAGGGCACCATCGATGCTGCCGAATGGGTCGGCCCCTATGACGACGAGAAGCTCGGCTTCTACAAGGTCGCGCCGCACTACTACTATCCCGGCTGGTGGGAAGGCGGGCCGATGCTGCTGGCCTTCGTCAACCTCGACAAGTGGAACGCGCTGCCGAAATATTACCAGAGCGTGCTGGAGCAGGCCGGCCATTACGCCAACAACTTCATGATGGCGCGCTACGACGCCGCCAATCCGCTGGCGCTGAAGAAGCTGCTCGCGGGCGGCACCAAGCTGCACGCCTTCTCGCCGCCGATCATGGATGCCTGCTACAAGGCCGCCAAGGAGCTGCACGCCGAAGTCGGCGCAACCAACGCCAATTTCAAGAAGGTGCACGACTCCCTCGCCAAGTTCACGGGCGACGGTTACGCCTGGTTCCAGGTCGCCGAGGTCGGTTACGACATCTTCATGGCGCGGCACTCGCAGAGCTGATCGCCTCATCTCTCGCAGGCAACGCCCCGGAGTGAAGCTCCGGGGCGTTGCCGTGTTTGGAGGGGGCGACTCAAAAACATGAAGAACAACCCCATGCACAGTAGATGAGGGGTGAGCGCACGTGGCTCGGCGAATGCCGACAACAGATTGATACGTCGGGGCAAATCAGCGGGATGGGGCGTTCCTGGCGCGCCCGGGGCCAGGCACAGCGTTTTGACAGCCAAACGAGGCGATCGACGCCATCGTCGCCGGCGCCGCGAAGTCGTTTGACTCGTCCGGCAAAACAGTGGCAAAAGACCATCATCGCATAATCCGAAATCGGCGCGCTGATGCGATCCTCCCCTTGGGGCGACCATGAGCTTCGATCCCGATGACGTTCAAAGAACGCTGCGCAAGGCATGGTCGCCGTCGACGGCCCGCCAATGGACGGCGGGCAATCCGGTGGCCGGACAATGCAACGTCACGTCGTTGCTCATCCACGAACTCTTCGGCGGCGATCTCTTGAAAACGCCACTGCCCACCGGCGACCATTTTTACAATCGGATCGAAGGCAAGAGATACGACTTCACGGCGAGCCAGTTCGATCGGCCGATCGCTTACGTGGACTTGCCCGCAAACCGGACCGAGGCGGAGCGAGGAGCGACGGACGACGAGCTGGCTGAACTCAGAGCAGCTTTTCAGAAATGCCGCGCGTCAATCTCCAATCCATCCCAGCATCAGCGGAAAAATAGCAGTTAGAAGAACGTCCGTCACTTCCGCGATTACTGGTGCATCGACGGCGGTCGGTGCGCAACGCGTTGATGGGATCGTGATCGCAAGACGTGACAGGAGAGAGGCCTGCCGGCTACTTTTTCGCTGGCCGAGCTGGCCGGAATGGTGGAAGAGAGCGAAGATGCCGCGCGGGCCGTGCGGTGACCTGAGTATCTGGCGGACATGCAATGCGCCTTCTGATCGTCGAGGACAACGCCGAGCTGGCGCGGCTCATCGCCGGCGGGCTGGCGGCGGCTGGCTACCAGAGCGACATCGTGGGCAGCGCGGCCGGGGCGCGCGAGGCGGTGAGCAGCGTCAGCTATGCTGCGATGATCCTCGACCTCGGGCTGCCCGACGGCGACGGTCTATCGGTGCTGCGCGAGCTGCGTCTCAAGATGGAGCCGCTGCCGGTGCTGGTGCTGACCGCACGCGGCGGCCTGCAGGACCGCGTCAGCGGCCTGCGCAGCGGCGCTGACGACTATCTCGCAAAGCCGTTCGCGATGGAGGAGCTGGTGGCGCGGCTGGAGGCGATCCTGCGCCGGCCCGGCCAGTTGCTCGGCCGCTCGCTCAGTCTCGCCAACCTTGTCTACGACACCGAGAGCCGCCAGATTTTCGTCGACGACCAGCCGCGGATCATCTCCGCGCGTGAGACCTCGGTGCTCGAGATCCTGCTCCGCCGGCAGGGGCGGGTGGTGCCGAAGAAGAACGTCGAGGACCATATCTTCGGGCTCGACGGCGAGGTCGCCTCCAACGCGGTCGAGGTCTATGTCTCGCGGCTGCGCAAGCAGCTCACCGAGCACGGCGCCAAGGTCGTGATCCATACCATCCGCGGCGTCGGCTATCTCATGGACGAGGAGAAGTAGCTTGTCCGCCGGAGGACGTGCCAGATCGCTCACGTTCAAGTCGCTGATCTCGCGCATCGTGTTCCTGCACATCCTGGCGGTCGCGGTGGTCGCGATCTTCCTGCCGCTGGTGCTGTTCTGGCTGCTCAATTCGGAGATCCACCAGCTGCATCGCGATGCGATGCGCGCCCAGGCCGAAGTGCTGGCGGAGCGCATCGTTGCGCAGCCGGACGGCACTTTGACCTTCAACTTGCCCGACAGCCTCAAGGGGCTTTATTCGGACGCTTACGGCCGCTACCAGTTCGACATTCGCGATGCCGAGGGTCGGTTGCTGTTTTCCTCGCACCGGCGCTCCGCCGCGGCTGCAGGGGCACTGCGCTCGTCGGAGAGCATTTCCGGCGCCGCCGTCACCCGCGACATCGACGGCAAGACGGTGCGCATCCGGGTCGCCGAGGACCTCGCGCACCGCGACGTCATCATCGACGACATCGTCTCGAACTTCTTCCGGCGCGTGGGATGGATCACCATCCCGATCCTCCTGATCCTGCTCGCCGCCGACATCATCATCTTCCGCCGCGCGGTCGCGCCGCTGTGGAGGGCCTCCGAGGAGGCCAGCAATATCGGCCCTGCGCGCACCCACATCCGCCTGCCAACGGAGCAGATCCCGCGCGAGATCCTGCCGCTCGTCACCGCCGTCAACCAGGCACTCGACCGCCTCGAAGACGGCTTTCGGGTGCAGCGGCAGTTCACAGCGGATGCCGCGCATCAATTGCGCACGCCGCTCACGATCCTGCGCACGCGGATCGAGATGCTTGACGATCGCGCGGCACGGCGGGCACTGCATGCCGACATCGAAGTCATGAGCCGCCTCGTCACCCAGCTCCTGGAGATCGCCGAGCTCGACACTCTGGTGCTCGATCCCGGCGAAACTGCGGATTTGCGCGCCGTCTGCGCCGACGTGGTCGCCTCGATCGCCCCGCTCGCGATCGCGCAGCACAAGGACATTGCGCTCCGGGGTGCCGACGCGGCGGTCGAGATCCACGGCAATTCGGAGATGCTCCAGCGCGCGATCTTCAACCTCGCCGAGAATGCCATCAAGTTCACGGCGACGGACACGACCGTCGACGTCGAGGTGGGCGAGGACGGTTCGGTGCGCGTGCGTGATTGCGGCCCGGGCATCGCGGAGGCCGAGCGCGAGCTGATCTTCCAGCGCTTCTGGCGCGCCGACCGCCGGCGCAGCGACGGCGCGGGGCTTGGGCTGTCGATCGTGCGCGCCGTGGCGGAGGATCACGCGGCCACTGTCGCAGTGGAGAACCTTCCCGGCGGCGGCGCGGAGTTCACGCTGCGGTTCCGGCTGGCGGAGAGCGCTGACGTCTCGCTCTCCCCAGGGTAGGACGCGGTTGATCTCCGGGAGAGGCCTGAGCAAGCGCCTTGTCCTGCGAGACGACCGCTCAGCGGTCTCCCCAGGATGAGGCTCGGCATCGGTGCCCGTTGAAGCTGCTGCCGCGCACTCCGTCCTCATCCTGAGCAGAGCGTTTCCATCGGCCGTCTCGCAGGATGGCCGCAGGGAAACACTCGGCCTCCGCTTATTTCTGCGGCGGCCCGAAATCCAGCGGCGGCAGCTCGATCTGCGGCACTTCGATCTTGATCGTGTTGGGATCGATGTTCGACTGCACGCCCTTGTAGTGCATCACCATCGACGGGAACGAGATCACCAGCCCGACCATGATCATCTGGATGACGACGAACGGCACCGCGCCCCAATAGATCTGCCCGGTGGTGACAGGGTCCATCCGCTTGCCGGTGACGCGATCGGTGTATCGTTCCTTCGGCGCGACCGATCGGAGATAGAACAGGGCGAAGCCGAACGGCGGATGCATGAACGAGGTCTGCATGTTGACGCCGAGAATGACGCCGAACCAGATCAGGTCGATGCCGAGATGCTCGGCGGCGGGTCCGAGCAGCGGGATCACGATGAAGGCCAGCTCGAAGAAGTCGAGGAAGAATGCCAGCACGAAGACGAAGACGTTGACGAAGATCAGGAAGCCCACCTGTCCGCCGGGCAGGGAGGTGAGCAGGTGCTCGACCCAGACGTGCCCGTTGACGCCGTAGAAGGTGAGCGAGAACACGCGGGCGCCGACCAGGATGAACACGACGAAAGCCGACAGCTTGGCGGTCGATTCCGTGGCTTGCCGGACCAGGTCCCAGCTCAGCCGCCGCTTTGCGGCGCCAAGGATGAGGGCACCGGCGGCACCCATCGCGCCGCCTTCGGTCGGGGTCGCGATGCCGATGAAGATCGTGCCCAGCACCAGGAAGATCAGGAACAGCGGCGGCACCATGACGAATGTGGTCTGCTGCGCCATCTTCGAGAGGAAGCGGAAGCCGGTCGCCTTGTCGATCACCCAGTTCACCACAGCGACGGCGAAGGCGAAGACGATGCCGTAGAACATGCTGAGCACGACATAATCGGCGCCATGCGTCTCCGAATTGCGCATCATGAACCATCCGAACACGCAGCTCGCGAGGAACAGCATGCCGAGGGAGGCCAGGCCGCGGTTGCCATTGTCCTCTCGGAAGCCGATAGCCTCCTTCGGCAGGCCCGGTGTGGCCTTCGGAAAGATCATGCTGACGAGGAAGGCGTAGGAGGCGTAGAGGCCCCCGAGGACGAGGCCCGGTATGAAGGCGCCCTCGTACATGTCGCCGACGGACTTGCCGAGCTGGTCGGCCATCACGATCAGGACCAGCGAGGGCGGAATGATCTGAGCCAATGTGCCTGACGCGGCGATGACGCCGGTGGCGACCCGGCGGTCGTAGCCGTAGCGCAGCATGATCGGCAGCGAAATCAGGCCCATCGAGATCACGGAGGCGGCGACCACGCCCGTTGTCGCGGCCAGAAGCGCGCCGACGAACACCACGGCGTAGGCCAGACCGCCCCGGACGGTTCCGAACAATTGGCCGATGGTGTCGAGCAGGTCCTCGGCCATGCCCGACCGCTCCAGCACCAGCCCCATGAAGGTGAAGAAGGGTATGGCCAGCAGCGTGTCGTTGTTCATCACCCCGTAGACCCGCTCCGGAAGGGCCTGGAGGAAGTCAGGATGGAATTGACCGAGTTCGACGCCGATGATGGCGTAGAACAGGCCGACGGCGCCGAGCGAGAATGCCGCGGGATAGCCGAGCAGCAGCACGACGACCAGCGACGCGAACATGATGGGCGCCATATTGGCGATGATAAACGCGGTCATGATTTCCCCTACACCGTCGCCAACGGCTACTTCTTCTCGATCACTTCGACGAGATGCTCGATTTCCGCCTCGAGCGCCGACACCTGGGATTCATGCGGATCGGGCATCAGTCCGCGCATGACCGCAATCCGCTTGATCAGCTCGGAAATGCCCTGCGCGAGCAGGAGAGCGAACCCGATCATGATCAGGGATTTGGCGGGCCATTGCGGCAGGCCGCCTGCGTTGCCGGATTGCTCGTTGATCTGGAACGAGCGCTGGAAGAACGGCACTCCGGTGATGATCATGACGATGCACAGCGGAATGAGGAAGAACAGGTGACCGATCACGTCGATCGCGTTGCGGACCGTCTTCGGCAGCGCGTTGTTCACGATGTCGATGCGGATGTGCTCGTTGTCGAGCAGCGTCCAGGGCGAGCAGAGCAGGAACACGATGCTGAAGAGCACCCATTGCAGTTCGAGCCACGAATTGGACGACGTGTCGAACGTCTTGCGGACGGTCGCATTGACCGCCGAAATGATGACGGCGAGCACGATCAACCACGCAATGCGTTTACCCGTCCAGCGCGTGAACGCGTCAATCCCTTGGCTCAGCTTAAGGAGCGCTTGCAACGATAGGTCCTCCCCCGATTGTGCCCCGGCCGTCTTGACTGCGCCGAACGGGCGCATGGCTTGTCTCGCCGCGCAGGCATGAGGCAGCCGCACCAAACCAGCGAGCGTGCCGCCAGTCAATCGGAAGTTTGTTGATAGTTCAGGGGAATAAGGCCGCAACCCGACGGTATCAGCCGCCGGTCACGCTCATGTGCCTGGAGACGCTGGGACGGTTGTGGCGGCGGTCGATGATGAAATCATGCCCCTTGGGCTTCAGCCCGATGGCGCGGTCGATCGCATCCGCGAGCAGCATGTCGTCATCAGATGCACGCAGAGGTTTGCGCAAATCGGAGGCATCCTCGTGGCCGAGACAGGTGTGCAGCGTTCCCGTGCAGGTAATGCGGACCCGGTTGCAGGACTCGCAGAAATTGTGCGTCATCGGCGTGATGAAGCCGAGCTTGCCGCCAGTCTCGGCGACGCTGGCATAGCGGGCTGGACCGCCGGTGCTCTCGGCCAGATCCGTCAGCGTGAATTGCTGGGCGAGGCGCGCGCGCACCAGCGACAGCGGCAGATACTGGTCGATTCGTCCCGATCCGATCTCGCCCATCGGCATGACCTCGATCAGGGTCAGGTCCATGCCCTTTCCGTGGGCCCAGCGCATCAGCGAAGGCAACTCGTCCTCGTTGCGGTTCTTCAGCGCCACCGCATTGATCTTCACAGCAAGTCCTGCGGCGCGCGCGGCCTCGATGCCTTCGAGCACCTTGTCGATCTCGCCCCAGCGGGTGATCTCGCGAAACTTCCCGGGATCGAGCGTGTCGAGCGAGACGTTGATGCGGCGGACGCCGCAATCCGCGAGCTCGCTTGCGTATTTCGCCAGCTGGGTGCCGTTGGTGGTCAGCGTCAGCTCGTTCAGGGCACCGCTCGAAAGATGCCGCGATAGCGAGCGCACCAGCGTCATCACGTTGCGCCGGACCAGCGGCTCGCCGCCGGTGAGCCGCAGCTTCTTGACTCCCTTGGCGATGAAGGCCGAGCAGAGCCGGTCGAGTTCCTCCAGCGTCAACAGGTTTGCCTTGGGCAGGAACGTCATGTCTTCCGACATGCAGTAGAAGCAGCGAAGGTCGCAGCGATCGGTGACGGAAACGCGCAAATAGCTGATGGTCCGCCCGAACGGATCGGTCATCGCGCTCGACAGCGCGGCGCGGGGACTCGCAGTGGCGAGAGGGCTCGCGGAAGGTCCGTTCATACCAAATGCCTTGTCACTTGCGGCGACGGGCGCACCTTTATTCAGCGGTGCCGTAGAACCAATCTAAACATCGGAAAGGCCGAGGACAATCGGGTGGTATACATAGATCAGTGCTTGCCGGCGTTCGGATCGGGGAATGGGGAGGCTGCTGCCGGCGCCGCCTCGGCCGGAGCCGCGGCCGATACGGCCGGTTTCGGTTTCTTCGGCCGGTGCGGTTTCCTCACCGGCTTTGGCGGCACCGCCGGCTGGAGCTCCGCAAACACTGGATTCGGGTCGGCGGTCACCGAGGCGCGCGTGGTGAGATCCCCGGGATTTTTGATCACGTTCACCGGGATGCTCGCTGGCTGGTACTTGGCTAGCGCGAAAGCCACCGTGAAGGGGGCGTCGGGGGCTGGAACCGAGACGGAGCAGGGGGTCTTGCAACCCGGACCCAGCGAGGTCGTGGCGTCGGCACCCGGAGGATTGGATTCGAGCCGGACCTGAACGGCCGGCGGCGCCGATTTGAACATGTCCCAGGACATCGAGGAGCAGCCACCAAGACCTGCCGCTCCCAAGAGACTCGCTGACGCAACCGCGATGACACGACGCATGACCCCACCCACTCAATCTGCGACGAACCGCCACACAACCCCGCACGAACCTTAGGAGCGTAGGTTGGGGCAGGCAACCGGCAGGCTGCGCATAGTTAATGGATGGTTAACGTGGATTTTCATCGGAACAGTAATATAATTTCAATGACTTACTTGAATTATGTTGTCATCAGGCTGCTGGCGGCGGCCGGCAGGTCGCGCATGTGATGGATCAGCCGGTCCGGCTTCAGCTCGGCGATCGGCACGTCCGTATAGCCGAAGCTGACCCCGATCACGGGCACCCCGGCCCGGCGGGCCACCCCGACATCGGTTCCGGCATCGCCGACCATGATGCTGGCTTTGACCTCTCCGCCGGCGCGCGCCACCGTTTCACGGAAAATGGTCGGATCGGGCTTCTGGACGCCAAATGTGTCCGCGCCGCAGATCGCTGCGAAGCGGCGGCTGAGGTCGAGCTGGTCCAGAAGCCGCTTCGACAACCATTCCAGCTTGTTGGTGCAGACCGCGAGGCGATGGCCCTGCGCCGAAAAGTGTTCGAGCGCGGCCTCGAGCCCCTCAAAGGGACGAGATTCGACTGCGATATGGTCGGCATAATAGGCAATGAAGTCCGCGGTCATCCGGTCCATGTCGGCGGGGGTGACGGTGCGGCCCTCCGCTTCCAACCCTCGCTCGATCAGCTTACGGGCGCCGGCCCCGATCATGTTCCGGGCCGAGGCCATCGGCACGGGCGGCAGTCCTTCCCGGTCGAGCACGTAATTCAGGGCGGTGATCAGGTCGGGCGCCGTATCCACAAGCGTGCCGTCGAGATCAAAGACGATGGTGTGAGGGGAGTTCATGATCCAAGCGCTACCGGTCCGGTCGTATCCACGCAAGGGGTGGGTCCATAAGATCACCTTATGGGCCTGTTCCCGCGAGAAAAACGAGGCTACATAGGCCGCCGAAAGTGGCCGCTGTCGGCGGCACAATTCAGAGGCGGACGCACACGTGAACATGGACCAGTTGAAGCGGCAGGCTGCGGCGCGCGCGCTCGAGGAGGTGCGGGACGGCATGCAGCTTGGACTCGGCACGGGCTCGACCGCCAAGCATTTCGTCGAGTTGCTCGGCGAGCGCGTCGCCGCCGGGCTGAAAGTGATCGGCGTGCCCACCTCCGAGACGACGCGCCGCGACGCGACGCGTTGCGGCGTGCCGCTGACCACGCTCGACGAGATCGACCATCTCGACATCACCATCGACGGCGCCGATGAAATCGACCCCGAGCTCAATCTGATCAAGGGCGGCGGCGGCGCGCTGCTGCGCGAGAAGATCGTGGCAGCGGCCTCGGATCGCATGATCGTGATTGCCGATGACACCAAATGGGTGCCGACGCTCGGTCGCTTTCCGCTGCCGGTCGAGGTCATTCCGTTCGGCCTTGGCGCGACCCGGCGTGCGATCGAGAAGGCATTTGCCGAATGCGGCGTTTCCGGGCAAATGGCGGTCCGCAAGGCCAAGGACGGCCACGTTTTCGTCACCGATGGCGGCCACTGGATCGTCGATGCCCAGCTTGGACGTATTGTGGATCCGCCCGGTCTCGCCAAGGCGTTGAGTGCCATCCCCGGCGTGGTCGAGCATGGCTTGTTCATCGACTTGGCCGACTCGGCTGTTCTGGCGGGCGACGAAGGAATTCGCGTGATTGAACGGCGCAAGCCGAAAGGAGACTAGGAATGAAGAGCGTCTTGAAATTCTTGCCGGCCGCGGCCCTCGCTGTGGGGCTGGCACTGTCGGCCGCCCCGGCAATGGCGCAGCAGGCTGGAGCCTCGCCGAAAGCCTCGCCTGGGGCGATCGCGGCTGCCAAGGAAATCCTGGCACTGAAGCATGCCAACGCGATGTACACCAATGCGGTGCCCGGGATGGTGGAGAAGGTCAAGGGAACGCTGATCTCGCAGAACCTCAATTATCAAAAGGATCTCAATACCGTGGCGCCGGTCGTGGCCAAGCAGTTCGCCGGCCGCGAACAGGAGATCGGTGACGGCATGGCCCAGGCCTATGCCCGCGAGTTCACCGAGCAGGAGCTCAAGGATCTCGTGACGTTCTACAAGTCGCCCCTGGGACAGAAGCTGATCAATGCCGAGCCGAAGGCGATCGAGCAGAGCATGGCCTTCATGAATTCGTGGGCGCAGAATTTCTCCGAGATCGTGGCGACAGCCTTCCGCGCCGAAATGAAAAAACGCGGCAAGGAGATGTAGAAGGCTCGCGATGAAAGACATCGAGGAGGTCGGAGTGGACAATGGCTGAATTCGACGTCGACCTCTTCGTCATCGGCGGCGGTTCGGGCGGCGTGCGGGCCGCCCGCATCGCCGCCGGTTACGGCGCACGCGTGATGATCGCGGAAGAGTACCGTATGGGCGGGACCTGCGTGATCCGCGGCTGCGTGCCGAAGAAGCTGTTCGTGCTCGGCTCGCATTTCCGTCACGAGCTCGAGGACGCCGCGGGCTTCGGCTGGACCGTTCCGCCTGCCACCTTCGACTGGGCGACGCTGATCGCCAACAAGGACAAGGAGATTGCGCGGCTGGAGGCGGCCTACACCGCCAATGTCGAGAAGTCGGGCGCGCAGATCGTCAAGAGCCGCGCGGTGATCGAGAACAAGCACACCGTCCGCCTGCTCGAGAACGACAGGAAGATTACCGCGAAATACATCCTGATCGCCACCGGCGGTGCGCCGAACCACGGCGCGGCGATTCCCGGCATCGAGCACGTGATCTCCTCCAACGAGGCGTTCCATCTGAAAAAGCTGCCGAAGCGAATCGTGATCCAGGGCGGTGGCTACATCGCGCTGGAATTCGCCGGCATCTTCTCCGGCTTCGGCTCCGATGTCACCGTGATCTATCGTGGCGACAACATCCTTCGCGGTTTCGACGAGGACGTCCGCACTCACGTTCGTGCCGAGATGGAGAAGCAGGGCATCACCATTCTCACCGGCTGCACGGTGAATAAGGTCGACCGCCACGGCGAGGAGTTCACCACGCATCTGTCGAACGGGTCGAGCATCGCCTCCGACCAGGTGATGTTCGCGATCGGCCGCCATCCGGCGGTGGCCAATCTCGGGCTGGAGAAGGCCGGCGTCGCCATCAACCCGAACAACGGCGGCATCGCGGTCGACCATTTCTCCAGGAGCTCGGTCGACAGCATCTATGCGATCGGCGACGTCACCCATCGCTTCAACCTCACTCCGGTCGCCATCCGCGAGGGCCATGCCTTCGCCGACACCGTGTTCGGCAAGCGCGAGGTCACGGTCGATCACGCCAATATCCCGACCGCAGTGTTCTCGCAGCCGGAGATCGGCACCGTCGGCCTCACCGAGACCGAGGCGCGCGTGCAATTCAGCCATGTCGACATCTACAAGACCTCGTTCCGGCCCATCAAGGCGACGATGTCGGGCCGCGACACCCGGGTGCTGATGAAGCTCGTGGTCGATGGTTCGACGGATCGCGTGCTCGGCTGCCACATCGTCGGCGATGCCGCGGCCGAGATCACCCAGACGGTCGCGATCGCGGTGAAGAAGAAGGCGACCAAGGCGGATTTCGATGCGACGATTGCGCTGCATCCGACTGCGGCCGAGGAACTCGTCACCATGCGCACGCCGACCGCGCGCCATGTGCGCCAGGCGGCGGAGTAGGGCGTCTGCGAAGCGTACAGATAGCCGACCGGCTTACCTTCGGTGCGATTGACAGATTGTTCACGTTTTGTTCTTATGCTGCGACCGGAATGGAGGCAGCCATGGACAACCGTATCAACGAAATTCGCAGAACCATCAGAGCGCTCCGCGTCAGCATGCGCGAAGCTGAAGCGGTCATGCATGAGCAGATCAACCGCGACGAGGACTGCAGCTTCGTGGCGCAGGAAGTCATCAAGATGCGCTCGGTCATGAGCCTGCTCGTGAAGGAGCGGACTGCGCTCGGGGATCACGAGCCGATTCTCGTGAACAGTTTCTTCATCCCGCGGCGCCGGCCGACACGAAAGCCGATCGCGGCTGTTTCCCCGTCCGCCGATTCCGTGTTCCGGCCGCCCGTGGTGGCGCGGGCCTGACGCGGAGGGCCAATCAATCGGAAGCGTGAGGCAGGGCCCGATCCGGCTTGCCGGCCGGGCTGTCTGTCCACTTTGCCATCTCCATGGTCCGCGCGTCGACGCCCTCGCACCAGAAGCAATTCGGCCGCACGCGGCCGTTCTCGGACAGGATCGGGACCAGGCTGTGGCCGCAACCGGCGCACCGGGCGATGTCAGTCATGCATTCCTCCACAGCGTACCAAATTCAGAAATGACCTTCTCGTTCGCGAAGCTTGCGCGGGCGCTATGACGGCGCTGGAGCATTGTGCCCGATGGGCGCGCTCGTTCCTGAGACCGTAGATGTAGCGATCCATCGTGACACGGCTGCGATGTCATCGCCGTTTTCGCGATAGGCGCGAAGCTGAATGCAGCCGAGCCGCCGCGCTCCACAATGATTCGGCAATGTTCGATCTCGGCGGCGCAGCCCAGTGCGTCCGCGTCCCTCGGCGGTGTCGTCGATGATTCGGGAAAGCATCTCCGAAATCGTGACCGGTCCGTCTCTGGAGGCAAAGATGCAATCGGGGGAACCGATGCGGCGGCTGGTCGCAGTCGCGTTACCTTGATTCCGACAGACCCACCTTTATCTCCAGCAAGAACAATAATCCGGGCCCCTCTGGCGAGGACGCCGACGATGTCGGCAAACCTCGTGATGTCGGATGACCTGTCCCGCGCGAATGCGATGGATCGGCCGATTGTCGGGCCTCTGTTCGTTCTCTCCGACCATTCGTCCCCATCGCAGCTCCGTGCGGCCATTTCGCGAGTTAAGGGAGCAACGATGTCTGACGCCAAATCCTCAATTCCGATCGAGATCACGAAACCGTCCGGCCTGAACGAGCAGGCCGCGGCTGCGCTGGTGATCGTGGGTGCGCTGGTTGCGGTTGCCGACCGGCGCGTTTCGCCGGTCGAGCGCGACGAGGTGATCCGCTTCGTGAAAGATCGCATGCTGGCGCCGCACATTTCGGATGAGCAACTCTATGCGATGTTCGATGCGCTCGCCGAACGGCTCGAGGAGCCGGATTTCGCCAATGTCGTAATCGATACGCTGCGGCCGGTTTCGAATCTGCCGCTCTCGCCTCATCTGATGGAGCTGTCGGAGCGCGTCGCTGCGGCGGACGAGGACGTCCATCCCCATGAAGTGCAAGCGATCAAATTGTTGCGCTTGCTGACGCTGGTGCTGCCGCGCGCGAAGCCGGTCGTGCCGAGTGCAGCGGGCGCCGAACGGCAGGCCGCCAAGGAGTAAGCATGAGCACAGTTTCGGACGAGCGTGCGGCGAAAACCGAGGGCACCACCGGCCAGATGGCCGGGGGAGACCCGCGCCTCGACAAGCTCGTCCACCGCCTGCCGCCTCGCATGGCCGACATCTTCACCTATCTGCTCAAGCCGTCCAGCCGCTGGGTGAGAATCCCCTCGGGCACGCTGCTCATCGTCGGCGGTGTGCTCTCATTCCTGCCGGTGCTCGGTCTCTGGATGCTGCCGCTCGGCCTCGCATTGCTTGCAGAAGACGTGCCCGCGCTGCGCTCCTCGCGCGCCAAGGTCCTGGATTGGATCGAGCGGAAGAAGCCGCATTGGCTCGATCCGGCGGCATCGAAAAATGATCGGACATGACTGAATTCATCACTCCCGATGCGCTGACTGCGCTGCTTCAGGTCGTCCTGATCGACCTCGTGCTCGCCGGCGATAACGCCGTCGTCATCGGCCTCGCCGCGGCGGGGTTGCCGGCCGAGCAGCGCCGCCGCGCCATCATCGTCGGCATCGCCGCCGCCACTGCGCTTCGCATCGTCTTCGCCGGCGTCGCGACCCAACTCCTGCAGGTCATCGGCCTGCTGCTCGCCGGCGGCGTGCTGCTACTCTGGGTGTGCTGGAAGATGTGGCGCGAACTGCGCGAACAGCCGACGCATTCGGAGCAGCTTGCGTTCGGCCATGGCGGCGGCGCAGATGCTGCGCCAGTGCAGCGAAAGACCTTCGGTCAGGCGGCAGTTCAGATCGTCGCCGCCGACGTCTCGATGTCGCTCGACAACGTGCTCGCGGTCGCGGGCGCCGCGCGCGAGCATCCCTACATCCTTGCCTTCGGCCTGTTGCTGTCGGTCGCGATGATGGGCGTCGCCGCCGATCTGCTCGGCCGCGTGCTCCAGAAGCAGCGCTGGATCGCCTATGTCGGCCTCGCCATCATCATTTACGTCGCCTTCGAGATGATCTATCGGGGCTCGCTCGAACTCGCCCCCGTCATCGCGAGTCTCTGAGGCGAGCGCTTCTGTCTGCAATCCGGAGTGATCAATGACGTCTGAATCCAGAGCACCTTCGGCGCCCTCCGCGCCGCGACTGCAGATCGGCCCGTTTGCTCAACTCATCTTTGGCTCGCGCTGGCTGCAAGTTCCGCTCTATGTCGGTCTCATCGTCGCACAGGCCGTCTATGTGCTCCTGTTCCTGAAGGAGCTCTGGCATCTGGTCGCGCACTCGTTCGACGCCAGCGAGCAGCAGATCATGCTGGTGGTGCTCGGGCTGATCGACGTGGTCATGATCTCGAATCTGCTCGTGATGGTGATCGTCGGCGGCTACGAGACTTTCGTCTCGCGCTTGAATCTGAGTGGGCATCCCGACGAGCCGGAATGGCTCAGTCACGTCAATGCCAGCGTGCTCAAGATCAAGCTGGCGATGGCGATCATCGGCATTTCCTCGATCTCTCTGCTCAGGACCTTCATCGAGGCCGGAAATCTCGGCACCGAGCGCAGCAATTTCACCGAGACCGGCGTGATGTGGCAGGTCGTCATCCATCTGACCTTCATCATCTCCGCCGTCGGCATCGCCTGGGTCGATCGCCTCAGCGACGGCAGCCATCGCAAGGCAGCCAGTCACGGCTGATGAACCTGGCCGGCTGAGACCTCCCGAGCGGCCAGGCCTGGAGCCCGCCCGATCGTCCGGTCCGGCGGGCTCTCTTGTCGAGATCGATAAAATGGTCTGCATTCCGCTCAGCGGCGGCAAACCCTGCGGACAAGACGCATGGCGCTTTAAACCAAGCCTTTGGAACCGATCGGCATCCTTCCCGCAAAACTGTGGGGCATCAACATGTCAGTTCTCAAGGAGGTCGTCGCAGCGGTCGCGGGAGTCTATGCGCTGCTGCTCGCCTGTGACGCATTGTTCGGGGTCGGTGAGGCCCGCTTCGACGATGCCTATTACCGCGCCAGCTTCTACGCGCCGCGGCCGAAGGAATTCCGCTTTGCGAGCAACACGCCGCCAGCGGTCCGCGTCAGCGATGCGTTTGCGCAGTTCGCGCCGGGTGAAGCCAAGCCCAACAGGCGCTACTCGTCGCTGATGACGATCATGCGCTGACGTCACTCATCCTGGATCGGTAGGTCGGGACCGCGCAGCCCCGATGCGCGAGGTAGGAAGCGAAGCCGCTGTAGTTTTCGCGGGACGGCGGTCGCGGAGTTGATCAGGACCGCATGGCGTTTGGTGCCGCGCCGCAGGAACAGGGTGCCGGTCAGCACATACCCGTCGGTCGCCGGGAAGCTGATCTCGTCGATGAAGACGTCGTCCGGTGCCACGTCCATGAGCAGAAGGCGTCCTCGCCAGTTTCCTCGTCATTTCCCAGCAAATGCGAATTTGGCTTTCGCCGCAAGGGTTTGCAGTGCCGAACGGATTTACAACTGGCGGGGCGGGGCCAGCCTGTGTATAACGCGGCCCTCGCAACCCACAGATCAGGTTGTGCTTTTTGCTTCACGGAGAGATTGCGATGTCCGAGCGGTGGACGCCCGAGTCCTGGCGCAGCAAGCCGGTGCTACAGGTGCCCGACTATCCCGACGCCAAAGCTTTGGCTGACGTCGAGGCGCAGCTTGCGACCTTTCCGCCGCTGGTGTTCGCGGGCGAGGCGCGCAACCTGAAGAAGGCGCTGGCCCGCGTTGCCGCCGGCGAGGCCTTCCTGCTCCAGGGCGGCGACTGCGCCGAGAGCTTTGCCGAGCACGGCGCCAACAACATTCGCGATTTCTTCCGCGTGTTGCTGCAGATGGCGGTGGTGCTGACCTATGCCGGCGCGGTGCCGGTGGTGAAGGTCGGCCGCATCGCCGGCCAGTTCGCAAAACCGCGGTCGTCGCCGACCGAGAAAATTGATGGCGTCGAGCTGCCGAGCTATCGCGGCGACATCGTCAACGACATCGCCTTCACCAAGGAAGCGCGCGTGCCGGATCCGCAGCGCCAGCTGATGGCCTATCGCCAGTCGGCCGCGACGCTGAACCTGCTCCGCGCCTTCGCCACCGGCGGCTTCGCCAATCTCGGCAGCGTACATCAGTGGATGCTCGGCTTCCTGAAGGATAGTCCGCAGTCCCGCCGTTACAAGGAGCTGGCCGACCGCATCTCGGACGCGCTCAACTTCATGCGCGCCTGCGGCCTCGATCTCGAGAGCCATCCGGAGCTGCGCGCGACCGATTTCTACACCAGCCACGAAGCACTGCTGCTCGGCTACGAGCAGGCCATGACCCGGGTCGATTCCACCACCGGCGACTGGTACGCGACCTCGGGCCACATGATCTGGATCGGCGATCGCACCCGCCAGCTCGATCATGGCCATATCGAGTATTTCCGCGGCATCAAGAACCCGATCGGGTTGAAGTGCGGCCCGTCGCTCAAGCCGGACGAGCTGCTGAAGCTGATCGACGTGCTCAATCCCGATAACGAGCCGGGCCGGTTGACGCTGATCGGCCGCTTCGGCTCCGACAAGGTCGGCGAGCACCTGCCGAACATGATCCGCGCCGTGAAGCGCGAGGGCCGGGTGGTGGTCTGGTCGTGCGATCCCATGCACGGCAACACCATCACCTCGACGTCGGGCTACAAGACCCGGCCGTTCGATCGTATCCTGTCCGAAGTGAAATCGTTCTTCGCGATCCATGCCGCCGAAGGCACCCATGCCGGCGGCGTGCATCTGGAAATGACCGGCCAGGACGTCACCGAATGCCTCGGCGGTGCCCGCGCGATCACGGACGAGGATCTCAACGACCGCTATCACACGGTCTGCGATCCCCGTCTCAATGCAGAGCAATCCATCGACATGGCCTTCCTGATCGCGGAACTCCTCAAGCAGGAGCGCGCCGGCAAGCCCAAGCCGATGCCGATCGCAGCGGGGCTCTAACACCTTGCTGCGGATCTGGAAGGCCACGATCAATTCCCGTAACGGTCTGGCCTTTGCATTTCGATCGGAGCAGGCCGTCCGTGAGGAGATCTTTGCGCTCGTGGTGTCGGTACCGCTCGCCTGGTTCATCAGCGCGACCGCGATGCGGGCCGTCGAGCTGGTTTGTGCCGTCGCCTTCGTGCTGGTCGTCGAGCTGCTCAACACCGCGATCGAAAAGCTCGCCGACCGCCTGACCATGGATCACGACAAGCAGATCGGCCGGGTCAAGGACATGGGCTCGGCGGCGGTCGGCGTGGCGCTGTTGATGGCCGGCGCGTTCTGGATCTTTGCCATCGTCGAGCGGTTGGGTTTCGTCTGACGAGGATCGAATAAGGGTGCCATGACCGAACGTCTCAATGCATTTGCGGTCACGCTCGCCCAACTCAATCCGACCGTGGGCGACATCGAGGGCAATGCTACCAAGGTACGCTCGGCGCGCGCGCGAGCTAGCGCCGACGGCGCTGATCTCGTGCTGTTTCCGGAATTGTTCATCGCCGGCTATCCGCCGGAAGACCTCGTGCAGAAGCCGGCCTTCCAGGCGGCATGCCGCGCTGCGATCGAAGCGCTGGCGCGCGAGACCGCCGATGACGGCCCGGCAATGCTGGTCGGTACGCCCTGGGTCGAGGAGGGCAAGCTCTACAACGCCTGCGCGCTGCTCGACGGCGGCCGCATCGCGAGCTTGCGCTTCAAATGCAATCTGCCGAACTACGGCGTGTTCGACGAGAAGCGGCTGTTTGCGCGCGGTCCTGCCGCTGGTCCCGTAACCGTGCGCGGCGTACGCATCGGCGTGCCGATCTGCGAGGACATCTGGCTGGAAGAATCCGAGAACTACGAGAACGTGGTCGAGACGCTGGCCGAGACCGGGGCCGAGATCATCCTGGTGCCGAACGGTTCTCCCTATGCTCGCGACAAGAACGACGTGCGCCTGTCGGTCGCGGTCGCGCGCGTCACCGAGAGCGGGCTGCCGCTGGTCTATCTCAACCAGGTTTGCGGCCAGGACGAACTGGTGTTCGACGGCGCCTCTTTCGCGCTGAATGGCGATCTCTCGCTCGCGGCGCAGCTGCCGGCGTTCGAGGAAAACATCACCACGCTGCACTTCACCAGAAACGGCGACGACTGGCGCTGCACGGGGCCGGTCGCGGAGCAGCCGGAGGGCGACAAGGCCGACTACGCGGCCTGCGTGCTGGGTCTGCGCGATTATGTTGCCAAGAACGGCTTTCCCGGCGTGCTGCTCGGCATCTCCGGCGGCATCGATTCAGCGCTGTGTGCAGCCATTGCGGTCGATGCGCTCGGCGCCGACCAGGTGCATGGCGTGATGCTGCCGTATCGCTACACCGCATCGCATTCGATTGCGGACGCCGGCGAGCTCGCCGGCCATCTCGGCATCCGCTACGAGGTCTTGCCGATCGCGGAAGCCGTGAGCGGGTTCGAGACCATCCTCTCGGGCCTGTTCAAGAATCTGCCGCCAGATATCACCGAGGAAAACCTCCAGGCCCGCACCCGCGGCACGCTGCTGATGGCGATCTCCAACAAGACCGGCCTGATGGTGGTGACAACAGGTAACAAGTCGGAAATGTCAGTCGGCTACGCCACGCTCTATGGCGACATGAACGGCGGCTTCAACCCGATCAAGGACATCTACAAGACCCAGGTGTTTCGGCTGGCAGGCTTGCGCAATTCCTGGAAGCCCGATGGCGCGCTCGGGCCGGCAGGCGAGGTCATTCCGCCCGACATCATCGCGCGTCCGCCGACCGCGGAATTGCGCGAGAACCAGACCGATCAGGATTCGTTGCCGCCTTACGACGTGCTCGATACCATCCTGGAGCGTCTGGTCGAACGTGAGGAGCCGCTGGATCAGATCATTGCCGCCGGCTTCGACCGCGAGACGGTCACGCGCATCGATCATCTCCTCAACGTCGCCGAATACAAGCGCCGTCAGGCCGCGCCCGGCGTGAAGGTGACTCCCAGGAATTTCGGCCGCGACCGCCGCTATCCCATCACCAACCGTTTTCGCGACAAGGGCGAGCCGTTGGCTGCGCCCGACGAGGCGCTGGTGTCGCGCGGGAGCAAGGCCTCGATCGACGCATTTGAGGGGTAGGAGCGAAGCGGGCCGCGCCGTCATCATCCGCGAAGGCGGATGATCCAGTACGCCGCGGCGGACATCGTGAAAACCAATCCTCGCCGCGGAGTACTGGATGCCCGCCTTCGCGGGCATGACAGTTGGGTTTGTAGCTAACTACTTCTGCTGCTGCGGCAGGAACGTGGGGCCGACCGAGCGGATCGGCTTGTTCTCGGAGTTGGTGCCAGCGCCGGTATCTGCCGGCGGAGGCGCAGCCGGTGCGGCCGCCGTCGTCGGCGCGGGAACTGCGCCCTTCCTGGCATTCGCAGGCGTGCCCCTGTTGAGCCGCTGCTGCTGCATCTTCTTGGCGCTCTCCTCGGTGACGATGATATCGCCCTGCTGCTCCGCTGCCGCCTTGTCGTCAGCCGATTTCAGTGCGTCCGCCCAGGTCTGTCCTGCGGCCTTGCAGGAGCAGGACGGGTTGAATTCGGTGCGGAATTTGAAAGCGGTTGGCAGCGCCGTGTAGGGCTGGCCGCTGATCGAGACCGCGGAGTTCATGTCTTCGCCGGGATTGCGGTGAGCGTAGAGCACGGCTTCCGCGGCCGGGCACAGCGCCTTGCAGGTCTTTTCGTCGTCGGGGAAGCGCGCCGGCACCGTCGCAAACGAGATCGGGAAATAGGCTCCGTCGCAGGTCCGCACGCATACAGTGCGGTAGGTGCCGGATTGCGGGCCGAGATCGGAGGGCGGCACGGCTTGTGGATTGCCCGCGTTGTTGCCGCCGAACAGATTGCTGAGGAAGTTGCCGGCGCCCTGCGACTGCGCGGCGTTGGCATATTGCGGGCCGCAATTGTTCTGCGCCAGCGCAATCAGCACCGAGCGGCGCTGGTTGTCGCGCTCGGGGCTGAAGCCGCCGGGACCGTTCGAACGCAAGCGCTCGAGATTGGCGGTGATCTGGTCGAGATTGGCGCGCATCTGCTGGATCTGGGTGTTGACCGGGCCGCATTGCGCCGACCGGCCGTTGAACAGCGAGAAGAAGCCGGAGGAATCGCAGCCCATGCGCTTGGCCTGCATCGTGACGCGGTCGAGCTCGGCCTGCTGACGGTTCTGGGAATCCTGGTAGCGGCGGATCTGGTCGTCACGCGCGGGGTCACCGCCGCCGCCCCGGTCCAGCGCGGCGAGCTGGCCTTCCAGCCGCACACACATCGGATTCGGCCCGGGTCCGTTTTGGCCGGGCTGAGGCGGCGGCCCGGCCTGCGCGAAAGCGCCGGTGACGAGCACGGCGGTGCTCAAGAGCACGGTGCAGGCAAGGAGAAAGCGAGCGCGGGAGAGAGACAAAAATTCAGGCATGTCCGCCATTCTAGCGAGGTCACGGCCCACTGTGACTTTTTCAGTGACTTGGGCGGCTGAAGCGCGCCCTCCCAATAGCCGCTTCCTGCGGCATCGTCACGTCGTTTCGGGGCCAAGGGACCGGGCCTAAGCTGCGCCAGCTCCGAGGGAATTCAGCGCTGACAGGTGATTGCGACATATTCGTCGCAACGGCCATGGGAGCAATTTGTGCCGGTTTTGGGGACAGAGCCGGTAATTTCGTCGGGATCGACCCTGCGATAGCTTGATGCCTGGGCAAAATCTCGTGACTGGCAGTAGGTGCGCGCGACGGAGGCGCCGCATTTGTCGCCCTTGGCCAGGCACTGATTGACCCCGTAGCCGTGCATCTGGTTGGCAATAATGAAGACGCGGGTTTCGGCGAAGGCGCTGGATGCCGCCAAGATGAAAGCGCCGGAAATGAGCGCGGGCAGGAATCGCATGAAAAGACACCGGGGCAAAAAGGGGAACTGCCGGTTCCAGAATGGGCTCAAATGGTTAGGGGATCATGAACCATCATGACGAGCCCGCGCGCTGCAGAGCCAAAAACCGCCCTTTCGCGGCTCTCTTGACGCGGGGGCATCTCATAGCCCATATGTTCCGCATGAACGGTCTCCTCGCCATTTGTGCCATTTGCCGCGAAATTATGAGCTAGCGATTCGCTGGCTGGAGCCGTCTTTTCTCAAAAATGTTGAGAGCCCTGGACGCCCGGCCGCAAGGGATGGGTTGTCATGGAATTGCGCCTCTACGATACGCTGACGAAGGAAAAGCGCACCTTCGTGCCGCTCGATGCGAACAACCTCCGCATGTATGTCTGCGGACCGACGGTCTATGATTTCGCCCATATCGGTAATGCGCGGCCGGTCATCGTGTTCGACGTGCTGTTTCGGCTGCTGCGCCATCTCTATGGCGAGGCGCATGTCAAATATGTCCGCAACATCACCGACGTCGACGACAAGATCAACGACCGTGCCGCGCGCGATTTCCCCGGCCTGCCGCTGAACGAGGCAATCCGCAAGGTCACCGAGCAGACCGGCAAGCAGTTTCACGCCGATGTCGATGCGCTGGGTTGCTTGCGGCCGAGCGTCGAGCCGCGCGCGACCGAGCATATCGGCGAGATGCGCGAGATCATCGAACGGCTTGTGGAGGGCGGCTTTGCCTATGCCGCCGAGGACCACGTGCTGTTCTCGCCGCAGGCGATGAACGCCGTCGACTCGACCCTGCCACGCTATGGCGCGCTGTCGAAGCGTTCGCTCGACGAGATGATCGCCGGCGCCCGCGTCGATGTCGCGCCCTACAAGCGCGATGCCACCGACTTCGTGCTGTGGAAGCCGTCCAAGCCCGGCGAGCCGTCATGGCCGGCGCCGGCCGGCATCAAGGTCGAGGGGCGTCCTGGCTGGCACATCGAATGCTCGGCCATGGCGTGGAAGCATCTCGGCGAGCATTTCGACATCCATGGCGGCGGTATCGATCTCGTGTTTCCGCATCACGAGAACGAGATCGCGCAGACCTGCTGCGCCTTCCACCAGCAACGCATGGCGAACTACTGGATGCACAACGGCTTCCTCCAGGTCGAGAGCGAGAAGATGTCGAAGAGCCTCGGCAACTTCGTGACCATTCACGAGCTGCTGCAGGATTGGCCGGGTGAGGCGCTGCGTCTGAACATGCTGAAGACGCATTACCGGTCGCCGATCGACTGGACCATGAAGTCGCTGGAGGAGAGCGCCAAGACGCTCGACGACTGGTACCACGCCGCGGCCGACGTCGCGCCCGGCAGGCCGGCGGCGTCGGTGGTCGAGCCACTGCTGGACGATCTCAATACGCCGCTGGCCATCGCGGCGTTGCATGGTCTGCGTGGCAGCAGCGATGCGAGCGCCCTGGCGGGCTCGTTGCGCCTGCTCGGCTTCCTTTCGGAGAGCACTGCGCAGTGGGAAGGCCGCAAGCGGCAGGCGAGCGGCGTCGATGCCAAGGAAGTCGAACGCCTGATCGCGGACCGGACGGCGGCGCGCGCGCGCAAGGACTTTGGCGAGTCCGACCGCATCCGTGATCTGCTCGCTGCAATGGGCGTTGCGATCAAAGACTCCAAGGAGGGAACGACCTGGGAGATCGCGCGATGAAACGGCCCGATACGCCTTTCCCGCGGCACTGGCTCTATTACATCGCGCTGAAGATCGCGCTGCTCGCGGGCGCCGTGGCGCTGGCGCTCAAGCTGTATGGGATGTGGTGAGGACGATGGGACAGACTTTGCCGAAGCCCGGGTTGCGGCCGTTCCTGCCTGATGACGTGCCGGTGCTCGCTGCGATCTTCGTGACGAGCATCGAGGAGCTGACTGGCGAGGACTATAGCGAGGCGCAGCAGCAGGCCTGGATGGCGGCGGCGGAAAGCGAGGAGTTCGGCAAGCGGCTCGCCTCCGACCTGACGCTGATCGCGACGCTCGATGGCTCGCCCGTCGGCTTCGCATCGCTGCGCGGCAACGACCACATTCGCATGCTCTATGTGCATCCGGCCGTCAGCGGGCAGGGCATTGCGACCATGCTGGTCGATGCGCTGGAGAAGCTTGCCGGCGGCCGCGGCGCGACGAGCCTCTCCGTCGATGCCAGCGACACCGCACAGGGCTTCTTCGCCAAGCGCGGCTACACCGCCCAGCAGCGCAACAGCGTCACCATCAACGACGAGTGGCTCGCCAACACCACCATGAAGAAGACGCTCGGAGCGCCGCAATGAGCAGGGAGCGCCTTGGCTTCATGCAGGTCTCTTTCCACTCCCTCCCCCCTTGTGGGGGAGGGTCGGGGAGGGGGGTAGCCCCGAGCTCGGACTGCCAGTGTGGCACCCCCCTCCCGACGATGCTGCGCATCGTCGACCTCCCCCACAAGGGGGGAGGTAACAAGAACGGACGCTCGCGATGAGCTCGGCCCAGAAAGAGCGCCTCTATCTCTTCGACACCACGCTGCGCGATGGCGCGCAGACCAACGGCGTCGATTTCACGCTTGCCGACAAGCAGGTCATCGCCGCGATGCTCGATGATCTCGGCATCGACTATGTCGAGGGCGGCTATCCCGGCGCCAATCCGACCGACACCGAGTTCTTCGGCACCAAGCCGAAGCTCAATCGCGCGCGCTTCACTGCCTTCGGCATGACGCGCCGGGCCGGGCGGTCGGTCTCCAACGATCCCGGTGTGGCCGGGCTCCTGGAAGCGAAGGCGGATGCGATCTGTTTCGTGGCAAAGGCCTCGGCCTATCAGGTGCGCGTCGCGTTGGAGACGACGAAGGAGGAAAACCTCGCTTCGATCCGCGACAGCGTCGCGGCCGCGAAGGCCGCCGGTCGCGAGGTCATGCTCGACTGCGAGCATTTTTTCGACGGCTACAAGGAAGATCCAGGCTTTGCGCTCGCCTGTGCGAAAGCCGCCTTCGATGCCGGCGCGCGCTGGGTGGTGCTGTGCGACACCAATGGCGGCACCATGCCGCACGAGGTCGAGGCCATCGTCACCGAGGTGACAAGACATATCCCCGGCGATCACGTCGGCATCCACGCCCATAACGACACCGAGCAGGCGGTGGCTAATTCGCTCGCCGCGGTGCGTGCCGGCGCGCGACAGATCCAGGGCACGCTGAACGGCCTTGGCGAGCGCTGCGGCAACGCAAATCTCTGCTCGCTGATCCCGACACTGAAGCTGAAGCGGGAGTTTTCCGACGCCTTCGAGATCGGCGTCACGGCGGAGAAGCTGGCGACGCTTGTAAAAGTCTCGCGCACGCTCGACGACATGCTCAACCGCGTGCCGAACCGGCATGCGGCTTATGTCGGCGAGAGCGCCTTCGTCACCAAGACCGGCATCCATGCGTCCGCGGTGCTGAAGGACCCGCAGACCTACGAGCACGTGCTGCCGGAGACGGTCGGCAATCACCGCAAGGTTCTGGTCTCGGATCAGGCCGGGCGTTCCAACGTGATCGCCGAGCTCGACCGTGCCGGTATTCCCTACGAGAAGAGCGATCCGAAGCTGACGCGCCTCGTGGAGGAGTTGAAGGAGCGTGAGGCCGCCGGCTACGCCTATGAATCCGCCAACGCTTCGTTCGAGCTCCTGGCGCGCCGCACGCTCGGCAAGGTGCCGCATTATTTCGAGGTCGAGCAGTTCGATGTCAATGTCGAGCAGCGCTACAACGCGCTCGGCGAGCGCGTCACCGTGGCGCTCGCGGTGGTGAAGGTCGACGTCGCCGGCGAGCGCCTGATCTCGGCCGCCGAAGGCAACGGTCCCGTCAACGCGCTCGACGTTGCCATGCGCAAGGACCTCGGCAAGTACCAGAAATACATCGAGGGCTTGAGGCTGATCGATTACCGCGTGCGTATCCTCAACGGCGGTACCGGCGCGGTCACGCGCGTCCTGATCGAGAGCGAGGACGAGAACGGCGACAGCTGGACAACGGTCGGCGTCTCCCCGAACATCATTGACGCCTCGTTCCAGGCGCTGATGGATTCGGTGATCTACAAGCTCGTGAAATCGGGTGCACCGGCGTAAGTAAAGGGGGAGGGGGCATGATCGACCACATTTCCGTCGGCGTCGGCAATCTCGAACGCGCCGCGATATTCTACGAGACCACGCTCGCGGCCCTCGGCCTGACACGTCTCGTCACGCGCCCGCGGACGGTCGGCTTCGGCAAGACCTATCCCGAGTTCTGGATCAATTTCAGGGAAGGCATGCCGCCCGTAGTCCGGGAGAGCGGCGTGCACATCTGCCTGCGGGCAAAGACGACGGGTGAAGTCGACGCGTTTCACGCCGCGGCGCTTTGGGCCGGCGGTGCATCCGACGGCGCGCCCGGCATCCGCCCGCACGATCGCGTGCGCTACTACGCGGCCTTCGTCATCGATCCCGACGGCAACCGGATCGAGGCGGTGACGTTTCCAGCAGAGTAGGGCATTACAGCTTGCGCGCCACCTCGGGCGCAAGATCGCGCTGGCTGTCGGGAATTTGCGCAGCCGCGGCGCGCAGCCGTGGGATGATCTCCTCGACCTTGTCCGCCTTCAGGATATCGACGGAGAGACCGGTGCGGATGAACTGGGTTTGGCGCATGTGGGCCACCAGAGAGAACAGCGGCTCCCAGAAGCCGTCGACATTGGCGAGCAGCACGGGCTTGGCGTGACGGCCGAGTTGCTGCCAGGTCAACTGCTCGACCAGCTCCTCGAGCGTGCCGAGCCCTCCAGGCAAGGCGACGAAGGCGTCGGAGCGCTCGAACATCAGCCGCTTGCGCTCGTGCATGTCGGGCGTGACGACCATCTCCTGGACGCGCGTCAGCGCGTTCTCGCGCAGCCGGAGGAAGTCAGGGATAATACCGGTGACAGTGCCGCCGTGATCCAGCACCGAGGTTGCGACCGCCCCCATCAGTCCGAGCGAGCCGCCGCCGTAAACGAGGCGAACCTTGTTTTCCGCGAGCGCTTTGCCAAGCGCTTTCGCCGCTTCGATGAAGTTGGGATTGGTTCCGGGGCCGGAGCCGCAATAGACACAGACGGTTTTAATCGTGCTCATTGGGACCATGATGCATTGCAACGAAGAGGCGTCAAGCCCAATCAGTGATTCGGATCACCCGGAAATCTACCGGTAAATGGCGACGAACAATCGAAGATTCGCCATCTGGCGGGGTGCGCTGACATCGGGAAGGCTCTATATGACATGCGAAAATCGTTAATCGCGGTGACGCCCGCACCCGGCGGGCTTTCAGGCTTTTTGATGGACCAACCTCAATCGTTCGACGGCGCCGACGTTCCAAATCCTCCCGGCGGCTTGCCGGAGCGGGCCACGCTGATGGGCACGCTGGCGCATCTGTGGCCCTATATCTGGCCGGGCGACCGCTTCGACCTGAAGATGCGCGTGGTGTGGTCGCTTGTGCTGCTGCTCGCCGCCAAGCTGATCACGTTGACGGTACCGTTCAGCTTCAAATGGGCGACGGACGCGCTGACCGGCGCCAACTCGGCGCCGCTACAGGCTGACAATTGGCGCCTCTGGGTGCTCGCCTCGCCGGTGTTGCTGACCGTGAGCTACGGCGCGATGCGCATCTTGATGGCGCTTCTGACGCAATGGCGCGACGGCATCTTCGCGCGCGTCGCCATGCATGCGGTGCGCAAGCTCGCCACCATCACTTTCATCCACATGCACGAGCTGTCATTGCGCTTCCATCTCGAGCGCAAGACCGGCGGCCTGACGCGCGTGCTCGAGCGCGGCCGCGAGGGCATCGAGGTCATCGTTCGCATGGTGATCCTGCAGCTGATCCCGACCATCGTCGAGGTCTCGCTTCTGATGGCCGTGCTGCTCTGGCAGTTCGACTGGCGCTACGTGGTCGCGACGCTGATCACGGTCGCGGTCTACATGTACTACACCTACATCGCGACCGAGTGGCGGATCGGCATCCGCCGCAAGATGAACGATTCCGATACCGAGGCGAACACCAAGGCGATCGACTCGCTGCTCAACTACGAAACCGTCAAGTATTTCGGCGCCGAGGCGCGTGAGGCGCAGCGCTACGACAAATCGATGGAGCGCTACGAAGAGTCAAGTATCCAGGCCTATACCTCGCTCGCTGTGCTCAACACCGGCCAGGCCGTGATCTTCACGCTGGGCCTGACCGCGACCATGGCGATGTGCGCAATGGGCGTGCGCAACGGCACCAACACCGTGGGCGATTTCGTGCTGGTCAATGCCATGATGATCCAGCTCTACCAGCCCCTGAACTTCATGGGCATGGTCTATCGCGAGATCAAGCAGGCGATCATCGATATCGAGAAGATGTTCGGTGTTCTCGGCCGCGAGGCCGAGATCAAGGATGCGCCCGATGCAAAGCCGCTGGTCATCTCGGCCGGCACCGTGCGATTCGAGGACGTGCGCTTCGCCTATGAGCCGATGCGCCCGATCCTCAAGGGCATCAGCTTCGAGGTGCCGGCCGGCAAGACCGTCGCCATCGTCGGCCCGTCGGGCGCAGGCAAGTCGACCATCTCGCGCCTTCTGTTCCGCCTCTATGACGTCTCTGGCGGCAAGATCCTGATCGACGGCCAGGACATCCGCGCCGTGACGCAGGATTCACTTCGTGCCTCGATAGGCATGGTGCCGCAGGACACCGTGCTGTTCAACGACACCATCCGCTACAACATCCGCTACGGTCGCTGGGATGCTGATGATGCAGAGGTCGAAGAGGCGGCGCGGCTGGCGCAGATCGACCATTTCATCCGTATGGCGCCGAAGGGCTACGAGACCCAGGTCGGCGAGCGCGGCCTGAAACTGTCGGGCGGCGAGAAGCAGCGCGTCGCGATCGCGCGTACCGTGCTGAAGGCGCCGCCGATCCTGGTGCTGGATGAGGCGACCTCGGCGCTCGATACCCATACCGAGCACGAGATCCAGGGCGCGCTCGATCGCGTGGCGAAGAACCGCACCTCGCTGGTGATTGCGCACCGGCTCTCGACCATCGTCGGGGCCGACGAGATCATCGTGCTGGATCAGGGCCGCATCGCCGAGCGGGGGACCCACGCCAGGCTGCTCGCGCATGGCGGCCTCTATGCCAGCATGTGGAACAGGCAGCGCGAGGCTGAGGCGGCGCGCGAGAAACTGGCGAAGATGGCCGATCCCGGCGAGACACCCAACCGCGAGCCGCCGCCGGTCGATGACGCCCTGACGACGCCGGTGGCGGCGGTGTGACCTTGTCTCCGGTCCCAACTCTGGCCTAAACAACTCCACCGCGCGGGGCGATCCGCGCGCCGTCAACCCCTTCAGCGGCAGATAACGATGTCCATTCTCGATTCGATCCAGCGTCAGATCCCGCCGATCCACAAGGAGGGCTACCCCTTCATCGGCGGCTTTGCGCTGGCGAGCCTGGTCCTGTTCTGGCTGTGGTCGCCTTTGGGCTGGATCGGCACGATTCTGACGGTGTGGTGCGCGCTGTTCTTCCGCGATCCCGTGCGCGTGACGCCGGTACGCGAGGGGCTCGTGGTGTCGCCGGCCGACGGCCGCGTCTCGATGATCACCATGGCGTTGCCGCCGGCCGAGCTCGGGCTCGGCGACCGGCCGTTGCCGCGCATCTCGGTGTTCATGAGCGTGTTCAATTGCCACGTGAATCGCAGCCCGATCGCGGGCAGGGTGGACCGCATCGCATATCGGCCCGGCCTGTTCATCAATGCCGAGCTCGACAAGGCGAGCGAGGACAATGAGCGCAATTCGCTCGTGATCACGACGCCGACGGCGCGGATCGGCGTGATCCAGATTGCAGGCCTGGTCGCCAAGCGCATCGTCTGTTTCGTCAGGGAGGGCCAGGCGATCGGCGCCGGCGAGCGCTTCGGTCTGATCCGCTTCGGCTCGCGGCTGGACGTCTATCTGCCGCCGGGCACCAAGGCATTGGTCTCGGAGGGGCAGACCGCCATCGCCGGCGAGACGATTTTGGCCGATCTTGCCGGAGACGACCCCAGCCGCACCTACCGCGCCAATTAACCAATAATCTGTGCTTGTGGGCCTTTGCGCCGCAATGGCGGAGGGGGACGCGGCTTGCTATATCTCGCCTTGAGGTAAGGACAAGCCATGACGCCTTATGACTTCAAATATCCCGATGCGCGCCGCCGGCGGTTCCGCCCGATTCCGGTACGCATGCTGGTGCCCAATGTCATCACGCTGCTGGCGATCTGCGCCGGCCTGACCTCGATCCGCCTGTCGATCGAGGGGCGGATGTCGCTCGCCGTTTATGCCATCGTTTTCGCGGCCTTGCTCGACGGCATCGATGGCCGCATCGCACGCATGATCAAGGGCCAATCCAAGTTCGGCGCCGAGCTCGACAGCCTCGCCGATTTCGTCAATTTTGGCGTGGCGCCCGGTCTGATGCTGTATTTCTGGCAGCTGCACGAGCTCGGCAATGCCGGCTGGATCGCCGCCATGGTGTTCGCGATCTCGATGTGCCTGCGATTGGCGCGTTTCAACGCCACGCTGGACGATCCGAACAAGCCGGCCTTTGCCGCCAATTTCTTCACCGGCGTGCCGGCGCCTGCCGGCGCGATCACCGTGCTGTTGCCGATCTATGCGGCGTTCCTCGATCTCGGCCGGCTGCCCGCGGCGTTGACGGCGGCCTACACGCTCTTGATCGCCTTCCTGATGGTGTCGCGCCTGCCGGTGTTCTCGGGCAAGACCAAGCGCATGCGCCTACCGCCCGAGCTTGTGCTGCCGGCGTTCGTCGCGGTGATCGTGTTCATCGCGCTGCTGATCGCCTATCCCTGGCACGTGCTGTCGATCGGCACCGTGCTGTATCTGCTCGGCTTGCCGCTCGGCTACAAATCCTATCGCGACCAGGCGCGCGCGATGGAAGCCACCGCACCGTCGGGAGGCGAAGTTTCCTCGCCGCCCTCGGCGCCGACGCTGACAACCCTGTCGGAGCCGCCGCACGACGACGATCGGCCTGGGCGGCTGCACTGAACGGCAAGACATCGAGCGGCAAGAACTTGGATATCTGCCATGAGGCTGCGCTGATTGGGTCGAGACCCGATCTCGGCTATATCGCCCTTTGTGCCGGCGGCACCGTGCAATCAACCGCCGCCAATCTGGGAGAGAACGCCGTGACCAATTCCGCGACCGGGCCGCTGCCCGCTTCCATCCTCGAAGCGCTGGGCCGCTATGACACGCCGACGATCTGCAATGCCATGGAGATCGTGGCGCCCGAGCGCCGACTGGTCGGCTACACCACCAAGCCGCTGATCTGCCCGTTTCCCGATCTGCCGCCGATCGTCGGCTATGCCCGCACGGTCACGATCCGGTCGGTGTTGAGATCCTCGCTTCCCCCAGAGGAGCAGTCCAAACGCCGCATCGACTATTACGAATATGTCGGCACCGGTCATGGACCGCGCATCTCGGTGATCCAGGATATCGACGGTCCCGATGTCGGCTATGGTGCGTTCTGGGGCGAGGTGCAGAGCAACGTGCACAAGGCGCTCGGCTGCCTCGGCGTCGTCACCGACGGTTCGATCCGCGACACGCCGCAATGGGCACCCGGCTTCCAGGCACTCGCCGGCTCGATCGGCCCCTCGCATGCCTGGGTGCATGCGGAGAGCTTTGGCGGCCAGGTGCGGGTCGCCGGCATGACCGTGCAGTCGGACGATCTGATCCATGCCGACCGGCACGGCGCCATCGTGATCCCGCTCGACGTCGCGGCAAAGCTGCCCGAGGCAGCCGAACTCTGCGGCCGCCGCGAGACGCCGATCCTAGAGATCGCCCGCAGTCCCGACTTCTCCCTGGAGAAGCTGAAGGCCGCGTTGAGGCGCTCGGCGGAGATTCATTAGGGCGATCGAGGCGAATGCACATCCGCGACGGCAGTACGCCGAAGGCGCGGGTAAGGGGCTTCGGTCTCGCATTGACACCTGGCCCCTCACCCGAATTGCTTCGCAATTCGACCTCTCCCTACGGGAGAGGTGGGCAGTGTGCCTTTGAACAGAGGAGTAATCCATGGACATGGCCGGCAAGACAGTGCTGATTACGGGTTCGACCGACGGTGTCGGGCGCTATGTCGCAAGCCGTCTTGCCGCCGAGGGCGCGCGCGTCCTGATCCATGGCCGCGACGCCACGCGCGCCCGGTCGCTGATCGACGAGATCGTAAAGGCCGGCGGTGCCGCGCCGACCTTCTACCAGGCCGATCTTTCGTCGATGTCGGGCACGCGGGCGTTGGCCGAGGCCGTGAAACGCGATCACCAGCGTCTCCACGTCCTCGTGAGCAACGCCGGCATCGGCTCGCAGAACGATGGCCCGCAACGGCAAGTCAGCGCCGACGGTCACGAGTTGCGTTTCGCCGTGAACTATCTCTCGGGTTTCCTGCTCGTCCATCTGTTGCTGCCGCTGCTGATCTCCGCTGCGCCGTCTCGGATCGTCAATGTCGCCTCCCTCGGTCAGCATCCGATCGATTTCGACGACGTCATGATTACGCGGGGCTATAGCGGTTCACGTGCCTATGCACAGAGCAAGCTGTCCCAGATCATGTTCACCATCGATCTTGCGGACGAACTGAAGGACGCCGGCATTACCGCGAATGCGCTGCATCCGGCGACCTACATGAACACCACGATGGTACGCGCCGGCGGCATCACGCCGATCTCGACCGTGGAGCAGGGCGGCGCGGCGATCCTGCGCCTCGTCGAGGGCGACGATGTCGCGGACAAGAGCGGGCTGTTCTTCAACGGCATGAACGAGGCGCGAGCCAATCCGCAGGCCTACGACGCCGATGCCCGCAAGCGCCTGCGTGAGCTGAGCCTGAAGCTGACGGGGCTGGCACGCTAACGCGCCCCGATCATGGTTAGTGAAACGTTTAATTCCGTGCCGGCAGTCGGTGAAGCGGCTTCATCCCGGCGTGCTGCGGCGGTCTGGCGCGCCGGCTCAACTTAACCTTTACGCGGCTTTAAGGGCAGCACTCTAGGGTTTCCGATGCGGTTCGGGGTTGGACCGCGCCAGCGGCCAGGACGGCCGTTGTTGCGTACGCGTTGGAGTATCCCATGGATATCATGACGGGCGTTGGGCTCACGGCGGGCATGATCGTCGTTGCCACGATGATCTTCATGGGCGGCGACCTGCACATGTTCATCTCCGAGCACGCGATCATCATCATCTTCGGCGGCTCGATTTCCGCCACCATGATCCGCTTTCCGCTCTCGGCGCTCCTGCATGGCCTTCCGCTCGGCGCCAAATTCGCCTTCACCATGAGTCGCCTCTCGGCCCACGACCTCGTCGACGAACTCGCTCGCATCGCCGAGATCGCCCGCAAGCAGGGTCCGGTCGGCCTCGAAAAAGTCGAGACCGACGAGCCGTTCCTCGCCAAAGGCATCCGCTTCGTCGCCGACGGCTACGACCTCGATTTCATTCGCGATAATCTCGAGCGCGACCGCGACAACTTCCTGATGCACCTCGACGAGGGCAGCAAGATCTACCGCGCCATCGGCGATTGCGCGCCGGCCTTCGGCATGATCGGCACCCTGATCGGTATGGTGCAGATGTTCGCCAACATGACCGACCCCTCCAAGCTCGGTCCGTTCATGGCGACCGCGCTGCTCGCCACGCTCTACGGCGCGCTGGTCGCGAACCTGTTCTGTCTGCCGATCGCCGACAAGCTGCACGGCAAGCTGCTCGACGAGGAGACCAACCGCACCCTGATCATCGACGGCATCCTGATGATCCGCGATTCCAAGAGCCCGACGCTCGTGCGCGAAATGCTGCTGGCCTACCTGCCGGAGAAGCATCGCCACGGCGAGGGCGAGCCGGTGCCGGCGTAAGCCCGCCCGCCGGGATTTTCAGTCATGGCCAAGAAGAAACGCGGCGATGCGCACGGCGGCGGTCACGGCTGGTTCGTGACCTTCGCCGACCTGATGGGCCTGATGATGAGCTTCTTCGTGATGCTCGTGGCGTTCTCGACCCAGGACGCCAACAAGCTGAAGATCGTCGCCGGCTCGATGCGCGACGCCTTCGGCGTACAGAACGAAGCGCGCTACTCCGGCATCGTCGAATCCGACGGTCTGCCGACTCGCCCGCGGCTGAAGAACGTCGATCATATCCAACCCGAGGATGCCTCCAACACGCCGACGCCGGACCAGGAGGACCGCGACCGCACGTCGGGGGCGAAGATCAAGGTCGACCGCAATTTCGCGCTCGCCGCGGCCTCATTGCGCCAGGCGTTGCAGGACATGCCGGAACTGACGGAGATGTCCAAGCACATCATGTTCGAGGAGACCAAGCAGGGTCTCAACCTGGAGATCGTCGATCAGGACGGCCGCTCGATGTTTGCCGATGGCTCGAAGGTGCCCTACGACCGCACCCGCCGTCTGATCGAGAAGCTCGCGATTCCCCTCAAGGCCACGCCGCTCCGCGTCTCCATCGCCGGCCACACCGCGGCCGGCTTCGTGCCGAACCGAAGCGACTACGGCGCCTTCGACCTGTCCGCCGACCGCGCCAATGCCGTGCGTCAGATCCTCGAACGCGAGGGCCTGCCGCCGTCACACATTTTTGCCGTTTCCGGCAAGGCGGACACCCAGCCGTTGTTTCCGGACGATCCCTCGCTCGCGGCAAACCGGCGGGTGACCATCACCCTGATGCGCGAAGATCCGCCGTTGCCGCCGAATCTGAAGCCCTAGGGGGCTCTTGCGCTACCATTTTACCTGAGGCATGTGGTCGCGCTGGCGGCGAGCGTGGCCGCGCCGTCACAGCATCCTGCGCAGTGCCTGCTATGCTGCGCTGATTGACAGGCGCGCAGGAAGCGTCAAAAGGCGCCGGATCAATTCCAGGAAAGAAGCGTTTTCCACCTTCATGACGGCGAGCATCACATCGACCGAGACCCAGGACGGGCCGGTCACATCAGGCTTTTGGGCCCTTACGCTCGGGAGCATCGGCGTCGTCTTCGGCGATATCGGCACCTCGCCGCTATACGCCTTTCGCGAGGCCGTCAGCGGCGCGGCCAATGGACAGCCAGTGTCGCGGATTATGGTGCTCGGGGTGCTCTCGCTGATCCTGTGGGCGCTGCTGATCGTCGTCACCACCAAGTACGTTCTGCTGTTGCTGCGGGCCGACAACAATGGGGAGGGCGGCACGCTCTCCCTGATGGCGCTCGGCCAGCGCGCGCTCGGGCGGCGGAGCTGGTTCCTGCTCGCCCTCGGCGTGGTCGGCGCCTCAATGTTCATCGGCGACTCCATGATCACGCCGGCGATATCGGTATTGTCTGCGGTCGAAGGCCTGAAACTCGCGGCGCCAGCGCTCGAGCACTATGTCGTGCCGCTCACGATCTTCATCCTGGTGCTGCTGTTCGCGGTGCAGAGCAAGGGCACGGCACTGGTCGCCTCAGCCTTCGGGCCGGTGATGGTGATCTGGTTCACCTGTCTGGCGGTCATGGGTGCCATTCACATCGCTGACGACCCCTCAGTGTTGGCAGCGATCAACCCTTACTATGCGCTTCAATTCCTGCTGTCACACGGGACGATCGGACTGGTGACGCTCGGGGCTGTGTTCCTCGCGGTCACGGGAGGCGAGGCGCTTTATGCCGATCTCGGCCATTTCGGCCGCAAGCCGATCCAGTCGGCCTGGCTGTTCTTTGTCTTGCCGGCGCTGCTGATCAATTATTTTGGCCAAGGCGCGCTGGTGCTGGCCCATCCCGGCACGCTCGAGAATTCATTCTACCGTATGGTGCCCGAGATGCTGGTGCTGCCGCTGGTGGGATTGGCGACCGCGGCCACCGTGATCGCGAGCCAGGCCGTGATCACGGGTGCCTATTCGCTGGTCTATCAGGCGGTGCAACTCGGTCTCCTGCCGCGTTTCGCGGTGCGCTATACCTCCGAGTCCCACGCCGGCCAGATCTACCTGCCGCGGGTCAACCGGCTGCTCCTGATCGGCGTGTTGCTGCTTGTGCTGCTGTTCCGCACCTCCAGTAATCTGGCCTCGGCCTACGGCATCGCCGTCTCCACCACCATGGTTGCCGATGGCATCATGGGCTTCATCATCATTTGGAAGCTGTGGAATTGGCGCGCCGCGACCGCGGCGGCGGTGATCATGCCGCTCGTCGTGGTCGACATGACCTTCTTCAGCGCCAATCTCTTGAAGCTGCTCGAGGGTGCCTGGGTCCCGTTGCTGTTCGGCGTCTTGATGGCAGGGACGATCTGGACCTGGCGCCGCGGCACCGCAATCCTTATCCAGAAGACGCGCCGCATCGAGGTCCCGCTCGACGATTTGATCAAGAGTCTGGAGAAGCGGCCTCCGCACATCGTCAAGGGCACGGCCGTGTTCCTGACCAGCGATCCCGCCTTCGTGCCGACCGCGTTGTTGCACAATCTGAAGCACAACAAGGTCCTGCACGAGCACAATGTGATTCTGACCATCGAGACGGCCCAGACCCCGCGAGTCGACCTGTCGGAGCGGTTCCGCATGGAAAAGATCGGTGAGAAATTCTCCAAGGTGCGGCTGCGCTTCGGATTCATGGAGCAGCCCAATGTCCCCCGGGCGCTGGCGATCGCGCGCAAGCAGGGCTGGCAGTTCGACATCATGTCGACGTCGTTCTTCGTATCGCGCCGCTCGCTCAAGGCCTCGGCGCAAGCGGGTATGCCGCTGTGGCAGGACCATTTGTTCATTGCCCTCAGCCGGTCTGCCAACGATGCCACCGACTATTTCCAGATTCCCACCGGACGGGTGGTTGAAGTCGGAACCCAAGTGACTATCTGAGCGCAGCCGCTTAGCTATGCGAAATTGCATAGCAAGGGCCCGAAATCGGGCTAGGCTATGCCGGCAGCGCAGGACTATAAGCCGCGCGCTCTTCCGCCGTTGTGCAGTGAAGCATTTCAGAGGCCATTGGGCTCTCCCATGACAAGTGACGTAGCGATTTCCGCCCCGGAAACGGTGGCGGCCAATGGGCATGGCGATGCCCATACCACCGCCGGTTTCGGTGCGCTCACCCTCGGCAGCATCGGGGTCGTCTATGGCGATATCGGCACCAGCCCGCTCTACGCCTTCCGCGAGGCGGTGATGGCCGCCTCGGGCGCCGACGGCGTACCGACGATGGCAGCCGTGCTCGGCGTCCTCTCCCTGATCCTGTGGGCGCTGATCGTCGTTGTGACGCTCAAATACGTCGTGATCCTGCTCCGCGCCGACAACAACGGCGAGGGCGGCACGCTGGCGCTGATGGCCCTGGCCCAGCGCGCGGTCGGTACCCGCGGGGCCACCATCGTCCTGCTCGGCACCATCTCCGGCGCCCTATTCTACGGCGATGCCGTGATCACCCCGGCGGTCTCGGTCCTGGGGGCCTTGGAAGGCATGAAGGACATCACGCTGACATTCGAGCCTTACATCGTTCCGCTGACCGTGGTGATCCTGGTCTGCCTGTTCGCCGTGCAATCGCGTGGCACAGCCCGCGTCGCGGCGTTCTTCGGTCCGGTGATGTGCGTCTGGTTCGCAGTGCTCGCGGTGGCGGCGGTGGGTCCGATCATCCGGCAGCCGCAGGTGTTGTTCGCGCTGAACCCGCTCTACGCCGTGACTTTCATGATCCACCACGGCATCATCGGCTTCGTGACATTGGGCGCCGTGTTCCTGGCGGTCACCGGTGCCGAAGCGCTCTATGCCGATCTCGGCCATTTCGGCAAGCGGCCGATCCAAACAGCTTGGTTATTTGTGGTGCTGCCGGCGCTGGCGCTGAATTATCTGGGGCAGGGGGCGCTCGTCCTGGATGACCCAGGGGCGATCGTGAGCCCGTTCTTCCAGTTGTTTCCGCAAGGCTGGATCCGCGGGAGCATGGTCGTACTTGCGACTTTGGCCGCGGTCATCGCGAGTCAGGCCGTCATCACCGGCGCCTACTCGCTGACGCGTCAGGCGATCCAGCTCGGCCTGCTGCCGCGCTTCGAAATTCGCCATACGTCGGAAGCCCATTCCGGACAGATCTTCATCCCCCGCATCAACCAGCTCCTTCTGGTTGCCGTGATCCTGATGGTGCTCTTGTTCCGTTCTTCCAGCGCGTTGGCGTCGGCCTATGGCATCTCGGTCACTGGAACCATGGTGGTCACGGCCATGATGGGCTTTGTCGTGATCTGGAAAGTCTGGCGGTGGTCGCCGATCGCAGCTGCTGCCCTCATTGCGCCGTTTCTGTTCCTCGACCTGACCTTCCTGACCGCGAACCTGCTCAAGGTGTTCGAGGGCGGCTGGGTGCCGCTGGCGCTCGGCGCGCTCATGATCATCCTGATGTACACGTGGCGGCGCGGCAGCCGGCTTTTGTTCGAGAAGTCGCGCAAGCTCGAGTTCCCGCTCGCAGATCTCGTGGCGATGCTGGAGAAGCGGCCGCCGCAGCGGGTGCCCGGCACCGCCGTGTTCCTGACCTCGGACCCGCTCAGCGCGCCGACCGCGCTGATGCATAGTCTGAAGCATTACAAGGTGCTGCATGAGAAGAACGTCATTCTCACCATTGAGACGGCGCAGACCCCGCGGATCGATCCGGCGGAGCGCGTGAAGCTGGAGCAGATCAGCCCGACCTTCTCCAAGGTGACGCTGAAGTTCGGCTTCATGGAATCGCCGAATGTGCCGAAGGCCCTGGCGATCGCGCGCAAGCTCGGCTGGCAGTTCGACATCATGTCGACCTCGTTCTTCCTGTCGCGCCGCGCGCTGAAGCCCGCCGCCCATTCCGGCATGCCGCGCTGGCAGGACCGGCTGTTCATCTCGCTCAGCCGCTCCGCCAACGACGCCACGGACTACTTCCAGATCCCCTCTGGCCGCGTCGTCGAGGTCGGCACCCAGGTGGCGATCTGATCCTCCATTTGAAGGTCGCGCTTCAAGTCGCTGCGATTTAGCTTTAACTTGCGCCGCTGAGCTCAAGCCTTTGTAGCGCTTGATTTTCGTGCGCCGAGAGGCGAGGTTGCCGCCGGCCGGAAGAGACCCGGCTGGAAGGCGCGACGTTGGAGGATGATGTGGCAAACCAGGTACAGGATCTGAGCCCGGACGAGGTCTCCAGGGGTGTCGCGGAAGGCCGCTATCTGCTGGTCGACGTCCGCGAGCCGAACGAGGTCCAGGCCGAGGCCTATCCTTACGGCGTCGTGGTGCCGCTTTCGACCTTCGATCCCAAGGCGATTCCCGATCCGGCCGGCAAAGAGGTCGTGTTCGCCTGCCGCTCGGGCAAGCGCTCGGTGACGGCCTCGCTCGCGGCGCAGGCGGCGGGCCTGCCTTACGACAAGCATCTGGCCGGCGGCATGCTGGGCTGGAAGGCGGCGGGGCTTCCCAGCAAGGTCGGTGGCTGATCGGCCCGATGTCCAAGAGCTCGTCCCTGAACAAGGTCTTCGCCGACCTTCCCGTCACCATCTTCGAGGCGATGTCGCAGGCCGCGCGCGACAATGCCGCCATCAATCTCGGCCAGGGTTTTCCTGACGATCCGGGTCCGGAGGACATCCGCCGCGCCGCGGCCGACGCCTCGCTGAACGGCTACAACCAGTACCCCTCGATGATGGGGCTG
This sequence comes from Bradyrhizobium diazoefficiens, assembly GCF_016616425.1. Taxonomy (NCBI): domain Bacteria; kingdom Pseudomonadati; phylum Pseudomonadota; class Alphaproteobacteria; order Hyphomicrobiales; family Nitrobacteraceae; genus Bradyrhizobium; species Bradyrhizobium diazoefficiens. The sequence goes on from NZ_CP067101.1 coordinate 3,365,474, forward strand.
CCGGAGCTGCGCCAGGCAATCGCGACCCATTACGGCCATTGGCACGGCCTCAAGCTCGATCCGATGAGCGAGGTGATGGTGACCTCCGGCGGCACCGAGGCGCTGACCTCGGCGATCCTCGCGGTGGTCCAGCCCGGCGACGAGGTGGTGTGCTTCCAGCCGGTCTATGATTCCTATTTGCCGATCATCCGCCAGGCCGGCGGCATTCCGCGCCTCGTGCGGCTCGAACCGCCGCACTGGCGGCTGAATGAGGACATGCTGAAAAGCGTGTTCAATTCAAAGACCAAGGCGGTGCTCTTCAACAACCCCCTGAATCCGTCAGCGGTGGTCTATCCGCGCGAGGATCTTGAGCTGCTCGCGCGCTACTGCCAGGAGTTCGACGCCATCGCGATCTGCGACGAGGTCTGGGAGCATGTCACCTTCGACGAGCACAAGCACATTCCGCTGATCACCATCCCCGGCATGCGCGAGCGCACCATCAAGGTCGGCTCGGCCGGCAAGATCTTCTCGCTGACCGGCTGGAAGATCGGCTTCGTCTGCGCTGCGCCGCCGCTGCTCCGCGTCGCGGCCAAGGTTCACCAGTTTCTGACCTTCACCACCGCGCCGAACCTGCAGGCCGCCGTCGCTTACGGCCTCGGCAAGCCGGATGAGTATTTTCTGTCGATGCGCAAGGATCTGGCGCGGAGCAGGGACCGCCTGACCAGTGGGCTGGAGAGCCTCGGCTTTCCCGTGCTGAAGTCGCAAGGCACCTACTTCCTCACCGTCGACCTGTCGCCGCTCGGGCTCAACGAGAGCGATACCGAGTTCTGCTGGCGCATCGTGAAGGACTACAAGGTGGCGGCGATTCCGGTGTCGGCCTTCTACGAGCAGGACCCGGTGACCTCGGTGGTGCGCTTCTGCTTCGCCAAGAAGGACGAGACCCTCGACACCGCGCTGGAGCGGCTGTCGGACGCCGTGCGTGGGCGCAAGAGGTAGCTCAGGATGACGAACGTCAGCCGCGCGAGGCTTTGTATCGGTTTTGCCATTGCCGCCGCACTGACGTTGTTGTCCGCTTCTGCAAGTGCGGAGGAGCGGGTCGTCAACTTCTACAACTGGTCCAACTACATGGCGCCGGACGTCCTTGAGAATTTTACCAAGGAGACCGGCATCAAGGTGGTCTACGATACCTTCGACGCCAACGAGACGCTGGAGACGCGCCTGTTGGCCGGCAAGTCCGGCTACGACGTCGTGGTGCCCACGGCGTATTTCCTGCAGCGTCAGATCAAGGCCAACATCTTCCAGAAGCTCGATAAGTCGAAGCTGCCGAACCTCGCCAATGCCTGGCCGATGGTGACCAGGCACCTGGCGACCTACGACCCCGGCAATGTCTACGCCGCGAACTACATGTGGGGCACGACGGGCATTGGCTACAACGTCGCCAAAGTGAAGCAGATCCTCGGGCCGAATGCGAAGATCGACAGCTGGGACATCGTCTTCAAGCCGGAGAATCTCGCCAAGTTCAAGGACTGCGGTGTCCACATGCTCGACTCCGCCGACGACATCTTTCCGGCGGCGCTGAACTATCTCGGCCTTGATCCGAACTCGACCAAGCAGGCCGATCTCGAAAAGGCCGCCGACGTCGTCGCAAGGGTTCGCCCCTTCGTGCGCAAGTTTCACTCGTCAGAATATCTCAGCGCGCTTGCGACCGGCGAAATCTGCTTCGTGGTCGGCTGGTCCGGCGACATCATGCAGGCTCGCGCCCGCGCCGCCGAGGCCAAAAGCGGCATCGAGATCGGCTACACGATCCCGAAAGAGGGCGCGCAGATGTTTTTTGACAATCTCGCGATCCCCGCGGACGCCAAGAACGTCAAGGAAGCCTACGAGCTGATCAACTATCTCTATCGGCCGGACGTCGCTGCCAAGAACTCGGACTTCCTGTCCTACGCCAACGGCAACCTGGCTAGCCAGAAGCTGGTCGATCCGAAAATCCTGAACGACAGGAACATCTATCCGGACGAGGCGACGCTCGCAAAGCTGTTCGTCATCACGGCGCGCGAGCCGGCGACGCAGCGGATCATCAACCGGCTCTGGACCAGGGTGAAGACGGGACGATAGGCGTTCCGCGCTCACCCCCGCAACTCATTTCTGCAAAACAACCCCATGCACAGTAGAACCGCCTCCGCTGAATTGCCGGCGGTGGCGGTGCTTAAGCCCTGGCGGGACTTGGCCTAATTGACGTGCGGGCGCAGCGAACCGAAGCCCGTGCGAGCAGCGCGAAATCGGACATGGATAAGCCGTACGCGCCTAACCTCGTCAGCCTCCGGCCATTTTGACTCGTCGGGCAAAACACTGGCAGAATGCAAGCATCGTAGAATTTACAGGACGACCATGCTTGCCCCGACAATGTCGGATCGCCCGCAACCAGCGCATTTCTCATCGGATAAGCTAGTGTTGGAAAACCGCTGGTTGTAGCACCAAAGCCGACTTATCCTTTCTCGCATGAAATCAATCGAGTCGGCCACCTCGGGAGAAGGAGAACGCCGCGCCATCCGCGGTTACGTTTCCCAGTACGCTATTGCCGCACGGGCCATCTATGAGCGAATTTGTTCGGGAGAACTTGCTTGGGTGGGTTTAGCGGATCGGTCTGCCGCCTCCTTTGACGATGTCGTTTTGGGACTTCCGGACCGAGTCATCGCTTATCAGATAAAATCTAAACGCGATCCAGAGTCCTTCAGTTTTGATACTGTTCTTCTCGGCGCTGACAAACTGCTGCAGAGACTCGTGGCCGCGTGGCAGAACTTGCGCGCTGAACATCCGGGCTACGCAATTGAATTGATCTTTCTAACAGCCGATATTCCTCGCCCAACTGATACGTTGGCGGAGAGAGACCGACCAAAAGCTTCATCGGCTGCGTTCTATCGCACACACCAAGCGCACCATAGAGAATGGTCCTCGGAGGACTGGGCCCGCACGGCATTCGGTAAATTTTGGAAAGATTTGCAGCGCGCGAGTGGATTGACCGATTCAGAGTTCACAGCCTTTTGGCAATCGGTCGAATTTCAATGTGGCGCAACGCGAGTTGGCGCGGGCGCTTTGCCGGCGACGCTCTACGACCAGCAACGGATCGACCGCCTGACGGCGTTGTTGCCCGGTTTGGTCGCCGACGAAGCAGACAAGGACCGCTGGTTGGTCACCGAATTGCTCGAAAGGCTCAAGTGGCGGGAGCCTAAGAGCCTTGTCCATTCGCACATCTTTCCTATTGATTCCGCCGTGCAATCAAACCCGACCACCGAGGACGCTCTTTCGCTCGCGCTCAGTTCGTTGGAGAAAGGGTATCTTAGCCTGCTTGGCCCGCCCCGGCAGCGGAAAATCAACGTTGTTACAAACCAGCCTTTTGCCAACTCCCAAGGCGGCCATCCTTCGGTACCTCGCCTTTGTGCCAGACGAAGGGCATGGCCTGGGTCGGGCTGAGGCGCTCGATTTTCTTCACGACGTGGTCAGCCAACTCAGTGATCTGGACGTCGGACAACGCATATTCCCAGGTGACAATTTATCCGAGCTTCGATCACAGTTTGAAAGGCTGCTAGCGGCCGCGGCGCTTCGATATCAACGGGACGAAGTGAAGACGATTATTGTGATCGATGGCCTCGACCATGTTCCAAGGGAGGAAAGGCCGAGCCGGTCGCTACTAACAGAGTTGCCACTGCCCAATGCAATTCCGGCAGGCATTTTGATCCTGCTTGGTAGCCAGAAGCTAAACTTGGAGGGTCTTCCGCCTAGTGTAATCACCCAGGCTAGCGAAGTGGGGCGGCGGTTTGATATTGCTCCCTTACCAAAACAAAGCATCTTGGAGTTGGCTAAGCTAGCTAGTTTACCGACAGGAGTTGATCTCAATCGCTTTTACGAGGCTTCGGGCGGCCATCCACTTGCGGCACGCTATCTAATTGCGGCTCTCACTACTGCTTCGGAAGACGAAGCGGAAACGATCTTATCGAAGGATTTTGAACCGGGGAAAGATCTAAACGCGTTCTACGAACGTGCATGGAACGAGCTGGCCAACGCCACGGAGGCAAGAGATGCACTGGCGTATATATCTTTGGTTGAGGGCTCCATCGCAGCAGTCGAGTTGGATAAGCTCGTCGGAATGAACGGCACTGACGCCGCCTGGAAGACCGCAGGTCACCTGTTAAGAATGGACAAGATCGCCCGAATCTCAATCTTTCACAATAGCTTTCGGCTGTTCTTGCTTGATAAGACCAACGTGCGGTTCGGCCGACGCGACGACGAGCTTTTGCGCCGGCGCTATCGTTGTCTGGCACATATGGCGAGGGGATGTGGCGACACAGACCCGCAACGGTGGCTCGAACTAAGGTATCGTGCACGCGCAAGAGATAGGGCCGAAGTGTTGGCCCTTGCGACCCCTGCGCGCTTTAGGGGGCACTTTATCGCGGGCCGCAATTCACGAGACATTCAGGATGACATTCGTCTTGCGTTCGCAGCGTGTGCGGAGACTCGCAACGCAGAAAAGCTCTTTGAGCTTATTCTCGCGCGCCACGAAATCGAAACGCGTTCATCTTCGATTGCCGTCGATGCCCTTCTAGACGCTTACATTGCGATCGGTAATCTCGAAAGAGCAAGGGTGCTTGTTAACGATGTCAATCTCACGGTTCCTGCATCCTTCAGGCTGGTTGATGCATACCTCGCTGCGGGTCGAATCGATGATGCGCGAGCTCTCTTCGAGGAGCTGGAGCCCGCAAATAAGCTGTATGGCGCAGAAACTGTCGATGACTTTCGTTTGGATGACGATTTATTGGAGTGGGCCGAACGTGCATTGGTGTTCCGAGAGCCCCGTCATTTGCTCGCCGCACTCGGGCGCCTGCGTTTGCGCGGGGGCGCGGCCATAGGGGAGCATTCGCTCGACGAAATCAGAGACCGCCTCAGGTTTATTGCTGCCTGCCATGCTTCTGAGAATGGATCGGTAGCGTCATTTCAGTCTACGATCGAGTCACTCTTAGTGCCGGAATCGATGCAGTCAGCACTTCGGATAAATGCTGCTGAACAGGCGGTTGCGTTTGGCGATGATAATGCGGCTAGAATACATCTTGCTGCAGCGTGCATGGATACCGAGAGGCTTTCGGAGGACCGGCGACAGAGCGCGGCATTGCTATCCCTGAATCTAGCGGATCCAGCTTCGGCCCTCAGATACTTCGAGGGGTTGGTTACTCCTGTCTATGATCGCGATAGCTTTAGCGAGCGCGGCGACAGAGAAACGCGGTCTGTTTTTAGGTACGCATTCATCGAAGCGGTCCTGGGGAAGGCTCCCTCCGCTCGCAGCTATCCATCTTCAGTAATGTTTGCGGCATTTCAACGGAAGTTGGAAGACATCGGTAGGTTGGCCGCTGAGGGATTCGCTGGCAAGCAGAAGGCGCCGGAAGTGGTTTGGCGCGAGTTGGGCGAATTGCTGGCGTTTATACAAGTAGAGCCCTCCCGCGGTAATTTTGACTCGGAACGCTGGAAACTCGAAAAGTCGCTTGGGCGAGTCGCAAGGATTGTAATTTACACTGCACACCTTCATGGGAAGGCTGCGTTGGAGCGGACGGTTGCAGAAATCGATGCATTGTTAGCGCGGGCAGGCGCAGGCTTGCTCAGAGGCGCAGAGTTCCGGAAGGCGTATACGTTTGGGGTTTACGACATCGACCGTAGCACCGCGGCCGCAACGATGAGGCTCGAAGTAATCGCCAAGTTCGGCGGTGAGCAAACGCCGGAAGAGTACGTGCAGAACGTTGCTGAAGCGGCGGAAGCCTTCGCGACCATAGGTGCCTTAGACCGGGCAAAAGAACTTCTTGAGAATGTATACGAACACACGCTCGGCATCATCGCCCCGGCGAAGAAGGACGGGCAGTATGAGCTATGGCGCGATCTATACCGGCGCGCGTGTGCAGAAGATCCGAACGGAGCGGAGACGCGCATCAGATTCTTTAGTCGTTTGCTTAGCGGGTTATCCGACACCGTGGGACGAGGAGCCGCCGGTCGTGTTGCGGTGGATCATCTAATCGAAGCGTCGCGATGCAGTCCTGAGCTTGGTGATGCTGTTAGCAAACAGCTTCAGGAGAGTGGCTTGTTGGAGTGGCCCTCTGTTCTTGGCGGGGTGCTGCTCGGTGTTGCACAGCGCAATGCCTCTATTGCGTTCGAGTGCGAGTGTATTTTCTCACGCCTAGCAATCCCGTTTATGGGTGATCTTGATGATGAGATTCTTTCCAAACTGCTAGAGGTCGCGCCCTCTGCCGATAGGAGGCGCATTCTTGGTCACTCGGTTAGATGTATTGAAACGGATGCCGATGTCGCCTTGCGCCGGCCGCTGCTTAATCGTCTCAACGATGTGGTAATAAGATATGGTCTCACCGTCCCCGAGGCTGTTCTTGAGAGATGGAAGTCGGAAGATGATCTGGGCGCTGGTTCATCGTCAGATGACGATCCGTTCGTTGGCGCAGCCTCGCTGGAAGAACTTCCAGAACTAGTATCCAAAGCGGGGGATCGCAATACCTACCGTGCCGTGGACGCCTTTCTTCGTCTGGCTCCCGGCGCTACGCTGGATCTCTTAAAGCGTACTGCATTATTGCCTGTCATTGCTGAAAACGATAGGGCGTTGCATGCTGTCGCCCTTGCGGCGCTATCGGCCGGCGACCTGGAGTATGTTCAGACCTTGCGGCACAAGCTTGAGGCGAAAGCTGTTGAGCATGGTTCTTGGGGAAGTTGGCAAAGCGGTGCCAAATTTCGGCTTTACAGCTTCTTGGTCGCACTCGAAGGAGAAGCCGCAAAAGTCAGAGCATTTGATCTGTTTGCGCAAGATCTAGCGCATGGGCGGGAGTGGACCGTCTCCCTCTTGCCGAGCTTAGTCGATATTTTTGAACTACTGTCACCTCGTCCGTCTTGGAGCGGGATGTGGGACACGCTAGCGGATCATCTACAACAATTTCGCGACTATCAATCGGGCAAGGAATTGGAGGTGCAAGGCCAGACGAGCGACGACGAACTGCTCGCTAACTTCATCTTCGATGGGCTGAGTTTCGTGCTTCATGACATGTCTTGGCAATGCCGCCTAGCCGCGCAAGACCTCGCTGATTCTTCAAGAACAGGGCCGCAGATTCTTCGAAAGCTCCTTGAAAGGTTGGGGCGGGGCGAGGGTGACTTAAAGTTGGACGCGGTGCGAATTGCATGGGAGTCCCGAGATTGCACGGCGCTGCGGGAAGACCTCGTCTTGCTCGCCCAACGGATGGTTCAAGAAGACGATGTTGCCTTAGTGATGTTGGCTGCTCGGCTAGGAGAGTTTCTTGGAATTGAGCTGGACCTACCTGATCGACCACTCCCAGCCTATTATTCCTTGAAGTTTCCGGAAGACACGCAAGCTGACGCATTTGATAAGCCAAGCGGATATTCGGAAGTTAGCGCAGGACTTTGGACTGAAGATTACCATTCTTGGACGTGGCCGCTGCGGCGCCCTCTAAGGCTGTTGAGCGTTGCCTCGCGGTTTGACCTTTCTACTTTGCGGCGGAGGACCGGGGAGTTCATGCGTCGCAATGGGGGGCGAGTCTGTTTCGGGCCAGAAGCCGTTGAAGCACGCAATCGTACTCTACGGCGCCTCGAGCTTCAGGCGACTTATCGACGTCTTCCAGTGGTGGCCGCTCTTCGTGCCTTTCGACAACTATGCTGCGAGCTGGCAAGCGCAGGAGAATGCTATCTGCCGGCTCTTCCTCAGCTTGCGAGCGAAGCCGGCGGCCCGGCTTATCTCATGCGAACGTTCGAAGCCCAACCAAGGCCTCGCTTCATAAAGAGGTCACTAATTAGCAGTGCGTTTGGAACGGACGAAGTGGCGGCTTGGCGAGAAGCAGGCGAAAGCGCAGCAACATGGCCTTCGCTCGACGATGATATAGTCATAGTCGCAAGCGTTGCCGAGTTCGATCGAATTTCCTACCGACACAAACGGATAGAGACGCGATTATTGCTAAGACGCGATGAGCCGGTCCTGGCTAGCGAGTTCCTCGTCGGACTTGCCGATTTGCCGATGATCGAGGTTATGGACGGGTTAGTAAAGAGATATGAGGGGATTGCTGACGGCGGTATAGCTTGCGTTCGCGAAGATATTGCCGGATCAATTCCGGACAACTTGCTCGTGCTATGCCCAAACTTGGCCGCGCAGGTTGGACTCAGCCATCATCCCGGTAATCCGTTCGCATACACCGACAATACTGGTGCTATTGCTGTTCAGACCATTTGGTGGCGTGACGGAGGGGTTGCACGCTATGGCGCTGACCGTTCAGTTCGCGGACGAGGAAGTGTTGTGTTGGCTACAAAGAGAGCGTTCGACATCGTGAAGTCTCATCTTGGGAGACAACGATATGCTCACGTCTGGCGCAGCAGCACTGATGATGAGCGGCCAGCTCATTCGACTACGCAGCAATTTGTCAGAGTTATATCAGATTGAACTACGGCACACGCGGAGTCTATTCTCCACGGTGTTGTCTAGCTCGTGGGTGCGATGGCCCAAGGGTTAGCCTCCAGCTCAACGCACGAAGCGAAGCAGTGCTTTGCCTGCAGGTTCCCGCGAAAATTGTCGGTTGAGACCGCGGCTAGGCCGGCCGTGACAAGCCTAGCCAGTGCGGAGACGGCGCAGCGCCTACCGCCACCTGCGGTGCAGCCACAACCACTGCTCCGGATGCTCGCGCACCCAGCTTTCCACCACGTTGGTGACGGTCTGGGTCGTGCCCTGGATGTCGATCTTGCCTTCGGCATCGCGCACCGGCTGGATTTCTTCCGTCAGCTCGGCGCGGAAGCGAAAGCCGGGCAGGCGGATGATGCGCACGCCGTGGATCGGGCATTCGACCTGGCGGAGCAGGCGCGCCAGCATCGGATTGGCGCGGGTCTTGCGGCCGAAGAAGGTAACCTCGACGCCGCCGGTCAGATACTGGTCGATCAGCATGGCGACGTGCTTGCCGTCCTTCAGCGCCTGTGCGAGCCGTAGCGGCGCGTCGCGACCTGCCGGGATCAGCGTGCCCATATTGACCTGTCGCATTTCCTGGATGATGCGATCGGCAGACGCGATGTTCGGCCGGCGATAGAGGATCGCAGTGTCCAGCCCGTGCGCAACGGCGGCGAGCGCAGGCAATTCCCAGTTGGCGAGATGCGCGGCGAAGATCAGCGCCGGCTTGCCGTCTTCGCGGATGCGGTCGAATCGTTCGATGCTGCTCTGGGGCAATTCGATCCGGCTGGTTTCCGGGTGGGCACGATCGTAATCCCAGACGTGGTCCATATGGGCGAATTCGGCGCCGACGCGTCCGAGATTGTCCCACACGCCCATCAGGATCTGTTCGATCTCCACCGCAGACTTCTCGGGAAAGGCGGCGGTGAGGTTGGCGCGGCCGATGCGATGCTCGCGCAGGCGCGGGCCGATCGTCCTGGTGACGCGCGCGAAGAAATCCGAGGTCTTGACCGGGTCGAAATAGCGCGTGGTGCGCAGCATGCCGACGGTGGCCGCGCCGATCAGGCTTCCGCCGATCGACTTGGCAGCTTCCCGCGCGCGGGCCTTCGTCCTCGCCGGAAGCAGCGCCATGCGTTCGGTCAGGCCGGTTCGCGGGTCAGGATCAGCGAGGCGTTCTGGCCGCCGAAGCCGAACGAGTTCGACATCACCGCGGTGACGCGGGCATCGCACGCCTTGTTGCCGACCACGTTGAACAGGATCGTGGGGTCCGGGGTCTCGTAGTTGATCGTCGGCGGAATGCGCTGGTGCTCGAGCGTGAGCAGCGAGAAGATCGCCTCGACCGCACCGGCCGCCGAGATAGTGTGGCCGACCATCGACTTGTTGGACGTTACGGGAATCTTCTGCGCGAGCTCGCCGAACACGGCCGACGTCGTGTTGAACTCCATCTTGTCGTTCTCCGGCGTCGCAGTGCCGTGCGCGTTGATATGGTCGATCTGGTCCGGCGTCATGCCGGCATCGGCCAGAGTCTTGTTCATGCAGCCGATGATCGGCTTGCCGTCGGGCGAGGAGCGGGTGCGATGAAACGAATCGGTGAGCTCGCCGCAGCCGGCGATCACGCCGAGGATTTTTGCCCCACGCGCGACGGCGGCCTCGTAGCTCTCGAGCACGAGCGCGCCGGCGCCTTCGGCCATGACGAAGCCGTCGCGGTTCTTGGAGAAGGGACGGGAGGCCGCCCGGGGCGGATCGTTCTGGGTCGACAGCGCCGAGAGCAGCGAGAAGCGCACCATGGCTTCAGGATTGACCGTGCCGTCGGTCGCGACGCACAGCGCGGCGTCGGTCTCGCCGCGGCGGATCGCCTCGACGCCGAGCTGGATCGACGTCGCGCCCGAGGCGCAGGCCGTCGACAGCGAGATCGGCGAACCCTTGGTACCGAAGGTCTCGGCGAGATGCGCGGCCACCGAGCCGAACATGAAGCGGTGGTGATAGGCGCTGTACTTGCCGCCGCCGGAGATGCGCAAGAGATCGTCATAGGTGAAGTCGGGCTTGCCGACGGCGCGGCCGAGCTCGCGGCGCTGCGGCCATTCGACCTCGACCGGTGCGACCGCGAGGAAGAGGGGCCCCGGAAAATCGGACTTGGCGCCGATGCCGGCTTGCTCGAGCGCTTCCTGCGTCACCAGCTCAGCCATCCGTTCGGACAGGCCGGTGGAAGAGAACGGATCGACGCTGACGAAATCGACGGTGCCGGCCATCGTGGTCTTCAGGCCGTCGACCGGAAAGCGCGTGATGGTGCGGATGCCGGATTCGCCGGCGACGAGCTTCGCCCAATTGTCGGTCTTGCCGGCACCGAGCGAGGTCATGATGCCCATGCCGGTGACGACGACGACGGGGCGCCCGAGTTTGTCGCGTGGTGCAGTCATGTCGATCCCCCCGGGTGAGCTAGCCAACTGCCTCGACCAGCGCCATGCCTTCGCCGCGCCAGTGTCCAGCTCCCACCACCACGATCTGGGTGGGCGCTCCTTGCATTTCAATCTCGGTGCCCGTGGAGTCGTTCGGCGGGAACAGCGCGCCGCGCGAGATCGACAGCGCGGCGAGTGCGATGCCGAGCGGGAATTGCGTCTCCATGGTGTGGCCGAACATCGTACCGGTCGAGCGTACCGGGAAGTCGGCGTGAGCCTTCAGGAAGCCGCGCTCTTCCGAGGTTGCGGGCTCCGCACCGGTCGCGCCCGTTATGATCGCGCCCTTGCCCTCGCGTTTGGGCAGCTTGGCCCAAAGCTGCTCCAGCGTCGCGGCCATGTCGCCGGGCTGCTTGCGCCGGGCGAGGTCGGCGACGACGCTCGACAGTCTTGCGAATGGCTTTGCACCGCGCGCTTGCGCATGCGCCTTCGACTCCAGCACCAGGAACGCGCCGGCCGAGCCGAGCGCGAAGCCGGCGTGGTCCTTGCGTGCCCACACGGGAGCGAATTTGTCCTTCAGGTTGAAATCGCCGAATTCATAGAGGACCATCAGATCCTTGCGCTCGCCATTGTGCGAGCCGCCGACCAGCGCGATGTCGCTCTCGCCCGAGGCGATGCGCGCAAGCGCAATGCGGGCGGCATCGGCGCCGGCGACCTCTTCGCCCATGAAGGTGCGCGAGGTGCCGCCTAAGCCATGCACAATGGCGATGTTGCCGGCGAGCAGGTTGGAGAGCTGGGCCAGGAACAGCGTCGGCCGTAGATCGCCCATCAGCCGTTCATTGAGGAAACCGGGCGCGTTCGCCCCCTTGGCCTCGGCCGTCAGGACGCCGGTGTCTACGTTGAGATCGCGCTCGCCGCCGCCGGCGGCGACCACCATGTCGATCTTCGACAGGATGTCCTTGTTGCCCTTGATTCCGGCTGAATCGAGCGCAAGGCCCGCGGCATAGGTGCCGATGCGCTGCCAGGCTTCCATCTGGCGCTGGTCGCCCTTCTTGGGGATCTGGCTGTCGAAGGTAACGGGCATCAACGGATGCACGATGTAGGGTGCAAAGCCCTTCTCGTCGACATTGATGCGCTTCTCCTGAAGCGCGGCCCAGTTGGCGTCCAGGCCCTCGCCGAGCGAAGTGGCAAGCCCAATGCCGGTGATCCAGACTTCAGTCTGGCCGGGCTTCGAAGCAGTCTCAATCATGGCGATACGGCCTGTTGCGGGAAGCCGATGCGCTTGGCGAACGCGTCCATGTAGCCGCGCATATCCGCATTGGGGAAGGGGATCAGCGTGAAGGTGAGCGCCGAATTGGCGCGCAGCTTGCCGCCGACCCTGATCTTGGCTTCGGTCATGGCATAGCCGGAGCCTTCATAGACAAGGCTCGCCTCGATGCTCATGAGATCGCCGGGATAGACCGAGCCGCGGACCTTGGCCTCCTTCACGGCGGCAAGGATCGGCATGCGCTCAAACTTGAACACGCCGAGCTGAAGCCAGCCCGAGGCCTGCGCCATCGATTCGATCAGGAGCACGCCGGGCATCAATGGGTAACCCGGGAAGTGCCCTTCGAAGACGGTGCTCTCCTTCGGGACCTGCGCTTCGACGACAATCGTCTTCTCGTCGACCTTGAGGTCGACGATGCGATCGATCATGTGGAAGTATTCGAGTTGCATGGCCGCGCGCTTAGGCGGTCGCGCCCTTGGCCGCAACCAGTTCGTCGATGCGGGCGCACAGGTTCTTCAGCACGAAATACTGCTCCGTCGTCGCCTTGCCGTCGTTGACCTCCTGGGTCCATTTTTCCAGCGGCAGCTTGATGCCGAACTGCTTGTCGATCGCGAACGCGATGTCCAGGAAATCGAGGCTGTCGATGCCGAGATCGTCGATGGCATGGCTATCGGGGGTGATCGTGTCGCGCGGGATGTCGCAGGTTTCAGCGATGATCGTGGCGACCTGATCGAATGTGGAGGACATCACTAAGCCTTTGATATATTGCGGATATTTGTCATATTGTCCAGAGTGGCACGGTGGGTGGGCATCGCGCCCCTGATGACGCCCTCAAACCCCCCTCTGGCCGGGTCGGAAGCCCGTATATCGGAGCGCCGCCCTGAGTTCAATGGAGCCGGACAGGCGAGGGGAGGGGCTGGGGATGCCCGCGGGAGCCCACTCCGCCGGCGCCGACAGGCGGATCGAGCCTAGATATGCGGCGTCGTGATCTTGACGCAGTCCCGACGGCCCATCAGCACGCAATCCTGAGTCCGGCGCAGGTCCGCAATGCTGACCGCGAGCCAAATTCCGATTGCGGTCAGCGCGATGGTGAAGGCCAGCGCTGCGATGTTGGCGAGCATGCGATGGCGGAAATCGTCTGGCTCGGCGCGGGGCTGCTCGTAGCGCGACAGGTCGAGCGGTTCGGGGATGGTGCGCAACGGCTGCACGGTACCGCTGTCGCGGTGAAGCGCCGGGGGAGGCGAGGTGCGCGGCCTGAACTGGAGCACCCGGTGCTCATCGTCAGAGCTTATGGGCCGCTGGGTATTCATGGCGCGAGGATCACTCCGAAGCAGCGAATTTTAGATAGCATAGGTGACGAGCACGTTGCAGAAAATCTTCTCAATGCCCGCGTGCATTCGTGCGCTCGCACTATTTGCGCATGGACCGGTGTGCCGAACCGCGGAACCGGCCGTCGTACCGGCCGCAGGACGCGAGGATTGCGTTGCAGCAACATGTGGCCGCCAAGAGGGGCTGTGGCGGTTGGCGCCGTCATTCGCATCTATATCGGCTCGCATCTACATCGGCTTGTGATCTCCGCGTCCTTCCGAAACGCATTTTGCCGTCGCAGGGCCCATGCCATAGTCAGGGAACCTGAACCATCAGTTGCGACCATCCGAGGGCTTTTCGACCATGACCAACGCGCGCGAGCCGAGAGTTCATCCGGTCCCGATCCTGTCGCTCCGGCCGACGCAGATGACGGTCGGCATGCGCGAGGTCAAGGAGAAGCGCAAGCGCTGGCGCGAGCACGACAAGAAGAAGCAGGCCGATCTGCTCGGCAAGCACATGATCCCCGTCGTCTACGGCCCCGATGCGCGCTACTACGTGATCGACCATCATCATCTCGGCCGCGCACTGCACGACGAAGGGGTCAAGGAGGTGCTGGTGACCGTCGTTGGCGATCTCCGCATGGTCGAGCGCGAGGCCTTCTGGGGCGTGATGGACAACAAGCGCTGGGTCTACCCCTATGACGCCAGGGGCGAACGACGAACCTTCCGCGACCTGCCGAAATCGGTCGCCGGTCTCAAGGACGATCCGTTCCGCAGCCTTTCCGGCGAGCTCCGCCGCATGGGCGGCTTCGCCAAGGACACCACGCCGTTCTCCGAATTCCTGTGGGCCGACTTCCTGCGCCGAAAGGTCTCGCGCAAGGTGGTGGAGGCCGATTTCGACAAGGCCCTCGAGAAGGCGATGTCGGCGGCCAAGAGCAAGGATGCGATCTATCTGCCCGGCTGGTGCGGTCCGGCGGACGACGATTAGAGAGCGCCCGCGCCGCCCGCGCAGCGATTGCATGGCCGCGCGCGAGCGCATGGCTTCAACCCGCCAGTTCTCGATCGATGTCCCCCAGTCGCACGAAGGCTGCCCAAGCCTGCGGATACTCCTTGTCCGCCGGGGCGATCGCAAGCAGGGCGCAGCGTGCTCTCGTGATCTCTTCCGACGACACACGGTTCGTCGGAGCCTCCAATGCTCTCGATTGCTCCCATCGAGCCTCGATATCCTTCGCAAGAGCCAAGGCTTCAGCGGCCGTCCGCTGTTGCATCGATTTCGCCGGGCACCGGTCTGGGGGAAGCGCCGGCCATGCGGCCGGCGGCCGATCGGCACGCCAGCTGAGTTCGCTTTCCGGTGCAGCTTTCACCTCCGAACCTGCAGGCTTCTCTGTCGGCGCCGGTATTGTCCCGGCCGCACCTGAAGAGCGTCCCGATGCCGGCGCGACTGCTGCCGTCTGCGCGGCCAGTTGGCCAAGCTGTTGCTCCATTGTACCGCCGCTCGATTGAGGGAAGACCTTCCCGACCGCTTTGGCCACCGCCAGCGCGCCGGGTGCGATCGGCACTTGTTGTCGGGCAATGCTGTCGTCGGCCGCGGTTGGGCACGACTTATATGAAAAGTGTCGGGACGTAATCAGGCCGTCGTCGTCGACGCGGGCGAAGTCGCCGGCGACGGTGTAAACGAACGCGGCATCGACATAGCGGTCGCCTTTGTTCATCGCTTTCACGGCGCCGCATACATATCTCGCAGCGTCTACCTCGACCGTTCGCAGGCCGCTGAAGTGAGCTGAATGCGGCTTGATGAGCACGCGAGAGACCGCCGCTCTGGCTTTGCGATGCTCAGATTGAAACATGCTCCATATTTCATCGGGATTGACGATGTCGGGCTGGTAGTTCCACATGTAGCCAACCCCGAAGAATGCTGCGCCAACGCACGTCGCGATGATGGATGCTCGCAGGTTCATGAGATGGCGCCCTTTGGCAGGCACGACTCGGCCACGTCTCCGTCCGTGGTCCTGACGGAAACTCTGGAGGTTGTGCCGAAGTGTTTGTGCTAGTTGGGGGCGAAATTCTTAATAAAACGTGTTTGATTGTGGAATCGCTTCGGTTCCCGTAAGACGGGAACTTTATTTTTCTGCTGGTGGCTTTTTTCGCATGCGCGTCACACGCCGATCGTTTCCGGCCGCGCTGCTCGCGGACAGGTCTTGCGGCATGCAAGGGGAGGCGGAATTCGCCGGGGCCAGTGACATCGCGCTCCAGGCACGGCTTGACCTGCCGCAAATGGGTGTCGCGGCTGGCCAGTACTCTCCGCCTGCACGTTTGCCGAAGCAGCGTTGCGTTCCGATGTCGAGGGCGAGGTGGGCTCTAGGTCATGCCGACGGGAGATGCGGTGCTCGTCAGCGCGCGTGATCTGGCGGTCGACGGGTCGCTGCTGACCGAAGGGTCGGTCCGGTTCGCAAGCAGGTCGTCAAGACGCCAGCAACTGAAGCAACAGCAGACCGCACGGCTCGTGCGGCTTTTCTCGGTCGCGTGGCGATTAGTCTGGCCGCTGTTCTGCTTTACGGAATATTGCGCGTGCTGACGCGGCGCGCCGCCGCAAAACCGGTTTGGGGCCGGCGGCTTCGGTTCTAGCCGCCATCCTCGGGTCGCGCCTTCGGCGAGGTCTCCGCTTCATCTTCCTTGCCACCGAGGGCGCGATGCAGCCAGCGCTCGATGCGGCGGCCGACCGTGAGCAGCACGAACGCTAAGGCCAGGGCGGCAAAGACGATCTTCCATTCTCCGACGCCACAGGCGATGCCAAGACAGGCGGCGAGAAAGGTGCAGGCTGCGCTGGTCAGGCCCCGCACGCGAAAATGGTCGCTCTCTTGGACGATGACGCCGGCACCCAGAAAGCCGATGCCGGTCAAGATGCCCTGGATCACGCGGCTCGCCCCATCGGTGAGCTTGCCGGGCTCGGCGAATTGGACCGCGAGCAGCACAACCGTTGCGGTGGAAAGCCCGACGATGCCGAGCGTCTTCAACCCGATCGGCTTGTCGTGCAGGTCGCGGTTGAGGCCGATCGCGCTGCCGGCGAGCGCCGCGGTGCCGAGGCGCAGCAGGATTTCGGGCCAGTCCAGCTCGGTCATGTCTTGTCCGTTACGTCTTTGGCACGCGTCCCCTCAGGTGCAGGATATCGAGGGCGGGGAAGCGTTGCGCGGCTGCTTTTGTCATGCATGGATTCCGACCTAGGGTCGGCAACCATAGTCGATGCAGATGGCCGTCTCAACGTGCTGCGATATTCAAAGGGTCCGTGCCCCGGACGCAGCGCAGCGCCTCTTCGGCGATGCGCTGCAGAGCCGGGGCCCATGTTTCCGAGATTGCAGTTGGCGCAGCATAGGTCCCGGCTCTGCGCCGCAACGCCAGGTGCGTTGCAGCGCGTCCGGGACACGAGAGTACTTTACCGCAGCGGCTTCTTCAGCAGCGAGAAGCGGTCCGGATCGAGCCCCATCGAGGGCTGCAACATCGGAGCCTCGACGTTGGAGAGCATTTTGGCGGGTGGGGCCGAGAACACCGGGTCGTTCGGCACGTCGCGCTGCGAGGTGGCACCGCGCCAGCGCTCGAGCACGGCGCTGACGAAATGCATGTCGTGGCCGGAGGTGACGGACGGTACGCTGCTGATGGTGGCTTCGCCGCGCGGCAATTGGTGCGGCGGCACCTCCTTGAAGCGCAAGCGCGTCGGCAGTGCGACGCCTTCGCCGAACGCCAGCACTTCGCGGGTGCCGAGCGAGGGTACGAAAGAGAGCAGGTTCGCGGCGGCGTCCGACACCGCGGCGCGCAGCAGCGTCTGGTCACGCTCGTTGGCAAGGCGCATCGTGAACAGCGTGTTGCACTGGGAGATGATGGTGGCGTCGAGCTCTGCGGGGCGCTGCGTGATGAGGCCGAGATAGACGCCGTATTTGCGGCCTTCCTTGGCGATGCGCGACACCGCCTTGCGGGTCGGCCCGAAGCCGATGTTGCGGTCCGCGGAGGCGTAGCGATGCGCTTCCTCGCAGACGAACAGCAGCGGCGAGACGCCGTCGCTCCACAGGCCGAAGTCGAAGGCCATGCGGCAGAGCACCGAGACGACCGAGTCGATCACTTCCGCCGGGAAGCCGGCGAGCTGCATCACCGTCATCGGCTTGCCATTGGCAGGCAGGCGGAACAGATGGCTGATGACCTCGGCCATGGTGTCGCCGCCGACATTGGCGTTGTCGAACATGAAGGCGTAACGTGGATCGTTGCGCACGGCTTCGATGCGCGAGATCAGCTTGTGGTAGATGATGCGCGAGGAGCGGTTCTCGAGCTTGCCCATGCGCTCGTCGATCAGCGACATCAGATCGACCAGGCGATAGGGCACCGGCGTGTCGATGGTGTAGCCGACCTGCTTCGGATCGATGCGCTTGAGGCCGATGCGATCGGCGTTCTGGTATTGGGTATAAACGCCCTTGGCGAGCGGAATCACCTCGGCAAGGATGTCGAGCTCCTCGGGGACGCCGGCGCGGCCGCCGAACAGCACGTCGACGATTTCCTCGAAGTTGAACAGCCAGAACGGAAGCTTCAGGTTACGCGGATTGAGCACCAGCGCGCGGTCGCCGAAGCAGCGGCCATATTCGTTGTGCACGTCGAGCAGGAAGATGCGCAGGTTCGGGCGCGCCTTCAGGATCTCGTTGAGCAACAGTGACACGCCGGTGGACTTGCCGACACCGGTCGATCCCAGCACCGCAAAATGCTTGGACAGCATTTCCTCGACATCGACATAGGCGATGACCGAGCGATCCTGCTGGAGGAACCCGACATTGATCTGGTCCGAACCGGTCGGCGCGTAGATCGTGCGCAGCTCCTGGCTGGTGATCAGGTCCACCGCATCGCCGATGGTCGGATAATTGGTGACACCGCGCTGGAATTTCGGCTTGTCGGCGGCGTTGAGGATCTCGCCGAGCAGATCGACCGAGGCAATCGCGATGTAATTGTCGGAACTCGCCAGGTTCTCGCAGGATACTTCGGTGATCATCGCGACGATGACCGAACTGGCGCTGCGAATACTGACGAAGCGGCCGACGGTCGCCCGAACCTCCGAGATGGGCATCTGGCTTTCCGCCAGCAGCCCGACCCGGGCGAGCGATCCGCGAACCGAAATCACGCGTCCAAAGGATGTCACGATCAATGAACCTGGCAGGTGCGAGGGATTGGCTCCCGACTATGCGCGGCCGTCGCTGGACAAACGGTTAAGCCGCAGGTGCGGGCGCTTCGTTAAATCCGCGACAATTCGGCCATGACCTTCGTTCCCATCGCATCCTTACGGGCAGAAACGACGGCGAAATGCTGCAATTCCAGGAGCCAAGAGCAATTAAGGAATATTTTACCATCTGGCCAGTCCAGCCCGCCGTCCGGCGGGTGCAGGGCTTGAGGAGGAGAAGGACGTCATTCGATCCAGCAAGGCGCTTGATTTGTTGACGGGACCTAATCATTTGGACATTAGTACAAATGAACCGGCGGCTTCGGTGCCGCCTTCGGGCGGGTGAGCGCGTTGCGCCCTGCGCCCGATTCGCGATCCGACCCGGCGGATCGCTCGCTGTGCTGGAGGAAAACATGCAGCCCGAACCGATCCTCGATCTCGCTCATCTCGGCCATATGGAGCTGCTGACGCCCAAGCCCGACGAGAGCCTGAAATTCTTCGTCGACGTCATGGGCATGACCGTGAGCGGCCAGAAGGGCGAGTCGGTGTACCTGCGCGGTTGGGACGATTACGAGCGCTATTCGCTCAAGCTCACCGCGTCGACGACCTCGGGCATGGAGCACATGGCGCTGCGCGCGCGCAGCCAGCAGGCGCTGGAACGGCGCGTCGGCGCGCTGAAAGGCTCCGGCTTCGACATCGGCTGGATCGACGGCGACATGGGGCAGGGGCCGACTTTTCGCTGCCGCGATCCCGATGGTCACATCGTCGAGCTCTATTACGAGACCGAATGGTACCAGGCTCCGCCGGACCTGAAGCCCGCACTGAAGAACCAGGCGCAACGCTTTCCCGCGCGCGGCGTCAATGTCCGCCGTCTCGATCATCTCAACTGCCTCGCTGTCGACATCAAGGCCAACCGCGAGTTCTTCGAGAATTACCTCGGCTGCCGCCTCACCGAGCAGATCGTGCTGAATGACGGCCGGGAAGCGGCGATGTGGCTGACGATGTCGAACAAGAGCTACGATTTTGCCTATTCGCTCGATCATTCCGGCACGCCGGGCCGCTTTCACCACGTCACCTACGCGCTCGACAGCCGCGAGGAGATTCTTCGCGCGGCCGACATCTTCCTGGAGAACGGCATCCACATCGAGACCGGACCGCACAAGCATGCGATCCAGCAGACGTTCTTCCTCTACGTCTACGAGCCCGGCGGCAACCGCGTCGAAGTCGCCAATGCCGGCGCGCGCCTCATTCTCGCGCCCGACTGGAAGCCGATCGTGTGGACCGAGGAGGAGCGCAAGAAAGGCCAGGCGTGGGGGCTGAAGACGATCGAGTCCTTCCACACCCACGGCACGCCGCCGGTGGAGGCGAAGAAGCACGCCTAGTGGACGGAACTGCGCGCGCGTGTGACTGTCTCGTGCACGCCGGTCCATGCCGGCTTGTCCGGCGCAAACTGCTTGCGCAGGAAGGTGACGAGCTCCTCGACCTGCGCGTCGCTCATGCTGTTCTTGAAGGCCGGCATGTAGCCGAGATCGCTTGAGACCGGCTCGGCGATGCCGTGCAGGATGATTTGCACGAGATTGTCCGGCTTCGCGCTGTGCAGATTGCTGTTGAGTGCGAGCGCGGGCCGGCTGCCGAACAGCGGCAGGCCGCCGACCTCGTGGCAAACCGCGCAGGCGCCCTGATAGAGGCGTGCGCCGGTCGAAGATGCTACAGAGACCTGCGTTGCGCTCTCCAGCTTCGCGGAGAGTGTATGCTCTGCCTGCATCCCGGTGTGGTTGAACGAGTTGAGATAGACGGCCATCGCGCGGATGTCCTGATCCGGCAGGGCTTTGAGATCCCTGACAACAGGCGCCATCGGGCCGGCGGCCACGCCGTGGTAACGCGAATGCCCGGTGCGCAAGTAAGCGAATAGCTCGTCCTCGCTCCATGGGATCGGCGCAAGCGAGAGCGCGGTCAGTGGCGGCGCCTCCCAGCCTTCGGCAAAACCGCCGGCGAGATAGGCCTCACGCTGCTCGGCGCCGAGCGCGTTGCGTGGCGAATGGCAGCCGCTGCAATGGCCGAGACTCTCGACGAGATAGGCGCCGCGATTCCATGTCTCGGACCTTGCCGGATCGGGTCTGAACTCCTTGGCCCGATGAAACAGTGCATTCCACCCCGCGAGCAGCGGCCGAAGATTGAACGGGAAGGCGAGCTTATTCGCTGGCGGCGTCGCTCGTACCGCAGGCTGCGCCATCAGGTAGGCATAGAGCGCCTGCATGTCGGCCTCGCTGGTCTTGGCGAAATGCGGGTAGGGAAAGGCGGGATAGAGTTGCCGTCCGTCGCGGTGCAGCCCGTCGCGCATCGCGCGCTCGAATGCGGGATAGGACCATGCGCCGATACCGGTGTCGGCATCGGGCGTGATGTTCGTGCTGTAGATCGTTCCGAACGGCGTCTCCAGCGCGCGGCCGCCGGCATTGCGTGCGCCTCGAAGCGTAGTATGGCACTCCGCGCAATTGCCGAGCGCGGCGAGTTGCTCGCCGCGTGCGATCGTCGCCGCGGAATAGACCGATGCGTCGGGCCGCGCAATTGGTGCGATGGCGCGGCCCGGCAGTAGCGCTGCGCCGATGCCGATCACGGCAGTACAGACCGCTGTAGCCGTCGCGAGGATGCCGGCGCGTTTGGCGAATGGATTCTCCCAGATGCGAGACGGCTGCGGCACCACGGGCGCGGGCAGGGCCTGCGGCGCGGGCGATGTGTCACCCTGCAACCCCCTCAGGATGCGCTCGGGCGTGAACGGCGGCTCGCGAAAGCGTACGCCCGTGGCATCGAAGATCGCGTTCGCGATCGCCGCCGCGCTCGGCACTGAGGCGGACTCGCCGACGCCGAGCGGCGGCTGGTCCTGACGCGGCAGCATCAGCACATCGATCTTGGGCACGTCGGGGAAGGGGATGATCGGATAGGCGCCCCATTCGCGCGCCGCGACGGCGCCACGCTCGAACGAGACCTCTTCCATCAGCGTGCGGCTGGTCGACTGGATGACGTTGCCGTGGATCTGGTGGCGCACGCCGTCCGGATTGATCACCAATCCGGAGTCCTGTCCCGCAACCACGCGCGTCACGCTGACGCCGCCGGTCGTCTTGTTCACGGCAACGTCGGCGACCCAAGCTGACCATGCCGCGCCATAGCCGGGAAACTTGCCGTGGACGTAGAGCGCATAGGCAAAGCCGCGACCGTGCACGACTTCGCCATCTTTCTCTTCGCGCGCCGGTCGCGGCGTCCAGCCGGCGCGCTCGGCCACGGCATTGACCAGATCGACTGCGCGCTGGTCCTTGAGATAACGCAGGCGATATTCGATCGGATCGACCCCGGCCTCGGTTGCGGCCTCGTCGATGTAGGATTCGTGCGCAAAGGTGTTCGGCAGCGCGGAGACGCCGCGAAACCAGGAGGCGCGCACGATCGGCAGTGTGTCGTGGGCGACAACGCGCATGTGGTCGTAGTCATAAGGCGGGATGGCGGTGCGATCGCCCATCTGAAGCACTACGGGATCCGGCGAGATCCGTCCCGTCAACAGCAGCGCCAGCGTCGGCGCGGCGTTCGAGGGATAGCGCGTGGCAAGGTCGTAACCGGCAACGCCGCCATCGGCGTTCAGGCCGCCATTGACATCGATGAGCTGTGCGGTTCCCTTGGGCTCCCAGGCGTGCTCCTGCTCGCGCGTCAGCTGCACACGCACGGGGCGGCCGACGGCGCGCGAGAGCAGCAGCGCGTCGGCCGTGACGTCATCCGCGCAGTTGCGACCGTAGCAGCCTGCGGCCTCCAAGCGGATGACTTCGATTTCGCTCTCGGGCCGTTCGATCAGAAGCGCAAGATCGCTGCGCAGCACGTGCGGATTCTGCGTGCCCGACCAGACCCGGATGTTGCCGTCCTGAAAATCCGCCACCGCACAGGACGGGCCGATCGAGGCGTGCATCTGATACGGCCATACATAAGTGCGCTGCATCGGCTTGGCCGCGCCGGCAATGGCCGCATCGACGTCGCCCTTGTCGATCAGCGTGCGCGGTGTTGATGGATTGGCACGCAGCGCAGTCTCGACGTCGGCAAGATCGGTGAGGGCGGGCGTCGGCTTCCAGTTCACCTTGAGCTGCTCCGCCGCGCGGATCGCATTCTCCTCGCGCTCGGCGACGACACCGACGAAATCGCCGATGCGCACCACTGCGACGAGGCCGGGAATGTCGCGTACCGATGCTTCATCGACTGCGATCAGGCTGGTGCCGACGAACGGACCGGCATCGACGCCGGCATAGGGTGGACGCACCACGCGGCCATGCAGCATGCCGGGCATGCGGACGTCGTGCACGAAGGTCAGTTCGCCCGTGGCCTTGGCGGGGAGATCGACGCGAGGCGTCGAATGGCCGACGATGGTATAATCGCCGACCGTCTTGACGGAGACGTCGTCGTCAAGCTCGAGGCGGATCGTCTCGCTGCCGATCAATTCGCCGTAGCTGACGCTGCGGTTGTCGTGCCCGCGGACGAGGCCGTCTTCGATCGTGAGGTCGGCAACCGGCAGTTCGAGACGCTCGGCCGCGCACGCGATCAAAAACTGCCGCGCCTGCGCTGCGGCCTTGCGCAGCGGCACGGCGGTCATCTGGATGGTCTCGCTCGCGATCGTCGCGCCCTGATTCGGCACCAGAGCGGTGTCGCCGAGCACCACGACGACGCGCGCAAAGGACACATCAAGCTCCTCGGCGACGATCTGGCCGAGCGCTGTGCGGATGCCGGTGCCGAGATCGACATGGCCGTTATAGGCCGTGATCGATCCGTCTGCGGTGATCCGCACGAACGTCTCGGACGTGATCTCGTCCACGGTGCGGACGACGACGAGCGAACCGGATTTCCGCTCAGCTCCGTTCGGATGCGGGAAGGCCATCAGTCCACGGCCTCGGTGAGCTGGCTGGATGCGCGCATCACGGCGCGCAGGATTTCGACGTGCGTGCCGCAGCGGCAGAGATTGTAGCGCAGCGCCGCCAGCGCCTCCCGTTCGGTCGGCCGCGGGTTGACCGCGAGCAGCGCCTTGGTGGTCATGATCATGCCGTTGAGACAATAGCCGCATTGCGCGGCCTGCTCGTCGATGAAGGCCTGCTGCACGACATCAGGCGTGTCGCGCGTGCCAAGCCCTTCGAGCGTCACGATGTCGCGGCTGGCGCAGCCGCCTACGGGAATCACGCAGGAGCGCGCTGCAGTGCCGTCGATCAGGACAGTGCAGGTGCCGCATTCTCCGAGGCCGCAACCATATTTCGGGCCGTTGAGTGCGAGATCGTTGCGCAGCACGTAGAGCAGTGGCGTCTCCGGTGCGACAGCGATCTCGTGGATCCTGCCGTTCACGGTGAGGCAAATCGGTGTCTGCGTCATCCTCGTTCCCAAGCGCGCGGCAAATTGCTGCCAGATCTCCCATCGTGACGATACCGTTTGTACACAAACGTGCAAGACTTGCATGCCGCACTGCAGCGCGACTGCCTTCTTTATGGACAGAGCGAATGGGCAAATGAGGTTTTATGCGGCAGCCGCATCTTTTGCGCCGCACCGCCGCTTGACAGCCATCCGGAGCGCGCGCACCATCGTTCGTATACGAATGATAACCGCAATGCCGCTGGCTCCGACATGGTGACTGAAACGACGAGCGCCGCCATCGACAAGATCCGCTGCGATGCTTGTCCGGTGATGTGCTACATCAAGCCGGGCGCGGCGGGTGCCTGCGACCGCTACGCCAATCACGACGGCAAGCTCGTCCGCGTCGATCCGCACGTGATCCTGGAGCGCACGGTCTCGCACGGCGGCAAGCTGGTCCCGTTCAGCCGCACGGAAAATTGGGACGGCAAGATCGTCCACGAACCCTCGACCTTCGTCACCGCGATCGGTGCGGGCACGACCTATCCCGACTACAAGCCGGCGCCGTTCATCGTCTCCGCGGAAGTGGACGGCGTCGACATGGTGACCGTGGTCACCGAGGGCATCTTCTCCTATTGCGGGATCAAGGTGAAGATCGACACCGACCGCTATCTCGGGCCGGAGACAGCGACCGTGCGCGCGCAGGGCGAGGCGGTTGGCCATGTCACGACCAGCGAATACGGCTCGCAGATGCTGTCGCTCGGCGGCGTGCATCATCTGACCGGCGGCTCCAAGAAAGAGGGGCGCGTCACCTGCGACACGCTGATGGACCTCGCCAATTGCAAGGCCGTGGAGCTGACTATCGACGGCGGCGCCAGCGTGGTCGTGCAGGCCGGCCAACCGCCGATCGTGAACGGCGTGAAGGAAGAGCGCATGCGCGTCGGCTGCGGCTCCGCGACGATCGGCATGTTCGCCAAACAATGGTACGGCAAGGTCGACGAGGTCGTCGTGGTCGACGACCACATCACCGGCGTGCTGAGCGAGCACCAGGCCGGCAAGCTGCTGGACATCGCCGATACCGGCATCAAGATGAAGGGCCGGCGTTCGACGCCGGGCCGCTATTTCCAGGTCGCCGATCCCGGTACGGGGTGGGGCGGCACTGACATCTCCGATCCGCTCGCGATTCTCGGGCCGTTCGATGCCAAGGAGGCAAAACCCGGTCTGACCATGCTGATGGTCTCCACCACCGGCGAGCATTCGTCCTATTATGTGCTCGATGAGGCCCTGAAGCCGGTCGAGACCGAGATGCCGGCCGATCTGAAATTCTCGGTCGAGCGCATCCAGGAGAATTGCGAGCCGGCGCTGTGCACGGTGCTGTTCATGGCTGGCGCCGGCGGTTCGCTGCGGGCGGGCGTGACCGACAATCCGGTGCGGCTGACCCGCTCGGTGAAGGACGCGCTGACGCGCGTCACCAGCGGCGGTGCACCGGTCTATGTCTGGCCCGGTGGCGGCATCACCTATATGGTCGACGTGACGCAGATGCCTTCGGGCGCGTTCGGCTATGTGCCGACGCCGGCGCTGGTCGCACCGATCGAGTTCACGATGAAGCTGTCCGACTATGCCGCGCTCGGCGGCCACATGGATTATGTGAAGCCGCTGTCGGAAGTGCGGGGCGGCGACGATGTCCGGCAATTGCCCTGGCAGAACCCGATTCCGGGATCTCGGGCATGACGAGGCTTCCGCAAATCGCATTGCTGTCCGATGGCCGGCGACTGCATTTGCAGGATGGACCGATTGACCTGATCGTCGAGGCGAGGGGACGCGCGGACGCGGTGCGTGCTGCCTACGAGGCCGCGGCGCGGCGGTTCACGGGGCTGCTCGACGAACTCTGCGCGGAGTTGCCGGAGCTGCGCGCTGGAGCCGGAGCGCAAACATCGCTGAGGGGCGTGGTGGCGCGCCGGATGCACGCTGCGGTCGCGCCCTTTGCCGCCGATTGCTTCATCACGCCGATGGCCGCCGTTGCCGGCAGTGTGGCGGAGGAGATTCTCGGCGCAATGCTGGGCGCTGCGACGCTCGATCGGGCCTATGTCAACAATGGCGGCGACATCGCCCTTCATCTGGGCAGAAGCGAGCATTTTTCGATCGGCCTGATGGATCGGCCCGATCGTGACGGCGTGATGCGAGCCATGAGGGTCGATGCAGACGACCCGGCGCGGGGCATCGCGACCAGCGGGCGCCACGGCCGCAGCTTTTCGCTCGGGATTGCCGACGCCGTGACGGTGCTGGCTGCAACGGCATCACAGGCCGATGCGGCGGCGACGGTCATCGCCAATGCCGTAGATCTGCCGGGACATCCTGCCGTCGTCCGGCAGCCGGCCAGCGAGCTTCAGCCTGACAGTGATCTCGGCCCACGCCTTGTCACCCGCGATGTGGGCCGGTTGTCGCACAACGAGGTCGCGGCGGCACTCGAATCTGGCGCGGAACGTGCACGTCAATTGTTCGATCGCGGATTGATCGAGGGTGCCGTACTGCAGCTTTGCGGTGATATGCTTGTCATCGGGCCGAAAGATATTGAACGGCAGGAAGCGCGCGGGCGTAAGCTAGAGAACGCGGTTCATGCCTGAACAGGGAACAGCCTAAGGAAGCAATCATGAGCGCGATCATCCGCAAGATCGTCACCGTCGTCGAAGAGACGCAGATGGAGATGGGGCGACAGGTCTCGCCGCCGACCCGGCGTGCTGCTGCGATCGCCGTCATCGAAAATCCCTTCGCCGGCAAGTATGTCGAGGACCTCTCGCCGCTGATCGCGATCGGCGAGGAGCTCGGCGAGCTGCTGTCGAAGCGTGCGGTGGCGGCGCTCGGCATCGACGGCGCGAAGGCGCAAAGCTATGGCAAGGCTGCGGCGGTCGGCGAGAACGGCGAGTTGGAACACGCGGCTGCGATCCTCCACCCGAAGATGGGCGCGCCGGTGCGCAAGGTGCTGAGCAAGGGCGCGGCGCTGATCCCGTCGTCGAAGAAGCGCAGCGGACCCGGCACGACGCTCGACATTCCGCTCGGGCACAAGGACGCGGCCTTCGTGCGCAGTCATTTCGACGGCATGGAAGTTCAGATCAACGACGCGCCGCGCGCCAACGAGATCATGGTCGCCGTCGCCGTCACCGACAGCGGGCGTCCTTTGCCGCGCGTCGGCGGGCTCACGGTTGCGGAAGTGAAGGGCGAGGACGGTTTGAGATAGGGCATGATCCGGAGAAACGGGCACAGGTTCTCCGGCAAGACGTTGGTCGAGACATAGAAAGTTCAAAACTGGAGGTTGGGATGCGAGCAAGAAACACTTTTGTCGGCGCGGCCTTCGCGCTTGTGGCGGGCGGTATGGCTCATTCGGCCCTGGCGCAGGACATCAAGATCGGCGAGATCAACAGCTATTCGCTGCTGCCGGCGTTTACCGAGCCCTACCGCAAGGGATGGCAGCTTGCGGTCGAGGAAGTCAACGCGGCCGGCGGCATCAACGGCAAGAAGCTCGTCGTCATCTCCAAGGATGACGGCGGCAAGCCCGCAGACGCCCAGACCGCGGCCAACGAGCTGGTGTCGAGCGAGGGCGTTGCAATGCTCGCGGGCACGTTCCTGTCCAATATCGGCCTTGCGGTCAGCGACTTCGCCAACCAGAAGAAGGTGTTCTTCCTCGCCGCCGAGCCGCTGACCGACGCGATCACCTGGTCCAAGGGCAACAAGTACACCTTCCGCCTGCGTCCCTCCAACTACATGCAGGCGGCGATGCTGGCGGAAGCCGCGGCCAAGCTGCCGGCCAAGCGCTGGGCGACCATCGCGCCGAACTATGAATACGGCCAGTCGGCGGTTGCCGTGTTCAAGAAGCTGATGTCCGAGAAGCGGCCCGACATTCAGTGGGTCGACGAGCAGTGGCCGCCGTTCGGCAAGCTCGACGCCGGTCCGGTCGTGCAGGCGCTGGCCGCGGCCAATCCGGAAGCCATCCTCAACGTCACCTTCGGCGCCGATCTGGTCAAGTTCGTGCGTGAAGGCAATACGCGCGGCCTGTTCAAGGATCGCGCGGTGGTCTCCTTCCTGACCGGCGAGCCGGAATATCTCGATCCGCTGAAGGAAGAAACTCCGGTCGGCTGGATCGTCACCGGCTATCCCTGGTACTCGATCAAGACGCCCGAGCATGATGCGTTCCTGAAGGCCTATCAAGCCAAGTACAATGACTATCCGCGGCTCGGCTCGATCGTCGGCTATGAGACGATCAAATCGGCGGCTGCGATTCTGGCCAAGGCTGGCTCGACCGATCCGGAGAAGCTGATCGCCGCAGCGGAAGGCCTCTCCCTGCCGTCGCCCTTCGGCGAGATTACCTTCCGCAAGATCGACCATCAGTCGACGCTCGGCGCTTTCGTCGGCAAGACCGCGCTGAAGGACGGCAAGGGCGTGATGGTGGATGCTTCCTATAAGAAGGGCTCGGACTATCTGCCCAGCGACGCCGAAGTCGAGAAGATGCGGCCGAAGAATTGATGTCTCTTCTCCCTCGCTCCGCTTGCAGGGAGAGGTTGGGGTGAGGGGAGCCTCCGCGACGAGGTGACAGACGACTCGCGGAGATTCCCTCTCATCCGAATTTGCTTCGCAATTCGACCTCTCCCTGCAAGCGGGGAGAGGTCGCCCAATCCTAACCCGGACCGCCGATGGCCTTTTATGTCGTACAGTTTCTGACCGGTCTCGCCAGCGCGGCGTCGCTCTTCCTGGTGGCCTCGGGCCTGTCGATCATCTTCGGCGTGACGCGGATCGTAAACTTCGCGCATGGCGCCTTCTACATGATCGGTGCCTACATCGCCTTCACGCTCACCGAGCGGCTGTCCGGTGCGTTCGGCTTCTGGGGCGCTATCGTTATCGCGGCGATCGCCGTGGCGCTGATTGGTGTGCTCGTCGAGATGGTGCTGCTCCGCCGCATCTATCATGCGCCCGAGCTGTTCCAGCTGCTCGCGACCTTCGGTCTGACCTTGATGGTCGAGGATCTCGTCGTCCTCATCTGGGGACCCGACGATCTCGTCGGCCGGCGTGCGCCCGGCTTCAGGGGGGCGATCGACTTCTTCGGCCAGAACATCCCGAGCTACGATCTGTTCCTGATCGTGCTCGGTCCGGTCGTGCTCGGAATCCTCTGGCTGCTGTTCCAGCGGACGCGCTGGGGCGTTTTGGTGCGCGCGGCGACGCAGGACCGCGACATGGTTGCAGCCCTCGGCGTCAATCAGAAGTGGCTGTTCACGTCGGTGTTCGCGGTCGGCGTCTTCCTGGCCGCGCTCGGCGGCGCCCTTCAGATACCGCGCGATGCCGTGCATCACGCCATGGATCTGCGCATCATCGTCGAGGTCTTCGTCGTCGTCGTGATCGGCGGCCTCGGCAGCATCGTCGGCGCCTTCGTCGCAGCGGTGCTGGTCTCCGAGCTCAATGCCTTCGGCATCCTGATCTTTCCGAAGATTTCCATCATCCTGGTATTCCTGGTGATGGCCGTGGTGCTGATTGTGCGCCCCTGGGGTCTGTTCGGAAAACCGGAGGCGCCCGCGCGCAAGACGCCGGGGCTCACCGTCAATCCGTGGCGGCCGTTGACGTCGAGCGAACGTTTCGCCGCGCTCGCGGCGCTGATTGTGGCCGCCGCCTTGCCGCTGTTCGCCGGCAACTACGCGCTCACTGTGGGCTCCGAGATCGCGATCTTCGTGATCTTCGCCGTCAGTCTGCACTTCCTGATGTCGGTCGGCGGGCTCGCATCGTTCGGCCATGCCGCTTATTTTGGCCTCGGCGCCTACGGCATCGCGTTTCTTGCCAAGATGGCCGGGCTGCCGATGATCGTGTGCCTGCTGCTTGGGCCGCTGCTCGGCTGCATGGGTGCGGCCGTGTTCGGTTTCTTTGCCGTGCAACTCTCCGGCGTCTATTTTGCGATGCTGACGCTGGCCTTCGCGCAGATCGTCTGGTCGATTGCGTTCCAATGGGTGAGCGTAACGGGCGGTGACAACGGCATATTGGGCGTCTGGCCGGAAAAGTGGGCGGCGAGCTCGTCGCATTTCTATTGGCTGACGCTCGGCATTGCGGCGCTGGTGACCGTCGCGCTGCGGGCCATGGTGTTCTCGCCGTTCGGTTACGCCCTCAGGGCCACGCGCGACTCGCTGTTGCGTACTGAAGCGATTGGCATCGATGCAAAGCGCATCCAGTGGACAGCCTTCGTGATCGCAGGCACGACCGCCGGCATCGGCGGCGCGCTGTTCGCGTATCTGAAGGGCAGCGTATTCCCTGACAATCTCGGCATCTCGCTCTCTGTCGACGCACTGGTCATGGTGCTGCTCGGCGGCGTCGAGACGGTTTCGGGCGCGGTGATCGGCGCGATCGTCTACAAGGCGCTCAACATCTGGCTGGTCAGCCAGACCGACCTGTCGAAGCTCGTGCTCGGCGGCTTCATCGTGCTGATCGTCGTCGTCTTCCCCAAGGGCATCGTCGGCATGCTGGAAATGCTGGCGCAGCGCCGCCGGAAGGCATCGCCGCCGGGATCTGCCCTGCTTGCCAAGCCGATCGAGTCCGCCGAATGAGCATCGCATCCCCACTTCTTGCGGTCGAAAATCTGACCAAATCCTACGGCGGCATCCATGCCGTGCGCGGCGTCTCGTTCTCGCTGCGCGCCGGCGAGATCCTGGCGCTGATCGGGCCGAACGGCGCGGGCAAAAGCACCTGCTTCGACATGCTCAACGGCCAGAACAAGCCCGATACCGGCCATGTCCGCCTGCTCGGCGAAGAGATCACGGCTAGGAAGCCGCGCGAGGTTTGGCGGCTCGGCGTTGGGCGCACTTTTCAGATCACCGCGACCTTCGCCACTATGACGGTACGCGAGAACGTGCAGGTCGCGCTGGTCTCGCACGAGAGACAGTTGTTCAACCTCTGGGGTTCGGCGCCGAACTTCGACCGCGGCGAAGCCGGCCGCCTGCTCGAGCTGGTCGGCATGGGCGGCTACGCGGATCGGCCCTGCGGCGAGCTCGCCTATGGCGATCTCAAGCGGCTCGAGCTTGCGGTGGCGCTCGCCAACCGGCCGAAGCTGCTCTTGATGGACGAGCCGACTGCGGGCATGGCGCCGCGCGAGAGGGTGGACCTGATGCGGCTGACAGGGAGCATCGCACGGGAGAAATCGATCGGCGTGCTCTTTACCGAGCACGACATGGACGTGGTGTTCGAGCATGCGGACCGCATCATCGTGCTCAACCGCGGCGCGCTGATCGCCGAGGGCACGCCGGCCGAGGTGCGCGGCAATCCGCAGGTGCAGGCGGTCTATCTCGGCGAGGGCCTCGTCTACGATGCCCGCCATCGCGAGGGAGCATCAGTGTGAAGCTGACGGTCGAGGGGCTCAACAGCCATTATGGCCCGGCGCACATCCTGTTCGACATCGGCTTCGACGTCGGCGAGGGCGAGGTGGTTGCGCTGCTCGGCCGCAACGGCGCCGGCAAGTCGACGACGTTCCGCTCGATCGTCGGCCTCGTCGCGCAACGCTCCGGCCACATCATGTTCGAGGGCAAGGACGTCTCGGCCCGTCCGACGCATGAGATCGTGCGCGAGGGGCTCGGCTATGTGCCGGAGGAGCGGCGCATCTTCACCGACCTGACAGTGGAGGAAAACCTCGAGGTCGGCCGTCAGCCCAAGCGGCCCAATGCGCCGCACTGGACGCGCGAAAAGCTATTTGCGCTGTTTCCCAATCTGGGTGAGATGAAGAACCGTCCGGGCGGCCGGATGAGCGGCGGCGAGCAGCAGATGCTCACCATTGCCCGCACGCTGATGGGCAATCCGTCGCTGGTGCTGCTGGACGAGCCCTCGGAAGGCCTGTCGCCGAAAATCGTGGAGCAGATGGTCGATGCCATCCTGACCATGAAGAAGGAGGGCGTCAGCATCGTCGTCTCCGAGCAGAATCTGCATTTTGCGCGGCTGATCTCGGATCGCGCCTACATCATCGAGCGCGGCCGCATCTGTTTTGGGGGCACCATGGCCGAGCTCGACGCGCGTCCGGACATCCGCGACGCGCATCTGTCGTTGTGAGGGCAAAGGGAAGGGCAGCGAACGGATGGCGAGAAGTGTTGCGGCGAAGAAGAACGTCAAACCGGGAAAGCTGCCTTACGTGCTCGACGAGCAGGTCGGCTTCATCCTGCGCCAAGTCTGGCAGCGCCACAGTTCGATCTTCGCCCGCGATATCGGCACCAATTTGACGCCGACGCAATGGGCGGCATTGTCGAAACTCGCCGAGACCGGGCCGTGCTCGCAGAATCAGCTCGGCCGGCTGACGGCGATGGACGTCGCGACCATCAAGGGCGTGATCGACCGCCTGACGGCGCGTGGCCTGACCGGGACCAGCCAGGATCCTGAGGACGGACGGCGCCTGCTGGTGAGCCTGACGCGCGCCGGTCAGCAGCTTGCGGAAAAGGTTGCGCCGAACGCGCTCGCGATCACCCGCGAGACGCTGGCGCCGCTTGAGGCCGGGGAGCGCGAGCTGCTGATGGCGCTGCTCAACAAGCTGCGGTGATATGCCCCGTCATTCCGGGGCACGCGCAACGCGCGTGAACCCGGAGTCCAGAGATTGTTGCGCGAGATTCTCAGGTGCGCGAGTGCGCACCATAGTTCGCGCTCATGCGCGCCCCGGAACGACGGCAAGCGCCGTTACTTCGCCACCACCTCCGGCACCTTGCCGGCCGGCGGAGTGTTGCGGCTGCGCTGGGTACGCACGATGCCGTCGATGATGGTCATGCCGATGCCGGGGAGGTCGCCGAGCTGCACGCTCTCCAGGATGTTCTTGCCGGGCGAGTGCTGGGCCTTGTCCATGATGACGAAGTCGGCAGAGCGGCCGACTTCGATGAGGCCGCAGTCGAGCTGGCGCATCCGCGCGGTGTTGCCGGTGGCAAGGCAGAACGCAATCTCGGCCGGTAGCTCGCCGAGCGAGGACAGCATCGAGACCATGCGCAGGATGCCGAGCGGCTGCACGCCGGAGCCGGCTGGCGCGTCCGTGCCGAGGATGACGCGGTGAAGGTCGCCCATCTCGCGCGCTGTGCGCAGCGTGAACAGGGCCGAGCGCTCATTGCCGTTGTGCACGAGCTCGAGCCCGCGCTTGCAGCCCTCGCAGATGCAGCGGATCTGGTCGTCGGGAAGGGCGGTGTGCCCGCCGTTGATGTGGCCGACCACATCGGTGTCGGCCTCCAGCACCACGTCCTTGTCGATCAGGCCGGAGCCGGGGATCGAAGGGCCGCCGGTGTGGATGGTGCTCTGGATGCCATATTTGCGTGCCCAGCCCACCATTTTCCGCGCGGTCGGGCCGTCCTTGACACCGCCGAGGCCGACCTCGCCGAGCAGCTTGACGCCGTTGGCCGCCATCTCCTTGAAGTCTTCCTCGACCATCTCGCACTCGATCACCGGCGCACCGGCGTGAACCTTCACGCCGCCGGGGCGCAGGGTCCAGAACGCGCGCTGGGCGAACACGGCCATCGCCTTCAGGCCGACGACATCGCGGGGGCGGCCGGGCATGTGCACTTCGCCCGCGGAGATCATGGTGGTGACGCCGCCATGGAGATAGCTGTCGATCCAGCTGGTCTGGTTCTGGCGCGGCGTCCAGTCGCCGGCGACAGGGTGGACGTGACTGTCGATCAGGCCGGGCGCCACCGTGGTGCCCTGGGCGTCGACGATGGTGGTCGCGCCTTCAATGTTGACATCCTTGAAGCGGCCGACCGCGGTGATCTTGCCGTTCTCGGCGACGATGGTGTCGCCATCCAGGATCGGCTTTTCCAGAGCGCCCGACAGGATCAGGCCGATATTCCGGATCACGAGCTTCGAGGGTCCGGCGGCCTGGGGTGCGTCATGCGCCATGGAATGGGCTCCTTATTGCTAGCTGCAAGGCTTTCGATCTTGGCAGCCTTGACCGCGGGATCAAGCAGGATTATTCATTAGTATACGAATGATCGTGTACTAACGACGCATAGCTGCCCGCCTCGGAACCGCATAGGAAGCGACAGGGAAGGTGTGATGAGCAATTTCAATCAGGAAAGCGTTTTGAGCGTCCACCACTGGACCGACACGCTGTTCTCCTTCAAGACTACCCGCAGCCCGACCTTCCGTTTCCGCAACGGCGAGTTCACCATGATCGGACTCAAGGTCGGCGAGAAGCCGCTGCTGCGGGCCTACAGCGTCGCCAGCGCCAATTACGAGGACACGCTGGAGTTCTTCTCAATCAAGGTGCCGGATGGTCCGCTGACCTCACGCCTCCAGCACCTGAAGCAAGGCGACGAGATCATCGTCAGCCGCAAGGCCACCGGCACGCTGGTGATCGATAACCTCGAGGAGGGGCGCAACCTCTACCTCATCGGCACCGGCACCGGCCTTGCGCCGTTCCTGAGCGTGATCAAGGATCCTGAGACCTACGAGCGCTTCGAGAAGGTCGTGCTTCTGCACGGCTGCCGGCACGTCAAGGAGCTCGCCTATGGCGAGATGATCACGGAGACGCTGCCGAAGGACGAGTTGATCGGTGAGTATATCCGGGGTCAGCTGATCTACTATCCGACCGTGACGCGCGATCCTTTCCGTAATCGGGGCCGCATCACCGATCTCATCACGTCGGGCAGGCTGTTCACCGATATCGGCCTGCCGACGCTGGAAGCCGCCCACGACCGCGTCATGATCTGCGGCAGCCCGGCACTGGTGGCGGACACACGCGTGCTGCTTGGCGAGCGCGGTTTTGCCGAGGGCAATCACGGTGAGCCGGCCCAGTTCGTGGTCGAAAAGGCCTTTGCCGAGCGCTGAACGCAGTCTTCTTCGCAATAAGACCGCATTTTCGCCGCCTGCGGCCCGTTGCGGCGCCGATTCGGCGCTTGATACTATGCGGGAGCGAATCAGCGGAGTTCCCACATGGTTGCGGACAGCGACAGCAACATCGCCTGGCACCGGGTTCAGTTGAAGAGGAATCGCGCCGAGTTGAAGGCGTTGGAGACCGCTCGCTTTACGATGGGCGAGATCGCCTCATCGAAGCGGAACGGCCAGACGCAGAAAGCGGTTGCGGAACTCAAGCGCAAGATCACGCAGTCCGAGCGCGCGATCGCCGATCACGACAAGCGCACACGCCGTCCGCTCGCAACCGACCGGCAGAGCCTCAGCAATGGCAGCTGGAGTGATTGGGACGCCTACACGCAACAACAGCGTAAGGCGGGGCAGCGTTCGCCAGGACGCGGGTAGGCTCTCGTCTCCTCGCGCAAGTTCCGCCTCTTGTGCGGCAGACCGCGCATCCCATCCCGGTAAGACGCCACCAGCGCTCCGGTGATCTCATGACAGCCCGCCTCGATTTCACCAGCGAGGCCTTCCTTCGCGATCCGCCCAAGGCGAATCGCGACGTTGCGCAGGTCCGGCCCCGTGGTCGCGACCCGCTTCCCTCTCATCGGCGACATCTGGATTACCACGACCCATGACGCCACCGCGCAGGTCCTGAAGGACGGCGCCAATTTTACGCAGCGCAAAGAGGATGGCGACGTCGCAGCTCTGCGCTGGTGGATGCCAGGATACGTCAGGACCATCGCCAACAACATGCTGACGATGGACGAGCCCGACACACGAGACAGCTCGTTCCGAGTGCAAATTTGATCTGAAGTTCATGCTGCGACGAGGAACGGCGCGTAATCGCACCTGTTGTGATCCAAACCTCGAAATTCGAAGTGGAGGTTCATAATGAGTTCCAGCGCCATTCCAGTCTTCGACAAGACAGCACAGACGACTCATCTCTGGCTCAACGAGATCAGCGAAGAAATCGGTTTGGACGATCAGCAGTCGTGGCGCGTAACGGCCGCCGTCCTGCGCGCGATACGTGATCGCCTACCGGTGGAGCTTGCAGCGCATCTGGGATCACAGCTGCCGCTGCTGGTCCGCGGCGCGTACTATGATCAGTTCCGACCGTCGGCGATGCCGAGGCGCGAACGTTCGCTGGACGAATTTCTTTCGCTCATCGCGGAGGAACTGAAGTTTGGACGTCCCGTCGATACGAAGGATGCCGCGCGCGCGGTGTTCAATGTTCTCTCCCGACATTTGACTGCGGGCCAGATCGGCAAGGTCCGGGAAGCTTTGCCGGAGGAGGTGAGGGCGATCTGGAGCATGGAACTCGGCAACCCCGAGAAGAGGGATATGTCGCACTAGGTCGACGGAAACCTTCTTCGCGACGCCAACGTTAGCTAACCGAGATTCCGAAAGATCACTAAAGATCACTGGAGGCTCAGTCATGCAAGTTCACGATATCATGACACCGTCGGTCCACATTGCCGATCCCAATATGACTATCCGGGAAGCCTCTCGCTGGATGCGTGCCGATAAGGTTGGAGCGCTGCCGGTGGGCGAGGACGACCGCCTAATCGGCATGGTTACCGACAGGGACATCGTCACGCGTGCGGTCGCTGAGGAGCGATCACCGGGCAACACGTCCGTGCGGGAGGTGATGTCCGAGGGCGTCTGCTATTGTTTCGAGGACGACGATGTGGAAGGCGCCTCGCAGGTGATGGCGAAGCACCAGGTCCGGCGTCTTCCGGTACTCAATCGGCAGAAGCGCCTGGTCGGCGTCGTTGCCCTGGCAGACATCAGCAGGGCGGACGACGAGTGCGCGCAGGAAGCGTTGAGGGACATCTCCGCGCCCGCCTGACCGGCACTGACGGCCTGATGGCGTCACTTTCCACAAGGAGGTTTCCATGGCCAGAAAGATGCCACCCGTCCCAAACGCCAACCAGAGTCCCAAGGGAACTGGCGACACCAAGCAGGTACCGCCAGACCAGACGTCGCATGGTCAGCAGCGCGCACAGAATCCGGATCAGCAAGGGCAGCAGGGTAACATCAAGCAGAACACGACCAATCAGGGGTACCAGCAAGACCGCTGAGGAGAATGCGTCATGTCGACATCCACCAAGACACCGAACAGCATCCGCCAGGGCGGGCCGGGAGCATCCCACGAAAATGCCAAGGCGCCACTCGAGGTGAAGAAGCCGCCCGCGGACGATGCGCAGCGAACCCACAGCCGCATCTCTGGTGGCGGAGGC
The DNA here is from genome assembly GCF_016616425.1 of Bradyrhizobium diazoefficiens. Classification (NCBI taxonomy): domain Bacteria; kingdom Pseudomonadati; phylum Pseudomonadota; class Alphaproteobacteria; order Hyphomicrobiales; family Nitrobacteraceae; genus Bradyrhizobium; species Bradyrhizobium diazoefficiens. The sequence continues at coordinate 3,402,515 of NZ_CP067101.1, forward strand.
GAGCGCGATTCCCATCACACGCACGACGCCGCCGGCAAGGGCGGAGAGAGGTGAATCATGAGCAGCAAGCAACCCAAACTGTATAGGCCGAGCGAGAAGGACATGCGCGACAATCCACTGATCGGCGGGTCGAAGGGAGCTACCATGGGGGGCATATCCCCCGACGATCTAGAAGATGCCCTCGGCGAGAACACGATCGAAGGCGATCGCGAGAACGATGTCGGCATCGGCGGCGGCATCGACAAGGACGTCGCACATGGCGGTGCACACCGAAGAGGTCGGTAGCTCCGGAGAACAGGCATGCAAGGCAAAAAGACTCATGAGCAGCAGGTTCGCATCCTCGAACGCAAGTCCGACGTTCCGGATGCGCGCGAGTTGGATCAGGCGTTAGGCCACAACGTCGAGGACACCGCCGTTCATCGTGCGCGGCCTGAGGCGCGGCACAGCGAATTTCCGGTGAGCCGCGGCGGCCTCAACCAGGAAAGCGACCACAACAAGCACAACGACCCCGGCCAGAGCGGCCACAAGCCGCCAAAGCCGATGCCGGCGCAACAGAAGCACTAGATCTTCGGAAGATCACTGCAAGAGGAGAAACCGATGCCAGCCGGGCGCGGCAGCAAGACCCACTTCAGATCGGGAATGCATGGCAAGGGCGATGGCACTGGCGCCATGGCCGAAATTCCCAAGGACAAGATCGGCGACAACATGGTCCTGTCCAACCGCGACAAGAAGCAGCATTCGGATATTCGCGGCATGGATGGCAAGTCCATCCAGACCGAACAATATCAGGACCACGCAGCCAACCGGCTCGACGAGAAGCCGGAGGCTGACGAGACCTAAAGCGCGTTCCTCCCGACCAACTCGCGGGACCGGTGTTTAGCCGGTCCGCTTTTTTGTCGGCGCGAGATCGCGCTCCCAGCCGAACACGGAGCGGCCGTCGAGATCGGGTGAGGCCGCGCGCTCGCCGGCGATGTAGGCCTCCACGGAAGGCCCGCGTACGGTCCGCTCCAGCCGCCGCGCCTGGTCGTCGAGGCGCTTGATCGCCTGCATCTCCTCTTCACGTCCGAGCTTTGCGTTCTGGATTGCGTCCTTCAGCACGCGGATGGTCTCGTCATAGACCTTGATCGGGACGGGATACGGATGCCGGTCCTTGCCGCCATGGGCGAGCGAGAAACGCGCGGGGTCCTTGAAGCGATAGGGCGCGCCGTGCACGACCTCTGCGACCATCGCAAGTGAACGCACGGTGCGCGCGCCGACGCCGGGCGTCAACAGCAGTTCCGGGAAATCGACCGGGCCGCGTTCGGCTGCGGCGGCGAGCGTGCCGTGCAGTCGGCGCGCGAACACGTCCCTGGGCCGCACATCGTGATGGGCGGGCATGATCAGATGCGGCAGCATGGCCTGTGCCGGCTCGGGCACAGTCCCGACAAGTCGTTCGAATTCGGAGACGATGCGATCTGGACCGAGATCACCCAGGAGATCGAGCTGCGCGGCGCGCGAGACGTTCGCGCGATGGTCGGTGAGATTGACGATTTCCCCCTGTTGCGGCCCCTCAATCGCGCAGTGCGGCGTATCGACAAAGCTCTTCAGCGCCTCGGAGTGCCAGTGATAGCGTCGTGCCTGCCGCTTGTCGCCGTTCATGCCCTGTTGCACCACCGTCCATTTGCCGTCGGCGGTCACGAAGAAGCCGTGGAGATAGAGGTCGAAACCGTCCTGCACGGCCGCGCTGTCGACCTTTGCCACCAGGCGGCTGGCGCGGGTCAGCTTTGCGCCGTCAAATCCGACGCGATCGCCGAGTTGCATCAACTCGTCCGGTGTCTTGCGCGAATGCCGGCCTCGGCCGCCGCAGACATAAATCCCGAGCTCGTCCTGAAGCGGCCCGAGCCCGCGTTTCAGTGCGCCGATCACGGAGGTCGTGATGCCAGAGGAGTGCCAGTCCATGCCCATCACGGCGCCGAACGACTGGAACCAAAACGGGTGGGACAGCCGCTGCAGAAATGCATCGCGGCCATAATGGTGAACGATCGTCTGCGTGACGATCGATCCGAGCGCGGCCATGCGACTTGCCAGCCACGGCGGAACTCGTCCGGTGTGCAAGGGAAGATCGGCGCTGCCGCTACGTCGAGTCATGAGCGCCCCGACATTAGCGCAGTTCGGCGACGGTTGCATCAACGGAACGCTGCATTGCACGAGACGGGGGAGCGAAGCCGGCCGTAACGCGTTGTGCGGGGACGCCGTGGCGCGTTGTGCGGGACTACCGCAAGGCAACGAGGGGAAAAGCGATGCATTGGCAGGCCTTGATGGCCGACATCGACAAGATGTTCGGCTGGATACCGTCATGGTTCATCGGTCTCAGCCTCGTTGCGGGAGCGATATTGCTTGCGCTGTTGTTCTACCGAGTCGCCGTATGGCTGCTTAAGCGCGCATTTGGAACCCGGCTTCCGCTGCTGAGCGTGTTCATCGAGCGCACGTCCGGTCCGGCCCAGCTGGCGCTGTGCCTGGCCGCCGTCGCGCTGGTGCTGCCGCTCGCGCCGCTCGACGACACTATCCGCACGCCGCTGATGCGCTTGTTCGTCGTGGCCTTCATCGCCCTGATCGGCTGGATTTCGATCAGGATCGTCGACATGAGCGCGGCACGCTACCTGCAAAACTTTCGCGACGTCACTGAGAACTTCATCGCGCGCAAACACGTCACGCAAATCCGCGTGTTCAAGCGCGTCGTGGACACCATCATCGTCGTCATTACCGTGTCGACTGCGTTGATGACGTTCGACTCGGTCCGGCAATACGGCGTCAGCCTGTTTGCCTCCGCCGGCGCGGCCGGTATCATCGTCGGTCTTGCCGCGCGTCCGCTGCTGAGCAATCTGATCGCAGGTTTGCAGATCGCAATTACCCAGCCGATCCGAATCGAGGACGCCGTGATCATCGAGAACGAGTGGGGCTGGGTCGAGGACATCGCCTCCACCTATGTCGTGATCCGACTGTGGGACTGGCGCCGCATGGTGGTGCCGCTGTCCTATTTCATCGAAAAGCCGTTCCAGAACTGGACCCGGGACACCGCATCCCTGATCGGCGTCATCGCGCTCCACGTCGATTATCGTGCCGACGTGCCGCGCATCCGGCGCTGGCTCGAGGAGGCGGTGAAGCAGTCCAAGCTCTGGGACGGGGCGGTGGTCAATCTCCAGGTGATCGACGCGGACGCGCGCACCATCGAGCTGCGGGCGCTGGTCAGCGCGAGAAACGCGCCGCAATCCTGGGACCTGCGCTGCGAGATGCGGGAGAAGCTGATCGCCTTCATCCGCGACGAGATGCCGGAAGCGCTGCCGCGCGATCGCGCGATCCTGATCCCGTCAGGAGATGACGACGACTTCCAGCGACGCGTTAGGCCGCCCGAGAAGATGCGGGCGAGCGCACACAATTGACTCCCGACGCGATCACGCGCCGACCACCGCCGCGCCGGCTGGCCCGTCCGCACGCGGTCGCCGCTTACGATCTTATCTGAACAGCCTTACTGCGCACGGATGTTGGCGGCTTTCAGCACCGGCTCCCATTTGATCGCCTCGGCGTGCCAGATGCCGCCCATGGTTTTTGTTGACGAGACCTGATCTTTTGTACGATAGTACAAATCACATGATACGCAAGCCCACCAGCAAGGAATCGGCCCGCAAGCCGAACATGCGCGAGGCGATCCTCGCCGCGGCCGAGGAGCTGTTCGCCACCAACGGCTTCAATGCCGTCTCGGTACGCGACATCGCACAGGCTGCCGGTGCCAATCCCGGTAGCGTGACCTATCATTTCAAGACCAAGGACGGCCTGCTGCTGGAGATCTACCGGCGCCATTGCGGGCCGATGAACCTGCGCCGTTCAGAGCTGCTCGCGGCTGCCAAGCGCGTGCGGGATCTCCAGGACCGGCTCGAAGCGATCGTGCGGGCCTATGTGGTGCCAGCCTTCACCTCGGGCAGCGACCTCGCCGGCGGCGGGGCGCGCTTCACGCGGCTGCGCGCCGTGATGTCGGCGGAAGGCAACGAGGTCGCGCGAAAGATCATCGCGCAGACATTTGACGACACCAGCCACGCCTTCATCGATGCGATCCACGAAAGCCTGCCGCACATTCCGCGCGCCGACATCGTCTGGCGCAGCCACTTCCTGCTCGGCGCGCTTTATTATTCGCTGGTGACGCCGGATCGCGTCTCGCGCCTGTCGCGCGGCGAGGCCGACGGCAACGATGCCGCCAATGCTATCGAGCAGTTGGTGCAGGCAACGGTTGCCGCATTCCAGGCACCGCCACTCGATCATGCCGCGCCGGCGCGGCGGCGGCCGGTCGTCAGCAGCAAGACTTGAAAGAAGCCACCCGACCGGAGGCGCGGCCTCGCGCTTCCGCTCGCAAGCGGACGATGTGACAGGGTGTTGAGGACATGGACAGGCGGGAGTGCTTGCATCTCTTGACGGGGCTTGCCGGTGCCGCGCTCGCGAGCGAAGCACGCGGGCAAAGTGCCGAGCCGAAGGCGATCCCGACGATCGCGCCGCCGGACCCAAATCCCAAGACGCCATCGTTCAAGCTTCCGGCAAAATCTTGCGACAGCCATACCTATACCGCGCGCCTGTTCAAGTTCACCTGATGACGATGATCTACATGCCGACCATTCCGCCGCCCGACCTGAACACGCGCACGCCGAAATTCAAGCTGCCGAAGTTTTCGTGTGATGCGCATTGCCACATCTTCGGGCCCGGCGCGAAATATCCGTACGCGCCTGAGCGGTCGTATACGCCGCCCGATGCGCCGCTGGAGGATTTTCGCATCCTGCATGCCAAACTCGGCGTCGAGCGCGCCGTCATCGTCAATGCCAGCGTGCACGGCACCGACAACACAGTCGCGCTCGACGCCATCGCTCAGAGCAACGGCGCCTACCGTGCGGTCGCCAATATCGACGACACCATGACCGAGCGCGGGCTGCGCGGGCTGCACGAGGGCGGCTTCCGCGGCTGCCGCTTCAATTTCGTCCGCCATCTCGGCGGCGTGCCCGACAAGGGCGTGTTCGACCGCGTCATTGCGATGGTCGCGCCGCTCGGCTGGCATATCGACCTGCATTTCGACGCGATCGATCTGCCCGACTATGCCGACATGCTGGCAAGGCTGCCGCTGAGCTACACGATCGACCATATGGGGCGGGTGAAGGCCTCCGAGGGACTCGAGCAGCTCCCGTTCAGGATCCTGATCGAGCTGATGCAGCGCGACGAAAAATGCTGGGTCAAGATCTGTGGTTCGGAGCGGGTGTCGTCGGCTGGTCCGCCATTTGCTGATGCAGTGCCGTTCGCACGAAAGATCGTCGAGACCGCGCCTGATCGCGTCATCTGGGGCACTGACTGGCCGCACCCCAATGTCAAAGTGATGCCGAACGATGGCGACCTCGTTGATCTGATCCCGCTGTTCGCGCCGGAGCCGGAGGTTCAGCAAAAGATCCTCGTCGACAATCCGGCGCGCCTGTTCGAGTTCGGTGCATGACGGCTTTCTTGATCGATAAGCGGCGCGGCCGCGCCTGGTGGCGAGCGCCTGAAGTGTTTGCTCGATGGTGAGGAACAGCCGGACGGCGCGGCTTAAGGAATTTGCTGCCTGCACGCGGCAGGGAAGTCTATGATGCTTACGAACGACAGAGGGGAGTTTGTCCCATGAAAACAGGTCTCGTGATTACCGCCCATCCCGGCGATTTCGTCTGGCGCGCCGGCGGTGCCATCGCTCTGCATGCGAAGAAGGGTTTTCGCATGAAGATCGTGTGCATGTCCTTCGGCGAGCGCGGCGAGAGCCAGTTTGCCTGGAAGGAAAAAGGAGCGACTCTGGAATCGGTCAAGGCCGGCCGCAAGGACGAAGCGGAGCAGGCGGCAAAACTGCTCGGCGCCGAGATCGAGTTCTTCGATTGCGGCGACTATCCGCTCAAGCTCACCGAAGCGCATTTCGACCGCATGGTCGACATCTACCGCGAGCTCAACCCGAGCTTCGTGCTGACACACGCGCTGGAAGACCCCTACAATTTCGATCACCCGAACGCAGCGCATTTCGCGCAGGAGACCCGCGTGGTCGCGCAGGCGATGGGCCACAAGCCCGGCGCGCAGTATAAATATTCGGCCCCGCCGGTGTTCCTGTTCGAACCGCACCAGCCGGAGCAATGCAACTACAAGCCCGACCTGCTCCTCAAGATCGACGAGGTCTGGAAGGAGAAGTACGAGGCGTTCCAGATCCTCGCCGCGCAAAAGCATCTCTGGGGTTACTACGAGCGCGTCGCGCTCAACCGCGGCATTCAGGGCAGCCGCAACACCGGCGTGCCCATGACTTATGGCGAGGCCTATCAGCGCCTGTTCCCGACGGTTGCGGAGGAGCTGGCATGAAACCGGTCGTCGTCCGCAACATTGAGCGAGCCGATCCCGCCGGCATGGCGGAGTACGGCGTTTCGACCGTGCACGAGGCCTATGGCCGCATCGGCCTGATGAAGCCGTATTTGCGCCCGGTCTGGCCGGGCGCGGCGATTGCCGGTCCCGCCGTCACCGTGCTGGCGCAGCCGGGCGACAACTGGATGATCCATGTCGCCGTCGAGCAGTGCAGGAAGGGTGATATCCTCGTGGTCGGCTGTACCACCGACAACACCGACGGCATGTTCGGCGAGCTGCTCGCGACCTCACTAAGGGCGCGCGGCGTGCAGGGGCTGATCATCGATGCCGGCTGCCGCGACGTCAAGGCGCTGCACGAGATGAAGTTTCCGGTCTGGTCGCGCGCGGTCTCGGCCAAAGGGACGGTGAAGGCGACGCTTGGCTCGGTCAACGTCCCCGTGGTCTGCGCCGGCGTCAATGTCGATCCCGGCGACATCGTGGTGGCCGATGACGACGGCGTCGTCGTGGTGCCGAAACGTTATGCAGCCGAGGTCGCCGAGAGGGCGAAGAAGCGCAACGCGGACGAAGGCGGCAAGCGCAAGCGCCTTGCCTCCGGCGAGCTGGGTCTCGACATGTACAATATGCGCGAGGCGCTTGCGAAGGCCGGTCTCGTCTATGTCGACAATCCCGAGGACGTCTGAAGCGAGCAGCGGAGCGGGCGGATGGATCATCTCAAGCTGAAGGCCGTGCTCGGCAGTCACCCCCATGTCCAGGCGGTGAAGAGCGGCGCGCTGCGCTCCGATCTTTTCGACCTGGACTTCATCGAGTACACGCCGACCAACGCGGCGTTCAAGCCGATGGTGCGGGAGCAGGCCTTCGACGTCTGCGAGATGGCGATCGTCACCTATCTGATGGCGAAGGCGCATGGCAAGCCGCTGGTGCTCTTGCCGGCGACCATGCTTGGCCGCTTCCAGCATTCTTATGCGCTCTACAATCCTGCACGGGGAACGCTCGGGCCGTCCGAGCTGGAAGGCAAGCGCATCGGTATCCGCTCGTTCACGACGACGACGGGCGCGTGGATCAGGGGTATTCTTGCCAACGACTACGGCGTCAATCTCGACGGCATTCGCTGGGTTACCTTCGAGGACCCTCACGTCGCCGAATATGTCGACACGACCGAGCGGGCGCCGAGGGACAAGAAGATCCTGCAGATGCTGCTCGACGGCGAGCTCGACGCCGTGCTCGGCGAAACCTCCGATAATCCCAAGCTCAAGCCTCTATTTCCCGATCCGGCCGCGGAAGCCGCCAGATGGTACGCCCGGCGCGGCGTCGTGCCGGTCAATCATCTCGTGGTCGTGACTGAGCAGCTCGCGCGATCACGCCCTGATGTCGTCGCGGGCATCTATGATCTGCTCAAGCGGAACAAGGAACAGGTGGGGCCAGTAGCAACGCCCGACCTCGTTCCATTCGGAATCGAGGCCAACAGGAAACCGCTCGAACTGATCGTCGACTACGCCTTCCAGCAGGCGCTGATCCCGCGCCGGTATGCGGTCGAGGAACTGTTCGACGAGATGACACGAGGATTGAACTGATGACGGATCCGAGACGATGGCAGATCGGGCTGGTCGGCTATGGCGAGGTCGGCAGGATCCTGGCCGAGGATTTGCGCCAGCAGGACATCAGGGTCGCTGCCTATGACGTCAAGCTGGGAAGCGAGCAAGGCGCTTCACTGAAGGACCACGCGGCGAAGTTCGGCGTGGTGCTCGCGGACTCTCACGCCGAGCTGACCGCGAAATCCGATTTCATCATCTCGGCCGTCACTGCCAGCCAGGCCGTGCCGGTGGCGAAGGCTTGCGCCGCCGCGATCAACCAGGACACCTGGTTCCTCGATTTCAATTCGGCGTCTCCCGCCGCCAAGCAGCGTGCAGCGGCGCTGATCGACGGCGGAGGCGGTCGTTATGTCGAGGGCGCGGTGATGACCTCGGTGCCGCCTTATCGCATCAAGGTGCCGTTGCTGCTCGGCGGTCCCGGTGCGAAGGAGATCGAGCCGCTTCTGAACGCGATCGGCTTTGCCGCGAAGGTTGCAAGCGACAAGCTCGGAGTGTCCTCGGCAGTGAAAATGTGCCGCAGCATCATGATCAAGGGCCTTGAGGCCATGGTCATCGAGAGTTTTACGACCGCACGCGCCTACGGGGTCGAGGATGCGGTGCTGGCCTCGCTCGCGGAAACGTTCCCCGCCATCAATTGGGAGAAGCAGGGCGCCTATTGCTTCCAGCGCGTGATCGAACATGGCCGCCGCCGTGCCGAGGAAGTGCGCGAGGTCGCCGAGACCGTGCGCGAGGCAGGGCTGACGCCATGGTCTGCGCAAGGCACGGCCGAACGGCAGGCCTGGGTGGCGGATCTCGCCGATGAAGGACTGTTCGGCACCAAGGGAACGGAGGAGTTCGCCCGAAGCGCCGACTGGCGGATCGAGGCCGACCGAATCCTGGCGAAGATCAAGCGCACAAAATAATCAGCTCAGGGCCGCACCGCGGGCCTCAAAGCTCACGACCTGGTCGCGAGCGCGTTCGATCAAGTCGATCAGATTGCGCGATTTGTGGAGGAGCTGCTCCGTCGCTGGTTGCGTGCGGAATTCGGCCAGCACCGCGCGGACGCATTTGCTGGCGGCGTCGAGCGTCCAGAGCGTGCGGTTCAAGTCGTTCTGCGTCTGGATCGCCGAGATATCGAGATCCGAGAGAACGTGGCCGATGCCGTCGAGCCGTTTCATCGCCGTATCGGTGGGCGTTCGGGCCTCGACGGAATGATAATCGATGCTGCCGAACGCGCTAAACATACCCACACTTCCTCACCGAACGCAGATTGTCAGTGAAAGTCGTAGTTATGGCGGCGTGGCCGGCCCCGCAACGCGTTATGCTACGGTCCGGGATTCTACTGGGCTCAGGCCCGGTTAGATCGGCGGTAAAATCGAACGGAAGCGGCTCAACAGCCGGGGAGCTTTCCCGACAATCTTACCGCTGGTAGCGATGAAACCGCATTCAGCGGGCAGGTTCGAACGGAGCCGGCTGTTGCCGCGGGAATGTCTGTCGGCCGCTCTTGAAGCCCATCACGATATCGGGCAGCTCGGCGACGGCGGAGCCGGCGCGGCATCGACGCGCAAGAGCCAGCTCGCCGTTCGACGGGCCGTTACGGCGGCAACGGTCGCTCGTCATATCGAAAGCTGTGATAGCTGATAGGCGCATGCGCATCTGGTGGCTGGCGCGCGCCTGCGCTATCAACTCCCGCGATTGCGCCCGGCATGGAGGCGCGAGCCCCCTGGGAGCAGCCGATGCGTCTACCTACCATTGTCCTGGCCCTGACATGTCTTGCGGGCGCAGCCTCAGCCGAAGATCTGTCGGGCACGCTCCAGAAGGTCAAGGAGACCAAGAAGATCACCCTGGGCTATCAGGAGGCCTCGGTGCCGTTCAGCTATCTGGACGGCAACCAGAAGCCGGTCGGCTTTGCCATGGACATCTGCCTCAAGATCGTCGATGCCGTGAAGAAGCAGCTTGGCATGCCGGACATCGCCGTCGAGACTCTCGCCGTGACCTCGTCGAACCGGATCCCATTGATGGTCAATGGCACGCTCGATCTGCACTGCTCGGCGACCACCAACAACGCCGACCGCCAGAAGCAGGTCGCCTTCACCAACACGCACTTCCTCAGTGCGACGCGATTTGCAGCGAAGAAGGCCGCAAAGATCAACACCATCGACGATCTCAAGGGCAAGGCGGTCACGGCCGTGGCCGGCTCGGTCAACCTGACGCAGCTCGCCAAGGCCAATACGGAACGCAATCTCGGCATCAGTTTGATGCCGGCGAAGGATCAGGCCGAGGCCTTCCTGCTGCTGGAAACCGACCGCGCCCAGGCCTATGCACTCGACGACGTCCAGCTCGCGGTTGCGATCGCGCGGTCGAAGGAGCCCCAGCTCTACATGATCAGCGAGGAGGCGCTTTCGAAGCCCGAGCCTTACGGCATCATGTTGCGGCGAGAGGATGCGCCGTTCAAGGCGCTCGCCGATCGCGCGACTGCGAAGCTCTATGCTAGCCCCGAGATCGAGGTGCTCTACAAGAAATGGCTGCAATCGCCGACGCCGCCGAACGGCCTCAACTACAACGTCCCGATGTCGCCGGCCTTGCGCAACGCCTTCAAGAAGCCGAGCTCGAGCGCCGATCCGGATGTGTACCTGGCGAACTGAGGCGGGGCACGCAAGCGCAAAGCGCGAACGCTGGAGCCGACGCTCGTCGCCGAGAACGCCTGGGTCGACGAGGTCGTCAAGGCCACCTCGGCTGCCAGATTTATCTCGCCGAATGCACGCCCGGCTCCTACAACAACGAAGGCCTGTTCGATCCGATCGCGGCAAGAAACAGCCAATATTGCCGCGGGCCGGTGGCATTCCTGCGGCTGCTCGACAGATGGCGGAACGAAGGCAATTTGGAAGGCCTCGAATTGTCCTATGATCAGGCCATGGAGTTGGCGCGCTCCACCGGGTAGGATTGCGCCGCTGATTGGTGCAGGACGGGAGATTGGGTATGATCAGGGGCAGCGCTGTTGCAGGAGCGGTTCTTGGCGCGATGGCGCTGCTCGGTTGCCTGGCGCCGATCGCCGAGGCCGCGCAATGCGGCAGCTCGCCGGCGGGGTTCGAGGCCTGGAAGCGCGAGTTCGGTGCGGAGGCGCAGGGCAAGGGCATCGGCCAGGCCGCGCTCTCGGCGCTGATGCAGACCAACTACGCCAGCGCCACCATCGCGGCCGACCGCGGCCAGCGCAGCTTTTCGCTGACGCTCGACCAGTTCCTCGCCAAGCGCGGCGCCACCACCATCGTCGCCAAGGGGCGGCGGCTCAAGCAGTCGCAGGCTGCCTTGTTCGCCTCGATCCAGCAGCGCTATGGCGTGCCGCCCGGACCCCTGATCGCGATCTGGGGCATGGAGACCGGTTTCGGCAGCCAGCGCGGCAACCAGAACATGCTGTCGTCGATCGCAACCCTTGCCTATGACTGCCGCCGGCCCGAATTCTTCACCGATCAGCTCTACGCCGCCCTGAAGCTGATCGACCGCGGCACGCTGTCAGGGGCGACGCGCGGCTCCATGCACGGCGAGGTCGGCCAGACCCAGTTCATGCCCAAGAACATCCTGGCCTATGGCACCGGCAATCTCGACGTTGCCGCCAATGCCCTGAACTCGACCGCGAATTTCCTTAAAGCCCATGGCTGGCGTGCGGGAGCCGGGTACCAGCCGGGCGAGCCGAATTTCGCCGTTATCCAGGCTTGGAATGCCGCGGGCGTTTACCAGAAGGCGATCGCGCTGATGGGCCGGCAAATCGATGAGGGCGGGGCGGCGGCAGCGTCGCGCTGAGCAGTTGTTCGGCACGCTGGATGCGCCGGCACGAGAAAGTTGTTGCCAACTGGAACCGACGGCGCGAGGTTTGCTTTGATCAAGTTCAGGGCTGGGCATGAGGAGACTCAACATGGCTACCCAGATCGTGATGGACCAGACCGGTGATACGCGCCACGAGTTTGATCCTGGCAATGCCGAGGCGCTGGCGCGGGCCGAACGGCGCTTTCGGGAGCTGACCGGAGCTGGCTTCACGGCCGCTCTTCGAACCGGGCCCGGCGAGGTCACCCGCATCAGATCGTTCGACCCGACCGCGCACGAAACGCTGTTCTATCCCCGCCTGGTCGGCGGGTGATCTGAGCTGCTCATGATCGCGGCAGTTTGGCTCCGCGCGCCGGCGCGTGCGCGTTTGCACGCGCTGCGTGAACTCTATCGGCGGTTCTTCGGCGAGAACACGCCGGATGCCTGTGGCCGCCGGCTTCTGGTCGAATGGCTGTCGCCGGCGCAGCGCGTGCAGTTCGAACAGCAACGGTATTTCGACGTCGTCGGCTGTGACACCGGCAAGACCTATCGGATTCACTACGGCACGGCGGCCAATGTCCACGAGATCGACGAGGCCGGACTTCCGACGATGGGGTGGTGCTTCGTCCCGTCAGGCTTTCTGGTGCCGGGCGACGTCATGCTGGCCCAGAAGATCGCGCTCGAGACGGACGAGAAGGGGGCGCTGGCGCTCGCCAACCGGTTTCCGCCTGCAGCGCATTCGGAGCACTTCTACCGGCGGCCGTTCTAGCAGGGGGAGAGATGCGCTAGCAGGGGAAGATGCGCGCGCGCTCGACTTGCACCTCTCGCTCGGCGAGAGGTGCAAGTCAAACCCGAGACGATGCCTGTCAGAAGTGCGTGGTGCGATAGGCATCCACGGCATGCGCCGCAAAGACACCGATACTGCAAAGAGCGAGCAGGACGCAGATCAATTCAATCATAGCTCGTTCTCCTGTTGCGGCTGGGCGATGAGGCTTTGACAGCAGGAATATTCGTAGATCAGATCGAGAAGGAATTGCATGATGGCCGTCCCTGTATCTATTTTGACAACCACTTAGACGACCATCTGTTTCAGGCGTGTTTCGTCGCATCGGAAAAGGGGTTTCGCCGGGAACCCCGGAAGCGGGATTGTGCGCTGCGGGCCCGCCGAATGCCGCGACGGGACAGGATTCAGACATGCCGGTTCGGCGCTCGGCGTGATGTTGTTCCACCGCGTCAACGAGACGGTCTTTCGCAAGACCGTGCTCGTTCTGTTGCTGCTCTCCGGGATCTCGTTGATCTAGTGTCCAAGCCCCTGGACCGGCGCCGCGCTGGTGTCGCTGCCGTGATGCGTCAGCGGCTTCATGCCGGTGACGGTCCGCAGCAGCACATAGAATACCGGCGTCAGGAACAGGCCGAACACGGTGACACCGATCATGCCGGAGAACACCGCAACGCCCATGGCCCGCCGCATCTCCGAGCCCGCGCCGGTCGAGAGCACCAGCGGCAGGACGCCCATGATGAATGCCATCGACGTCATCAGGATCGGGCGCAGCCGCAGCCGGCTTGCCTCGATCGCAGCCCGGATCGGCGTGCGACCCGCGAATTCGAGTTCGCGCGCGAATTCGACGATAAGGATCGCATTCTTGGCCGAGAGTCCCACGAGGACGATAAGTCCGATCTGGGTGAAGACGTTGTTGTCTCCCTTTGAAATCCAGACGCCGAACATCGCAGCGAGCAGGCCCATCGGCACGATCATGATGATCGAGAGCGGCAAGGTCAGGCTCTCGTAGAGCGCGGCCAGCACCAGGAACACCAGCAGGATCGCGAGTGGGAACACCCAGATGCCGGAATTGCCGGCGATGAACTCCTGATAGGTCAGGTCGGTCCATTCGAAGGCGAAGCCCGGCGGCAGCACCTCTGCCGCGATCCGGGTCGCGGCCTCCTGCGCCTGGCCGGAGGAAAAGCCGGGCGCAGCCGCCGCGTTGATATCGGACGACAGGAATCCGTTGTAGCGGATCGCGCGCTCCGGCCCCGCACTCTGGCGGATCTTGAGCAGCGCCGACAATGGCACCATGTCGCCCGAGGACGAGCGCACCTTCAGCTGCCGGATGTCGTCGGCCCGTGCGCGGAACGGTGCGTCGGCCTGGACCCGGACGGAATAGGTGCGGCCAAACTTGTTGAAGTCGTTGACGTAGTAGGAGCCGAGATAGATCTGGAGCGTGTTGAACACCTCCGTCACGGGCACGCCAAGCTGCAGCGCCTTGGTGCGGTCGATGTCGGCGAACAGCTGCGGCACGTTGACCTGGAAGCTCGAGAACACGCCGGCGATCTCCGGCGCCTTCTGCATCGCCGCCATGAACGCCTTGGTGGCCTCGTTCAGCGCCTCATAGCCGAGACCGGCGCGATCCTCGATCTGCAGCTTGAACCCGCCGATAGTGCCGAGACCGTTGACCGGCGGCGGCGGAAACATGGCGATGAAGGCTTCCTGGATGCCGGCATATTTCTTGTTCAGCTCGGCCGCAATGGCATTCCCGCTCAGGGCCGCATCCTTGCGCTCGTCGAACGGCTTGAGCGTCGAGAACACGATGCCGGCATTGGACGAGTTGGTGAAGCCGGAGATCGACAGGCCCGGGAAGGCCACTGAACTCTCGACACCGGGCTGGGTCAGCGCGATGTCGCTCATCTTGCGGATCACCTCTTCGGTGCGGTCGAGGGTGGCGCCATCGGGCAGGCGGGCGAACCCGACGAGGTACTGCTTGTCCTGGCCGGGCACGAAGCCGCTCGGCACCTGCTGGAACAAAAGCGCGGTGAGGCCGACCAGCAGCACATACAGGCCCATCACGGCGGCCTTGCCCGAGATCACCTTGGTGACGGAGCCGCTGTAGTTCTCTGAGGAGCGCGTGAAGGCCTTGTTGAAGCCGCGGAAGAACCAGCCGAGGCTCTTTTCCATGACGAGCGTCAGCCGGTCCTTCGGCTCGTTGTGTCCCCTGAGCAGCAGCGCCGACAGCGCCGGCGACAGTGTCAGCGAGTTGACGGCGGAGATCACGGTCGAGATCGCGATCGTCAGCGCGAACTGCTTGTAGAACTGCCCGGTGAGACCGGAGATGAAGGCGAGCGGCACGAACACCGCAATCAGCACCATGGCGATCGCGATGATCGGGCCCGACACCTCGCGCATGGCCTGATAGGTGGCGTCACGCGGCGACAGCCCGGCCTCGATGTTGCGCTCGACATTCTCGACCACGACGATGGCGTCGTCGACGACGATGCCGATCGCCAGCACGAGACCGAACAGGCTGAGCGCGTTGATGGAGAAGCCGAACACGTGCATCACGGCAAAGGTGCCGACGATCGACACCGGCACTGCCAGCAGGGGGATGATCGAGGCGCGCCAGGTCTGCAGGAACAGGATGACGACCAGCACCACCAGCGCGATCGCTTCCAACAGCGTATGGATCACCGCCTCGATCGAGGAGCGCACGAACTGGGTGGGATCGTAGACGATCTGGTAGGACACGCCCTCCGGCATATTCTTCTTGATCTCGGCCATGGTGGCGCGGACGTTGTCGGAAATCTGCAGCGCGTTCGAGCCCGGCGCCTGGAAGATCGGGATCGCCACCGCCTGCTTGTTGTCGAGCAGCGAGCGCAGGCCGTATTCGGAGGCCCCTAACTCGATGCGCGCGACATCGCGCAGCCGCACGACTTCGCCGCGCGCGCCGGTCTTCACCACGATGTCGCCGAACTGCTCCTCGTTCGCGAGCCGGCCTTCGGCGTTGACCGAGAGCTGGAGGTCGATGCCCTTGACGTTGGGGGAGGAGCCGACCACGCCGGCGGCGGCCTCGACGTTCTGCGCCTGGATCGCCTTGACGATGTCGCTTGCGGTCAGGCCGTGCTCGGCGGCCTTTTGCGGATCGACCCAGACCCGCATCGAGTAGTCGCCGGCGCCGTAGAGCTGGACGTCACCGACGCCGTCGATCCGCGCGAGCCGGTCCTTGACGTTGAGCACCGCATAGTTGCGCAAATAGTTCATGTCGTAGCGGCCGTTCGGCGACAACAGATGCACGACCATGGTGAGGTCGGGCGACGACTTCTTGGTGATGATGCCGAGCTGGCGCACCACGGCGGGGAGGCGCGGCTCGGCCTGCTGCACGCGGTTCTGCACCAGCTGGGTCGCCTTGTCGGGATCGGTGCCAAGCCGGAACGTCACCGTCAGCGTCATCGCGCCGTCGGTGGTCGCCTGGCTCGACATGTACAGCATGTTCTCGACGCCGTTGATCTGCTCCTCGATCGGCGTTGCCACCGTCTCCGCGATCACCTTGGGATTGGCGCCGGGATAGGTTGCACGCACCACGACCGACGGCGGCACGACGTCGGGATATTCCGAGATCGGCATCGCGAACAGCGAGATAAGGCCGGCGAGGAAGATCAGGACCGACAGCACGCCGGCAAAGATCGGACGATCGATGAAGAACTTTGACAGATTCATGGCTTTGCCCCTGGGCAATATCCTGCGGTTCTCCGACAGCTCTCCCCGTCATTCCGGGGCGCGCACTAGGCGCGCGAACCCGGAATCCCGATTTGAAGTGGTCGGAGGCTCGAAATTTCGAGATCCCGGATTCGCGCTATGCGCGCCCCGGAATGACAGTGAATGTCAGCGTTGCACCACGTCCTGGTTGCTGTGGTTGGAAGCCGCTCGCTGCCCACGCGCGCCCATCTCGGCGACTTCCGTCTTGAGGAGAGCGCCCGGACGCACGCGCTGCAGGCCGTTGACGACGATACGGTCGCCGGCCTTCAGGCCCGCGGTCACGACGCGCAATCCGTCTACGGCGCCGCCGAGCGTGATCGGCCGGTACACCGCGCGGCTGTCGTCGCCGACCGCCATCACGAACTTCTTGTCCTGGTCGGTGCCGATCGCGCGCTCGTCGATCATCACCAGCATCTGCTGTTTCGGCTGACCCATGCGCACGCGGGCGAACTGGCCGGGGATGAGGCGCCCGTCCTCATTCTGGAACACCGCGCGCACCCGGATCGTGCCGCTCTGGCCGTTGACCTGGTTGTCGATGAGCTGGATGTGGCCCTTGGCCGAGAGACCGCCTGATGTCGTCATCTCCACCGGAATCTGATCGAGCTTGCCGCGCCTGCCGGTGGCGTCCGAGATCGCGTTCAGCGCACGCAGCACGACCTCCTCGTCCGCATCGAACGAGGCATAAATCGGATTGACCGAGACCACCGAGGTCAGCACCGGGGAGGCGGTGCCGGCGGCGACGAGATTGCCGACAGTGACCTCGATCTTGCCGACGCGGCCGTCCACGGGCGCGCGCACCTCGGTGTAGTCGAGATTGAGCCTTGCGGTCCGGAGCGTTGCCTCGGCCGCCTTCATATTGGCGATCGCCTCGCGATTGGCGTTCTCGCGCTGGTCGAAATCGCGACGCGTCACGACGGCGTTGCCGACGAGTTGCGCCCCGCGTTCGACCTCGCTGGTGGTGAACACCACGCGCGCCTTCGCCGCCTCGAGCTGGGCGTTGGCCTTGTCGACCTCCGCCGCATAAGGCGCCGGGTCGATCTTGAACAGCACGTCGCCAGCCTTCACCAGGGCGCCTTCAGTGAATTCGGTCGCAAGGATCGCACCTGCGACGCGCGGGCGGAGCTCGACGCGGTTGATGGCCTCCAACCGGCCGGAAAATTCGTCCCACAGCGCGGTCTGCCGCGGCTCGACCATGGCGATGGTGACGGGCACCGCCTGTTCAGTTGCGGCGACCGTTGCGGTTGCCCGGGCGACACGAAAATAGTGGCCGGTCGCGATCGTACCGGCCACGGCAAGGGCGCCAACGATGGCAACGCCGCCAAGAAGGCGGCGAAGGTGGCCGGCACGGGAGGTGTTTTGGGAGGGGTGCATTTGCGCGCTCCATATATGTAGTGTTCACTACAGATGTGGAGCTGGATACCGCAGTGCAAGATACTTATGTATCATTCACTAAGAAAATTGTACGTCGATACCGTGACGATGGGAAGACACAAGAAAAAGAAAGTCAGAACAAATAGATAGGAACCGGCGTTAGGTTGATGCGAGCCGCCGATTCCGAGGAGACAGGCATATGGGCATGGGACGCCCCCGCGAGTTCGACGCCGAAGCGGCGTTGGACCAGGCGATGGAAGTGTTTTGGCGCCATGGCTATGAGGGCGCCACCATCGCACAGCTGACCGAGGCCATGGGCATCAATCCTCCGAGCCTTTATGCCTGCTTCGGCAACAAGGAAGGCCTGTTGAAGGCCGCGCTCGACCGCTACACCAAATTGCGAAACGTCTGGATGGACGAGGTGGTCGCGGCCCCCACCGCCCGCGATGTCGCTGAACGGATGCTGATGGGCATCGCCGACAAGCAGACCGATCCCGCCAATCCGCCCGGCTGCCTGCTTGTGCAAGGTGGCATCGCCTGCGGCACCGGCTCCGAAAACGTCCCGTTCGAGCTCGCCGCCCGCCGCGCCCAGAACGAGGACCAGCTCCGCGACCGTTTCATCCGCGCCAGGGCCGAAGGTGATCTCAAGCGAAGCTCCGATCCTGCCGCGCTCGCCCGCTACGTCTCGGCCGTCTCGGTCGGCATGGGCGTGATGGCGTCCTCGGGTGCCGATCGCGAAGCGTTGCGGCAGGTGGCCAACGTGGCCGTGCAGGCGGTCGAGGCGCAGTCGGGGGAGGAATAATGCTTGGAGGGGTCCCTGGGGAGGAGGACCAGGGCATCAACCATCGAAGCGATACGGGACCTCCTAAGAATTCTTACACACAGTTCTGACACGCTCCCGCGCGCCAAGACCCGTAAGCCTGCATTGTCGCGTCCCGTAGCGCGCGAAAAGAGGGCCGGTGGGTATAGAGGGGGCGCTCCTGATGACTGCAATTGCTTTGGACGCTGGCTGCGCCAAGCCGGGGATCGTGCCGATCCTGCTGTGCATCGTGCCGTTCAGTCAGATTCCGCTCGATGGCTATACGTCAGGTCCGCCGCAGATGCTGGCGCCTCTGTCGTTGCCTGCGGCGCGCGATGCCGCACAGACCTAGGGAAGGAATCAAATCATGACCACTGTCGGTATTCGCGGCACATTCTTCGACTTCGTCGACGATCCCTGGAAGCACATCGGCAACGAGCAGGCCGCCGCGCGCTTTCACCAGGACGGCCTCATGGTCGTCACGGACGGCGTCATCAAGGCGTTCGGTCCTCATGAGACGATCGCCGCCGCGCATCCGGGCGTGCAGGTCACCCATATCAAGGACCGCATCATCGTCCCCGGCTTCATCGACGGTCACATCCATCTGCCGCAGACCCGGGTGTTAGGGGCCTATGGCGAGCAGCTCCTGCCGTGGCTCCAGAAGTGGGTCTATCCGGAAGAGCTCAAATACCGGGACCGCAACTACGCGCGCGAGGGCGTGAAGCGTTTCCTCGACGCGCTGCTCGCGTCCGGCACCACCACCTGCCAGGCCTTCACGAGCTCCTCCCCCGTTTCAACCGAGGAGCTGTTCGAGGAAGCGGGCCGCCGCAACATGCGCGTGATCGCGGGCCTCACCGGCATCGATCGCAATGCGCCGGCCGACCTTATCGATACACCGGAGAATTTCTATCGCGACAGCAAGCGGCTGATCGCACAGTTCCACAACAAGGGCCGCAACCTCTACGCCATCACGCCGCGCTTCGCCTTCGGCGCGTCGCCGGAGCTGCTCAAGGCATGTCAGCGCCTCAAGCACGAGCATCCGGACTGCTGGGTCAACACCCACATTTCCGAGAACCCGGCCGAATGCAGCGGCGTGCTGGTCGAGCACCCGGACTGCCAAGACTATCTCGGTATTTACGAGAAGTTCGACCTGGTCGGGCCGAAGTTCTCCGGCGGCCATGGCGTCTATCTCTCGAACAACGAATTCCGCCGCATGTCGAAGAAGGGCGCCGCGGTGGTGTTCTGCCCGTGCTCGAACCTGTTCCTCGGCAGCGGCCTGTTCCGCCTTGGCCGCGCCACCGATCCGGAGCATCGCGTCAAGATGTCGTTCGGCACCGACGTCGGCGGCGGCAACCGCTTCTCGATGATCTCCGTGCTCGACGACGCCTACAAGGTCGGCATGTGCAACAACACGCTGCTCGACGGCAGCATCGATCCCACGCGCAAGGACCTCGCCGAGGCCGAGCGTAACAAGCTGTCGCCCTATCGCGGCTTCTGGTCGATCACGCTTGGCGGTGCCGAAGGCCTCTACATCGACGACAAGCTCGGCAATTTCGAGCCCGGCAAGGAAGCCGATTTCGTCGCGCTCGATCCGAATGGCGGGCAGGCCGCGCAAGCGTGGCATCAGTCGCTGATCGCCGACGGCGCCGGCCCGCGCACGATGGACGAGGCCGCGAGCATGCTGTTCGCCGTCATGATGGTAGGCGACGATCGCTGCGTCGACGAGACCTGGGTGATGGGCAAGCGTCTCTACAAGAAGGACTGAAACGGACAGTCGCCGATGAGCGCATCTCCTGATACGGCCGGCCAGCCGGTCGCCCTCGTCATCCAGCGCCGCATCGCCGATGACGGCTTTGCCGCATTCGCGCGCTGGAATGGCGAGGTCGGCGAGGTGCTCAAGGCGTGGCCCGGATTCCTGGGACAGGAGGTCGTGCCGCCGCAGCCGCCGGCCCATGTCGATTGGGTGACGATCCTGCGTTTCGCCAGTCCAGCCGCGGCGCGCGCCTGGCTTCAGAGCGAGGCGCGGGCGCGGCTGATTGCGGAGGTGCAGCGCTTCTTCATCGGTTCGGAGGACGTCCATATCCTGCCTGACAGCGGCGTGCAGCGCGACAATGCGGTGTCTGCCGTCATCACCTTCAAGGTCCCGGATGAACTCGAGGATTCCTTCCTCAAATGGCAGCAGCGCATCCAGGCCGCG
Source organism: Bradyrhizobium diazoefficiens (assembly GCF_016616425.1). Lineage (NCBI taxonomy): Bacteria > Pseudomonadati > Pseudomonadota > Alphaproteobacteria > Hyphomicrobiales > Nitrobacteraceae > Bradyrhizobium > Bradyrhizobium diazoefficiens. The sequence continues at coordinate 3,423,151 of NZ_CP067101.1, forward strand.
GAGGCGGAGTTCAAGGGATTTTTGCGCCACAAGATCGAGCGGCCGATCCCGGGCCTGCACGACGAATGGATCGTCATCCTGTCGTTCGACAGCGATGCCAACCTCAATGCTTGGCTCGACTCGCCGGTGCGGCAGAGGCTGCTGAAGGAGGGCGAGCGCTTCAACGCGGGCATGAACGTCAAGCGCGCGAGCTATGGTTTCAACTTCTGGTTCCCGGCCGGCACGGTGCAGGCGCCGGAGCAGAGCGCGGGCCTGATCTGGAAGAGCAACCTAATCGTCCTTCTGGTGCTCTATCCCGTGGTCTTCCTCTGGGGCTATTTCATCAGCGCGCCGCTGATCGACAGTCACGGCGTGCCGGTCTGGCTGTCGCTGTTCGTCGGCAATCTCGTCAGCACCCAGCTGCTCGGCTGGTGGCTGGTGCCCGCCGCCTTCAAGGCGCTGGACTGGTGGGTGACGCCGAAGGCGGCGATCAGTGGCCAGATCGCAGGCTACGCACTTCTCGTCGTGCTCTATGCCGCCTCGATGGGCCTGTACGCGCTGCTGCTTGCGTGGCATTGGGGGCGGTGAGGTCGTCGGCTGGTTGAAGGCGGCTTCCAGACCTGCTGGACTCGTGACGACCATGTTCGCGCTGACATTTCTTGGCACCTCGGCAAGCGTTCCGTCCGCCGAACGCAACCATCCAGCCCTCCTTGTGGAGGCCGCAGGCAAGCGCATCCTGGTCGATTGCGGCGAGGGCACGCAGCGCCAGTTGCTGCGCAGCGGCGCCGGCTTTCGGCGGCTCGACCGCATCCTGCTGACGCATGCCCATCTCGATCATGTGCTCGGCATCCCCGGTCTGTTTTCAACGCTGGGATTGCGGCAGAGCGCCGAAATGATGACCATTCATGGCGGGCAGGGCACGCTCGACATCGTCATCGGAATGCTCGCCGGCCTGTGGGGCGCGGGCAGGGCGCCGATCGCGGTGGCGTTCTCAGCCCTGACTGAAGGACGGGTCATCGACGCCGGCGACTTCACCATCGCCTGTTTTCCGGTTCGCCACCGCGACACCGACAGCTTTGGGTTCGTGTTCCAGAGTCCTGCACGTCGCCACCTTCGGCGCGATCGCCTTGCGGCCCTTGGCGTCCCGGATGGTCCCATGCGCGGCGAACTGGCTGAGGGACGGCCGGTCGTGATCGCCGATCGAACGATCGACCCGGAAGACGTTCTGAGCCCGCCGAGCGGCGGCAAGAGGCTCGTCGTGATCGGCGACACCGAGACCACCGACGGACTGTCCAATTACGTTGCGGACGCCGATATGCTGGTGATCGAGGCGACGTTCCTCGATCGCGACGCCGCAACCGCGCGGGATTACGGCCATCTCACCGCGGCGGAGGCGGCCGCCTTCGCGGCCGCGAGCAACGTCCGCCAACTCGTGCTGACCCATATGTCGGGACGATATGACGACGATGAGATCTTGGCCGAGGCGGCCAGGATCTTTCCGAACACCCGGATCGCCGCCGACTTCGATCACATCGTGATCTAGTCGCGGCCGCGTTCAGCTCGCCAATGCCGACTTCATCGCGAGATCCACCGGAGCGCTTGCCAGCCCGGGGACGAGCGGGTAGAACCCTGCCACGCCTGAGCCGTGATCTGCGCCGAACGCGCGTCCGGCGACAGTCGAGCAAATCAGCAGGTCATTGAATTTGTTCGACTATTCCGTTGGGGAATGGTGTAACGGTAGCACAACAGACTCTGACTCTGTTTGTCTTGGTTCGAATCCAGGTTCCCCAGCCAGTTCCGGGCACTTTCCTAAGGTGTAGTACTCTCGGCATGCCGCTCGGCGGGATGATAGATCCGTTCGCCGTGCCATCGGTCGCGACGGTTTGCCTCATCTGAAACTCGCATGTTCCGGTCGGATCGGCGTGCGCTCCATCGTCCTTGGGCTGACCAACCCAAGGAGATTCGTAATGCCCTATGTCGATGGTTTCGTTCTGGCCGTGCCGAAGGACAAGCTCGAGGCCTACAAGACGCTGGCGACGACCGCCTGCGCGGTCTGGATGGAGCACGGTGCGCTCGATTACGTCGAATGCATCGCTGATGACGTCCCCTATGGGGAACTGACCTCGTTTCCGCGCGCCGTGATGGCGAAGGAGGACGAGGTCGTGGTGTTCTCCTGGATCGTCTATCGCGACCGCGAGACCCGCGACGTCGTCAACAAGAAGGTGATGGCGGACCCACGGCTGAAATTGGAGGACATGCCGTTTGACGGCAAGCGCATGATCCATGGTGGCTTCACGATGCTGCTGCAGGCGAGCGACATCGCGACCTGAAGATACCGGTTACTTGATCTTGTCGTAGGCGGCGGCGAAGTCGCCGAGCGGCATCGGGATTGCGATCGTCTCCTTGGCCATGTTCTGGAAGGAGACCTTCAATTGCTTGCCTGACCTCAAAGCAACCAGCAGGTCCGGCGCGACCGGGGTCGAGGCGTAGCAGCCGCGGTTCTCGCAGGTCTGAATCTGGAGGTCGACCGCCTTGCCTTCGTCGACCTGAAGCTTGGCGCCGACCGGTAGATTGAGGCCGAGGGGCAATTGCAGCAGCGCCACCGGCGTGCGGGTGTCGGGCGCGATGCGGATGTTGACGAGGACGAGGGTCTGGCCGGTCTTGGTCAGCACCGCATTCTGCTCCATCGCGCATTCGAGCGGCGCGTCGCGGCTCACGCTGGTGCAGCGCACGATCCAACCGGGCTGCTGCGCCGGCGCACCGTCAGCCTGTGGCTGCGTCGGCGCCGGCGCGGGCCGCGCCGCCGGGGCGTTCTTCTTGGCGCCCTGCTGGGCATAACCGGCGCCCGTCGACAACAGGACAGCAGCGGCGAAGGCGACAAGTCTGGATTGCAGGAGCATCGCGAAACCGCGTTGACGTGAACCGGGAGGCCCGCTGTAGCGTCGCGGGAGGCGCGGCGCAAGCTTACTCGGCAGCTTCCTTGACGGTGCCGCGCTCGGGCGCCTCATGGCCTTCGTCGTCGCCCGACCGGCCCCAGCCCGAGAACCAGTTGTTGAGCTTGTCGAGGTAGAGGTAGACGACGGGCGTGGTGAACAGCGTCAGCGCCTGGCTGACGATCAGGCCGCCGACCATGGCGTAGCCGAGCGGCTGGCGGATTTCCGCGCCGGTGCCGTGACCGAGCATCAGCGGCACGCCGCCGAGCAGCGCGGCCATCGTCGTCATCATGATGGGGCGGAAGCGCAGCAGCGCAGCCTGGCGGATCGATTCCTCCGGCGTCTTGTGCTGGTCGCGTTCGGCGGCAATTGCAAAGTCGACCATCATGATGCCGTTCTTCTTCACGATGCCGATCAGGAGAATGATTCCGATCAACGCAATGAGGCTGAAGTCGAAGCCGGCCGCCATCAGGATCGCGAGCGCGCCGACGCCGGCCGAGGGCAGCGTCGACAGAATCGTGATCGGATGGATGTAGCTCTCATAGAGGATGCCCAGGATCAGATAGACCACAACGAGTGCGGCGAGGATCAGCAGCGGCACAGTGCCGAGCGACTGCTGGAACGCCTGCGCGGTACCCTGGAAGGTCGAATTGAGCGTCGGCGGCGCGCCGAGATCGGACATCGCCTTCTGCACGGCCTCGGTGGCCTGGCCGAGCGCAATGCCTTGGGCGAGGTTGAAGCTGATCGTGATCGCCGGGAACTGGCCCTGATGGCTGATCGAGAGCGGGCGGACCGGATCGGTGCTCCAGGTCGCGAACGTCGACAGCGGCACCTGGTCGCCGGTCAGCGGCGATTTGAGATAAAGCTTGTTCAGGCTATCGAGATTGCCCTGTATCTCCGGCAGGATCTCGAGGATCACCTTGTAGGTGTTGAGCTGGGTGAAATACTGCGTGACCTGACGCTGTCCGAAGGCGTCATACAGCGTGTCGTCGATCAGCTGCGGCTGGATGCCATAGCGCGAGGCGGTATCGCGGTTGATCTTGAGCTGGACGGTCGTGCCCTGCGTCTGCTGGTCGGTCGCGACGTCGCGCAGTTGCGGCAGCGTCCGCATCTTGGCGAGGATTTTTGGCGCCCATTCGTTGAGCTCGTCCAGGTTGGCATCCTGCAGCGTGAACTCGAACTGCGTGCGCGTCGGCCGGCCGCCGAGCCGGACGTCCTGGGCCGCTTGCATGTAGAGGCGCGCGCCCGGCACCATGTCGAGCTGGGGACGGAGGCGCGCGATGATCTCCTGCGCGGAAGCGTCGCGCTGATTGCGCGGTTTCAACGTGATGAACAGGTTGCCGTTGTTGCCGGCCCTGCCGCTGCCGCCGATCGCCATGGCGACGCTGGCGACGCCGGGGTCCGCCTGCACGATCCTGGCAAGTGCCTCCTGCCGCTCCTTCATGGCCGAGAAGGAAATGTCCTGCGAGGCTTCGGAGGTCGCAGTGATCAGGCCATTGTCTTGCTGCGGGAAGAAGCCTTTGGGGATCAGCACGAAGAGATAGACCGACAGGGCGAGGGTCGCAAAGAAGATGAGGAGCGTGATGCGCTTCCAGCTCAGAGCGATGTCGAGGACGTGCTCATAGCCGCGCAGCATCGCGTCGAAGGCGCTTTCGCTCCACTGGTAGACGCGGCCGTGCTTGACCTCGCCATGGGCGCGCAGGAAGCGCGATGCCATCATCGGGGTCAGCGTCAGCGAGACGATCATCGAGACGAAGATGGTCATCGCCAGCACGACGGCGAACTCGCGGAACAGGCGTCCGATGATGCCGCCCATCAGCAGCAGCGGGATGAGCACGGCGACCAGTGAGATGCTGATGGAAACGATGGTGAAGCCGATTTCCTTCGCGCCCCTGTAGGCGGCGGCCATCGGCGCTTCGCCTTCCTCGACGTAGCGGGAGATGTTTTCGAGCATGACGATGGCGTCGTCGACCACGAAGCCGACCGCGATCGTCAGCGCCATCAGCGAGAGGTTGTCGAGGGTATAGCCGGCCACCCACATCAGCGAGCAGGCGCCGAGCAGCGCCAGAGGCACGGTGATCGTGGGAATGACCGTCGCCCAGAAGCTGCGCAGGAAGACGAAGATGACCATGACCACCAGGAAGATGGTCAGGAGCAGCGTGAACTGGACGTCCTCGACCGCGGCCCGGATCGTCTGGGTTCGGTCGCTCATCAGCTCGATCTTGATCGCCGGCGGGATCGCCGCCACCAGGCGGGGCAGGGCCGCCTTGATCTTGTCCACGGTCTCGATGACGTTGGCGCCAGGCTGCTTGAACACGACCAGGAAGACGCCGCGTTTGCCGTTCGCCCAGGCCGCCTGCTTGGCGTCTTCCGGACCGGTGACGGCCTGCCCGATGTCGCGAATGCGCAGCGGCCCGCCGTTGCGGTAGGCGATGATGACGTCGTTCCAGTCCTTGGAGTGGGTGAGCTGATCGTTGGCGTAGATCGTGTAGGCGCGCTTGGCGCCGTCAATGTTGCCCTTGGGGCTGTCGACCGTCGTGATCGCGATCTGACTGCGCACATCTTCCAGCGACAGGCCCTTGGCGACGAGCTTGGCCGGATCGATCTGGATACGGATTGCCGGTTTCTGCTGGCCGCCGATGATGACCTGCGCGACGCCGGATATCTGGCTGATCTGCTGCGCCAGTTGCGCATCGACGGAATCGCTGACGGTCGTCAGCGGCAGGGTGTCCGACGTAGCTGACATGATGAGAATCGGCGAATCCGCCGGATTGACCTTGCGATAGGTCGGCGGCGACGGCAGATTCTTCGGCAACTGGCCGGAGGCCGCGTTGATGGCCGCCTGCACGTCATTGGCGGCACCATCGATGCTGCGGTTGAGATCGAACTGAATGGTGACCGAGGCGGTGCCCAGATAGCTCGTCGACGTCATCTGCGCGATGCCGGGGATCTGGGCGAATTGCCGCTCGAGCGGCTGGGCCACCGACGAGGCCATCGTCTCAGGGCTGCCGCCGGGCAGGTTGGCGGTGATCTGGATGGTTGGAAAGTCCACCTGCGGCAGCGGTGCGACCGGAAGCAGGGGATAGGCGACGAGACCGACGAAGAGAATGCCGGCCATCAGCAGCGACGTGCCGATGGGATAACGGATGAAAGGTGCCGAGATCCCGCCCCCGGTCATTCCTGTCGCACCTTGTTATGGGCCGGGTCAGTGCTCGCAACCGCCGTCGACACGAGGCTTCCGGGCTGGACCTTGAACTGACCGCCGACAATCACCTGCTGCCCTGGGCTTAGGCCTTCCTCGATGACCGACTGTCCGTCGATGGCATAGCTGACCTTGACCTTGTGCACCTCGGCCTTGTTGTCCCGATTGACAGTATAAGCGTAGAGGCCGTTGGTGGAATGCTGGACCGCGTCATCCGGAACCACGGTCGCGTCTTTCAGCGTCCGTACCAGAAGCCGCGTCGAGACCGATTGTCCCGGCCACAGCGTATGGTCTTTGTTGTCGAACACCGCCTTGAGCCGGATCGTCCCGCTGGTCGTATCGACCTGGTTGTTGATGACCGCAAGCTTGCCCTCAGCCAGCGTCTTCTTGCCATCGGTGGTGAAGGCGATCACCTTGAGCGCGCCGGCCTTCTGGCCCTCGCTAATATAAGGAAGCTGGTCTTCCGGCGCCGTGAAGATCACGGAGATCGGCTCGACCTGCGAGATCGTGACGATGCCGGTTTGCGTCGAGGCGTTGACGATGTTGCCGATGTCGACCTGGCGCAGGCCAGCGACGCCGGTGATCGGCGCCTTGACCTGGGTGTAGTCGAGCTGGGTCTGGGCGTTGGCGATTGCGGCGTCGTCGGCGGCGATCTGGGCGGTGAGTTGGGCGACGGTCGAGCGCTGGGTGTCGACCCGCTGCGCGGTTGCGAATTCGCCGAGCTTCATGGCGCGCTGAAGTTCGAGATTGGCGTTGGCCAGACTAGCCTCGTCCTGCGCTTTCTTGGCCTTGGCCTGGTCGAGCGTCGCTTGATAGGGGCGGGGATCGATCGAGACCAGAACCTCGCCCTGCTGGACGATCTGGCCTTCGCGGAAGCCAAGCTTGTCGATCTGGCCATCGACGCGGGTGCGGACTTGTACGGTGTTGAAACCCTGAACCGTGCCGAGACCAGTCAGGTAGACCGGGAAATCGACCGTCTGGACCGCTGCAACGCTCACGGGGACGGCGGAGGGACGAGGTGGACCTTTCTGGGCCGTCTGCGCTTTTCCGGCCTCGGGCCCGAATTTGCGCCAGCCATAGTAACCCGCGGATGCCACGGCCGCGATGATCAAAAGCCAAAGGATCGGCCGGGACTTTTTCATGTCGTCTCGTGTCGGCTCGTGTGCCCTCAGCTACGAATTATGGGGCAATCGCGGGGTTCCAGCCGGCTTGTATAATACACGCCAAGTTCCAGTGTAAACAGCACTATCCGTTGAGAATCCTAAACAATTGGAAAGTTTTGCACTGTGTCTGGGCGGTGGTCTGGCCGCGCTGTGCAAGTCTGGTGCAACACTCGCAGACGGCCTGTGCTCAACCGGACGGCGGGGCGCCGAGCCGCAGTTCGGGGCCGGCGACAAGAATGGTTCTAATCGCGCCGAAGCCGTTTCGGTTGTCAGGAATTTCGGCATCGTTCATATCGGCACCGCCACGAATGGAGCGCAGCATGGACGAATTGAACGGCAAGCTGATCGCGTGTCAGATTCTGATCACGGGATTGATCGCGCGTGTCGCCAGCGAGCAGCGGGATCCCTTGCGCTTCCTCACCGACTTCCGCGACGAGATCAAGGCCGTCGTGAACGGCGTCAACATCGCCGGCATGGACGGCACCGACCGCGTGCGCGCGGTCGCGCAGAAGACCGTCGACGAATTGTTTTCGCTGATGAAGCCGCCGAGCAGCGATTGATGCGGAGAGCGAGACTGCCGCTTGCGCAGCATTTGGCGTTATCTTTTAGAACGAGTCCAATCTCGGTTTAGAACGATTTCAAACTGCAGTTTAGAATCGCTTTGATCTGGACAGATTCCATGGCTCTTGCGAGCCGCTCGCATTGACCCGCTATTTTGCGGTCGATACCACAGCCCATCGTTCGTCGAAGGCAATGAGCGAACAAGAAGATGGGGCGTTTGGTAATGGGGCAGGTGGTCGCACCGAAGTCGTTGCGTTCGGTCGCAGCATTCAATCCGATGGATGAGAGGTCCGCGGGCGTTTCTGGCAAGAAGGTCTCGGCGGTTGCGAGCTTGATAGCGGTGGCGTCGGTGTCGAGCGGCGCGCAGGCGCAGCAGTCGAACTTGCCGCCGGTAACGGTCGATGCTCCGGTCCAGCGTCCGCGTCCGACGGCCTCGAAGCCCTCGCCGGAGCAGGTCCGCGCCCGCAACGCGCTTCGCCGCGCTGCGCAGCGCCAGCAGGCACAGCCGGTGGGTCCGACCACACCATCCGGCCCGGCTGACGCCAATCCCTATGCCGATCCGGCGGCGCCCTACAAGGTCGACCATGTGCAGGCCGGCGGCAAATTTCCGGAGAAGCTGGTCGATACTCCGAAGTCGATCACCGTTCTCAGCAAGGAAGTCCTCGAGGACAAGAACGCCACGACGCTGAAGCAGGCGATCCTCAGCACGGCTGGTGTAACACTTGGCTCGGGCGAGGGTGGCAATGCGTTCGGCGACCGCTTCTTCATCCGCGGCTTCGACGCACGTAACGACATCTTTATCGATGGCGTGCGCGATTCCGGTGTTAGCGTGCGTGAGAACTTCTTCACCGAGCAGGTCGAGATCCTGCGTGGTCCGGGCTCGACTTTTTCCGGCCGCGGTGTCGCGGGTGGTGCGATCAACATCGTCACCAAGCAGGCGACGACCGGGAAGAGCTTCTACAACATGGACACGACGTTCGGGACCGACCAGACCAAGCGCGTCACCCTTGACGTCAACCAGGTGATCGATCCTACGCTCGCCGTTCGTGTCGGCGGCCTGTTCCAGGACGCCAACGTCGCGGGCCGCGACTACGTTACCGACAACCGAAACGGTGCTTTCGTCGCGACGACGTGGAAGCCGACCGATGCGATCAAGGTCACCGGCAACTACATTCACACCGAACTGACGGGTCTTCCGGATTTCGGCGTGCCCTACTATCGCCCGAGCACCGCGTCCACCGCCGGCGGTCCGTTCCCGGATTTCGGCGCGAGCCGCAGGAATTGGTACGGCTTCGTCAATCGCGACTTCTTCCGGACGGGCCAGGACATCGGCACGATCAACGCGGAAGTGCAGATCACCCCCGATCTGATGATCAGCAACAAGTTCCGCGCTTCGCGTTCGACCCAAAACTACATCGGCACGCTGCCGGAATCGCCCTCGCTCAAGGACCCCCTCTCGGCTTCGACGTTGACGGCCAATCCGCAGAGCCGCTTTCAGATTACCGACGTGCTCGCCAACCAGACCGAGGCGACCTACAAGTTCCTGGACGGGGTGGGATTCAAGCATACAGCGCTTGCGGGCGTCGAGGTCGATCGCGAGCGGTCGTCGATCGACAGATATCTTGGGCTCACTTCGGAGGCCACCGGCATTCCCTCCAGCCCTTCGGGCTCGCCGACCAACACCAGCGTCTTCTTTCCGCAGAATACGTATCTTCCGTTTGGAATTCCCTCGCTTTCGGGTCTGCCGACCAAGATCGGCATCGACACGGTCAGCGGCTACGTCATGGATAGCGCGAACTACCACGACCTGCTGATCCTCAACGGCGGCTTTCGCTACGACGACTACAACATCAAGGCGTCCGGTTATGCCGCGAACGGCACGTTCGGTCAGCAGTCGGCCGAGTTCCTGATCCCCAACTTCAATCTCGGTCTCACGCTGAAGCCGGCGCCGAACGGCAGCGTCTACGTGGCCTATGCGACTTCGGCTAATCCGGTCGGCGCCGAGTTCGACGGCACCAGCACGGCCTATGGCGGCCTCAATCCGACGCTTCCCGGCGGCAACACCCAGATCTTCGGGCCCGAGAAGAATAAAGCCATCGAACTCGGCACCAAATGGGAGCTATTCGATCGTCATCTGCTTCTGACCGCGGCCCTGTTCCAGACCACCAAGGAGAACGCGCGCGAGTCGCAGAACGTCAGTAGCGCGGCCGCTGCTGCCCCCTTGGGATGTGTCTATCCGACCGGAACGACCGGCAACATATCTTGCATCACCGCCGGTGCCGCCTACCGCATCCGCGGCATCGATCTCGGCGTCGGCGGCAAGATCACAGACAAGTGGAGCGTGTTCGGCGGTCTCGTGCTGATGCAGTCGGAAGTAACGCAGTCGCTGGCGCCGCCGGCCAACAAGGTGCTGTACTCGACCAATGTCGGGCGCCCGCTCGCCAATATCGCGCACCAGTCGTTCAGCCTGCTGTCGAAATATCAGCTCAACGACACCTGGGAACTGGGTGGACAGGCGGTGTATCGCTCCAAGATCTACGGCGGCACTTTGCTCGCGGCCAATCAGGGCACGTCGCTGCCGAGCTACTGGCGCTTTGATGCGTTCGCGGAGGCGAAGCTCGATCAGCACTGGAAGCTCAAATTGTTTGTGAACAACATCTTCGACAAGCGCTACTACGACGCGCTGTACCAAAGCGCTGCACCGTTCGTGCTGGAAGCACCGGGCCGTGCCGCCTATGTGGTGCTCTCCGCACGCTACTGATGGAGCAACAACGAGTTTCATGCTGACATGCATCGAAAACGTTCTCAGCAAGGATGATGTGGCGGATTTCCGCCGCATCATGGATGCCAGCGACTGGGAGGACGGCCGCTCCACCGCCGGCGCGCAGTCGGCCATGGTCAAGCGCAACGAGCAATTGCCGCCGGACAGCGAGGTCGCGCGCAAGCTCGGCAACCGCATCATCTCGGCGCTGACGTCGAACCCGCGCTTCATCGCGGCAGCGATACCGCTCCAGATCTTTCCGCCGTTGTTCAACCGCTATGCGGCGAGCAGCAGCCACCATTTCGGCCTGCATGTCGACAATGCGATCCGCGGCGACCGTCTGACGGGCCTTCGCATCCGCACAGATCTGTCGGTCACGCTGTTCCTCGCCGAGCCGGAAGAGTACGATGGTGGCGAACTTGTGATCGAGGACACGTACGGCTCGCACGAAGTGAAGTTGCCAGCCGGCGACTGCGTGCTCTATCCCTCGACCAGCCTCCATCTCGTCACTCCGGTGACAAGGGGAACGCGGGTTGCGTCTTTCTTCTGGCTTCAGAGCATGATACGGGACGATCAAGCCCGGAGCATGATCTTCGACCTCGACACCGCGATACAGGCGCTGGTGCAACGGTTCGGGCGTGACGATCCCGAAACGGTCAAATTGACGGGTATCTATCACAACCTCATTCGCTACTGGGCCGAAGTATGAAGACCATGTCCCTCCAAGCAAGCCTTGCCGCAGCCGCGATGCTGGCGGCCGCCTGGCTCGCTTCCCCTGTCGCCGCCCAGACACAAACCCCGCCGGCACCAGCCCAATCGGCGGCTCAGCCGTCTGCGGCCAGCCCGGTTCCGTCAGCAACTGCGCCAGCGGCTGCGACGCCTGCTGCCCCGGCGCCTTCGGCTTCGACGGCAACCGCTCCGGCTGTTCCGACAATTCCCCCCCGCGCCACCGTTTCGACGACCGCAAAGCCCGACGGGGCGGCCATCGCGCCGGCGATGAGGGAACTGTCGCCCTGGATCATGTTCATGTCGGCGGACGTCATCGTGAAGGCGGTGATGATCGGGCTCGCCTTCGCATCGCTGGTGACCTGGACCGTCTTCATCGCCAAGTCGATCGAACTGTCGGTCGCATCCGCCAGGCTTCGTTCGGCATTGAAGAAGATTGCGGAGACGCGCTCCCTCGCCGAAGCGCAAATGGCGCTGGGAGCCAAGGAGGGTATCCTGCCGTCCTTCCTGGCGGCGGCCCTGCGCGAGGCGCGGATGTCGGCCGGCCTGTCCAGCGATACCGGCATCAAGGAGCGCGCGGCCTCCAGTTTTTCCGAGATCATGCGCGCCGAGGCGCGGCGCGTCCGGATCGGCATGGGCGTGCTCGCGACCATCGGCTCCACGTCCCCCTTCGTCGGCCTGTTCGGCACGGTCTGGGGCATCATGAACAGCTTCATCGGGATCTCGAAGTCGCAGACCACGAACCTCGCCGTCGTCGCGCCGGGCATCGCCGAGGCGCTGCTCGCCACCGCGATAGGCCTCGTCGCGGCGATCCCCGCCGTCATCATCTACAATCACTTCTCGCGCGTGACGAAGGGCTATCTCGAGCTCGTCAGTCGCGCCTCGGGTGCCGCGGCGCGACTGCTCTCGCGCGATCTCGACCGCAGCCACGGCAGCGTGCATTCGCGCGCAGCGGAGTGAACCATGGCCGTTTCGCTCGCAGACCATGATGACGACGACGATTTCGGCGAAACGCATGACATCAACGTCACGCCGTTCATCGACGTCATCCTGGTGCTGCTGATCATCTTCATGGTCGCAGCTCCGCTCTCCACGGTCGATCTGCCGATCGACCTGCCGACGTCGAGCGCGACGCCGCAGAAGAAGCCGGACAAGCCGACCTATCTCAGCATCAAGCCCGATCTGACGCTTGCCATCGGAGAAAACCCGGTCCAGCGGGCCGAGCTGATCGGGACGCTCGACGGAATGTCGGACATGAGCAAGGACAAGTACGTCTTCCTGCGTGCCGATCGTTCGGTGCCGTATGGTGAGTTGATGGGCGTCATGGAGCTCTTGCGCTCGGGCGGCTACACGCGGGTGAAGCTGGTGGCACTGGAAGGCGCCCCGGTGGCGCCTGCGGCAGGCGCCGCTCAGCCTTAAGAAGATACGCTATGTCGGACGAACCCAGACCATCTCGGAAGCTCTGGATCCTGGCGGCGGTGGCGGCGCTCGTGCTCCATCTGGGTGGGGCTGCGCTCGCGCTGGCGCATTTGCGCGTCGATGATGACGGCGACGGTCTTGGTGCGGCCGGTGCGGAGTTCGCCGTCGAGATAGCTTCGCCAAAAGCGCCCGATACCGATCTTCCGCCGGGACCTGACAGCGAAGCGATGCAGGAGCAACAGGCGCTTCCCGAGCAAAAGGCCGAGACCAAGGAAACGGAGCTGCCGAAGGATCAGTCGCAAGAGGTCGACGATCCCGACCGCATCGTTACCGAAAACATCTCGAAGAAGGCCCAGGACGAGGACCCGAAGATCGCGGCAGTCGAAACTCCTGCTGCCGAGGCATCGCCGAAATCGGTTGCGACGGCTCGGCAGACGCTCGATGAGGACGCGCGCGAGGCCGAGAAGGCGTTGGCGCCGGTGCTTGGCTTCGGCAAGGATATCCTCAAGATCACGGCGGACTGGAACCGCAAGATCAGCGCGCATCTCGCAGCCCACAAGGTCAATCCGGAGGGCAAGCACCCCAATAACCAGATCGTAAAGGTGAGCTTCGCGCTCAATCGAAAGGGGAACGTGATTTCGGTCGACGTCGTGGAGTCGTCCGGAGATGCGGCTTATGATGCGGCCGCGATCGCCATGATCCACAAGTCCGACCCCTTCCCGACACCGCCTGCCGCGCTCACCGAGGATCGGATCGAACGCACCGTCCCCATCATTTTCAAGCCGCCGGACGAGAAGAAAAAGAAGAAGACGGCTCAGCGCCAGTAGAGCCGGATCCCGACATAGACCACGACCAGGCAGGCGAAGATCAACCCCACCGGCAGCGGTCGTTTCTGGGTTCCGGCAAAAGCCGCCGTGCCGAAGGAAGCGGCCTTCTTCGGCGCCGGGCGGCGGAAGGCGGTAACATTGTCCGCCGCCGGCTCGGCTGGGCGCGGGCGGACGTCGGGCGGGGTTCCCGCGCCGCCCATCTCGGCATAGTAGGCCTTGTAGATCGCGCCGATGGTGGCCTCGGTGGCCTCGCTCTCGCTTATCCGCGTCAGCAGATTCTTGTAGCTCGCCAGGAATTCCTGCGCCTCCGGGGGCAGCGCGGACGCCCCGTTGAGCTTGGCCATCATCTTCCAGGTGGCGAAATCGGCGCGGGCGCGGGTGTCGGCGCGTCGCGCGATCAGCATATCGGCAGCTTTGACCAAGTCGGCCTCTGGCCTTTCGGCTTGTATTTGGATGTCACGTTCAACTACGCATTGCCGGTCAGGAAGAGAACAGCCTGAATCACATGACCGGTCAACGTTCGCAGTATTGCTGAAATAACATCAAGATTTAGACCGAACCGGGACCCGGCAAGGGGCAGCAGGATCAGCAGCGCGATCAGGATCAGCATCCCGAACGGCTCGAGCCGGGCCAGCGGCAAGGCGAGGGGGCGGGGCAATAGCCCGACCGCGACGCGCCCGCCATCGAGCGGCGGGATCGGCATCATGTTGAACACCGCCAATACCGCGTTGATGAGGATCGCGTTCTTGAGGTTGTCGGCGATCCATTGCGCCGAACCGGCGGGGACGAAGGGAAGGGCGTGAACCGCGAGGGCCGCGGCCAGCGCCAGCACGATGTTGGTCGCGGGCCCGGCGAGCGCCACCCAGACCATGTCGAGCTTCGGGTTGTTCAGCTTGCGGAAGTTCACCGGCACCGGCTTGGCATAGCCGAACAGGAACGGCGAATGCGCGAACAGCAGCATCGCCGGCAGGATCACGGTGCCGAACGGGTCGATATGCCGGAGCGGATTGAAGCTGACGCGGCCGAGCTGCGAGGCCGTGTCGTCGCCGAGCCGGCGCGCGACGAAGCCGTGCGCGGCCTCGTGGAAGGTGATGGCGAGCAGGAGGGGGAGCACCCACACGGAGAGGTCATAAAGGGAAATGTTCACGGCTCGTCTGTCCCGGTTTGCCTGCGGCCTTGCAGCCGACCCAGCCAAACCGGTGGTGCAGCAGCGCTTCAGCCCAACATAAGGTGGCCGGTTTCGAAATGCCACGCTGCAGATGATCGGCTCCGGCCCGAGGCCGCCACGCCGTCTAGCACATTCATACGGGAATCGTCCCGGGATATTGCGTCAGCCCATCGTCGAGCTTCACCCAGGCGGGCTTTTCCGAAACCCAGATGTGCTCGGTCGGCGCAAAGGCGTTGCGATCGTCGAAAACGGAAAGTGCCACGCCCGCGAGCGTGCCGTTGCGCCGCCAGGCAAACAGGCGCGTGCCGCAGCGCTTGCAGAACACGCGGTCGATGTTCTCCGAGGAGGCATAGCGCTCGGTGTCGCCTTCGACCGTCAGCGCGCGCTGGTCGAACTGGGCGCGCGCAAAGAAGGGCGAGCCCATCGCCTTCTGGCAGAGGCGGCAATGGCAGATGCGGACGTTGAGCGGCTCGCCCTCCGCCTTGAACCGCACCGCGCCGCACAGGCATCCGCCTTCCCGTATCATGGTGTCCTCAATAGGTTGCCCGTCCGCCCGAGATGTCGAACACCGCGCCGGTCGAGAACGCGCAGTCCTCGGACGCGAGCCAGGCCACCATCGCGGCAAGCTCTTCTACCAGCACGAAGCGGCCCTTGGGGATCTTCGACAGCATGAAATCGATGTGCTGCTGCGTCATCTGGTCGAAGATCGCGGTCTTCGCGGCCGCCGGCGTCACCGCATTGACGAGGATGTCGTGGGCGGCGAGCTCCTTGCCGAGCGACTTCGTCAGCGCGATCAGACCGGCCTTGGAGGCCGAGTAGTGCGAGGCGTTCGGATTGCCTTCCTTGCCGGCGATGGAGGCGATATTCACGATGCGCCCGTATTTCTGCTCGAGCATCGCGGGCACGATCGCCTTGCAGCAGATGAAGGGACCGTCGAGATTGACGCGCAGGACTTTCCGCCATTCCTCCAGATCGGTCTCCCAGACCGGCTTGTTGACGCCGGCGATGCCGGCATTGTTGACGAGGATGTCGATCTTGCCGAAAGCAGCCAGCGTGGCGTCGCGGGCCTGCTCGACGGCCTTGGTGTCGGTGACGTCCACCTTGAAGACGCGGACGCTGTCGCCGATCTCCCTCGCGGTCTTCTCGGCCAGCGCGGCATCGAAATCCCAGATCGCGACCTTGGCGCCCGAGGCAACAAAGCGCTCGGTGATCGCGCGGCCAAAGCCCTGGGCGCCGCCGGTGACGATGGCGGCGCGGCCGTCGAGATCGATCTTGTTCATCGGGAAATCCCCTTCTCTATCCCTCATGGTGAGGAGCGCGCACCTGGCGCGCGTCTCGAACCATAGAGCCCGTGACCCATCCCTCGAGACGGCGCTGTCGCGCCTCCTCGGGATGAGGAGTGATCAGAGCATGTAGCCGCCGTCGACGACGAGGTCGACGCCGGTGGTAAAGGCGCTCTCGTCACTGCCGAGATAGACGGCCATCGCTGCGATCTCGTCGGCGGTGCCGAGTCGGCCCATCTTCTGACGGGAGATGAACATCTCCTTGCCTTGCGGGCCTTGCGCGGCGGCGCGATCGAGCATCGAGGGCGTCTCGACGGTGCCGGGGCAGATGCTATTGCAGCGGATGCCCTTGGTGATGAAGTCGAGCGCGACCGCGCGGGTCAGCAGCGACACCGCCGCTTTCGACGCGCTGTAGACGTAGCGGTTGGCCGGCGGCCGCAGCGCCGCGCAGGACGAGATGTTGACGATGCTGCCGCCGCCGGCGGCCAGCATTTCGGGCAGGAACGCCCTGATGGTGCGATGCATCGATTTGACGTTGAGGTCGAACGAGAAATCAAAATCCTCTTCCGAACATTCCAGGATGGTGCCGTGGTGGACGAAGCCCGCCGCATTCAGCAGGATGTCGATCTTGCCGACACGCTTGGCGAAGGCATTGACGTCGGCGGTGCTGCGGACGTCGAGTTTCGCGACTTCGGCGATGCCTTCCTTGGTCAGGCTCGCGATGCCGCTCTCGTTGATGTCGGTGGCGATGACGGTTGCGCCTTCACGCGCGAATGCGGTGGCGCAGGCGCGCCCGATGCCAGCGGCCGCAGCCGTGACGACGGCGCGTTTACCCTTGAGGCGGTCTGTCATTTTTTCTCCTTGTGAGTTCGTCATTCCGGGGCGCGTCTCTTGGCGCGAGCTATGATGCGCAATTGCGCATCTGAGAATCCATTGTGCGACGGGTTCTGTGGCCTGGTGGATTCCGGGCTCGCGACTTCGTCGCGCCCCGGAATGACCGTGTCAGTGATTATCCCGCGCCACACCAAACGTCCCCGCGACGTTCTGGTAGCGCGTGGCGAGCTCCATGCAGGCGCCGGTCGAGTGCTGGCCGACGGTGTTGCGATAGATCTCCTGCCACGGCGTCTGGTTCGGCGGATGCTTGAAGCCGCCATCGGCCTTCAGCTCGGCGTGGCGCTTCTTCAACTCCTCGTCCGAGATCAGGATGTTGGCGCTGCCCTTGTTGAGGTCGATGCGCACCTTGTCGCCGGTCCTGAGGACCGCAAGCCCGCCATTGGCGGCAGCTTCCGGCGAGGCGTTCAGGATCGAGGGCGATCCGGACGTGCCGGACTGGCGGCCGTCGCCGATGCAGGGCAGGGACAGGATGCCGCGTTTGATCAGCGCCGCCGGCGGCTGCATGTTCACGACCTCGGCGCCGCCGGGATAGCCGATCGGGCCGGTGCCGCGGATGAACAGCACGCAGCGCTCATCGATGTCGAGCGAGGCATCGTCGATCCGCGCGTGATAGTCCTCCGGACCCTCGAACACGATGGCGCGGCCCTCGAATGCGCCAGGGTCTTTCGGGTTGCTGAGATAGCGGTCGCGGAACTCCTTCGAGATCACGCTGGTCTTCATGATCGCGGAGTCGAACAGATTGCCCTTCAGCACCAGGAAGCCGGCATCCTTCACCAGCGGCTTCTCGTAAGTCCGGATCACGTCGTTGTCGGGCTTTGGCGCATTGACGCAGTTCTCGCCGATGCCGCGGCCGTTGACGGTGACGGCGTCTTCATGAATGCGCTTGTGCTTCATCAGTTCGCGCACCACGGCCGGCACGCCGCCGGCACGGTGGAATTCCTCGCCGAGATAGAAGCCGGCCGGCTGCATGTTGACCAGCAGCGGGACGTCGTGGCCGAATTTCTGCCAGTCCTCGATCGTGAGCTCGACGCCGATATGACGGGCCAGCGCGTTGATGTGGATCGGCGCGTTGGTCGAGCCGCCGATCGCGGAATTGATCACGATGCAGTTCTCGAACGCCTTGCGCGTCAGGATGTCCGAGGGCTTGAGGTCTTCCCAGACCATCTCGACGGCGCGCTTGCCCGTCTCGTAGGCGATCTGGCCGCGCTCGCGATAGGGCGCCGGGATCGCCGCACAGCCGGGCAGCGAAAAGCCGAGCGCTTCGGCCAGCCCGTTCATGGTCGAGGCGGTGCCCATGGTGTTGCAATGGCCGACGGACGGCGCCGAGGAGGCCACGATCTCCATGAACTCTTCATAGTCGATCTCGCCGGCGGCAAGGCGCTCGCGCGATTTCCAGACGATGGTGCCGGAGCCGGTGCGCTCGCCGGCGTACCAGCCGTTGAGCATCGGGCCGCCCGACAGCACGATCGCGGGCAGGTTCACGGTCGCCGCCGCCATCATGCAGGCTGGCGTGGTCTTGTCGCAGCCGGTCGTGAGCACGACGCCGTCGAGCGGATAGCCGTAGAGGATCTCGACGAGGCCGAGATAGGCGAGGTTGCGGTCGAGCGCCGCGGTCGGGCGCTTGCCGGTCTCCTGAATCGGATGGGTCGGGAATTCCATCGCGATGCCGCCGGCCTCGCGGATGCCTTCGCGGACGCGATGGGCAAGCTCGATATGGTGGCGGTTGCAGGGGGAAAGGTCGTTGCCGGTCTGGGCGATGCCGATGATCGGCTTGCCGGATTGCAACTCGGCGCGGGTGAGGCCGTAATTGAGGTAGCGCTCCATGTAGAGCGCAGTCATGCCCGGGTTGTGCGGATTGTTGAACCATTCCTGCGAGCGAAGGTGGCGTCGAGAGCCGTTGCCGGCGGGCGCGTGCCCATTGGTTGGTTTTTTTGTCATTGGTTTCTCCTGCAATGCAAACGCACCGGCGTCCGTCCTAGGGCGTCGGCTTGTGCGATGCCCAACGGCGCGCATGATGGATTGCTGGCCCGCTGGCGGGTCGTTTCCTCACAAATCCGATACTAGTCATGGCCACTTGGTAACGCTACCATTTTGTTCGCCGCACCAGCGCCCAATAAGACTGGCTTGCTATCCGAATGGCGCGACGACGAGCTTTGCCGCTCGATCACCTTGAAGCCGAGATCGAGCACCGGCTGCTCCGGTCGCTGTCCGTCAATCGCCTCGATCAACATGGTGGCAGCCGTTTTGCCCATCTCGTAGCGGTTGGTGCGCACGCTGGTGAGGGTGGGAACGGCGGAGGCCATGAATTCGAGATCGTTGAAGCCGACGATCGCGATCTGGTCGGGGACCGCTATCTCGCGGCGCCGGCATTCGAACAGGACGCCGAGCGCGAGGTCGTCATTGGCGCAGAACACTGCATCGAGACCGGGCTCCCTTGCCAGGAGATCGGTGAACAGGGCGCCGCCGAGCGTCACGGATGTCGGTGTCGCCGTCGTGACGACGAGGCGCTGCTCGAACAGGCCGGCATCCTTCATGGCCGAGACGTATCCGTCCAGCCGCCGCTGCACCCGCGGATCCATGCGCGCCCCGACGAAGCCGGTCTTGCGATGCCCCTGCTCGAACAGGTGTGCAACCGCGGCGCGGGCCGCATCATAGTGCGAAAAGCCGATCATCATGTCGACGGGATCCGGACCGATCTCCATGATCTGCACGATCGGGCAGTCGGCGGCCTCCAGCATCGCGCGCGATTCCGCGGTCTGGTCGATGCCGGTGACGATCAGCCCGGCCGGCTTCTGCGCGAGAAACAGGCGCAGCAGCTTCTCCTCCTGGAGAATGCTGTAGCGCGTGTTCGACAACTGGATCGAGTAGCGGCTGCTTTCGGACGCGTCATAGATGCCGCGCAGCACGTCCGAGAACACGTTGTTGGTGAGAGAGGGGATCAGGACACCGATGACCTCGGTGCGTTGCGAGGCCAGCGCGCGTGCCGCCAGGTTCGGCACATAGCCGAGCTCCCTGGCTGCGCTTTCGACCCGCGTCCGCTTGGCGATCGACAGGGCCTCCGGATTACGGAAGAAACGGGACGCCGTAATCGGGCTGACGCCGGCAAGCTCGGCGACTTCCGCCAACCGGATTTTGCCTGACTTGGTGCGCTTTCGACCCATTTGTTGGTCTTAACACAGTCGGCCCGGCAAACAAAGGAACGTTGACAGCGCTACCAGCAACGACTAACCAAAGACAAATTGCCAAAACCGCACAAACTGCCGACAATGTTGCCCGCTAAGATCGGGCTTCGTTCGGCGAAGTCTGAAAAAGCAAGACGGTCGCGGCGCTAGAGGCGCCGTGGACTTTCGAGGAGGGAGCTAGATGTCGTCTGTGCAAATCCGCGACGTGCGGAAATCGTTCGGCACTTTTGAAGTCCTGCACGGCGTCTCGATTCCAATCGAAGACGGCCAGTTCGTCGTCCTGGTCGGCCCCTCCGGCTGCGGCAAGTCGACGCTTCTGCGCATGCTCGCCGGTCTCGAGAACATCACCTCCGGCACGATCTCGATCGGCGACCGCGTCGTCAACAATGTCCAGCCCAAGGAGCGGGACATTGCGATGGTGTTCCAGAACTACGCGCTCTATCCGCACATGACGGTCGCCGACAACATGGGCTTCTCGCTGAAGCTGCGGAGTGCGGGCGCCGACGAGATCAACAAGCGCGTCAAGCGCGCCGCCGAGATCCTCGCGCTGTCGCCGCTGCTCGATCGCTTTCCGCGCCAGCTCTCCGGCGGCCAGCGCCAGCGCGTCGCGATGGGCCGTGCCATCGTGCGCGATCCGCAGGTCTTCCTGTTCGACGAGCCCTTGTCGAATCTCGACGCCAAGCTGCGCGTCGCCATGCGCACCGAGATCAAGGAGCTGCACCAGCGGTTGAAGACGACGACCGTCTACGTCACTCACGACCAGATCGAAGCCATGACCATGGCCGACAAGATCGTCGTCATGCATGACGGCATCGTCGAGCAGATGGGCACGCCGCTCGAGCTCTACGACAAGCCCGAAAATCAGTTCGTCGCCGGCTTCATCGGCTCGCCCGCGATGAATTTCCTGAAGGGGCACGTGCGCGCCAACGGCGTTGCGAGCTTCGAGGGGCCGAACGGCGTCAAGCTGCCGCTCAAGACCGCGCCCACGGCGTCCGACGGCCGTCCCGCAGTCTACGGCGTGCGGCCCGAGCATTTCACCATCGCCGACGACGGCGCCGAAGCCGAGATCATCGTCGTCGAGCCGACCGGCTCGGAGACGCAGGTGTTCGCCAAGGTCGGCGGCGAGCAGGTCGTCGCGGTCTTCCGCGAGCGTCACCAGTTCAACCCGGGCGACAAGATCCGGTTGAAGCCCGACCCGTCACTGGTTCATTTGTTCGACGAGACGACGGGGAAAAGACTGAACGCATAGAGACTGAGTGCATATGAGCTAAACGCACAAAGCGAAGCAAAAATATCACGGGAGGACGACATGCAAGACTTTACCCGCCGGGCTCTGCTGCAGGGTGGAACGGCTCTGACCGCAGCTGGCGTATTGACCGGGCCCGCGCTGCTCGAATTTGCCAAGGCCTGGGCGCAAACCGCACAGTGGAAGCCGGAAGCCGGCGCCAAGATCACCTTGATGCGCTGGAAGCGCTTCGTGCCGGAAGAGGACGAGGCGTTCAACGCGATCGTGGCCGCGTTCAAGTCGGCCACGGGGACGGACATGAACGTGTTCAGCGAGTCGTTCGAGGACGTGCAGCCGAAAGCCTCGGTAGCGGCCAATACCGGGTCGGGTCTGGACATGGTGTGGGGCCTGCACACGCTGCCGCAACTGTTCCCGACCAAGGTCGTGAAGATGAACGACGTCGCCGATTACCTCGGCAAGAAATACGGCGGCTGGACCGACGCGGCGGCGAAGACCTGCATGAAGGACGGCAACTGGCTCGGCATTCCCGTCGCCACCGTCGGCGGCTACATGACTTACCGGAAGTCTGCGGTCGAGAAAGCCGGCTTCAAGGAGTTTCCAAAGGACTTCCCGGGCTTTCTCGAGATGTGCAAGGCGCTCAAGAAGAACAATACCCCGGCCGGGTTTGCGCTCGGGCATGCCACCGGCGATGCCAACGCCTGGGTGCACTGGGTTTTGTGGGGGCACAATGCCTGGACCGTCGACAAGGACGACAAGGTGATCATCAATTCGCCGGAGACGGCGAAGGCATTGGACTACTGCAAGGCGCTGGCGGACACCTTCATTCCCGGCACGGCGTCGTGGAACGACGGCTCCAACAACAAGGCGTTTCTGGCCGGCGATCTCTATTGCACGGCCAACGGCATCTCGATCTATGTCGCCGCGAAGAACGATCCGAAAATGAAAGATCTCGCGGAGGATACCTATCACGCGCTCTGGCCGATCGGCCCGATCGGCAAGCCGACCGAAATGCAGCTCGCGGTGCCGATCCTGGCCTTCAATTTCACCAAGTATCCGAATGCTTGCAAGGCCTTCATCGACTTCATGCTGGAGAAGGCCCAGTACGAGAAGTGGCTCGAGGGAGCAAAGGGGTATCTGACCCAAACGCTCAACGCCTACGACTCCGCACCGGTATGGACGGAGGACCCGAAACGGGCGGTATTTGCGCAGGCCTCCAAGCGTGCGCTGCCGGCCTCCGGCATCGGCACGGTAGGCGAGAAGGCGGCTACCGCCATCGCCGACTTCATCGTGGTCGACATGTTCGCCAACTACTGCACCGGCGCCAAGGATGCCAAGGGTGCGATGGCCGAAGCCGAGCGACAGTTGAAGCGCATCTATCGCTGACGATGACGAAGCGGGCGGCGGGTCACCGTCGCCCGCTCTCATGGGGCTGAACGGGACACCGCCGAGGAAACGGTCCATGGTCGACATTGCACTCACGCCGCGTGCCGCCAAGTCGCAGATGCGCGAGGCGACTTCGTGGGACCAGCTCAAGCACAACAGGAACTGGCTCGGTTTCTGGTTCATGCTGCCGGCGATGGGGTTCCTGATCTTCTTCCTTGCCTATCCGCTTGGACTGGGTATCTGGCTATCCTTTACCGACACCAAGATAGGCCGGGTTGGGCAGTTCATCGGCGCCGAGAACTACGAGTGGTTGTGGGACGATTCGATCTTCTGGCTCTCGGTGACCAACACGCTGCTCTATACGTCCATTGCCAGCGCGATCAAATTCGCCATCGGGCTTTATCTCGCGCTTCTGCTCAACGAGAACATGCCGTTCAAGGCGGTGCTCCGCTCTCTGATTTTGATCCCCTTCATCGTGCCGACGGTGTTGTCGGCATTGGCCTTCTGGTGGATCTTCGATGCGCAATTTTCCATCATCTCCTGGTCGCTGAAACATCTCGGGCTCATCCATCAGAACATCAACTTCCTCGGTGACACCACTTGGGCCCGGATTTGCGTGATTTTCGCCAACATCTGGCGCGGTGTACCGTTCGTGGCGATTACGCTGCTCGCAGGTCTCCAGACCGTGTCGCCATCGCTCTACGAGGCAGCGACGCTCGATGGTGCCACGAGCTGGCAGAGGTTCCGACACATCACGTATCCGTTGCTGACGCCGATCATTGCCGTTGTCATGACTTTCTCGGTGCTCTTCACCTTCACCGATTTCCAGCTGATCTGGGCGATGACCCGCGGTGGGCCGGTCAATGCCACCCATCTGATGGCGACCTTGTCCTATCAGCGCGCGATCATCGCGGGGCAACTGGGCGAGGGCGCTGCGATCTCGAGTGCCATGATTCCGTTCCTGCTCGCCGCCATCATGGTGTCCTGGTTCGGCCTACAGCGCCGCAAATGGCAGCAGGGAGAGAACAATGACTGACCTCCCGGCATCCAAGGTCGATCTGAAGAGCATCCTGACGACGTCGGCCCGCAGCGATAGCAGCGAGGGGATGAGCTATCTGCAGTCGGTCCCGCGCCGCATCGTGACGCTTTATCTGCCGCTCACGATCATCGTCGTGGTGCTGCTGTTTCCGTTCTATTGGATGGCGCTCACGTCGGTCAAACCGGACGACCAGCTGATCGATCTGGACACCTACAGCCCGTTCTGGACCTGGAATCCCACCTTCAAGCATTTCTACAAGCTGCTGTTCGAGAGCCAGTACCCGCACTGGCTCTGGAATACCATGTATGTGGCGGTCTGCGCGACCGTGCTCTCGATCATCGCAAGCGTGCTTGCGGCCTATGCCATCGTACGGCTCCGCTACAAGGGCGCCAGTCTCGTCGGCGGGTTGATCTTCCTTTCGTATCTGGTGCCGCCTTCGATCCTCTTCATCCCGCTCGCCACCGTCGTGTATCAGTACGGCCTGTTCGACTCGCCCCTGGCGCTGATCCTGACCTATCCGACGATCCTGATCCCGTTCTCGACCTGGCTGTTGATGGGCTATTTCAAGACCATCCCGTTCGAGCTCGAAGAGTGCGCACTGATCGACGGGGCCAGCCGCTGGCAGATTCTGATCAAGATCGTGCTGCCGCTCGCAATTCCCGGCCTGATCTCGGCCTTCATCTTCTGCTTCACCCTGTGCTGGAACGAATTCATCTACGCGCTGACCTTCCTGCAATCGACCCAAAACAAGACGGTGCCGGTCGCGATCGTCAACGAGTTCGTCGACGGTGACGTCTATCGCTGGGGATCGCTGATGGCGGGTGCTCTGGCCGGCTCGCTGCCGCTCGTCATCCTTTACGCCTTCTTCGTGGAGCATTATGTGTCGGCGATGACCGGCGCCGTGAAGGAGTGATCGCGGGGTCTGCCAACGGAGCGCGCCGAAGGCGGCGCGTCCCAGCCAATAACGAGGAGTAGACTCTTTGCACATTCTGGTTCTGGGCGCCGCCGGCATGGTCGGCCGCAAACTCTGTGAACGGCTGTTGCGCGACGGCCGGCTCGGCAAGAGCGACATCACCAGGTTGACCATGCATGACGTGGTCGAGCCCAGAAAGCCGGAAAAGGCCGGTTTTGCCGTCGAGACCGTGTCGGGCGATTTCGCCGTCCCCGGAGCGGCTGAAAAGCTGATCGCCGGCCGCCCGGACGTGATCTTCCATCTGGCCGCGATCGTCTCGGGCGAGGCGGAGCTTGACTTCGACAAGGGCTACCGCATCAATCTCGACGGCACGCGCATGCTGTTCGATGCGATCAGGCTCGTCGGCGGCGGCTACAAGCCGCGCGTGGTCTTCACCTCCTCGATCGCGGTGTTCGGCGCGCCGTTCCCCGATGCCATCGGCGACGAATTCTTCCACACACCGCTGCTCAGCTACGGCACCCAGAAGGCGATCGGCGAGCTGTTGCTTGCCGACTATTCGCGCCGCGGCTTCCTCGACGGTATCGGCATCCGCCTGCCGACGATCTGCATCCGGCCCGGCCTGCCCAACAAGGCGGCATCGGGCTTCTTCTCCAACATCCTGCGCGAGCCGCTCGCCGGCAAGGAAGCCGTCCTTCCCGTCTCCGAGGACGTTCGCCACTGGCACGCCACGCCGCGCTCCGCGGTCGGCTTCCTGCTCCACGCCGGCACCATGGACCTCGAGAAAGTCGGCCCGCGCCGCAATCTGACCATGCCGGGCCTGTCGGCGACGGTCGGCGAGCAGATCGCCGCGTTGAAGCGGGTTGCGGGCGAGAAGGTTGCTGCCCGGATCAAGCGCGAACCCGATCCTTTCATCGTCGGCATCGTGGGCGGCTGGCCGCGCAATTTCAATGCAAAACGGTCGCTCGAGCTCGGCTTCACCACCGCCGAGAAGTCCTTCGACGACATCATCCGCATTCACATCGAAGACGAGCTCGGCGGCAACTTCGTCGCCTGATCTCTGACTGAGCGGGTCAAGTGATGGCGAGCGTAGCTTGCATCGGCGAATGCATGGTCGAGCTCAGGCAGGCCCAGGGAGGGCATTCTGCTGCACAATCCGCGGGTCAGTCTGCCGGGCAGGGCGGCGGGCTGTACTCGCGCGGCTTCGGCGGCGACACTCTCAACACGGCGGTGTATCTGGCGCGGCTCGAGGTCAAGGTCGATTATCTCACCGCGCTCGGCGATGACGCTCTCAGCGACGAGATGATCGCGGCCTGGACCGCGGAGGGCGTCGGCACAAGGCGCGTGGTGCGGCTGGCGGGCAAGCTGCCCGGCCTTTACATGATCCAGCTGGATGCGAAGGGGGAGCGCCAGTTCTTTCACTGGCGCGACAGCGCGGCGGCGCGCCAGCTGATGAATCTGCCGGAGACCGACGAGCTCCTCAATTCGCTGATGAGCTACGACATCGTCTATCTCTCCGCGATCACGCTCTCGCTCTACGACGCGCCGGGACGCGAGCGCCTGTTCGCGGCGATCAAGCGTGCGCGTCTGCTCGGCACCCGCTTCGTGTTCGACACCAATTTCCGCGCGCGCGGCTGGCCTGATCGTGACGTCGCGCGCGAGGTGTTTACGTCCGCTTTCGCCGCGGCCGACATCGTGCTGACTTCGACCGAGGATCTGCTCGCGCTGTATCCCGGCGAGAGCCACGAGCAGTTGATCGCGCGCATCCCGACGCCCGAGCTGGTGTTCCGGCTCGCCGAGCCCGTCAGCCTGCTACGTTTCCCCGGGGGAGCCCAGGAGGTCCGCGCCGACCCCATGACCAGGCCTGTCGTTGACACCACGGCGGCCGGCGACAGCTTTGCGGCGGCCTATATTGCGGCCCGGCTCGGCGGTTCCGATCCGATCGAGGCTGCCCAGGCCGGACATCGTCTTGCCAGCCTCGTGATCTGCTATTCCGGCGCCATCATTCCAGGCTATGCCATGCCGCCGAAGAAGCGGTACCGGCCGGCGACCTCTCGCCAAGCGACCAAGTGAAATCGAGACCTATGACCACGACTGCCCAACAGAATCACCTCGTCGCGCTGTTCAAGGCGGCGACAGTCATTCCCGTCCTGACCATCGAGCGCATCCAGGATGCGGTCCCGCTGGCGCGCGCGCTGGTCGCCGGTGGCGTCCGCACGCTGGAGGTGACCCTGCGCACCCCGGTTGCAATCGAGGCGGCGAGGGCGATGATGGCCGAGGTCCCCGAGGCGGTCGTCGGTATCGGCACGATCCTCAATCCGGCCGACTTCTCCCGTGTCGAGAAGCTCGGCGTCGCATTCGGCATCAGCCCAGGCTTGACCCCTGACCTCTTGAAGGCTGCCGCAGACAGCGCCTTGCCGTTTGCGCCGGGCATCGCCACGGCCTCCGAACTGATGATGGCGCTGTCCTTCGGCCGCGATGTCGCAAAGTTCTTCCCGGCCGAGCAGGCCGGCGGCATCAAAGGCCTGCGAGCGCTTGGCGGGCCGTTCCCGAACGTGCGGTTCTGCCCGACCGGCGGCATCAGTGAGGCCAATGCGGCAAGCTGGCTCGCCGAGCCCAGCGTGGTTGCGGTCGGCGGTTCCTGGTTGTGTCCGACGGCCGAGATCAAGGCCGGGAACTGGGCCGGCATAACTGCCATCTGCCAGCGCACCCTCAAGGCCCTGAAAGCCACGTGAAGTCTTGCCATCCCTGGGCTAAGACTTAGCTCAGGAAGAGACCCAGGGAGAAAGACCATGACCGCCAGCATCGTCGGATGGGCGCATACGCCATTCGGCAAGTTCGACACCGAAACCGTCGAAAGTCTCGTCACCCGCGTTGCCAATCAGGCGCTGGCGGATGCCGGCATTTCGGCCGGCGATGTCGACGAAATCGTGCTAGGCCATTTCAACGCCGGCTTCTCGCCGCAGGATTTTACCGCCTCGCTGGTGCTCCAGGCCGACCCGAAGCTGCGCTTCAAGCCGGCAACCCGGGTCGAGAACGCCTGCGCCACGGGCTCGGCGGCCGTGCATCAGGGCCTGCGCGCGATTGCCGCAGGTGCGGCCAGGATCGTCCTGGTCGTCGGCGTCGAGCAGATGACGCGCACCCCTGGCGCCGAGATCGGCAAGAACCTGCTCAAGGCGTCCTATCTGCCCGAGGACGGCGACACCGTTGGCGGCTTCGCCGGCGTGTTCGGCAAGATCGCGAGCTCCTACTTCCAGAAATATGGCGACCAGTCCGATGCGCTGGCGCTGATCGCGGCCAAGAACCACAAGAACGGCGTCGCCAATCCCTTCGCTCAGATGCGCAAGGATTTTGGTTTCGACTTCTGCCGCGCCGAGAGCGAGAAGAACCCGTATGTGGCGGGGCCCCTGAAACGCACCGACTGCTCGCTGGTCTCCGACGGCGCCGCCGCACTGGTGCTGGCCGACGCCGAGACCGCCAAGGGCATGGGCAAGTCGATCGGCTTCCGCGCCACCGCGCACGCCCAGGACTTCCTCCCGATGAGCAAGCGCGACATCCTCCAGTTCGAGGGCTGCACGGTCGCCTGGCAGCGCGCACTGGAAAAAGCCGGTGTGACGCTCAGCGATCTCTCCTTCGTCGAGACCCATGACTGCTTCACGGTCGCCGAGCTGATCGAGTACGAAGCGATGGGCCTGACGCCGAAGGGGCAGGGCGCCCGCGCCATCAAGGAAGGCTGGACGCTGAAGGACGGCAAGCTGCCGGTCAATCCGTCGGGCGGGTTGAAGGCCAAGGGCCATCCGATCGGCGCCACCGGCGTTTCCATGCACGTGATGACCGCGATGCAGCTCGCAGGGCAGGCGCCGGAGGGCATGCAGCTCAAGAACGCCAAGCTCGGCGGCATCTTCAACATGGGCGGTGCGGCGGTTGCCAACTACGTCTCCGTGCTGGAGCCGCTGAAGTAGGATCGCCTCGGGTGGGCGCGGCGCCGCTGCGCCGTGCCCACTTCTTTGCGCCGGATCATGGTGGGCTGATCTGGCTCCCTTAATGCTCCTGATTGATTTGCAGGGAATGCATCATGAGCAATGAATACGAAGACTCGCTGTCGATGGACGCACTCAACGATCGTATTGCGATCCTCGAGGACAATATCAGGCAGCTGATCGAGCAGGCCGCCGCCGCCTCGGGCGAGCGGAGCGAATCGCGAATCGCCGACCGGATCAGCCAGCAGAACGAAGAGCTCGACCGGCTCCTCAAGATCCGCGAATCCCGCCAGAAGAAATAGCGGCCAATATCGCCGCACGGCGCATGCGGCCATACGCCGGCCGCCCTTGCGCGCGCGGCATCGCTGCCCTTAGCTGCACCGAAATCGCGGGGCCGATCGAGCCCTGCGCAATCGGGAGCGAACGATGGGGCCGCTGAAGGGCATCAAGGTCGTCGACATGACCACCGTGCTGATGGGGCCCTATGCGACCCAGATGCTCGGGGACTACGGCGCCGATGTCATCAAGGTGGAGTCGCTCGACGGCGACGTCACCCGCCTGATCGGCCCGATGCGTCACGCCGGCATGGGGCCGGTGTTTCTCAACACCAACCGCAGCAAGCGCTCGATCTGCCTCGATCTGAAGAAGCCGGCCGGCCGCGAGGCCGTGCTGCGGCTTCTTGGGGATGCCGACGTCCTCGTCTACAACGTCCGCCCGCAGGCCATGGCGCGGCTTCAGCTCGGCTACGATATCGTGTCCGCAATCAATCCGCGCCTCGTCTACGCCGGCGTATTCGGCTTTGGCCAGGACGGGCCCTATGCCGCAAAGCCGGCCTATGACGATCTGATCCAGGGCGCCACGGCCCTGCCGGCATTGATGGCGCAGACCGGCGACGGCGTGCCGCGTTACGTGCCGAATGCGCTGGTCGATCGCATCGTCGGCCTCACCGCCGTCGGGGCGATCTGCGCCAGCCTCGTGCACCGCGACCGCACCGGGCGCGGCCAGCGCGTCGACATCCCGATGTTCGAGACCATGGCCGGCTTCGTCATGGGCGACCATATGGGCGGTCTCACCTTCGAGCCGCCGCTCGACAAGGGCGGCTACGCCCGGCACCTGTCGCGCGACCGCAGGCCCTACAAGACCTCTGACGGCTATCTCAGCGTCATCGTCTACAACGACAAGCAGTGGGAGAATTTCTTCAAGGCGACGGCGCGCGATGATCTTCGCGCCGATCCCAAATTCGCGACCTTCGCCGGGCGCGCCGCCCACATCGATGTGGTTTACGCCGAGCTCGCGCGCATTTTTGAGACGCGGACAACAGCCGAGTGGATCGATCTGCTGACCAAGGCCGACGTCCCGGTCATGCCGATGCACGACCTTGCCTCGATCCTGCACGACGAGCATCTGGAGGCGACGAATTTCTTTCCGGTCGTGTCCCATCCAACCGAGGGCCCGATCCGCAGCATGAAGGTGACGGCAAGTTGGTCGGAGACGGAGGCCGAGCCGGTGCGACTGGCGCCGCGGCTCAACGAGCACGGCGCGGAGATCCTGCGCGAGATCGGCTATTCCGATGCCGAGATCGCCGCGATGGTGCGCGATGGCGTCACGCGATCGGCGCCGGAGTAGGGAATGACCACAACTCTCTCATCCGTCATTCCGGGGCGCGCCCACTTGGGCGCGAGCCCGGAATCCATTTATCCTCCGCACATGCCGCTCGATGGATTCCGGGCTCGCCCCTTCGGGCCGCCCCGGAATGACGAGGAGGAGAGATGAGCTTCATCGCCGGCGTCGGCCTCACGCCTTTCGGCAAGCACGAAGGCTCCTCGTCGCTCGACCTGATGAGCAGGGCCGCGCAAGCCGCGCTCGACGATGCCGGGCTGAAGCGTTCGGAGATCGACGGCATCCTCTGCGGCTATTCCACCGTCTCGCCCCACATCATGCTGGCAACCGTCTTCGCCGAGCATTTCGGCATTCGCCCTGCCTACGCCCACGCCGTGCAGGTCGGGGGCGCTACGGGGCTCGCGATGACGATGCTGGCGCATCACCTCGTCGCATCAGGCGTCGCGCGCAACGTGCTCGTCGTTGCCGGCGAGAACCGCCTCACCGGGCAGAGCCGCGACGCCTCGATCCAGGCGCTCGCTCAGGTCGGCCATCCCGACTACGAGGTGCCCTTGGGGCCGACCATTCCCGCCTATTATGGTCTTGTCGCCAACCGCTACATGCACGAATACGGCGTGACTGAAGAAGACCTCGCCGAGTTCGCGGTGCTGATGCGCAAGCACGCCTGCAGCCATCCCGGCGCACAATTCCACGAACCGATCACGGTCGCTGACGTCATGGCCTCGAAGCCGGTGGCGATGCCGCTCAAGCTGCTCGACTGCTGCCCGGTGTCCGACGGCGGCGCGGCCTTCGTCATCAGCCGGGAGCGGATCGGGGAAGCGGGCGTGCGCATCCGCGGCTGCGCCCAGGCGCATACCCATCAGCATGTCACGGCCGCGCCCGCCCTCAGCGAACTCGGCGCCGAGATTTCCATCGCGCGGGCCAGGCAGGCTTGCGGCCTTGCGGTCTCCGACGTGCGCTACGCCGCGATCTACGACAGTTTCACGATCACGCTCGCGATGCTGCTCGAAGACCTCGGCCTTGCCGGCCGCGGCGAAGCCGCGGCCCGCGTCCGCGCCGGTCATTTCGGCCGCGACGGCGCGATGCCGCTGAACACCCATGGGGGCCTGCTCAGCTACGGCCATTGCGGCGTCGGCGGCGCCATGGCGCATCTGGTCGAGGCGCATCTGCAGATGACGGGGCGGGCGGCGAATCGGCAGGTGCGCGATGCCTCGATCGCGCTGCTGCACGGCGACGGCGGCGTGCTGTCGTCCCATGTGAGCATGTTCCTGGAGCGGGTGCGATGAGCGAGCGTCTGGCGGACTGGACCAAGGGCGAAGAGGCGATCACCTATCAAACCTGCGCCGCATGCGGCCATGTGCAGTATTTCCATCGTGCCTTCTGCGCGGCTTGCGGAGCCGTCGACCCGCGCGAGCAGCGCGCCAGCGGCAAGGGCAGGATCTACGCCACCTCGCTGGTCTGCCGTGCCGCCACGCCCGAGACGCGCGCACATGTGCCCTACAACATCCTGCTGGTCGATTGCGCCGAGGGTTTTCGCATGATGGCGCACGGCGAAAAGAACCTGGCCATCGGCGACGAGGTGACCGCGAGCTTCAGGCCTTTTGCCGGAAAATTGGTGCCGTTCTTCGCGAAGAAAACCTGACGGGATTCGCCATTCGGGGGCGGTCCGAAGGACCGAGCCTGGAACGGGATTCTGGGCCTGGCCTGTGCGAAAGCCACCCCGGAATGACGAAAACTCTGAACTAAAGCATGATCCGGAAAAGTGCGCAGCGGTTTTCCGGAAAGATCATGCTTAAACAACAACCTAAAGCGCGATGACGATTCATCCTGATCGCATCGCGCTTTAGCGCCCGTAGAACAAGATGCTGGCGATGACGAGCATTGCCGTTACCGCCAGCATATGCGCGAGCGCTCCCGAGGCCGCCCCCTTGGTGGCTTCCTTCATGTCTTTTTCTCCCTAGACTTGGGCGTGACTCATCGATGCGTGTTTGAAGCGCAAAGACGGCCAATTGTTTTACTCGGAACACCCCACTCTCGAGTATTCGCCGCGATTTGTCCCCACGCAGCGAATATCGACTGTGCCAAGGTCGATCAGCAATGCGGCGGCAATTTGACTCCTTGATGTTGCTCCTGCGTCCGCGCGCGAATAGAGTTTTTGGCAACCTATCCCGGCAGCGACAATGAGCATCAAAAGCTCAGGAAAAACTTCAGGAAAATCATGGCCCGCATCGATTACAGCGACCCGTCCAAGGCATCCGACCGCACCCGCGAGATCCTCGACAAGAACCGCAACGCCAACATCTTCCGCATGATGGCGCACTCGCCGAGCTATTTCGAGCAGTACTGCAGACTAGGGGGCGCGATCCGCCACAAGGGCGAGCTCGATCCGGTCGTGCGCGAGCTCGCGATCACCCGCACTGGCATTTTGTGCGAGGCGCCGTACGAGATCGTCGCGCACAAGCGCATAGGCAAGAATGTCGGCGTCACCGACGCACAGAACGAAGCGCTCGCAAACTGGCAGGCGGCGACCTGTTTCGACGAGGTGCAGCGCGCTGCACTCGCCTTCACCGACGAAATCGTGAAATTGAGCAAGCCGACGGAGGCGACCTTCAGGGCGATCGCGTCAAAGCTGACGCCGGCCGCGCTGGTCGAGCTGCAGCTCTCGGTCGGTTTCTACATCATGACCTCGAAATTCCTGGAAACGTTCGAAATCGATCTCCAGCCGGTTACGGACGTGGTAGGCTGATCCGAAAGACGCGGCGAGGTTTGCCGATGACGATCGACGAATACGCGGCCTGGGCCGCAACCATTGCCAAGGTCGATGAGCGCCCGTCGAACGAGCGGCTGTCCTATCTCGGCCTCGGCCTTGCTGGCGAAGCCGGCGAGGTCGCCGATCACATCAAGAAGCTGCTGCGCGACGACTGGCTCGACAAGGCGGGCCTGGTCGATGAGCTCGGCGACGTCGTCTATTACTGGGCCTGCCTGTGTACGGCGACCGGTCGGAAGCCGTCCGAGCTGCTCGAAGCGAGCGCGGCGAAGATCAAGCGGCGGCTGAGCGAGGCGGCGAGCCGGTAGGGCGAGAAGCGAGTTGGAATGAGATCACCTCTCCCGAAGGGAGAGGTCGGATCGCATCAAAGATGCGATCCGGGTGAGGGGTTACGGTCTCAGTTGAACGTGGCGGCCCCTCACCCGGATTGCACTGGACGATGCTTCGCATCGCCAGGCGCAATCCGACCTCTCCCCGTCGGGGAGAGGTGAAGAGCGACCGCCGCTCACGTCGACGTCAAAATATCTACCTTCGCATTGGCGACGATCAGACGGTCAGCGAGGAGCTGCGCCAGATTGCGCATGATGCGTTCGCTGGCGTGCGGGTGCTGCTTGCGGAAGCGTCCAAACTCCTTCAGCGGCACTTCGTACGCAGTCGCCGCCATGTCGGCAAAGACGTCGGCCGACCGCGTCGTTTCCAGCAGCGCCATTTCGCCGAACGCCATGCCGGCGGTCAGCGTCGCGAGCCGCACGCCGTCGGGCAGCGTGACGTGCACGGCACCGCTGCGCAGGAAGAACAGGGCATCGGCGGGGTCGCCCGTGGCGAGAATCTTCGCGCCGGACTGATAGGTGCGGATGATGCAGATCGAGGCGAGGTCCGTCAGTTCGTCCTCGCCCAGACCCTCGAGCAGCGGCTGCTCGGCAAGCTCGGTGGTCTCATGGAAGTCGATCGATCCGCCATAGCGATAGACGATCTGATCCTCGGCCCATTCGATCGCGGTGTCGAGCAGGTAGAAGTCGCGGACGTTCTTCAGCTCCGCGGTCCATTCCCGCAAACTATCCCACTCCCTGGATGTGCGCCTGACGCCTGACAGCACCACCGTGACATTCAGTGCGGCGAGCTCCTCGAACGCTTCGGCCACGAGCCGCGCCCCGGCGCGCGTGGTCGAGGTGACGCGGTGGAGATCGAAGATCACGAATTGCGGACGGGACCGCCCTGCGAGCCGCCGGGAGACGTAGTCGACGGCGGACAGAGACAGCGTGCCGACCAGCTCGATGACCCGCACCTCCTGCTCATGTGCAGCCAGGATTTCGCGCTCCTGCGGCCGGCGTACGCGGCGTGACGGGCTCCTGCCGATGTCGTAGTCGGCGATGACGGCGTTGCGGGCGTCGTCGCTGCGGTTGAGCATGTGCAGATCGTAATGCGAGGACAGCGCCTCGCAGACCTTGATGCCGCGCACGCTGTTGCCGTGCTTGTCGAGCTTCGGCGAATAGCTGCCAAGGCCGAGGCGGGCAGGGAGCGCCGCCAGAATGCCGCCCCCGACGCCGCTCTTGGCGGGAATGCCGATGCGGTAGATCCATTCGCCGGCATAGTCGTACATGCCCGAGGAAGTCATCACCGAGAGCGTGCGCGAGATCGCGTAAGCGCTCAGCACCTGTTCGCCCGTGACCGGGTTGACGCCGCGATTGGCGAGCGTTGCCGCCATCACCGCGATGTCGCGCGCCGTGACCAGCACGGCGCATTGCCGGAAATAGACGTCGAGCACGGCGGCGACGTTGTCCGAGATCACCGCGTTGGTCTTCAGGAGATACGCGATGGCGCGGTTGCGGTCGCCGGTCTGACTTTCCGAGCCGTAGACGGCTTCGTCGACGCCGAGCTCGCGCCCCGCGAAGCGGCCGAGCGCAAGGCGGATCTGCTCGAAGGCCTCCGTGCCCTTGCTGTCGTAGATCAGCCCGGTGCAGGCGATCGCGCCGGCATTGACCATAGGGTTGAACGGATGGTTCTCGGAGTTGAGCCGGATCGAGTTGAAGGGATCGCCCGACGGCTCGACACCGATCGCGCTCTCGACCCTGCCAGCGCCGAGCAGGTCCAGCGCCAGCGCGAACACGAACGGCTTCGACATCGACTGGATGGTGAAGGGTACCCGGCTGTCGCCGACTTCATAGACATGGCCATCCAGGGTTGCGAGGCTGATGCCGAAACAGGCTGGGTCGGCCTTGCCGAGCTCCGGAATGTAGTCGGCAACGCTGCCCGAGGTTTCGGCGGAGAATTCGTTGAGGCAATTGTCCAGGAACCGCAGCAAGGGCGGTTTCGAGCGGGTCCAGGCGGAGGCGAGCGGCGAGAGCGGTGTCATCGCCTCTTGTGCAACGCGATCAGGGTGCGCGCAACCCGTCCGGAACTATGGTCTGCCGCCGGACCAGCAGCAGGGCGAGCAAAGCGGTGGGCGCAAGGATGGCAAGGCCCAGCAGCGTCACCTGGATCTGCGACAGCGGCATGATCCCGCCACCCGGTGTCGCCACCACGAAGCCGCCAATGACGAGCAGCACGCGAATCGGCCATTCCAGCGCACCGGCACCGCGGAGATCGCCGACGAAGGACTGGTAGCCCTGAATGCCGCCGCAGATGAACAGCGTTCCGAACGCAGCCAGCGCCATCAGGCCGAGCGCGGCAAGATAGGGGCTCGACCCCTGCAGCACCAGCGCCGGATTGAGCACGAAGAAGAACGGCAGAAAATAGATGATGCTGCCGACCCACATCGATTCCCAGCCCGTTTTCATCGCCGGCGAGCCGGCAATGCCTGCGGCGGCGAACGAAGCGATCGCGACTGGCGGGGTGATCGACGACAGCATGCCCCAATAGAAGATGAACATGTGCACCGCCATGCGGTTGAGCCCGAGCTTCTCCAGCGCGGGCGCGACCAGAATGGCGAGGAAGATGTAGCAGGCCGTCGTCGTCAGCCCGAGGCCGAGGATCAGGCTGGTGATGGCGCACATGCCGAGCAGCAGAAGGGCGTTGTCGCCGGCCAGCGTCAACAGGTCGTTGGCGAGGCTCGACACCACCCCGGTCATCGAGAACGCGCCGATCAGGAGGCCGCATCCGGCGAGGATACCGACGAGCTCGACGAAGGTACGGCCGTTGAGCTCGAGGAATCTGCCGATCGTCGAGAACGTCCAGCGCGTGTCTTTGGAAAAGAACTGGTTGAGGATCAGGAGAAGGGCGGTTGCGTAGAACGGTGCATGGCTCTCGCGCTTGAAGTAGAGCAGCATCACGATCAGCAGCGCGATGACGAAGACGTAGTACCAGCCGTCCTTGATCGTATCCATGATGCGCGGCAGCTCGGCGCGCGGAATGCCTTCCAGTCCGTGGCGCGCGGCATAGGCGTCGACCTGCATGAACAGGCCGATGTAGTAGAGTATGGCCGGGATGATCGCGGCGAGCGCGACGTCGGCATAGCTGACGTTGAGGAATTGCGCGATCACGAAGGCAGTCGCGCCCATCACCGGCGGCGCCAGCACGGCGCCGGTCGAGGCGCAGGCCTCGATTGCGCCGGCATAGGACGCGCGAAAGCCGCTCTTCTTCATCACGGGGATCGTCATGGTGCCGGCGGTCAGCACGTTGGAGATGATCGAGCCCGACATCATGCCGAGCAGGCCGCTCGCAAAGATGCAAACCTTCGCCGCGCCGCCGCGGAATGTGCCGCACAGTGCGAAGGCAAGGTTGATGAAGAATTTTCCGGCACCGGTCATCATCAGCGCAGTGCCGAACACGAGAAAGCCGATCACGGTGTCGGCAAAGGCCTGGATGGGAATGCCAAGCAGGCTTTCGCCCGATAGCACATGATAGGCGGTTGCCTGTTCCAGCGTCGATTGCGCGCCGCGGAACGGCCCGAGCCAGCCGGCCTCAGCGAACAGCGGATAGACGGTGAAGGGAAGCACGCTCAAGAGCAGGCTCCAGCCGCCGGTGCGGCGCAGCGCCTCCATCAGCATCGCCCACATCACGAGCCCTGCCGCGATCACGCTGTTCGGTGCGCCGCCGAATTCCCAGCCGGCTTCCGCCGCCTTGCGTACGTTGGACATCAGTATCAGGGCCGCCGCGAAGGTCACGACGAAGAAGACTAGGTCGTACCAGGGAACACGGTCGAGCGGCGCGCGCGCCGTGCCCGGAAAGATCAGGAAGGTGAACGGCAGCATCAGCGCGATCAGGAGATAGAAATACTCCGTGTTGAGCTGGGTGTAGCCGACGAAGAAACGCAGCGAGAATTGCTGGTTGATGCATAGCAGGATCGTCGCCGCGGTCGCTGCGACCAGCGTCCAGCGCCAGGCGCCGCGCAAGGTGCGCACGCGCGTCACCTCCGCTTCCTGCATGTTGGCGGCCGCGCCATGTGGGTCGTCGAACACGACCCGCTTGGCCTCGTCTTGCGGGGCGGAAGTAATTGAAGCAGACATGATGGATTCCGCGCGTGGGCTGGTAACTTACGAAGCGAATGGCCGTTGGTTGAAATCGCTAGAGCCGCGGGCTCTTCAACCTCTCCCGCAAGCGGGAGAGGGAGCGCACCGCGGTCCTGGCAACTATCAAGCCCATTGCACGACTATTCCTCGAACCCGTTGGGCATGTCGGCCTTGGCGAGCGCCGTCGCGCGCGCCTTCATCCAGCCCGCGAGGAACGCCTTGTCGTCCGACGGCGGATTGGACTTGCCGTAATCAGCCCACGCGGCTGTCAGCACCTCCTGCCGCTTGATCAGCTTGTTGTTGTGCGCCTCCTGCGCATCGTTCCATTGTCCGGCTTCCTTCAACGCCTTCACCGCACCGGGATGCACCGGCACCACCCAGTTCTTGGTCTGGCGGTCGGCTGCCAGCCCGCCCGCGCCGGGTGCGGAATCCTTGTAGACGTCGTAATTCACGATCATCGCCTTGGCGATCGCATAGACCTGGTCGGCCGGCTGCGAGGCGTAGGCGACGAAGATCGGATAGGGGTAGTTGCCAAGCTCCACCGGTTTGTCCGGCGAGATCCCGGCGCCGCAGGTGGCGAGCTGCGGGAAGAAAAACGATCCGACCTTGTGCATCCGCGCCCAGCCCTCTTTGTCCTTGGCGGGCAGCGGCGGCCAGATCAGGCCGCGCGGCGAGGTCTCGGCCTCCTTGGCCGGGCCGGTGATGGTGGTGCCGAAGGCGGCATCGACGTCGTTGTTGATCAGGCCCTTCCACATCGCGCCGTAGCTTGCGAACTCGACGATCTTGACATCCTTCTGCGTCAGCCCGGCGAAGGCGAGCACGGCGAGCGAGTTCTGGTTCAGCGCCGGCGAGCCGACCACGAACCCGACGCGCTTGCCTTTGAGGTCCTTGAGCTCCTTCACGCCGGTGTCGGCGGCGACGCCGAGCGAACCGCAATTGCAATCGACGGACGAGAGCAGGATCTGGAGCGGCTGCGGGCCCCATTCCTTCGCGCCGAACTCGAACACGCCTTCTTGTGCGAAGTAGGTGCCGGATCCCATTGCCGAGGCCGCCGCGCGCTTGGCGCGCAACGGTGCGAGGCGGGCGACGTCGTTGCCCGCCGGCAGCACGCGCACGTCGGTGCCGTATTTGTCCTTCATCATCTTGCCGACGCCGACCGCGATGTTGAAGCCGGCGGTGCCGGTGTCATAGGCGGTGAAGGCCATTGTTGTCGGCAGCTTGATGTCTTCGGCGAAAGAATAGCCTGTAGACGCAAAAGAAATGCCCGCGACCAAGGCAGGCGCGAGCATGAGCAACCCTCGAAGCATATTTCCCTCCAATGATCCCCGCGTTCGCCGCAAAGATTTTCTTACTTTGTTTGAAACAGATATTCCTTTGAAGCGGATCATGTCACCGCGATGAAGCGAAGGCAACGCCGTACCGCGAACGCAGGAATGAGTCAGACAGATTGTCGCGGAAGCTGTGGACAGTCAGTTCGCGACGATCGCGATCGCCTGTCCCTCGGCAACGACGTCGTCGAGCTTGACGAGAAGCGACGTGATCGTGCCGTTCGCAGGCGAGGGTATCGGAATCTCCATCTTCATCGCTTCGACCACCACAACGTCATCGCCATCTGCGACGGTTCCTCCAACTTGCACGGGAGTTGCGCAGACGCGTCCCGCGACCTCGGTGACGATCTTAATTTCTGGCATGCCATCGCCTTTTTGTTGTCGTTGCAAAATGCCTGAGGTAGCGTCGTCTGCAAGCGGAATTTAATTCCGCAGAGCGGAACAAACGGTAGGGAACATGGGACGACGATCGGAGCGGTTGAGTAGGCAAGGCGCGCTCGCTGGCGACGCCGGTGAGGGTGATGTCATCCAGGTGGTGTCGCGGGCGTTCGACGTGTTGCGATGCTTCGAGGGCCACGAGGCCCGGCTCGGCAATCTCGAGATTTCCAATCGCTGTGGCCTGCCGCGCTCGACGGTGTCGCGGCTCACGCATACGCTGACGCGGATGGGGCAACTGGTTTACCTGCCGCGCGATCAAAAATATCGCATCGGCCCGAGCGCAGTGGCGATGAGCGCCTCGATGATGAAGGGCGCGCAGCTGCGCAGCATGATCCGCCAGCGGCTCCAGGAAGTCGCCGAGCAACTGCCCGGCACCGTCGGCTTCGTCGTTCCCGATCGCTTCCATCTCGTCTATCTCCAGTTCGCGCGCTCGGCGACCGCCCTCGGCCTGCACGAGGGCACGGGCAGCCGCATCTCGATGGCTTCGACCGCCGCGGGTGCGGCTTACACCGCGGCGTTGGCGCCGGAGATCGGCGATGCCTTCCTCGTTGACATGGAACGGGAAGCTCCCGAGGCCGCCAGGATCCTGAAGCCCCGCATCGAGGCCAACCGGCAGTCGCTGCGCGAACGCGGCTACGTCGTGGCCTGCGGCCTCTGGAGCCCGCACATCAATGGTCTCGCGGTGCCGATCTGGTCGCCGCAGTACCAGACCTTCGTTGTCATCACGATCGGCCTGCTGTCCGCGATGTATGACGAGGAGCGGCTGCATGCCGAAGTCGCGCCACTGATGCTCGAACTCGGCCGTTCGCTCGGCAGCCTGGTCGAAGGCGCGGAAGGCGACGTCTTCAACAACCGCATCCCGCGTAAACCGGTCGCCATGGCCGTGCACAACAACAACAAGCCGATCAATTCGGAGGGAGTGAATGAACTGGAAGCCGGAACTCGACGAGCTCGCCCGGCGCGAAGCCTTCGCGCGGGAGATGGGCGGCGTTGACAAGGTCAAGCGACAGCATGACCAGGGCCGGCTGACTGTTCGAGAGCGTATCGACAAGCTGATCGATCGGGGCAGCTTCCACGAGATCGGTGCCGTCTCCGGCATCGGCGAGTACGATTCAAGCGGCGAGCTGAAAAATGTGACGCCGGCCAACTGCGTGTTCGGCCGTGCGCGCGTCGATGGCCGCACAATTGTCGTGGTCGGCGACGATTTCACCGTGCGCGGCGGCTCCGCCGATGCCTCGATCTC
Organism: Bradyrhizobium diazoefficiens; assembly: GCF_016616425.1. NCBI lineage: Bacteria > Pseudomonadati > Pseudomonadota > Alphaproteobacteria > Hyphomicrobiales > Nitrobacteraceae > Bradyrhizobium > Bradyrhizobium diazoefficiens. Next base: position 3,463,651 of record NZ_CP067101.1, read on the forward strand.
GGCAAAGCCCTTGATGGCGGAGGAGATGGCGCATGATCTCCGCCTGCCCATCGTCCGCATCATCGAAGGCTCCGGCGGCGGCGGCTCGGTCAAGACCATCGAGACCAAGGGCGCGGCGAATCTGCCGGGCGGCATCGGCGGCACGCGCTGGTATCGCTTCACGACCGAGAACCTGTCGCGCGTGCCCGTGGTCGCACTCGGCCTCGGCTCGGTCGCAGGCTTGGGTGCCGCGCGCCTTGCGGCCAGCCACTATTCCATCATGACCCGGAAGTCCGCGATGTTCGTCGCGGGGCCGCCGGTGGTGAAGGCGCTGGGACAGGACCTCTCGAAGGAGGAACTGGGCGGCGCCGACATCCAGACCCGGGCCGGCGCGGTCGATCACGCCGTCGATACGGAAGAAGAGGCGTTCGCCTGCGCGCGGCGTTTCCTCTCCTACCTGCCGGCCTCGGTCTACGAGCTGCCGCCGACCTTGCCCTGCGCCGACAATCCGGAGCGCAGCGAGGAAGCGCTGCTGAACGCGGTGCCGCGCAACCGCAAGCAGGTCTACAAGATGCGGCCGATCATCGAACAGGTCGTCGACAAAGGCTCGTTCTTCGAGGTCGCAAGGAATTTCGGCAAGCCCGTCATCGTTGGCCTGGCGCGGCTCGAGGGCAGGGCGGTGCTGCTGCTCGCCAGCGACAGCTTTCACTATGGCGGGTCCTGGACGGCGGATGCCTGCCAGAAGGTGGTGCGGTGGGTCGATTTCGCGGAGACCTTCCATCTGCCGGTCGTCTATCTCATGGACTGCCCCGGCTTCATGATCGGCCTCGATGCCGAGAAGGCGGCCACCATCCGCCACGGTGTCCGCGCCATGGCCGCGGTGAACCAGACCACCGTGCCCTGGTGCACCGTGATCCTGCGCAACGCCTTCGGCGTCGCGGGCGTGGTGCATCAGCCCGCCGACCGTTTCTCGATCCGCTACGCCTGGCCGTCGGCCTATTGGGGCTCGCTCCCGCTCGAAGGCGGCATCGAGGCGGCCTACCGCGCCGACATCGATGCGGCCGAGGACAAGGCAGCCAAGCTGAGGGAGATCGAGGAGCGCCTCAACAAGCTGCGCTCGCCATTCCGCTCGGCCGAAAAATTCTGGGTCGAGGAGATCATCGATCCCCGGAAGACGAGGTCGCTGCTATGCGAGTTCGCCCGGCTGGCAGAGCCCTTGCGCAAGCCGGGACCGCCGGAGAATTTTTCGATCAGGCCGTAGGCCTCCAACGCGAACCGAACTTGGTTGCATGCCGTAAGCTGACGCGCCGGGCGATCATTCGTCCTCTGCGAGTTAATCATTTCGGTCGCTATTTGTAGGCTGTGCTGATTGCAGGCAGCGTCGCGCAAATGCAGCCATTTTCAGCCGCGCTTTAGGCCCATTTCAGCCAAACTGTTATTGGCTTCTCATTGCCCGGGGCAGGACCACTCGATTTTGGAGTCCTGCAATGTTCAGGCTAGTAATTTCTGCGTATCTCTTCGTTGTCTTGAGCACAGTCGCTTCGGAAGCACGGCCTTATCGCATTCATCATGCTCCCGAATGCAATGTCATCATGCCCTGCGACTTCTCGTATTCGCAGACGCAACGCGTGCGGACCTCCAGGTCCTCACTAACTTCCAGATCCTCACTGATTTCCAGGTCTTCACTGCAAGCCTACCGCTCGACGCAACTGACACTGACTGATTCCGGGAGCGCCGCCATGCCGGCGACCGTCTCCCATCTCTCCGGCGCTCGCATTGTCGGCGGCCGTCCGCCAGGCTGCCCTTCGTCCTTCTGCGGCTGCGGCGCGGCTCTGCGCGTGTTCGGCCATATCGTGCCGGAATTGAATCTTGCGGCCAATTGGCTGCGCTTTCCGCGGACATCACCCGCACCGGGAATGGTTGCTGCGCGGCGAGGACACGTTTTCGTTCTGGAGCAGCACCTCGGGGGTGATGTCTGGATGGCCTATGACGCCAACTCGGGCGGACACGCCACGCGAATCCACGCGCGTTCATTGCGAGGGTATGCGATCGTCAATCCGCACGGCGGTTCGGCGGCTTGAGGACCGCGGATACCACTCTCGACAAGATCGCGGACAGGTCGCAACACCTTTGCGACCTGCTCACGCTTGGCAAATTGTTGGCGCGGGCGCAGCGTCGATCACAGCCGCAGCACCTTGCCGGGATTCATGATGTTTTGCGGATCGAGCGCGCGCTTGATCGTTCGCATGATGTCGAGCTCGGTCTTCGAGCGGTAATGGCTGAGCTCGTCGAGCTTGTCGATGCCGATGCCGTGTTCCGCCGAGATCGAGCCGTCCATGGAGGTGATGAGATCGTTCACGGCCCGCGTGATGGCGACCTTGTATTGGGTCAATGTCTGCTGATCCATGCCGGGCGGCCCCATGAACGAAAAGTGCAGATTGCCGTCGCCAATATGCCCGAGCGGATAGGGCCGGATGGTCGGGAGAATGTCGCACACGGCCTTGAGCCCGAGGTCGATGAACTCCGGAATCCTGGAGATGGCCACCGAGACATCGTAGCTGAGCCCCGGCCCCTCGGCCCGCGAGGCCTCGGCGACGCTTTCCCGGATGTGCCACATGTTTTGCGATTGGTTTCCGGTCTGCGCGATCGCCGCGTCGAGCACACGTCCGGCCTCGAGTTGATCGGCGAGAAACTGCTCCATCTTCTCCGCTATGCCCGCGGCCCCGTCCTGGCGCGCCCGCGCGGACGACCATTCGAGCAGCAGGTACCATGGCGTGTTCGCCCTGAGCGGATCCTGCGTGCCGGGGATGTGGCGGAGCACCATGTCGATGGCGGCGCGGCTCATCAGCTCGCAGGAGCCGACATTGTCCTCGGATGCGCCATGGGCTTCCGACAGGATCTCCAGCGCCGCGCGCGGATCCCGGATCGCCAGCCACGCCGTGCAGACGTCCTTCGGCGCCGGCCACAGCTTGAGGACGGCCTTGGTGATGATGCCGAGCGTTCCTTCGGCGCCCATGAAAAGGTGCTTGAGGTCGTAGCCGGTATTGTCCTTCTTGAGCGCACGCAACCCGTCCCAGACCTCGCCGCTCGGCAGCACGACTTCGAGTCCCAGGACCAGATTGCGGGCATTGCCATAGCGGAGCACCTGCACGCCGCCGGCATTGGTCGACAGATTGCCGCCGATCATGCACGAGCCCTGAGCGCCAAGGCTGAGGGGCAGGAATCTGTCGTGCCTGGCCGCAGTCTCCTGAAGAGCCTGCAGCACGCAGCCGGCCTCGACCGTCATGGTGTAACCTGTGGCATCGACCTCCAGCACGCGGTTCATGCGGCCAAGCGACAAGACGATGCCGGTGTGCGCGGGCCAGGGCGTGGCTCCGCCCATCAGGCCGGTGTTTCCACCTTGCGGCACGATTGCGACGCCATGTTCATGGCAGAGCCTGACCACCTTCGCGACTTCCTCGGTGCTGCCAGGACGAACGACGGCTCCGGCACGTCCGACCAGCAACCCGCGCCAGTCCGTGACGAACGGCTGCTTGCCGTGCTCGTCCTCGACGAGGCCCTTCTCGCCGACGATCGCGCGCAGCGAATCGCGCATCTGGGCGGTGAGCGGAACGGTCGGAATGATGGGTTCGGACGACGGGCCGGCAGCCGGCATTTGCTTCCCCTGGGCGCATCTTGGTGGCACTGCCACGTTGCGTGTCACGGTATTGTCCACGTTTGCGCCGTGAAGTCTAACGGCAGCATCAGGCGGTCTGACGAGCTCCGGCTACAGCCGCAGGTCGTGTTGCTCCGGTATTATACGGACGTTTCCTGCCGTCTACCGCCGTTTTCTGCGATCGCGTTTAAGGGACGTTAATGATGCTTTCTCGAATTGATACATCTCGATCCCATGCAGCGCCTGTTTGCGGATCGCCCGTAAGCGTTGGTTAAGAGGGCCATCGACATAGTCCGCCCGTGATGGGCGAGTGCCGGGACCAAAACCCGGCAGCCTCTTCCGTCGATTTCAGGGAAAGGGCCGCTGCTGCGACGACGGCAGCCAGGATGAACATCATGCTCCGCCGCGCAATGCTCTGTTTCGCGACAGACCGGAAGGCCAACGTCGCCATCATCTTCGCGCTGACGATGGTTCCTATCATCTTTCTCCTGGGCATGACGCTCGACTACACGCTGGCCTTGCGCAAGCGCGAGCAGTTGAACGCAGCCGCCGACGCCGCCGCGATCGCAGCCGTGCGGCCGGCCATGCTGGCACAGAGCGATAGCGCCGTCGTCAAGGCCACCGCGGAAGCCGTTTTCGCGGCGAAGGCGAATCTTCCCGGCCTGTCGTCGGTCCCGACGCCGACGGTCACTATCACCAATTCCGGTCTCTCGCGAACCATCACGGTGTCCTACACCGCACAGTCCGTCAACAATTTCCCCGGCGTGCTCGGCAAGCAGACCTGGCAGGTGGCCGGCTCCGCAACGGCGAAGGCGTCCAGCGCGCCCAACATGAATTTCTATCTGCTGATGGATGACTCGCCGTCCATGGGGATCGGCGCGACCGCGGGCGACATCAGCAAGCTCATCACGTACACCGCCTCCAAGTACCAGTCGGCCACGTCATCGCAGAATTGCGGCTTCGCCTGTCATGAAACCAACATCGCTCACGACGGGGGGACCAAGGACAACCTCGCAATCGCACGGGCTAACAATATCACCTTGCGCATCGATCTCGTGACAAATGCCGTCAACCAGTTGCTCAACTCATGGCCGAACTGCCCGCAGGCCGGCATTTCGGGCGGCGTCATGCAATGCATGGCGGCATTGAACAACACCACCTACAAGGCGGCGCTCTATACGTTCGACGTAGCTTTGAACACATTGGCGACGCTGACCACGCCGACCACCGCCGGAACCAAGGTCTCCAACATCGCGCTGATGCCGGTCTACTATCAGAACTGCGTCTTTTCGGGCTGCTCATCCAGCAGCTCGACCAATCCCCCGACCGACTACGGCACGAATATCGCCGGCGCGCTTACAAGCCTCAACGGCATCATGCCCACCCCCGGGCTCGGCAGCAACACGGCGGGAGATACGCCGCAGGAAGTGGTGTTCCTCGTCACCGACGGCGTCGAAGACAAGATCTCCTCGACTTGCCCCAACGGGAGCTTCGCCTCCTACAAGCGATGCCAGCAGCCGCTCGACACGGCGATGTGCACGAGCATCAAGAACCGGGGCATAAAGATCGCGGTCCTCTACACGGAGTATCTGCAGCTTATCGCCAATGTCGATACCGGCATCCAGAAAACAGATTCCTGGTACATGAACTGGATAGACAAGTACGACCAGCCGACGTCCTCAACCGGCACGATCGCGCAAAATCTCGAGGCGTGCGCCTCGCCGGGCTTCTACAAAAGTGTAAAGAACGGGCAGAACATTTCCGATGCGCTGACCGACCTGTTCATCAAGGTCGCGTCCAGCACAGCCAGCCTCGTGCAGTAGAGAAAGCGCCATGACGGGGCCGGATATTGCAACAACCAAGCGACGCGGCAATCGCTGCGCTGCTTTCGCGCGGGACAGCAGGGGGGCGACGGCCGTCGAATTCGCGCTCGTCGCCGCGCCGTTTCTCGCCCTCATCATCGCGCTGATCCAGACCTTTCTGGTCTTTTTCGCCCAGCAGATGCTCGAATCCGTCGTGAGCCAGTCGGCGCGCCTCGTCATGACCGGGCAGGTGCAGTCGGCGAAGATGACGCAGGCGGTCTTCAAGCAGAAGGTCTGCGATCAGATCGTGATCCTGTTCAATTGCAGCGGTTTGATGATCGACATGCAGGTGGCGACCTCGTGGACGTCCGCGAACACTGTGATGCCCACGCTGACCTACGATGGCTCAGGCAAGGTCAGCAATGTCTGGCAGTACAACCCGGGCGATGCCGGCGATATCGTCGTGCTCCGTGTGATGTACGAGTGGCCGGTCGTCCTCGGTCCGCTCGGTTTCAACCTCTCGAACCTCAGCAACGGCAACCGGCTGATCATGTCGTCCGCCGCGTTCCAGAACGAGCCAGGAGCTACCTGATGATCGCCGCCCTGTCATCTCGCGCTCGGCACCTGCTAGCCGATGTCCGCGCCGTTGCAGCGACGGAGTTCGCCATCGTGACGCCGTTCATGCTGTTGCTCTATGTCGGCGGCGTCGAGCTCGGCACCGCGCTCTCCATGAACGTCAAGGTCAGCGCAACCGCGCACAGTGTCGCCGACATGATCACGCAGAACACGTCCGTTAGCCCGAGCCAAATGGACGGTATCCTCGCGGCTGCGACCGCCATCATGGCGCCATATCCCATCAAGAATGGCAGCACCTCCCTGATGACGATCACGGTCTCGGAAGTCTCGACCGACAGCAGCGGCAATGCGACGGTGCAATGGAGCAAATCGACCAGCTCGTCGGGGGCGAGAACGAAGGGCGACGCGATGACCTTGTCATCCTTTACCGCGCCGGGCGGTACCACCAACGCCAATATCTCCCTCATCCTGAGCGAGGTGTCCTACGACTATACGCCCAACCTCGGCTTCGCCATCGCGGGCACCGTCAAGCTGTCCGACAGCTACTATCTGTTCCCGCGCTGCTCGACCAACTCCACGAGCTTTCCATATTACGACGTGAAGTATTCCTCGACTTCCCCGACGTCGACGACCTGCACCTGCGTCCAGCATTTGCAGCAGAAGACCTGCTAGTCTCGCGCGAGCGGGCAAGGCTATCCCACGGCTTCTTGCGCGAGCTGAACGCGCGCATCTGGTCCTCATCCTGAGGGCCCGCCAAAGGCGGGCGTCTCGAAGGATGGCGATAGGCGAAACCGCTCTCAAATGTGCGTTCCCCGCGGGAGCGGCATTCCTCCACATCGAACCAGCCCACGGGCAAGTTCGCGTTCGCGCGCGGACAGCGCATGCGCACCATCGCTGTAACAGGGCTGCGGTCTGACTCGATCGCGGGGGTTGATTTTATAAAACGATCGGTCTAATAAATCGGGATGAGCAGCGAAGCCCCGGTTTTAGAGCCGCGCCGACGAGGTCGTCCTCCGAAGGACCAGTCGCAGCCGAATGCGCCGCGCGCTCGTCTGCTGCGCACGGGCCTGGCGATTCTGACTGAAAAGGGATTCAGCGCCGTCGGCGTCGAGGAGATCCTGGCGTCGGCCGACGTGCCGAAGGGGTCGTTCTACCACTACTTCGGCAGCAAGGAGGCTTTTGGTCTCGAGCTGATCGACGCTTACGCCGCCTATTTCGCCCGCAAGCTGGATCGATGGTTCGACGATGGGAAGCGGGCTCCGCTGGATCGCCTGCGCGATTTCATCGCGGACGCCCGCTCGGGCATGGCCCGCCACGGCTATCGACGCGGCTGTCTCGTCGGCAATCTCGGACAAGAGATGGGTGCGTTGCCCGAGCCGTTCCGGCAGCGCCTGGCCGCCGTTTTCAGGGATTGGGAAGCGCGGACCTCACGCTGCCTCCGCTCGGCGCAGGAGGCGGGCGACATACCCAAGGGCATCGATTGCGAAAGCCTCGCGCATTTCTTCTGGATCGGCTGGGAAGGGGCGGTGCTGCGGGCGAAGCTGGAACGACGCCCCGATGCACTCGACATATTCGCCCGAGGATTCCTTGCGATGATCCAGGCAAAGGACATGAGGACCCATGACGGCGAGCAGTAGTTTCAGAGCCACAATGCGATGACAAAGAAACTCTCCCTCACACACTGCAGCCGCTCTAGATCGAGGAGTTTAAGGCCATGACAAAGGCACTTGCCGTCAGTCGCTTCCCTGTCCCTGATCTGGCCGACATGCCGGACGACATCCGGGCCCGTATCGTGGCCGTCCAGGAGAAGTCCGGCTTCATTCCGAACGTTTTTCTCGTGCTCGCGCACCGGCCGGACGAGTTTCGCGCGTTCTTCGCCTACCATGATGCGCTCATGGACAAACCCGGCAACCTCACCAAGGCCGAGCGGGAAATGATCGTGGTTGCCACCAGCAATCTCAATCAATGCCAGTATTGCGTCATCGCGCATGGCGCGATCCTGCGCATCCGCGCGAAGGATCCGCTGATCGCCGATCAGGTGGCGGTCAACTATCGCAAGGCGGACATCACCGATCGGCAGAAGGCGATGCTCGACTTCGCCGTACGCGTCTCGACGGAGGCCTACAAGGTTTCCGAATCTGATTTCGCGACTCTGAAATCGCACGGGTTCACGGAAGAGGACATCTGGGACATTGCCGCGATCTCGGCCTTCTTCGGCCTCTCCAACCGGCTTGCCAACGTCACCAGCATGCGTCCGAACCCGGAGTTCTACAACATGGGACGCGGCTGACGGGGCTGACGGATCTCATCGCCAAGAACTCTCGTCCGCGCGGAATGGAGAACGGTCATGGAGCTCTCATCCCAGCAGCTGGCCTTGAAGGAGAGGGCTGCGGCCCTCTCGAACGGGACGATACGCCGACGTGCCGCTGATATCGATCAGTCGCGCGACTATCCGTGGGACGTCGTCGAGGCGCTGAAGGCCGAGCGCTTCATGGGGATGACCATTCCGCCGGAATATGGCGGCGAGGGCCGGAGCTTCCTCGACACGGTGTTGGTCATCGAGGAAATCGCCCGCTCATGTACCGTCTCCGCGCGCATCGTGGTCGAGGCCAACATGGGTGCGATCTCGACCGTCATGGCCTATGGCACCGACGCGCAGAAGAAACGCGCTGCCGATCTCGTTCTCGGCGGCGACAAGCCGGCCATTTGCATCACGGAGCCCGATGCGGGGAGCGATGCGAGCGGAATGACCACGCGGGCCGACAAACGCGGCAACCGCTACGTGCTCAATGGCAGGAAGCATTGGATCACCGGCGCCGGGGTGTCCCGCCTCCACCTGATCTTTGCCCGCGTGTTCGAGGAGAGTGGAGAGGAGCTGGGCGTCGGCGGCTTCCTGGCCATCCGCGGCGAGGCCCAGGGGCTCCGCGTCGGCAAGCGCGAAACGACGATGGGGCTGTGCGGCATGCCCGAGGGCGAGCTCGTCTTCGAGGACCTCGAGATCACGCCGGACATGGTGCTGCTGCCCCCGTCGGGCTTCAAGCGCGGTTTTGCCGACCTCATCAATGCATACAACAGTCAGCGTGTCGGTGCCGGCACGGTCGCCATGGGCATTGCGGTCGGCGCGCTGGAGCACGCCATTGCGTGGGCGAAGACGCGCCAGCAGTTCGGCCGGCCGATCGGCGAATTTCAAGGTCTGCATTGGATGCTCGCCGATATGCAGACGCAATTGACCGCGTCGCGCCTGATGCTGCACGCTGCGGCTGCTTCACGCGGGCCCGGCGGCAGCGCATTTCCCGAGCCGATGCTTGCGGCTCAGGCGAAGATCTTCGCCTCGGAAGCCGCAATCAAGATCGTCAACGATGCCCTCCAGGTGTTCGGAGCCCGCGGCTACTCGCGCGACTTTCCGCTCGAACGCATGGCGCGCGATGTCCGCATGTTCACGATCGGTGGTGGCACGGCCCAGGTGCTGCGCAATCTGGTCGCAAGCAAGGTCCTCGGCTGGAAGCTGCCGCAGACGCGCGACGGCTACGTGTCGTCGAGGGACGTTAGGGACGTTGCGGAAAAGGACTAGGTCCGTTGCGAGCGGCCGGCGAATCCGGGAGCCGATCATGGTTCGATCGGCATCCTGATTGGGACGCGAGGGAGAGGTGAAGAGATGACAGACTTCGTAACGCCTCAGGCGATCACGGAAATGATACCGTCTGGGTGCAAGCTTGGTTTGGCGCCGGACGACTACGGCGCATCGCCCGGATTGGTTCGGATGCTGATCGACCGGGGCATTCGCAATCTCCATGTGGTCTGTGCGCCGATTGGCGGCATGCAGGTCGATATGCTCATCGGCGCCGGCGCCGTGGCAACGCTGGAGACCAGCGCCGTCAGTCTCGGCGAAGCGGGCGGCGCGCCCTGTTTCAGCCGCGCCGTTCGCGACGGATCCATTCGGCTCCGCGACGCGACTTGTCCCGCGGTATTCGCCGGCCTGACGGCTGCGGAGAAGGGCGTTCCGTTCGTGCCGATCCGCGGCATCATCGGCAGTGACGTCCTGGAGAAGCGAGATGACTGGAAGGTGACGTCCAACCCGTTCGACGACGGTGAGAAGATCGTCGTGGTCTCGGCGATCCAGCCCGACATCGCCCTGTTTCATGCGCCTGAAGCGGATCGGTTCGGCAACGTTCGGCTGGGGCGTCGGCGCGAAGTGATGTTGCTTGCCCATGCGTCGAAGAAGGCCTTCGTGACCGTCGAGCGCATATCCGAAGGATCGCTGCTCGACGACGAGAGGTTGGCGGCAGGCGTCCTGCCTGCGATCTATGTGAGTGCGGTGGCGCAGTTTGAGAACGGCGGGTGGCCCACGGGGCTTTACGCCGAATATCCCAGGGATGCGCAGGAAGTCGAGAAGTACGCGCGAGCGGCGCGCTCGCCGGAAGGGTTTTTGGCTTACGTCCGGGGTTCGGGGAGCGCCGCATGAGTGAGGCGTGCACCAGCCGCGAGTTGATGATCTACACGATTTCGCGGCTGCTGAAGGGCGTGCGGCATGTTGCAGTCGGCCAATCGTCGCCGATGCCGGCGGCGGGAGCCATGCTGTTGCGTGCGCTCAACGAGCGTGACGGACTGGAGCACGTGCAGGTCTCGATCCTCGGGTCGGTCAAGCACAATTCCTTCACCGGCGGTGCCGAGGAATTGTTCGATTGCGCGGCGCAAGGGCGTCTCGACGCCTTCTTTCTCGGCGGGGGCCAGATCGACGGGCAGGGCAACGTCAATCTCGTCGGCACCGGCGACTATCCGAACAATCCGGTGAGGTGGCCCGGCTCGTTCGGCTCGGCCTACCTGTACTTTCTCGTTCCACGGGTCATTCTGTTCCGTGAGGAGCACAGCTTGCGATCCCTGGTGCAACGCGTGGACTTCGTGTCCGCGCCTGGCGTCACCGACGAGACGGTCTATCGGCGAGGCGGCCCTCATGCCCTGCTCACCAATGCAGCGTTGTTTTCCTTCGAACGAGAGGCGGGACGCTTTCGCCTTGAGAGCATCCATCCGGGATACGATTGGCGCGACATTCGCGGCACGACAGGCTTCGCCTACGACAACGAGCAATGTGAGGCCACGACGCCGTCGCCGGACGACGCCACAATGTCCTTGATCCGGGGACGAATTCGCGCGGAACTGCGCGAATGTTATCCGCAGTTCGCAGGCAGTATGCCGGGTCCGGGCTGAGGCGGCTGGGGGCAGAGCGTCCGTCGCTGCAACTCCGGGTCATGGCAACATGCCGGTGTTTACCCGACGAGTCGAACGACCTAAGGTCCGCGCTAAGCCATTGATCCCTCATGCCTCGGCTACTGTGCATGGGGTTGTTCTCGCTTTTTTGCTTGAGCGCCTCGACGGAAAGCTCCTTCGCGCTCTCCGTCACCCCTTCGCCAAACCCAGCTCAAAAAATTCGCTTTACAAGAATTCGGATTTATCGTAGGTATCGTCCATCCCGCCCGCCGCAAGGGGCGTTTCGCGACCGTCACGAGACGCGGGCAGGGAGGCGGTGGCCGCGACGGCGTCGGCGCGCTGGGCAAGCTGCAGGGCGGGAATTTTCCGTGAGCAGCGGTTCGCGCGAGACGACACGGCGCTGACAGCGTCCTCGTTCGGCCGCGATGGCGAGCGCACGCCAGCCATCGCGGGCAGGGGCTGAGGATGCGCGCGGACGGCGAAATCGTGTGGTCCTGACGCCCGGGGTCTGTGCGTCAAGTGTTGCGGTGATTGCAGCGGCCCAACCGGGTCCGCGTATCAGCTATCCGCAAGGCGACGGGGGCAATAGTGCATCGCTCCCCGAGGAGAGCGCGACATAAGCCGTAAAACCATCCGCGCAGGGAAGGCCGGGATGTTCCGGCGTCACCTGTTGTCCGCCCCGTGCGCGTCTTGTTCGCACACGGGACTGCGGGTGCCAGCCGGCATCCGGCCTTCCCTGCGCCCTTTCGTAACAAAGGGCGCAACGAGGAGAGCAAAGCTCGGGCGAAGTGAGCCGCGAGAACGCGAAGATGCGTCTGCGCGCCGGACTGAGAATTGGGTGATCGCGACGATCTGTCAAACTGCGTCATTGCGACACCGGCTCGACCAGAAGAACACCGATGGCCTTTCGCCCGCCTTTCCGCCCCTCCGGCGGCATCCCGAATCCGAACGATCCGACCGGCGTGTCGCCGATCGGCGATGCCGCCGTGTTCGGCGTCACCACCACGATCAGGTATTAGGCCATTGCTGGTTTCGGCTGCGGCTTCGGTTGCCGCGACAGTGACAGCACGATCAGCGATGCGAACACGCAGAGCGCACCGGCGATGAAGAACGCGGGCAGGTAGCTCTGGAGCAGCGTCCGCGACAGGCCGGCGCCGAATGCGGCGGTGCCGGCGCCGAGCTGGTGACCGGCAAAGATCCAGCCGAACACCAGATTGGCGCGCTCGGGCCCGAATTTCTGCGCGGTGAGACGCACCGTCGGCGGCACCGTGGCGATCCAGTCGAGGCCGTAGAACATCGCGAAGATCGACAGGCCGTAGAACGAGAAGTCGCTGAACGGCAGGAAGATCAGCGAGAGGCCGCGCAGGCCGTAGTACCAGAACAGCAGGTAGCGATTGTCGTAGCGGTCCGACAGCCAGCCCGACATGATGGTGCCGAAGAAGTCGAAGATGCCCATCGCCGCGAGCAGGCTCGCGGCCTGCACCTGCGGGATGCCGAAATCGAGGCACATCGGGATCAGGTGGACCTGGACGAGGCCGTTGGTGGAGGCGCCGCAGACGAAGAAGGTCGCGAACAGAATCCAGAATGCAGATGATTTCGAGGCATCGCGCAGCGTGCCGAGCGCTACCGCCGTGATCGAGCCATGGCTTGCGGGCGGAGTGGGCAGCGGCTCGGTGCCTTCATCGCCGAACGGACGCAGGCCGACATCGCTCGGCCGGTCGCGCATTGCGAGCAAGACGGCCAGCGCGGAGACACCGAGCATGATGCAGATGAAACCGAGCGCGCGGCGCCAACCGTAGCGTTCGGTGAGGCTGGCCAGCAGCGGCAGGAACACGAGCTGGCCGGTGGCGACGCTCGCAGTCATGATGCCGATGACGAGACCGCGCCGCGCCGCGAACCAGCGCGTGGCGATGGTCGCGCCTAGCACCAGCGCGGTCATGCCGGTGCCGATGCCGATCACCACGCCCCACAGGGCAACGAGCTGCCAGACCTCGGTCATGCCGAGCGAGAGCACGAGCGCCGAGACGACGATCAGCTGCGCGGCCAGCGTGACGTTGCGCAGGCCATAGCGGTTGAGCAGGGCGGCCGCGAACGGCGCCATCAGTCCGAACAGGATGAAGCGGATCGACAGCGCGGCGGAGATCTCCGCGGTGCTCCAGCCGAACTCCTTCTGAAGCGGATCGATGAATACGCCGGGCGCGCCGACCGTGCCGGCGCTGATCAGCGCGGCGAGGAAGGTGACGCCGACCATCACCCAGCCGTAATGAATGTTGCGGCGATTGAGGGTTGCCGCCAGCCAGTTCGAGATCATCGGATTTCCTTGGAGACCGAAAGGGTCATTACTTACAGCGTGCTTGCTGCCAACGCTCTGTCAGTAGCGGCCTCGCCGAGCCTGCCAATCTGGCATAAGTAGGGGAAGTCGAAAATGTCAGACTTCCCTCAATTTCGGACATCGACGCTCAGCGGGCCGGCCGCTCGACGGCGATGGCCGTGGCTTCGCCGCCGCCGATGCACAGCGCTGCGATACCGCGCTTGAGGTTCTGCGCCTCGAGCGCATGCAGGAGCGTCACGATCAACCGTGCGCCGGTCGCGCCGATGGGATGGCCGAGCGCGCAGGCACCGCCATTGATGTTGAGCTTGTCGCGGCGAATGCCGAGATCGCGCTGCGCCGCCATCACCACCACGGCAAAAGCCTCGTTGATCTCGAACAGGTCGACATCGGAGGCAGCCCAGCCGACCCTGTCGAGCAGCTTGCGGATGGCTGGGATCGGCGCCGTGGTGAACCATTGCGGCTCCTGGCTGTGGGTGGCGTGGCCCTTGATCTCCGCGAGAACAGGCAGACCGTCCCGATCGGCAAGCGACCGTTTCGTCAGCACGAGCGCAGCGGCGCCGTCGGCATTGGCGGAGGAAGCCGCGGGCGTGATCGTGCCGTTGGCGCGGAATGCCGGCTTCAGGCCCGGGATCTTCGCCGGATCGACCTTCAGCGGATGCTCGTCATTGGCGATGATGCGAGGTCCCGCCTTCTCGGTCAGCGTGATCGGTGCAATCTCGGCCTTGAACGCGCCGCCTTCGACCGCCTTGCGCGCGCGGCTCAGCGTCTCCATGGCGTAGGCGTCCTGGTCCTTGCGGGTGAACTGGTACGCCTCCGCGGTGGCCTCGCCGAAATCGCCCATGGAACGGCCGGTCTCGTAGGCATCCTCCAGCCCGTCCATCATCATGTGGTCGATGATGCGGTCATGGCCAACGCGATAGCCGCCGCGTGCCTTGGCCAGGAGATACGGCGCATTACTCATGCTCTCCATGCCGCCGGAGACGACGATAGCGGCCGAGCCGGCGCGAATGATGTCGTGCGCCAGCATGGTCGCCTTCATGCCGGAGCCGCAAACCTTGTTGACGGTGGTGGCGCCGGTGGCATCGGGAAGACCGGCCGCGCGCGCGGCCTGACGCGTCGGGGCCTGGCCCTGGCCGGCCGGCAGCACGCATCCCATGAAGACCTCGTCGATTTTCTCGGGGGCGAGCCTGGCGCGCCCGAGCGCCGCGCCGATCACGTGGGATCCGAGCTTGTGCGCGGGGAGCGGCGACAATTCACCTATGAAGCGGCCGAGCGGGGTGCGGACGGCTGAAACGATGACGACGGGATCGGCGGCTTCGGCCATGATGGGGGCTCCCTGGCGATAATGCGTAAGATTATAACCATCATATGATGCGGCGCAAAAAATGCAACCGCACGAGGGATGAGAAAATCTCGTCGTTCGGATGAGATTTAGTCGTTCGAACATAGGAGTGGTGCTGATCTGGCGCTTCAGTATATGCGCGGCCATCGCCTTACACGCCGCTGTCATTGCCCGCGAAAGCGGCCAATCCAGTATTCCAGAGGCTTGCGTTGACGGCCTCGCTCTTGCAACTGGCGCCGCGGCGTACTGGATGCCCCGCCTTCGCGGGGCATGACACTGCCCTTGGAGCTACCGCTTCCTGTTCACAAACGCCTGCATCAGCCGTATCGGCTCGTCGGTCAGGAACGACTCGCCGAACACCTTGACGCTCAAATTGACCGACTCGGTCAGCGGCAGTTCCTCCCACTGCCGCAGCAGCGCCTTCTGCGACCGCAGCGCTTCGGGGCCGCATGCGAGCAGTGCCTGCACAAGGTGCTCGACCTCGGCATCGAGCCCGCCTTGGGGCGCGACCTTGTCGATCAGTCCCCAGGCGAGCGCCGTCGGCGCGTCGATGTTTTCCGCGGTCATCACCAGCCAGCGGGCGCGCGCCCAGCCTATGAGGCGCGGCAGCAGCGCGGCGTGGATCACCGATGGGATGCCGACGCGCACCTCTGGCATGCCGAAATGTGCATCATGCGCTGCGATGCGGAAATCGCAGGCCGCAGCGACCTCGAGGCCGCCGCCGAGGCACCAACCGGGCATGCGCGCGATCACAGGAGCCGGGAACGCACGCACGGCCTCGCAGAGGTCGCGGAGCCGGCTGATGAAGGCCTCCGCCGACCTCTGGTCGAGCTTCGCCATCTCCTTGATGTCGGCGCCGCCGATCATGCTCTTCTCGCTCTGGCCGCGCAGCACCACGACGCGGATGCTGCGATCGGATGCAAGCTGCTGCAGGCCTTCGCGCACCGCGTCGGTCACCGGCGAGCCGAGGATGTTGAGCGCGCCGGCGTTGCAGATCGCGACATGAACGACGCCGCGCGCATCGCGGGTTACGCCGCAGTGGTTGTTGAGCATTTCCATCGTGGCATCTCGAAGGTTTCGTGGACCCGCGCGAGGCGCACTGGTCGGGGATCACTTCCGGGCCGAAACGCGCGGCTTGTCAAGCGGCGGGAGGGGCGGAGTTGCCAGCGCGGAGTCCGTGACGGCAAGGGGCCCTGGCGGTCCATGCAACTGCAAGTTTTTCCATGATCGGCACAACTTAACATGAATTAATGCACCGATTTCGGCATTTGCGTGTTATGAGATGACTCCCGACATCCAATGAGATCCGCATGCGCTATTCCCGGGAACACAAGCAGGAAACCCACGATCGCATCGTGAAAAAAGCGTCGGTGCGGCTGCGCGAAAAGGGTGCTCACGGCATCGGTGTCGCCGATCTCATGAAGGAGGCGGGCCTGACCCATGGCGGCTTCTATGCGCATTTCGATTCACGCGAGGCGCTGGTGATCGAGGCGTTCGGCTATGCGATGGACCGCTCGATGGAGCATTGGCGCAAGATCACCGACGAGGCCACGCCGGAAAAGCGACTGGCGCTGATCTCAGAGGCCTACCTCTCGGCTCTGCATCGCGACAATCCCGGCCATGGCTGCTCGATTCCCGCCTTGGGCGCCGAGATCGCCCGCGAGAGCCCGAAGGCGCGAAAGGCCTTTGCCGGCAAGCTCGACGAGATGATCGAGCTGCTGGCGGACTACATCCCGAACATGCCGCGCAAGGCCGCCCGCAAGCAGGCGATCGCGACATTGGCGACCATGGCCGGCACCATGCTGCTCGCCCGCATCGCCGGGTCGAGCGAGCTCTCGGACGAGGTGTTGAAGGCGGGCAGGGACAGCGCGCTCGATGGCCCGCGGCGCGAGCCGAAGGTGACGACAGCGAAGAAGGCGAAGAATTAGGCGAGGTGCCGTAGGGTGGGCAAAGGCGCAAAGCGCCGTGCCCATCATCGCTCCGTGCGGCTGACATGGTGGGCACGCCACGAGCCGCGCCTTGCGCGTCTCGTCGCTTTGCCCACCCTACGAAAGCTACGAAAGTGCCGTCATTCTCCGGCAAACAGCGCCCGCTCGCGCTCGACGATCTCGCCGATGTAATCCGCCACGGCTCTGATCCGCGCGAGGTCCTTGCTGTCGGCGTGCATCAGCATCCAGAACGTCCGCGTGATCGAGATCTCATCGGGCAGCACTGGAACGAGCTGCGGATAGTCGCTTGCCATGAAGTGGGGCAGCACCGCGATGCCGAAGCCTGAGAGCGTGGCATTGAGCTGCGCGATCAGGTTGGCGCTGCGGAAGCGCGCGGAGATCCGCGGCGACACTTGCGGCAGGTAATCGAGCTCGGGCGTGAACAGCAGTTCCTCGATGTAGCCGACGAAGCGGTGCTGCGTCAGGTCCTGCCGCGAGGTGATCTCGGGGAAGCGGCCGAGATAGCCGGGTGCGGCATAGAGGCCGAGCCTGTAATCGAGCAGCTTGCGGCCGACGATGCGGCCTTCCTTCGGCATGGTCAGGCTGATGGCGATATCGGCCTCGCGCTTGGAGAGACTGAACAGCCGCGCGGTTGCCACGAGTTGCAGATCGAGATCGGGATACCGGTCGACGAAGGGCGCCAGCCGCGGCGCCAGGAAAGCGGTGCCGAACCCGTCGGGCGCGCCGATCCGGACCGTGCCGGTCAGCCGCGCCACGGAGCCGCCGACCTGCTCCTGGTTGGCGACGATGGTCGATTCCATGGCTTCCGCGCTGTCGGCGACGCGCTGGCCGGCCTCGGTGAGGAGATAGCCGGTCTTGCGCCGGTCGAACAATTTTGCCGAGAGGTGCTTTTCCAGCCGGTCGACGCGGCGGATCACGGTCGCATGATCGACCCCGAGCTGTTTTGCCGCAGCCGAAACCGAGCCGCCCCGCACGATGGCCAGCACGAAGCGAAAGTCGTCCCAATCAATAGCGCCTTGATCCAGCATTTTCGCACATCTATGGTGCATTATCTCGGACTTGAATCCTATAAAATGCAGGTCAATAGGATTTGTCAAAGCGTTCAGGCTCGGCTTTCCAAGGAGATCATTCCATGCGTTCAATCGGACATTTCATCGGTGGCAAGGAGGTCAAGGGTACCTCGGGCCGCACCGCCGACGTTTTCGAGCCGATGACCGGTGACGTCCAGGCCAAGGTCGCGCTGGCGTCCAAGGCCGAGGTCCGCGCCGCCGTCGAGAACGCGCGCGCCGCGCAGCCGGAATGGGCCGCGACCAATCCGCAGCGCCGCGCGCGGGTGATGACGAAATTCGTCG
This sequence comes from Bradyrhizobium diazoefficiens, assembly GCF_016616425.1. Classification (NCBI taxonomy): domain Bacteria; kingdom Pseudomonadati; phylum Pseudomonadota; class Alphaproteobacteria; order Hyphomicrobiales; family Nitrobacteraceae; genus Bradyrhizobium; species Bradyrhizobium diazoefficiens. The sequence continues at coordinate 3,481,843 of NZ_CP067101.1, forward strand.
AGCTGGTTCAGCGCGACTACGACAAGCTCGCCGAGCTGCTCGCGCGCGAGCACGGCAAGACCGTTCCCGACGCCAGGGGTGACATCCAGCGCGGCCTCGAAGTCGCGGAATTTGCCTGCGGCATTCCGCACCTGATGAAGGGCGAGTACACCGAAGGCGCCGGCCCCGGCATCGACATCTATTCGCTGCGCCAGCCGCTGGGCGTCGTCGCCGGCATCACGCCGTTCAATTTCCCGGCGATGATCCCGATGTGGAAGTTCGCCCCGGCTATCGCCTGCGGCAACGCGTTCATCCTCAAGCCATCCGAGCGCGATCCTGGCGTGCCGATGAAGCTTGCCGAGCTGATGATCGAGGCGGGCCTGCCGGCCGGCATCCTCAACGTCGTCAACGGCGACAAGGAAGCGGTCGACGCCATCCTCGACGATCCCGATATCAAGGCCATCGGTTTCGTCGGCTCCACGCCGATCGCGCAGTATATCTACGAGCGCGCAGCCCAGACCGGCAAGCGCTGCCAATGCTTCGGCGGTGCCAAGAACCACGCCATCATCATGCCCGACGCTGACATGGACCAGGCCGTCGACGCGCTGATCGGCGCGGGCTACGGCTCGGCGGGCGAGCGCTGCATGGCGGTCTCGGTCGCCGTTCCCGTCGGCAAGACCACCGCCGACCGGCTGATGGACAAGCTGATTCCGCGCGTCGAGTCGCTCAAGATCGGCACCTCGATCGATCCGTCCGCCGACTACGGTCCGCTGGTGACCCGCGAGGCGGTCGAGAAGGTCAAGAGCTACATCGACATCGGCATCAAGGAGGGCGCAACGCTCGCCGTGGACGGCCGCGGATTCAAGATGCAGGGCTACGAGAAGGGCTTCTACCTCGGCGGTTCGCTGTTCGACAACGTCACCAAGGACATGCGGATCTACAAGGAAGAGATTTTCGGCCCCGTGCTCTCGGTCGTGCGCGCGCATGACTACAAGGAAGCGCTGGCGCTGCCGTCCGATCACGACTACGGCAACGGCGTTGCCATTTTCACCCGCGATGGCGATGCCGCGCGCGACTTCGCGGCCAAGGTCAATGTCGGCATGGTCGGCATCAACGTGCCGATCCCGGTGCCGATTGCCTATTACACCTTCGGCGGCTGGAAGAAGTCAGGCTTCGGCGATCTCAACCAGCACGGCCCCGACTCGATCCGCTTCTACACCAAGACCAAGACGGTGACCTCGCGTTGGCCGTCCGGCGTCAAGGAAGGCGCGGAGTTCTCGATCCCGCTGATGAAGTAGTGCGATTGATGTGAGCTCCAGCGGCATCAGGAAATCACCTCTCCCTTCGGGAGAGGTCGGCGCAAAGCGCCGGGTGAGGGGTTACGGTCTCTCGTCGGAGCAGCGCCCCCTCGCCCGATTTGCTGCGCAAATCGACCTCTCCCCGCAGGGGAGAGGTGACCCAAGCCGGCGGGGGCATTGAGATGCAGTTCGCTCTGAATGAGGATCAGATCGCAGTTCGCGACATGGCGTTGGCGTTTGCGGCGGAAAAGATCGCGCCGCACGCGCTGCGCTGGGACGAGGAGAAGCATTTTCCCGTCGAGGTGATGCGCGAGGCCGCCACGCTCGGCATGGGCGGCATCTACATCCGCGAGGATGTCGGCGGTTCCGCGATGACGCGGTTCGACGCGGCGCTGATCTTCGAGGCGCTGGCGACGGGCTGCCCGACCACGTCGGCCTTCATCTCCATCCACAACATGGCGTCCTGGATGATCGATGCCTTCGGCAGCGACACCCAGCGCCAGAAGTGGCTGCCAAAGCTCTGCAGCATGGAGCTGATCGCGAGCTATTGCCTGACCGAGCCGGGCGCCGGCTCGGACGCGGCAGCGCTGCGCACCCGGGCGGTGCGCGACGGCGATCATTACGTTCTCAACGGCCAGAAGCAGTTCATCTCCGGCGCCGGCGGCACCGATCTGCTGGTCGCGATGGTCAGGACCGGCGGTGACGGCCCCGGCGGCATCTCGACGCTGGTCATCGACGGCGAAACTCCGGGCGTCTCCTTCGGTGCCAACGAGCGCAAGATGGGCTGGAACGCGCAGCCAACCCGCGCGGTGATGTTCGAGAATGCCCGCGTGCCGGTCGCCAATCGGTTGAGCGAGGAGGGCGTCGGCTTCAAGATCGCGATGGCCGGCCTCGACGGCGGCCGCCTCAACATCACCGCGTGTTCGCTCGGCGGCGCCCAGACCGCGCTCGACAAGGCGCGCGCCTACATGAAGGAGCGCAAGGCGTTTGGAAAACGCCTTGACGAGTTCCAGGTGCTGCAATTTCGCCTGGCCGACATGGCGATCGAACTCGAAGCCGCGCGCACCTTCCTGTGGCGCGCTGCCGCGGCGCTCGACCGCAAGGATCCGGACGCCACCATGCTCTGTGCGATGGCCAAGCGGTTCGGCACCGATGTCGGTTTCGAGGTCGCCAACCATGCGCTTCAGCTCCACGGCGGCTACGGCTATCTCAGCGAATACGGCATCGAGAAGATCGTGCGCGATCTGCGCGTGCACCAGATCCTCGAAGGCACCAATGAAATCATGCGGCTCATTGTGGCGCGCAAACTGATCGAGGGCGCGCGATGAATGCAATGGAAGAGGGCGATCTGGTCGCGCGCGTCGAAGGCACGGCCGGCGTTATCAGGCTCAATCGCCCCAAGGCCATCAACGCCGTCACGCTGGAGATGTTTCGCGACATCGACAAGGCGCTCGACCGCTTCGAGGCGGATCCCGCCGTTGCCGTGATCGTGCTGGAAGGTGCCGGCGAGCGCGGCCTCTGCGCCGGAGGCGACATCCGCACGCTCTGGGAAAGCTCGAAGGCTGGTGGCGACCTCGGCAAGATCCTCTGGCGGGAGGAATACATCCTCAACGCCCGCATCAAGAAATTCCCGAAACCCTACATCGCGTTCATGGACGGCATCGTGATGGGCGGCGGCGTCGGGCTCTCCGCGCATGCCAGCCATCGCGTCGTCACCGATCGCACCAAGCTCGCAATGCCTGAGGTCGGGCTCGGCTTCTTCCCCGATGTTGGCGGCACCTTTCTGCTGTCGCGCTCGCCCGGCGAGATCGGCACTTACTTTGGCCTGACCGGTCAGACCATGAACGGGCCCGACGCGATCCACGCGAAATTCGCCGATGCCGTGGTGCCGGCGGCCAAATGGCCGGAGCTGCGCGAGGCGCTGACCAAGGTTCGCCCCGGTGCGGGCGCGGCCGATGTCAGCAAGCTCATCGACGGCTTTGCGACCGGTGAAAATGCGGGGCCGGTCGCCGCCAGGGAGCCGATCATCGATGCATTGTTCGGCTTCGACCGCATGGAAGACATCTTCGCTGCGCTCAAGCGCGATGGCTCGGAGTTCGCGCTGGCCACGCTCAAGACGCTGAACGAGAAGTCGCCGCGCGGCATGGTGGTGACGCTGAAACTGTTGCGACTGGCGCGCACCGGATCGAGCCTGGAAGAGTGCCTGGTGCGCGAATACCGCGCCGCTCTGGAGGTGTTCCGGAGCGACGATTTTCGCGAGGGCGTGCGCGCGGCCGTGATCGACAAGGACCGCAACCCGATCTGGTCGCCGCCGCGGATCGAAGACGTGACGCCGCAGATGCTTGCACCGTATTTCGCCGAGATCGGCGCCGACGAGCTGAAGTTCAACTGACAACACGACAGCGGAGGAAACAACAATGGCCACGATCGCATTCATCGGTCTCGGCAACATGGGTGGCCCGATGGCGGCCAATCTGGTCAAGGCCGGCCACAAGGTGGTGGCGTTCGATCTCCTCGAAGCCTCCCGCAACCAGGCCAAGGCCGACGGTGCCGGCATCGCCGACAGTGCGGCGGGCGCGGTGAAAGGCGCCGACGTCGTTGTCACAATGCTGCCGGCCGGCAAACATGTGCTCGGCGTCTGGAACGAGGTCGTGCCCGCCATGGCCAAGGGTGCGCTGATCATCGATAGCTCCACCATCGACGTCGAGAGCGCGCGGCAGGCGCATGCGCTCGCCGCCAGGAACGGCGTGCTGTCGGTCGATGCGCCGGTTTCCGGTGGCACCGGCGGCGCCAAGGGCGGGACACTGACCTTCATGTGTGGCGGCGAGGAGAAGGCATTCGCCGCCGCCAAGCCGGTGCTCGAAAACATGGGCAAGAAGATCGTGCATTGCGGCGGCGCCGGCGCAGGCCAGGCAGCCAAGATCTGCAACAACATGATCCTCGGCATCTCCATGATCGCGGTCAGCGAGGCCTTTGCGCTCGGCGAGAAGCTCGGACTTTCGCATCAGGCGCTGTTCGATGTCGCCTCGACCTCGTCGGGCCAGTGCTGGTCGCTGACGACCTATTGTCCGGTGCCGGGGCCGGTGCCGACCTCGCCGGCCAACAACGACTACAAGCCGGGCTTTGCCTCGGCGCTGATGGTGAAGGATTTGACGTTGGCGCAGGACGCCGCGAAGGCTGCCGGTGCAGCCACGCCGCTCGGCAAGCATGCGCAGGAGATCTATCAGTCTTTCGACGCAGCCGGCCAGGGCGGGGTAGATTTTTCCGGAATTATCAAGCACGTTAGGGCACTGGCCGGAAAATAGCCTTCGCTTGGTGCCCGGATGAAGCGAAGCGCAATCCGGGACAGCTCTTTACAAATGGCGCAACCCGTCCCGGATTGCGCTTCGCTTCATCCGGGCTACGCTCGAAAGCTCATTTCGACGGGCCCGAACCATGACGACATTCCAGGAAGCGCGCGCTTTTCTGCTTGATCACCGCACGGATTACGAGACGGCGGTCAAAGGATTCCGCTGGCCGGATCCGGTTCCCTTCAATTGGGCGCTCGACTGGTTCGATGCCGAGCTGGCGGCGAATGCTGACAGCAGGGACCGGCCCGCGCTCTGGATCGTCGACGCCGCGCAGGACAACCAAGTCAAGCTGTCCTTTGCGGCGCTCTCGAAGCGCTCGAACCAGGTCGCAAACTTCCTCCGCGCGCAGGGCTTGAAGCGCGGCGATCATCTCCTTTTGCTGCTCGGAAATGTGGTGCCGCTGTGGGAGACGATGCTGGCGGCGATGAAGCTCGGCGTCGTCGTGATCCCCGCGACCACGTTGCTTACCGCGGACGAGCTCCGCGATCGCCTCGATCGCGGCAGGGCGAGGGCGGTGGTGGCCGCCGAGGACCAGCTCGCGAAATTCGCGAGCCTTGAATTCACAAGCCTTGGCGCGGAGAACATCGTTCGCATTGCGGTCGGCACCGCCTCCGATGGATGGCTTTCATATGATGATGCCGCAAAGGCGTCGGAGAGTTTTAGCGCCGACGGTCCGACCAACGCCGACGACCCGATGCTGCTTTATTTCACCTCGGGCACCACGGCGAAGCCAAAGCTGGTGCGGCATAGCCAGCGCAGCTATCCGGTCGGCCATCTGTCGACCATGTACTGGATCGGGCTGAAGCCCGGCGACGTCCATCTCAACATCTCCTCGCCCGGCTGGGCCAAGCACGCCTGGAGCTGCTTCTTCGCGCCGTGGAATGCGGGCGCGACCGTGTTCGTGGTCAACCAGCCACGCTTCGATGCCAAGGGCTTGCTCGCCATCATCAGCCGCTGCGGCGTCACCACGCTGTGCGCGCCGCCGACGGTGTGGCGGCTGTTCATCCAGGAGAACCTCGCATCCTTCAAGGTGGCCTTGCGCGAAGTCTGCGGTGCTGGTGAGCCGCTCAACCCTGAAGTGATCGACCAGGTGCAGGCGGCCTGGGGCTTGACCATCCGCGACGGCTACGGCCAGACCGAGACCACGGCGCTTGCCGGCAATTCCCCGGGGCAAAAAATCAAGGTCGGCTCGATGGGGCGCCTACTGCCGGGCTATCTCGTGCAGGTCAGCGATGCCGATGGCCATCCGGCGAAAGAGGGCGAAGTCTCGCTGCTGCTCGGCGCCGACCGCCCCGCCGGCCTGATGCAGGGTTATCAGGGCGATGACGGCAAACTATCCGGCGCGGAAGGCAGCCTCTATCGCAGTGGCGATGTCGTATTCGCGGACGACGACGGCTATCTCACCTTCGTCGGCCGTTCCGACGACGTGTTCAAATCATCCGATTACCGCATCAGCCCGTTCGAGCTGGAAAGCGTGCTGCTCGAGCACGATCTCGTCGCGGAAGCTGCGGTGGTGCCGAGCCCGGATCCGATCCGGCTCGCCATCCCCAAGGCGTTTGTGCTGCTGACGTCTGGCGCGGAGCGGACGCCGGAAACGGCACTCTCCATCTTCAAGCACCTGCACACGCGCCTTGCGCCGTTCAAGCGCATCCGCCGCCTCGAGATCGTCACCGAGCTGCCGAAGACGATCTCTGGTAAGATCCGTCGCGTGCAGCTACGACGACTCGAACGCGACGGTGATCGCGACGATCCGCTGCGCGGCCGCGAATTCCGCGAGGAGGATTTTCCGGAGCTGGCGAAAACACGGAGTGAGACCTAAGTGAACGAAGTCTGGAAGAAGCCGCCGATCACGCTTCAGGCCTATCAGGCCATGGTCGGCAACGAGATCGGCGTGTCGTCCTGGCACCTGATCGATCAGCCCCGCATCGACACCTATGCCGACGTGATCGAGGATCACCAGTTCATCCACGTCGACCCCGAAAGAGCCAAGAAGGAAACCGCCTTCGGCACCACTATCGCGCACGGCTTCCTGACGATGTCGTTGCTGTCGATCATGTCCTACGAGGTGATGCCCGTCATCGCCGGCACCACGATGGGCGTGAACTACGGCTTCGACAAGCTGCGCTTCATCTCGCCGGTCCGCTCGGGCAGGCGCGTCCGTGGCCGCTTCGTGCTGGCCGAAGCCAAGCTGCGCAAGCCGAACGAATTGCAGTCGCGTACCAACGTGACGGTGGAGATCGAAGGCGAGGACAAGCCTGCGCTGGTCGCGGAATGGCTGGGATTGATCTATTTCGCTTGACGCCGGACCTCGCTGCCGGGCTTGACCCGGCAACCCATCGCTGCTCAAAAGCCTGTCAATTTGATGGATGGCCGGTCAAGCCCCGGCCATGACGAACTAGCATGTAGGAAACTGCACTCATGGCAATCAGGTTTGACGGACGCGTCGCCATCGTCACCGGAGCGGGCAATGGTCTGGGGCGCGCGCATGCGCTGGGACTGGCCAGCCGCGGCGCCAGGGTCGTGGTCAATGATTTTGGCGGCGCGCGTGACGGCACCGGCGGCTCGCTATCGCCGGCGGAAGCCGTGGTCGAGGAAATCCGCAAGGCCGGCGGCACCGCGATGGCCGACGGCGCCGACGTCTCCAATTTCGAGCAGGTCATCGCCATGGTGGAGCGCGCCACCAGGGAATGGGGCAGCGTCGATCTTCTGTGCGCCAATGCCGGCATCCTGCGCGACAAATCGTTCGGCAAGATGGAGGCCGCCGATTTCCAGAAGGTGCTCGACGTGCACCTGGTCGGCACCTTCTATTGCTGCAAGGCGGCCTGGGCCGGCATGCGCGATCGCAATTACGGCCGTATCGTATTGACGACATCGTCCTCCGGCCTCTACGGCAATTTCGGCCAGGCCAATTACGGCGCGGCGAAATCCGGCATGGTCGGCCTGATGAACGTGCTGGCCGAAGAAGGCCGCAAGAACAACATTCGCGTCAACATCATCTCGCCGACGGCCGCAACCCGCATGACAGAAGAGCTGCTGCCGCCGCAGGCGCTGCAACTGATGAAGCCGAACGCGATCACGCCGGCGGTCGAGTACATGCTCAGCGAGGACGCGCCGACCCGCACCATCATGGGTGCCGGCGCAGGCTCCTTCGCCGTGATCAAGATCCTGGAAAGCGAAGGCGTGAACCTGCCGGAGTCCGAATGGACGCCGGACGCGGTCGCCGCGCATTTCGCTGAGATCAGCGACATGTCGAAGGCCAAGGCGCTCACGGGTGCGTTCGAGCAAACGCAGAAATACGTGGCGCAGGCCGCGGCACGGGCGGGGATCAAGCTCTGACGGATGTCGCCGTCATCGGTGCCGGTCCCGCCGGGCTGATGGCGGCGGAGGTGCTGGCGCAGGGCGGCGCGGCCGTCACCGTCTACGATGCGATGCCGTCCGCAGGGCGCAAATTCCTGATGGCGGGCCGCGGCGGACTCAACCTCACCCACAGCGAGCCGCTGCCGCAGTTCATGGTGCGCTATCGCGAGGCGGCACCGAAGCTGCAAGCCGCGATTGAAGCCTTTTCGCCCGACGCGTTGCGTGCGTGGAGCGCAGCACTGGGCGAGCCGACCTTCGTCGGCACCAGCGGCCGGGTGTTTCCAAAAGCGTTCAAGGCCTCGCCCTTGCTGCGCGCCTGGCTCCGGCGCCTCGACGCTGGCGGCGTGCGGTTTGTCTTCCGTCATCGCTGGACGGGCTGGGACGGCGCGGGGCGGCTGCTGTTTCGAACGCCCAATGGCGTGGCGGCCGTCGCTGCCAGTGCGACGGTGCTGGCGCTCGGTGGTGCGAGCTGGCCACGGCTCGGCTCGGATGGCGGCTGGGCCGAACTCCTCGCGGCAAAAGGCGTTGCCATCGCGAAGCTCCGGCCCGCCAATTCCGGCTTCACGGTCGCCTGGTCCGAACTGTTCCGCGACCGCTTCGAGGGCCAGCCGCTCAAGGGCGTGGCGCTGACGGTCGGTGCCCACACGGTGCGCGGCGAGGCCATGATCACGCGCAACGGCATCGAAGGCGCCGCGGTCTACGCGCTGTCGGCGGAGTTGCGGGAGGCGGTACTGAGTCTCGGACAGGCGCGCTTGATGATCGCATTGCGGCCCGACCTCGAGGCCGCCGCATTGACCACGCGGCTATCGGGCACCCGCGGCAAGCAGTCGCTCGCGAATTTCCTGCGCAAGGCGGCGCAATTGTCACCGGTCGGCATCGGCCTGATGCAGGAGGCCGCCATCGCATCGGGACGCCCGCTGGCCGCGTTCTCGCCGGCCGAGCTTGCGCGACTGATCAACGCTATCCCGGTTCAGCTCACCGGCGTTGCCCCGATCGATCGCGCGATCTCGACCGCGGGCGGGATTGCGTTCGACGAACTCGACGAGACCTTCATGCTGCGCAAGCTGCCGGGCGTGTTCGCCGCGGGCGAAATGCTGGACTGGGAGGCGCCGACCGGCGGCTACCTGCTGCAAGCGTCGTTTGCGACGGGGGCGGCCGCGGGCAGAGGTGTGTTGGAGTGGCTTGACGTGTAGGATGGGTAGAGCGCAGCGAAACCCATCATTTCAATCCAGCGCAAATAGCGATGGGTTTCGCTGCGCTCTACCCATCCTACCAGGCCCCTACCGCAGCTTTCCCCGTGCCGCGACCGGCAGTGTTCCGATGATCTCCTCGCCGCGCACCATTACCACTTCGTCCATCATGTTCACGACGACGCAGACATGGTTCGGCACGATGCGAACGATATCGCCGACATTCGGCCGCGTGTTGCTGCGCGACAGGTCGAGGAAGCCGTGCTCCTCGGCGAAGCGCGCGATTCTTGCTTCGGGGTGCTCCAGGATCAGGCCGTGACCGTCGAGGCCGCCAGTGTCCGACGTCAGCGTCTTGGAGCCGGCGTCCAGGATGCCGCGCTCGGGCGCGGCGCGGCTTACCACCGTCGAATAGATGTGCAGCGCGCAGTCGTCCCAGCTGGCGACGCCGGCTGCGACCTGCATGCGGTCGTTGTAGATGTAGGTGCCGAAGCGGTGCTCGGTGCCGCCCTTGAGCTTGCCGAGATTCTTCAGGTTCGGCGTGCCGCCGGTCGAGACGATCTTTGCGTCGAGCCCGTGCGCACGCACGCCGGCCAACGCCTCGTCGTAGAATTTCTGCGCATCGGCCCAGCCAGTTTCGGTCGGATACATGAGAAAGCCGGCAAACTGCAGTCCCTTCGAGCCGGCGATCTCGCGCGCCAGCGCAATGGCCTCGGCCGGTGTCTCGACGCCGGCGCGCTTGCGGCCGGTGTCGCATTCGACCACGACCGATAGCGGGCGGCCCGACGCCGCGGCTGCCTTGGGGAGGCCCGCTACGACGGTCGAATTGTCAGCGGCGACCGTCATGTTGGCCTTGGCCTGGAGTGCGCCGAGGCGCGCCATCTTCTCCTCGCCGAGCAGGTTGTAGCTGATCAAGATGTCGTCGATGCCGGCATTGGCCATGATCTCGGCTTCGCCGAGCTTCTGACAGGTGATGCCCTTGGCGCCGGCTGCGACCTGCATCTTCGCGATCGTCGGGTTCTTGTGCGTCTTGATGTGGGGGCGGTTGGCGAGTCCGGCGTCGTCGCAGGCTTTCTGGATCCGGGCGATATTGCGCTCGACCCGGTCCATGTCGATGACGGCACAGGGCGTGCCGTATTCGCGTGCGATCTTGGCGGCGAGGGGAGTGGTCATGGAAGTCCTTTTAGTTGGCGCGTATTCCGATCGCAAAACCGGTGCCCACTTTTGCGGAATACGCGCTATGCCTGTTCAATCTCTTCGCGGAGCATTTCGAGTTCGAGCCAGCGCTCTTCGGCGGCGGACAGTTCCCCATGTGCCTTGGCGATGGCGGCCGAGGCGTCGTCGAATGTCTTGCGATCCCTGGCGTAGAGGTTGGGATCGTCGAGCACGCGCTGCAGCCTGGCGATGTCGGCCTGCAGAGTTTCCATCTTCTTCGGCAGCGTTTCCAGCGCGTGCTTCTCGTTGAAGCTCAGCTTCCGCTTCGGCGCGGACGCAACCGCAGCAGCGGAGCGCTGCTCTTTCTTCTCTGCCGGGGCTTGTGCTTTCGCCGTCTCGCGCTTCAGGTCCGCCCCGCGCTGCGCCAGCATGTCGCTGTAGCCGCCGGCATATTCGATCCACCTGCCGTCGCCCTCGGGCGCGATCACCGAGGTGACGACGCGGTCGAGGAAGTCGCGGTCGTGGCTGATCAGGATGACCGTGCCCTCGTAATCGCCGAGCATGTCCTCGAGCACGTCGAGCGTTTCGAGGTCGAGATCATTGGTCGGTTCGTCCAGCACCAAGAGGTTGGATGGCTTTGCCAGCGCGCGGGCCAGCATCAACCGGCCACGCTCGCCGCCCGAGAGCACTTCGACCGGCGTGCCGCGCTGCTCCTGCGCGAACAGAAAGTCCTTCATGTAGCCGACGACATGCTTCGGCTTTCCGCCGACCATGATCTGGTCGCCGCGGCCGCCGGTGAGCGCTTCGGCCAGCGTTGATTTGGGATCGAGGCTTTCGCGATGCTGATCGAGGGTCGCGATCTCCAGGTTGGCCCCGAGCCGTATCGTGCCGGAATCAGGCTGCATGCCGCCGGTGAGCAGATTGACCAGCGTGGTCTTGCCGGCGCCATTCGGACCGATGATGCCGAGCCGGTCCCCGCGCTGGATGCGGGTGGAGAAATTCTCGACGATCTTGCGCTCGCCATAGGCCTTGGTGACGTTCTTCGCCTCGATCACCAGCTTGCCCGACTGCTCGGCTTCGGCCGCCGCGAGACTAGCGGTGCCGGCCGTGCCGCGATAGGTGCGGCGCTGGTCGCGCAGCGTGTGCAGATTGGCGAGGCGCTTGACGTTGCGCTTGCGGCGGCCGGAGACGCCGTGACGCAGCCAGTGCTCCTCGTCGACGATCTTGCGGTCGAGCTTGTGCTGGTCGCGCTCTTCCTCGGCCAGCACCTCGTCGCGCCAGGTCTCGAACGAGGCAAAGCCGCGGTCGATCTGCTTGATCTTGCCGCGGTCGAGCCAGGCGGTCGAACGCGACAGATTGGTCAGGAAGCGGCGGTCGTGGCTGATGATCACCAGCGCGCTGCGTCGGCCGTCAAGCTCCTTTTCCAGCCATTCGATGGTGGAGAGATCGAGGTGGTTGGTCGGCTCATCCAGCAGCAGGATGTCGGGCGAGGGCGCCAGCACATATGCCAGCGCCGCGCGGCGGGCCTCGCCGCCGGAGAGATTATGCGGATTCTCGTCCCCGGTCAGCCCGAGCTGCTGCAGCAGATAGCGCGCCTGGTGCTGGTCGTCGCCGGGGGCGAGGCCGGACTCGACATAGGCGAGCGTAGTCTTGTGCGCGCCGAACTCCGGCTCCTGCGGCAGGTAGCGTACGGTCGCGCCGGGCTGCACGAAGCGCGTGCCGCCGTCGGGCTCGACGAGGCCGGCCGCGATCTTGAGCAGCGTCGATTTGCCGGATCCGTTGCGTCCGATCAGGCAGACGCGTTCGGATGGCGCGACATTGAGCTCGACACCGCTGAGAAGCGGCGTGCCGCCAAAGGTCAGCCTGATGTCTTTCAACTGGATCAGCGGCGGCGCCATGATCAGCTCTGACTCGTTGCGGCCGCGTCAGTGCGGCGGCGCTGGATCCGGCGCAGCGTCTGGTCGAGCGCCGAGAGAAATGTGGAACGGTCGCGCGGCGCGAACGAGCGCGGGCCGCCGGTCACTTCGCCGGCCGAGCGCAGATCCGTCATGAGGTTGCGCACCGCCAGCGTCATCCCGATCGACTCTTCCGTGAACGGCTTTCCGTTCGGCGCGATCACGTCGGCGCCCGCCTTCACGCACCGGCTGGCGAGCGGGATGTCGGAGGTCACCACGACGTCGCCGGACCTGGCGCGCTCGGCGATCCAGTCGTCGGCGGCGTCCATGCCGCTACCTGCCGCGACGCGCTCGATCAGAGGATCGTGGGGCACGCGAATGAAATTTCCGGCGACCACGCTCACGGGCACCCCGTGTCGGAGCGCCACGCGGTAAATCTCGTCCTTCACGGGACAGGCGTCAGCATCGACATAGATGCGGGTGGGAGTGTCAGTCATTGGCCGCGTGGTACCCCATTCGGGCTGCAAAGGCGAGGGGATTGACCCCGGTTCCTCAGGGCCTACGATCGTCCCTGAAACAACAAGAATGGGGAAGGCCAAGCCATGCCGAACCGGCTCGAAACCTATCGCGTCGAGGCCTACAACACCGCAAAACAATCCGAAAACAAGATGCATGACGACACGGTGGCGCGCCGCTTCGGATTTGAAGGCGGGCTGGTCCCTGGCGTCGATGTGTTCGCCTACATGATGCACGTGCCTCTGGCACGCTGGGGCCGGGACTTCCTGTCGCGCGGGCTGGTCGAGGCGCGCTTCATCAAGCCGGTCTATGACGGCGAGACTGCGGATGTCGATGCCACCGAGCACAACGGCCTGCTCACGATCGAGGTGTTCAGCCGCACGGAGCTCTGCGCCACGGGCACGGCGTCTTTGCCGTCGGCCGCTCCTGCGGTTGCGCTGAGCGACTATGTCGCGGCCCCCGCCGTTGCCGAGCGCACGCCTGTCAGCCCGGAAACCTTCGAGACCGGGAAATGGCTGGGCACGATGCCGCGCCGCTGGACCGGGCAGGACGGGGCGGACTATCTCGCCGACATCAGGGAGACCGATCCGATCTTCGCGCGCGAGGGCCTTGGCCATCCCGGCCTCATCCAGCGCGTCATGAACCGCGTGCTGGTCGACAACACCATTCTGGGTCCGTGGATCCACGTCGGCAGTCGCATGCAACTGCTCTCAGCCGCGCGCGCCGGCGACGAGATCACGGCGCGGGCCAGGGTCGCCGCGAACTACGAGAAGAAAGGCCATCGCTTCGTCGAACTCGATGCGCTGGTCGTTGCCAACGGCACGACGCCGATCGCGCACTGCCTGCATACGGCAATCTACCAGCCGCGCGAGCAGGCGGCGGCGTAGAGGGAGGAGGCAAGCCCGTCATTCCAGAAGCGGTGTCATGCTCCGCGGAGGCGGGGCATCCAGTACGCTGCGGCTTCTCGATTCCAGCCGCGCCGTCTCTGGAATACTGGATCGCCCGATCAAGTCGGGCGATGACGGCTTTGTTGTGGATGCGGAAGGGTCTCCTACGCCGCCTTTGCCTTCGCGTCCTGGATTGCACGCCACACCCGCTCCGGGGTCAGCGGCATGTCGATGTGCTTGATGCCGTAGTCTGACAGCGCATCGAGCACCGCGTTCACCACGGTCGACAGACTGCCGGCGCAGCCGGCTTCGCCGCAGCCCTTGCTGCCGAGCGGATTGGTCGTGGCCGGCACCGGGTGATCGCCGACCGTCATGTTGGGAACGTCCTCCGCGCGGGGCAGGGCGTAGTCCATCAGCGAACCCGTGATCGGCTGGCCGCTTTCGTCGTAGCGGATGTGCTCCATCAGCGCTTGTCCGATGCCCTGGACGACGCCGCCATGAAGCTGGCCTGCGACCAGCATCGGGTTGATCACCGTGCCGAAATCGTTGACCGCGCTGTAGCGCACGATCTGCACCACGCCGGTCTCCGGATCGATCTCGACCTCGGCGACGTGACAGCCGTTCGGGAAGGCCGAGGGCACCGGCTCGCTGGTGTGGTCGACGTCGAGGCTGTCAGGGACGCCCTCCGGCGTCTTGCCGTCATGCAAGCGCTTGGCGAGCTCCATGATGTCGATGCTGCGATCGGTGCCGGCGATGGTGAAGCGGCCATTGGCGAACTCGATGTCGGCTTCGGACGCCTCCAGCATGTGCGCAGCGGCGCGCTTGCCTTTCTCAATCACGAGCTTGGCGGCGCCCACGATCGCCATGCCGCTCGCGGTGATCGAGCGCGAGCCGCCGGTGCCGCTGCCGGTGTGGACGACGTCGCTGTCGCCCTGCACCAGCTTGACGCTCTCGAAGGGAATGCCGAGCTGCGCACACAGCACCTGTGCGAACGGCGTGGCATGGCCCTGGCCATAGTCGAGCGTGCCGGTGATCAGCTGCACCGTACCGTCGGGGTCGAACAGGATCTTGCCGAGCTCGACGCTGGGCGGCGCGGTGACCTCGAGATAGGAGCCGACCGCGATGCCGCGCAGCTTGCCGGCCTTCTTGCTCTCCTTCTTGCGCTTGGCGAAATTCTCGTGGTCGGAGATTTCGAGCGCCTTGTTGAAGACGGCCTGGAAGTCGCCGCTGTCATAGGTGACGCCGGAGGAGGCCGGGAATGGCATCTGGTTCGGCTTGATGAAATTGCGCTTACGCAAGGTCAGCCGATTGATGCCCATCTCGTCGGCGGCGCGGTCGATCAGCCGCTCCATGTAGTAGTTCGCCTCCGGCCGGCCGGCGCCGCGATAGGCGCCCATCAGCGTGGTGTTGGTCAGCACCACCTTGATGTCGACGGCCATCAAGGGCGTGCGGTAGACGCTCGAAAAATTCTTGCCGGTGTTGAGCGAGAGCGGCCCCGGCGCAACGCCGGTGATGTAGGCACCGAGATTGCCGTAGCCGGACAGCTTGGCTGCGAGGAAATGCCCCTCGGCGTCGAGCGCGAGTTCTGCGTGGATCTTCTGCGCGCGGCCGTGGCTGTCCGAGAGGAAGCTGGTCGAACGCTCGTCGAGCCACTTCACGGGACGGCCCAGCACTTTCGCCGCGTAGAGGATGCACATGTATTCGGGATAGTTGATGTTCTTCATGCCGAAGGAGCCGCCGACATTGGCGGTGAGGATGCGCACCTTCTCGTTCGGCACCTTCAGGTTCTTGGCGAGGTTGGCGCGGTTGCCGGCGACGCCTTGCGTCGGCACCTGCAGCGTGTATCGCTCGGTCTTCTTGTCGTAGGAGGCAAGGCCCACGCGCGGCTCCATCGAGACTACGGCGACGCGCGTGTTCTCGATGTCGATCTTCGTCACATGGGCGGCGCCGGCGAAGGCGGCGTTCACCTTGTCCATGTCGCCATAATGGTAGTCGAGCGCAACGTTGTTCGGAATATGGTCATAGAGCTGCGGCGCGCCGGGCTTCGCCGCTTCGTCGGGATCGGTCACTGCCGGCAGCGGCTCGATATCGAGCTCGACAGCTTCGGCCGCATCGCGGGCCTGCGCCAGCGTCTCTGCCACGACGAAGGCGACGGGATCGCCGACGAAGCGGACCTTGTCGGTCGCCAGCGGCTGGCGGTTGGTCTGGAGCAGGGGCGAGCCGTCGCGGCTCTTCAGCGGCAGTCCACAGGTGAAGGGGCCGTAGCCGGCGGCGTCGAGGTCGGTGCCGGTCCAAACCCCCAGCACGCCCGGCATGGCCTTGGCTGCATCGATCCCGATGCCGCGGATGATGCCATGGGCGTGAGTGGAACGGACCACCACGGCATAGGCCTGGCCGGGCAGGTTGAAATCGTCGGTGTAGCGGCCCTTGCCGCGCACCAGCGTGTCGTCCTCCTTGCGGCGGACCGGTTGCCCGACGCCATATTTTTGCAGTGCAATAGCGTTGTCGAGCGTGGAGGATTTGGTGTGTTCTTGCATGGAATTGACCTGAAAAGCCGGCATTTGCGCATTTTCGCGGCAGCGGGGGACCGGACTTCCTCAGATAACCCACCACCCCGTTCACGACAACGCACGAATGGACATGGTCCCATGTGATGCGTTGTTGCGCAGGCCTGCCGCGCTGCTAATGTTTCAGGCGAAAAAGCAATTCCAGATCGGCCCTTTGGGCCGCGGAAAGACAGTCTGTATGAATGACCACACGCGGCTCCGCGACGGCCATGCGCCGCACGGTGAGCTGGAGGGGTCGATGGCGGCGGTGGCATTGGCCACCGAACCGGCCGTCGGCGCGCCGATGCCGGGAACCGGCGTCTATGCGGCGCTGGACCTCGGCACCAACAATTGCAGGCTGCTGATCGCCTGTCCGACCCAGGACGGCTTTCGCGTGGTCGATTCGTTCTCGCGCATCATCCGGCTCGGCGAAGGCGTCTCGGCGACCGGCTGCATCAGCGAGGCCGCGATCGAGCGCGCCGTCGCCGCGCTCAGCATCTGCCGCGACAAGATCAATTTGCGGAAAGCGCGGCGCCTGCGCCTGATCGCGACCGAAGCCTGCCGCGCGGCTTCGAACGCGGAGGGTTTCCGCAGCCGCGTCGCTGCCGAGACCGGCATCGAGCTCGAGGTGATCGATCGCGAGACCGAGGCTGCGCTCGCGGTGCTCGGCTGCTCGCCGCTGGTCGATCCGCGGGGACGCGGCGCGATCCTGTTCGACATCGGCGGCGGCTCGACCGAGCTGGTCCGGATCGAGCGCGACCCGGAAAATCCGCGGCCGCGCATCAAGGCCTGGATGTCGATCCCGTATGGTGTGGTCACGCTCGCCGAGCAGTTCGGCGGCCGCGACGTGACGCCGGAGATCTATGCCGCGATGGAGCAGGAGGTCGCACACCACGTGGCGCCGTTCGCAGCAGAGCATGGCGGCGATCTCGCCGGCATGCACCTGCTCGGCACGTCAGGCACGGTGACGACGCTTGCCGGCATCCATCTCAACCTCGCGCGCTACGACCGCCGCCGCATCGACAGCATCTGGATGAACGATTCGGACATCACCGCGACCATCAACAAGCTGCTCGGCATGAGCTACGAGCAGCGCGCCGGCAACACTTGCATCAGCGTCGAGCGCGCCGATCTCGTGCTCGCCGGCTGCGCCATTCTCGACGCGATCCGCAGCGCCTTTCCGCTGCCGCGCCTGCGCGTCGCCGATCGCGGCCTGCGCGAAGGCATGCTGGTCGAGATGATGCGCGAGGACGGTGCGCTCAGGAGCTGGTGAGATGGCCAAGGACACCACCGGCCGCTTGCATGTCCAGGTCAAGACCAAGGTCAAGACCGGCGGCAAGCGCAAGCTGTCGTCGAAGCTGTGGCTGGAGCGGCAGCTCAACGACCCCTATGTCGCCAAGGCCAAGGCGGCGGGCTATCGCTCGCGCGCTGCGTTCAAGCTGCTCGAGATCGATGACAAATTTCGGCTGCTGAAGCCCGGCATGGCCGTGGTCGATCTCGGCGCCGCCCCCGGCGGCTGGAGCCAGATCGCCGCCAAGCGCGTCGGCTCCACGGAAGGCAAGGGCAAGGTCGTCGCGATCGATCTGTTGGAAATGCCGGAGATTCCCGGCGTCGATTTCGCACAGCTCGATTTCATGGACAACGATGCGCCTTCAAGGCTCGACGAGATGCTCGGCGGCGGCGCCGACGTCGTGATGTCCGACATGGCCGCCAACACCACCGGTCATCGCAAGACCGACCAGCTCCGCATCGTCGGCCTGGTCGAGACGGCCGCGGCCTTTGCCTGCGACGTGCTCAAGCCCGGCGGCGCGTTCCTGGCCAAAACGTTCCAGAGCGGCGCCGACGCCGAGCTGCTGGCGCAGCTCAAGCGGGACTTCGCGACCGTACGCCATGTCAAGCCGGCCGCGAGCCGGCAGGATTCCTCGGAGCGCTATGTGCTCGCGACGGGATTTCGGGGCGGGGCTCAGGCGTAGCTTTAAAACCCTGTCATTCCGGGCGCCTCGAAGAGGCGAGCCCGGAATCCATTTCTCCAAGCATTCCTGCGGTGCGATGGATTCCGGGTTCGATGCTGCGCATCGGCCCGGAATGACTAAGAGAGGTATTCAGCCCAGCCGTTGATCCCGCACGTCCTGCGTATCCTCGGTCGCCGCCTTGACGGCGGCCTGCGCCGCGCCCTTGCCCGCGCCCTTGCGGCTCGCGATCTCCACTGCCTTGCGGCCGGAGATCTCGTGGCCGGCGTCAGTGGGCATCTGCCAGAAGAACCAGCTCGATGCCGCCGAGGTCAGTGCGACCACGACGAAGGCCGGCGCGAACACGGTGGCGTCGATCTCGTTGACATGGCTGAACCACATGGTCGTCTCGACGCAAGCCGCGCCGACGGCGACCCCGGCGGAGACCGCGAGCTGCTGGTTGACGCTGACGAGCGTGGTGGCGCGGCTCATCTGCGCGGTCTCGACGTCGGCATAGGCCACCGTGTTGATCGCGGTGAATTCGAGCGAGCGGAAGAAGCCGCCGACCACCAGGATGACCATGATGATGAGCAGCGGCGTCGTCACCGTGAACAGCGCGCAGACGCCGAGGAAGAACGCGCTGACGATCGCGTTCACCGTCATCAGATTGCGGAAGCCGAAGGCGCGGATGAGGCGTGCCGCCAGAGTCTTCATGCCCATCGCGCCGAGCGAGGAGGCAAAGGTGACGAGGCCGGAATGGAACGGTGACAGCCCGAAGCCGATCTGCATCAGCAGCGGAAGCAGGAACGGCAGCGCCCCGATGCCGAGCCGGAACATGAAGCCGCCGAAGATCGACGCGCGCAGCGTCGGCAGCTTCAGGAGCGAGAAATCGAGCACTGGCGAGCCGGTGCGCCGGGCGTGCAGGACGTACAGGGTCATCGAGATCGCACCGCCCACGACCAGGGCGGCGACTGTGCTCCACGGCAGAAGGTTCAGTCCGGCAACGGACAGGCCGAATGCGATGCCGGCAAGGCCGATGCCCGCCAGCACCATGCCATAGAGGTCGAACGGCTCCTGCGTCTCGCTCTTGATGGGATCGATGAAACGCAGCGCCATGAAGATACCGAGCAGCCCGATCGGGATGTTGATCAGGAAGATCCAGTGCCAGGACGCGTAGGTCGTGATGAAGCCGCCGAGCGGCGGGCCGATGACCGGGCCGATCAGGGCAGGGACCGTCACCCACGCCATGGCATTGACCAGCGCGCTCTTGTCGACCGACCGCAGCAGCACGAGACGCCCGACTGGCGTCATCATCGCCCCGCCCATGCCCTGCAGGATGCGTGCGAACACGAAATCGGTGACCGAGCTCGAGACGGCGCAGCCGACCGAACCGACCATGAACACCCCGACCGCGATCGCGAACACCATCCGCGCACCGAACCTGTCGGCGGTCCAGCCGCTCGCCGGGATGAAGACCGCGAGCGACAGCAGATAGGAGGTGATCGCGAGCTTGAGCGTCAGCGGGCTGGTGCCGATGTCGGCGGCGATCGCCGGCAGCGAAGTGGCGATCACCGTCGAATCCATGTTTTCCATGAACAAGGCGGTGGCCACGATCAGCGGGATGACGCGTTGCTTGTCGACCATGACGGTTTGGCAATGAAAATCGGAAGGAAGGACGGACTCGCGGCTTATCACCGCCGCCCGGCGGGGACCATTGCGGATCGACGCATAGCACCTAAGTCCCGCGTAAAAACCGTGCGTTCACCTCGTCGTTTCGGGGCGCGCCACTCGGCGCGAGCCCGGAATCTATTGGGTCCCGGGGACCGAGCAGGACGGATTCCGGGCTCGGGACGTCGTCGCGCCCCGGAATGACGACGGCTGAGTTTCGCCAGGCTATCCCGCCGAATTGGCCCAAAAAGTCTGTGCATGGCTGGCCAGCGGTCCGAATTGCTTTGATTCGTCGCGCGGCCGTGCTATCGACCCGCGTCAACCCCACCGATGGGCTCCGATTCTTAAGGCGTTGCCGCAAGGTTACGCCGAGGGCGGCGCTCATCTATTAGCATTTGCGGCAAGACCGCAGGAAGGAGTTGGCAAATGGCCACGGTGCAAGTTCAGGGCATCCGCGAAGCCTTGACGTTCGACGACGTGCTGCTGAAGCCGGGCCTGTCGGACGTCATGCCGGGCGAGGTCGACATCCGCTCGCGCGTCACCCGCGCCATTCCGCTCAATATCCCGATCATGGCCTCGGCCATGGACACCGTCACCGAGGCCCGCATGGCGATTGCGATGGCGCAGGCCGGCGGCCTCGGCGTCATCCATCGCAATTTCGAACCCGAAGGCCAGGCCGCGCAGGTGCGGCAGGTCAAGCGCTACGAGTCGGGCATGGTAGTGAACCCGCTCACCATCAGCCCCGAGGCCACCCTCGACGACGCGCTCAAGCTGATGAGCGATCACGGCATCTCCGGCATTCCCGTGGTCACCGGGGCCGGCAAGAACATGCCGGGCAAGCTGGTCGGGATCCTCACCAACCGCGACGTACGCTTTGCCACCGACCGCCGGCAAAAAGTCTCCGAGCTGATGACGCACGAAGGTCTCGTCACGGTGCGCGAGAATGTCAGCCAGGACGAGGCGCGGAGGATGCTGCATCAGCACCGCATCGAGAAGCTGCTCGTGGTTGACGAGCAATATCGCTGCGTCGGCCTCGTCACCGTGAAGGACATGGAGAAGGCGGTCGCCCACCCGCTCGCCTGCAAGGATGCGCATGGGCGCCTGCGCGTCGCCGCCGCCACCACCGTTGGCGATACCGGCTTCGAGCGCACCGAGCGGCTGATCGATGCCGGCGTCGACCTCGTGGTCGTCGACACCGCGCATGGCCATTCCCGTCACGTGCTGCATGCGGTGAACCGCATCAAGCGCCTGTCCAATTCGGTGCAAGTTGTCGCCGGCAATGTCGCCACCACCGAAGGCACACAGGCGCTGATCGACGCGGGCGCGGATTGCATCAAGGTCGGCATCGGCCCGGGCTCGATCTGCACCACGCGCATTGTTGCCGGCGTCGGCGTTCCCCAGCTCACTGCGATCATGGATGCGGTCGAGGCGGCGAAAAAGGCCGACATCCCCGTCATCGCCGACGGCGGCATCAAATTCTCCGGCGACCTCGCCAAGGCGCTCGCCGCCGGCGCCGACATTGCCATGGTCGGCTCGCTGCTCGCCGGCACCGACGAGACGCCCGGCGAAGTATTCCTGTGGCAAGGCCGTTCCTACAAGGCCTATCGCGGCATGGGCTCGGTCGGCGCGATGGCGCGGGGATCTGCCGATCGCTACTTCCAGCAGGACATCAAGGACACGCTCAAGCTCGTGCCTGAAGGTATCGAGGGCCAGGTGCCCTACAAGGGTGCGGTCGGCCACGTCATGCACCAGCTCGCCGGAGGCTTGCGCGCCGCGATGGGTTATGTTGGAGCGCGTGACCTGGGCGAGTTGCATTCAAAGGCGCAGTTCGTCCGCATCACCGGCGCCGGCCTGCGTGAAAGCCACGTCCACGACGTCACCATCACGCGCGAGAGCCCGAACTATCCGGGCGGGGGTTAGTCGCGGTCTCGTGCCCCGGACGCAGCGCAGCGCTTCTTCAGCGGGGCGCTGCAGAGCCGGGGCCCATGTCTCTGCATTCTGCCGTGTTGCTTTCTGGGTCCCGGCTCTGCGCTACAACGCTACGCGTTGCAGCGCGTCCGGGACACGAGAGCTGTGCGCCTCAGCGTCTACCGCTCCGCCGCTTTTGTATTGACGCGCTTCGCTCCGTCCGCTTCCGTCCTTGTCGATAGACAATCGGAGGAAGCCATGTCCCAAGCAAAGCGCATCGTTCTCGCCGCACGTCCCGTCGGCGAACCCAAACCGTCCGATTTTCGTCTGGAGGAATTCGCGATTCCCGCGCCCGGCGCAGGCGAGGTCCTGCTGCGCACGATCTGGCTGTCGCTCGATCCCTATATGCGCGGGCGCATGAGCGAGGGTCCGTCCTATGCAGCTCCAGTGCCGATCGGCGGCGTGATGGAAGGCGAGGCGGTCAGCGAGGTCGCGGCCTCCAACAACCCTGATTTCGCGGTCGGCGACATCGTCCGCATCCGCTCCGGTTGGCAGACGCACGCGATCTCGAGCGGCAAGGGCCTGATCAAGGTCGATCCCAAGCTCGGGCCGATCTCGACCTCGATCGGCGTGCTCGGCATGCCCGGCATGACGGCCTATACCGGCCTGCTCGACATCGGCAAGCCGCAAGCGGGTGAGACCGTCGTCGTCGCCGGCGCCTCCGGGGCGGTCGGCTCCGCCGTCGGCCAGATCGCGAAGATCAAGGGCGCGCGCGCAGTTGGAATCGCCGGCGGCAAGGACAAGTGCGACTACGTGGTCAAGGAGCTCGGCTTCGATGCCTGCATCGATCATCGCGATCCTGATCTCGCCGCCAAGCTGAAGGATGCCTGTCCCAAGGGCATCGACGTCTATTTCGAGAATGTCGGCGGCGCCGTGTTCGAGGCGGTGTTCCCGCTGCTCAACCCGTTTGCCCGCGTGCCGGTCTGCGGCCTGATCGCCCATTACAACGACACGGAGGCCAAGCCGCCGAAATGGGCCGGCGCGATGATGCGCAACATTCTCACCAAGCGGCTGACCTTCCGCGGCTTCATCGTCTCCGACTTCGCCGCCCGCCATGGCGACTTCCTGCGCGACATGTCTACCTGGGTTCGCGACGGCAAGGTCAAATACAAGGAGTTCGTCACCGAGGGCCTGGAGAGCGCGCCCGGCGCCTTCATGGGCCTTCTGAAGGGCGCCAATTTCGGCAAGCAGCTGGTCCGGGTCGGGCCGGATAAGGCCTAATCCACCGCCGCTTCCGCCTCCAAGGCGGGGTGGATATGGTTAACAAAGAGTGACCGATCGGCCACACCTGTTCCGCAAAAGCCGCAGGTGTGATCGCCGGTTCATTGACCCCAGGGCGAAGACGTCGAATCATCGCGCATATTTTAGGTGCTGCGATGTTAGAGATTGGTTTTTTCTGCGTGATCCTGCTGGCCGCCGGCTATTGGACCGCCATGTTCGTCATGGGCCGTCGCGATGACGTCATCCACGGCAAGTTCGTCCATCTCGACGAGGAGGGCGATTTTAGCCGCTCCGCGATGCCGGCACCGCCCTCGCCATTTCCGAAGCGCCCGGTCAAACCCGCACAGCCAGTCAGGCAGCCGCCTGCCAATGATCTCGCGGCCAAGCCGGTGAACAGCGAGGCGCTGCAATCCTTGCTCGCCGCGATCCAGCAGGACCTCGAGAACGTCGCCTGAGCGGCCAAGTGCGTCAGTGCTCGCCGCCCATCTGGGCGAGGAGCTCCTCGATGTCGATGTCGACCTGACCCGCGGCCCTGACGTGGCGGACCTCGAAACTGTCGGGTCGGAAACGGTACTCGACCAAGCCGACTTGCTTGATCGCGATCCGGTCCTGGCGCTGATCGTTGATGATGAAGCCCGCCGACGGCGCCCAGACATGGCGGGTGTGGCGCCAGGTGAAGTCGCGCCGCTGGTGGACGTGGCCGCTGGCGATGAGGCGCAGATCGATCGTCCCGAACATCTCGATCAGCCGTGCCCGTGCCGGCTGCGGCACGTAGCGGATCGAGGTCTCCGGCGTCTCGGGATCGTCGGGCAGGTTGAGGAAGAGCGGCTTGTGCAGGAACAGCGCGACCGGTGCGCCGTTCGTGCGCGCGATCTGCTGCGACAGCCAGTCGAACTGCTCGGCCTCGAAGGCGAGCCCTGAATTCATGACCAGCGAATTGAGGCCGATGAAGCGCCAGCCTGCGGCTTCGAACATCCAATGGTCTTCGCCGATGATCTCGCAGAATTGCTGGCGGTGCGCCTCGCTGACCGGCGGCTTCGGTGCCGGCCCGATCGCGGTCGGATTATCGCCGATGTCGTGGTTGCCGGGGAGGTAGCGGCACGCGACGGGCAGGGCGTCGTGCAGGCTCTTGGCGAAGATGACATCGTCGCGGCTGGTCGGCCCGTCGAAGGCGACGTCGCCGCTGTTGACGACGAGATCGGGCCTGTCGGCGTCGATGTGCTCGCAAACGCGATGGAAGTTGGCGATCAGGCCGGGGAAGCGCCGGCCGAGATGGGTGTCGGAAATCTGCGTCAGGCGAAATTCGGACATGCGACCAACCTACCGCATGATGCGCGTCGGAACGATGACGGCGCGGCCATGGATCGCATCGAACAAAGTTTAAAGCACGCGGCAGCGGATCGTGCAGGCGTGCTGCGGGGCGACCATGCCCGTCCTCGGGGAGGCGAAGAGCCTGGACAGAGTGGTCATGGCGTCATCTCGCCTTGGGCCCTGGAAAGGGGCCAAAACCGCTTTAACTACCGGTGGCTGGTCGCAAGATCGGGAACGCCGGTTCAACTCGTTGATTGTCAGGAGGAGGAGCGACGGCTAATGGACGGTCCGGCGGTCCCCGCCGGATGGGAAGCTCCGATGTCCGTTCAAATGGTCTTGCTGCCGGTCTTCGTCCAGATCGGGCTCACCTTCGCGCTTCTGATTGGCATGGTGTTCGCGCGCCGCAAGACGCTGGTCTCCGGCGAGACCAAAATCCGCGACATTGCGCTGGGCGAGCCGAACTGGCCGAAGAGCGCCACACAAATCGCCAATTGCTACCGCAACCAGTTCGAACTGCCGGTCCTGTTCTACGTCCTGATCGCACTGGCATTGCCCTTGCGCCGCGCCGATCTTTTCATCGTGCTGATGTCCTGGGTCTTCGTGGTGACGCGCTTTGCCCATGCCGGGGTCTTCGTCTCCTCGAACGATTTCGGCCGGCGCTCCACGGTCTGGCTCGCCGGCGTGCTGGTGCTGCTGGCGATGTGGATCTACTTCGCCCTGAGGCTCTTGTTGCTGATCTAGGCGCTCGCCCACCAATGCTGATCTGAAAGATCCCGAATGACCCCCGCTGCCCGGCTGTCCGCAGCCATCGAGCTGATCGACACCATCGAGAAGGACCGCGTGCCTGCGGCGAAAGCGTTGAAGGAGTGGGGAACTGCGCACCGCTTTGCCGGTTCCGGTGACCGCGCCGCTATCGCCGGCCTCGTCTGGGACGTGCTGCGCCGCTACGCCTCGAGCGCGTTCCTGATGGATTCCGACACCGCGCGGGCGCGGCTGATCGGCATGCTCCGCCTTGAGCGCAACATGGACACAGCGACGATGGGCGCGTTGTTCGACGGCAGCCGGTTTGCGCCGCCGCCACTGACGGAGGCCGAGGAGGCCGCGCTCGCCTCGCGTTCCCTCCAGAACGCGCCGGCAGCGATCGCCGGCGACTATCCCGAATGGCTGGATCCGCACCTTGCAAAAGTCTTCGGCGAGGACCGTGCGGCGGAGGCGGCCGCGATGGCCAGCCGGGCGCCGCTCGACCTGCGCGTCAACACACTAAAATCCAATCGCGACAAGGCGCTGCAGTCGCTTGCTCATCTTCATGCGAAACCGACGCCATGGTCGGCGACGGGGTTGCGCATCGAGCTTTCGGCCGATGCCCGCAATCCCGGGATCGCCGCGGAAGAGGATTTCATCAAGGGCGCCATTGAAGTGCAGGATGAGGGATCGCAGCTTGCGGCCCAATTCACCGCGGCAAAACCCGGCGAGCAGGTGATCGACCTCTGTGCGGGCGCGGGCGGCAAGACGCTGGCGCTCGCCGCCCTGATGCAGGGCAAGGGCCGGCTGATCGCGACCGATCGCGACAAGCGCCAGCTTGTGCCGATCCACGAACGGCTGTCGCGTGCCGGCGTCCACAACGCCGATGTCCGCACGCCCAAGGGCGAGGCCGATCCGCTGGCTGACATCCACGCCTCGGCCGACCTCGTCGTGATCGACGCACCCTGCACGGGAACTGGAACCTGGCGCCGCAATCCCGATGCCAAATGGCGCATGCGCCCCGGCGCGCTGGAGATCCGGCTGCGCGACCAGGCCGAAGTGCTGGAGCGCGCGGTGCCGCTGGTGAAGCAAGGCGGCCGCATCGCCTACATCACCTGTTCGGTGCTTTCAGAGGAGAACGGTGAGCAGGTAAGGGCGTTCGTCGCTCGCCATCCCGAGTTCGCGGCCGTCCCGCCCGAGCAGACCGCGAGCGTGCTCTGGGACAAGGCGGAGGCCTTTGGCGAGGCCGCGCTGCAGTTGCCGGAGGGCTGGCTGATGACGCCGCGGCGGACCGGGACGGATGGGTTCTTCGTGTCGGTGTTGAAGAAGGCGGCTTGATCTCACCGCCATTCCGGGCCTCGCGCAGCGAGAGCCCGCAATCCATTGTGCCGCAGAGACGGCCGACCGATGGATTCCGGGTTCGCCCTGCGGGCGCCCCGGAATGACCGGCCAAAACAAAAGCCCCGCGCACCGAATCCCGGTCGCGGGGCCTTCTAGCTCTAGCGTTCTGCCGGTACGTCCGTGGTCAGAACGCCGGTGCGCGGGCGTTAGCCGACGCGGAGATTGTCAGCGGAGGACTTGCCGCTGCGACGATCGGCGACGATGTCGAACGAGACCTTCTGACCCTCGTTGAGGGAGGAGAGGCCGGCGCGCTCGACGGCGCTGATGTGCACGAACACGTCCTTCTGGCCGTCGTCCGGCTGGATGAAACCATAACCCTTTTGGGTGTTGAACCACTTCACGGTGCCCATAGCCATGGGAATTTCCTTTAGTTAGTTAGATTGAGTACGCACGTGGACCGGTGCGCGGCATTGCGCCCATAGCCCTGTTCAGTCGATGTTTGGAGAAGTCATCTGAAGCGTGCGCGCCCGTCAGCAACGGAGCGAAGCGGCCCAGTCGTTCGGCCAAGATCGATGATCACAATATAGCGAGAATTTGGGGCCAGTTCAAGGCATCACCCGTGGCCCGGAACGTCGCGCGACTTTTCTATTTTGCGGTGCAAATAAACCGCCCAGGTCAGTCCACGATGAAGAGCGTAGCCCCGGTCGCGGTCGACGACCGGTGCGCGGCGTCGCCGAAGTCCGAGACGTGGTAGCTCATCCCCGCCGTGAGCTTGAACGTGCGCCCGTCACGCAGCTCAGAATGGAGCTCGCCCGTCAGCACGTAGAGCACGTGGCCGCGATCGCACCAATGGTCGGCCAGGTAGCCCGGCGAATACTCCACCATCCGGACCCGGAGCTCGCCGATATCGAGCGTGCGCCACAAGGCTTGGCCGGCCTCGCCCGGATGTACCGTTGGTTCAATCTTGCTCCAGTCGGTGACGGTAAAGGGGGAGGTGGGGAGTTTCATGGCGGGTCCTGTGTCAGTGTTGGCAGTGCTATTGTTAGCGCTTCATTCTGCAGTCTTCGTCATTACTTCGCTGCGCGCGCAATGTTGCGGCAGGCTCGCGCCTCACTCTCGGCGTCATGGCCCGGCTTTGACCGGGCGATCCAGTTCGCCGACGCCCGTGGTTCAGCGAGAAGCCGCGTCGTACCGCCTGCGCGCGGAATGTCAGCAGCGAGTGGGGCTCCTATTGCACCAAATGGTTCGCCGAGCCCTGCACGATCAGCCCCGCCTCATTCACCCGCAGATATTCGCAGATCCGCTTGCCCCGCTCGTTCTCGTAGAACACCACGACGCTATCCGGACTGACGAACAAGTCGATCAGCGCAAAATGCAGATCCGGCAACAGGGCGAGCGCCTTGCCCCAATAGGCCCGCAACGCGTCCTTGCCGCGCACTGTGCCGCTGGCGTCGAACCCCATGGCCGGGATGCGGTCCGAGGTCATTATGGCCGCCTCGTCATAGAGCTTGAGCACGCGTTCGAGATCGCGCGCGTTCCAGGCCTCGATCCAGGTCCGGCCGAGCGCGGCAAGCGATGATGGTTGATGGTGCTGTGGCATGACGATCCTCCCTAATCGGGCCCCTGTCTGAGAAGCAAAGGCAAATTAGGTCAATGATACTTACCTATAGCGATTTGTCCACGCCCAAAGAAGCATGTGGGCGCGCTGCCACCGCGGTTGCGGCCCGCCCGCGGCCAGCGTATTGGCTGGCCATGACAGCAGCACAGCACGACCGCTCCGCGTCGACGCCCTCGGTGGCCTCGGCGCACGACAAGATTCTCATCGTCGACTTCGGCAGCCAGGTGACGCAGCTGATCGCGCGTCGCGTGCGCGAGGATGGCGTCTATTGCGAGATCGTCCCGTTCAGCAAGGCCGAAGCCGCCTTCAACGAGATGAAGCCGAAAGCAGTGATCCTCTCCGGTGGGCCTGAGTCGGTGCATGAGGCTGGCTCGCCCCGTGCCCCGCAGACGATCTTCGATTCCGGGGTGCCCGTGATGGGCATCTGCTACGGCCAGATGACCATGGCCGCCCAACTCGGCGGCGAGGTCGAGGGCGGCCATCACCGCGAATTCGGCCGCGCCGATGTCGAGGTCAAGGCGCCGAGCCGGCTGTTCGAGGACGTCTGGTCGCTTGGCGGCAAGAACCAGGTCTGGATGAGCCATGGCGACCGCATCACAAAAATGCCGCCGGGCTTCTCCGTTGCCGGCACCTCGCCGAACGCGCCGTTCGCGATCATCCAGGACGAGACGCGCAAATATTACGGCCTGATGTTCCACCCCGAAGTGGTGCACACGCCCGACGGCGCGAAACTGATCCGCAACTTCGTCCGCAAGATCGCCGGCCTTTCCGGCGACTGGACCATGCGCGCCTTCCGCGAGGAGGAGATCGCAAAAATCCGCCAGCAGGTCGGCAAGGGCAAGGTGATCTGCGGCCTGTCCGGCGGCGTCGATTCAGCCGTCGCGGCCGTGCTGATCCACGAGGCGATCGGCGACCAGCTGACTTGTGTCTTCGTCGACCACGGCCTGCTCCGCCTCGACGAAGCCAGGACCGTGGTCGACCTGTTCCGCCACCATTACAATATCCCGCTCGTGCACGTGGACGCCTCGAAGCAGTTTCTGGGCGAGCTCGAAGGCGTCACCGATCCCGAAACCAAGCGCAAGACCATCGGGCGCCTCTTCATCGAGGTGTTCGAGCAGGAGGCCAAGAAGATCGGCGGCGCCGACTTCCTCGCGCAAGGCACGCTCTACCCAGACGTGATCGAGAGCGTCTCCTTCACCGGCGGACCTTCAGTCACCATCAAGTCGCACCACAATGTCGGCGGTCTCCCTGCGCGCATGAACATGAAGCTCGTCGAGCCGCTGCGCGAGCTGTTCAAGGATGAGGTGCGCAAGCTCGGCCGCGAGCTCGGCCTGCCCGAAATTTTCGTCGGCCGCCACCCGTTCCCGGGCCCGGGCCTCGCCATCCGCTGCCCCGGCGACATCACCCGCGACAAGCTCGACATCTTGCGGAAAGCGGATGCCGTCTACATCGACCAGATTCGCAAGCACGGCCTCTATGACGAGATCTGGCAGGCCTTTGCCGTGCTGCTCCCGGTGAAGACGGTGGGCGTCATGGGCGATGGCCGTACCTATGACTATGTCGTCGGCCTGCGCGCCGTCACCTCCACCGACGGCATGACCGCGGACTTCTACCAGTTCGACATGAAGTTTTTGAGCGAGACCGCCACGCGCATCATCAACGAGGTGAAGGGCGTGAATAGGGTGGTGTACGACGTGACCAGCAAGCCGCCGGGGACGATCGAGTGGGAGTGAGGGATCGCAGAAAAGGGTGGGTCTGGGATAATCAGGGATAGGGCCGCGAGGTGAGCTTTATCCATCGTCTTCGATAATCCTCGATAGGTGCGAGACGACCGGATCATGCAATCGCGCACGGCCGGAATCCTTAGTCGAGAGCAGTGACCTCCGCCTCGGAATGCGTCGGGCAAAACAATGAGCTCAGCAGCCATATGTGTCTGGCTATTTTTCGGACCTCGTCGTCGGAGCTCGTTTGTGCGCCGTTGAACGAAGCGCATGAAGGAGGGCCGGGGGCGCGCAAGACAGCGGACGATCTTCGCAGGCTCCGTATGACGGAAAGTAGGGATACGACTGATGCGCCGATCTAGCCACTGCATTACCCTTGCGCCCTCTTCTTCTGCATCTGCACCGCCGCCTCCATGCCCTCGATGACCATAGGATTCTCGTATGCCATCAGGTCGTCCAGAGCAGCCTGTTCGAGCGGGACCTCGGTAAAGAATGAGAGAACCCATGTCGTGGTGATCTTCTTCCCGCTGGGGAGAGGGACATCGACGCGCGGCAGGTTGCATGCGGAGCTGATGGCGTCCCTGACCCGCTTGACGAGCCGGCCTTTTCCCTCGCCATGGAGTCCCGGTGGGACTACGAATGTGCAAATGGGCCGTAGGCCGCCGACCTCACCGTCGATGCTCGTCTGATCGGGGGACCACTCGCGGAGGAATACCCGGGTGTCCCCTATTGCGTAGGCATCGTGGATGGAATCCGCGACCTCTTTCACGAGCCGCTTCTTGGTATCCATGTTGAGGTTGGAGGGTATATCGACGTATGCGACGGGCATCTGATTTCTCCTGTCTGTGTTCCTGCTGTTGCGCGAGCGTTCTGGGGGATCGTCTTCGCGGCTCACACCTGACAAGACGTTCCGCTACCGGCGAAGGATTCCGCGTGCGCAAGAAATATTTGGATTGGCTGCCGCACCACGTTGATCCTTAATCGAGAGCCGTGACCTCCGCAGGCTCCATCGCATACCGCGCATGACGGAAATCACGGATACGGCTGATTTGCCTACCTACCCACTGCAGCAGAATGAAATAGTCAGGCTTATCTGGCGGATCGTGGGGATGACGAACGATGAGCGCCGGCCGCCGGTCAACAAAGCCCAAGTCGAGGCGCCAGTCGTGGATACTGGCGTAATTGCCAAAATACCGCTCGACTTCGGAACGCCCTCTCATGTGGGATTTGCTGACAAGCTCGAGTTGTACGTCTTCCGCCAGCATGTCGCGCACAGCGTCGAAATCGCGATCATTGAAGTGGGCCACATAAGCCGCCAGCCGGTCACGTTCGGCCTCACTGAGAACTGGCGGAGTGAGATCGTCGGGCTCGAGCGCGACGAGACGCAGTTGCTCGCGACCGCTATGTAGTGCGGCCTTCACGGCTGGAATGCTTTTGCCGGAGACGTCGCCGATCTCCTCAAGCGAATACCCGAGCACGTCCTTCAGGACCACGCTGCTGCGCTGCACCACCGGGAGCCGCATGAATGTATGCAGGGCGGCTGCGGCGGCCTGTCGCTGAAAAACCTCGTCGACCGGATCGGCCTTCATATCCACATCTTCGTCGGTCTCAAATACCTTTCGCCGTTCGCGCTGGCGTAAGAAATCCAGCGCCGCATTGTGAGCGATGCGAAATAGCCAAGCCTCTGGATTCTCGATTGCTCTCACACGCGGAAGAGCTTCGACGGCCTTGGTCAATGCTTCCTGTACAACATCCTCGGCCTCGACCACGGAACCGACCATACGCGCGCAGTACCGATGCAGCTTGGGTCGTAGGCCGATAACGATGCGTTCCAGCTTTTCCGCCTCTACGGGTTTGGGCGCTGTCGTAACTTTGATGCCATCTTCCATTCTCGATGGACCTTCAGATTTCAGTAAGCATACGATAGTTGCCGACGATCGATGCTTCCAGTTGTTGCGGCTCATCCAGGCGTCGCTCTTCTCCACCCCGACGAAACGCGGCGAAGGCGTCGAGGCTCGCGACCGTCTTTGAGGCGTCCTCGACCAGGTGGCAGAATGTCCCGTCGCTGAGCTTGAGCACCAGGTATCGGACGTGTTCCGGCCCTTTCGCATGCAGTTCGCGGAAGACGTCGCGGATTAAGTTCTCATTTTCCTCAATTTTCTCCGGTTTGGCCCGATAGCGCACGAGCATGCGGGGCATAGATCGCTCCTTTTCGATTGTCACACTGACTAAGACGAACCGGGCACGGCAAAGGATTCCGTGTCTCGGAAAAATTTCAACTTCGTACCGAATCCTTTGCCGTGCCCGGTTCGTCTTGGCGACAGGATACCATTGCGGAGGAGGATTGCATGATCTTGGTAACCGGCGCTGCGGGCCTTAACGGTTCGGCGGTCATACGTGAATTTTCTCGCAACGGGGTACCGGTGCGTGCGCTTGTGCGCGGTCGGTCGAAGGCTGGAGCGTTGGCGGAATTGCCATATGTCGAACTGGTCGAAGGAGATATGGCGCGCCCCGAAACGCTGGATCGCGTACTGGACGGTATCGATCGCGCTCTGATGATATCTAGCTCTAACCCGCAGATGCTTGAGACGCAGTGTCGGTTTATTGATACTTGCAAGGCCGCCGGGGTAGCTCACGTAGTCAAGTTTTCAGGCAAGGAATCCGGCATCGGCTTCGACGCGAAGAATTTCCGCTTCACGCGAATGCATGAAGAAATCGAGCGGTATCTGGAGGGTTCGGGGCTCGGCTGGACACATTTGCGTCCGAGCCAGTTTATGCAGGTCTACCTGCGGGAAGCACCAGTTGTTGCCGGCAAAGGCCTACTGCTGCTGCCGCTCGACGGCGTGAGGCTCTCGCCGGTTGACGTCGAGGATATCGCCAAGATTGCGTTCGCCCTTCTCACCCAAGGCGGCCATCAAGGTCGCGCGTTGGATATCACGGGGCCGCAGTCTTTAAGCATGGCTGAGATCGCAGCAGCCCTCAGTGAGGCGATCGGAAAACCGGTCAAATATCAAAGCATAAGTCCCGAGGAGCGCCGGCGCGGCATGCAAGCGGCCGGCCTGCCGCCATTCATGATCGATGCGCTTCACGAACAGGCGCTGGAGCGGCTTCGCCATCCTCAGTCGAGCGTCGAACTTGGAGCGCACGAGCTGTTTGGCGTGGAGCCAACAAGCTTTGTAGATTTTGCTAGACGCCACGCCGCAGTCTTTGGGAACAACATCAACTGAATAACCCGGTCATGGCTCGTGCACGACTTGCCAGCTATCGGGACAGGAACCGAGAATAACGACGATCCCGATGGTGCCGTTGATGTCCACATCCATCGCCGCTGACGGTCTTTTTCGGCCGAACCGGCAAAGCCGCTGTCGACGTCGATCTTGAAAATCGACCGATCGATGCCGATAGTCGTTAAAACCGAGGGGATTTCAAATCGTCGAAATTCTGCTTCGAAATCAAGAGCGCCAATTTCTGACGGATCGCAGAGACGGTTCTTTATCGCGGGTACAAAAAATTGCGTCGTTATATCAAGGCATTACAATCAATCAAAACAATCGAGTGGGAATAGGGGAGCACGGCCGTTCCAGCCATGACCTATAAGGAATACAACGCCTTCTGCCGTAAGCTTCCCGCTACGACCTATGTAGTGCAGTGGGGCGGGTCGCATGTCTGGAAGGTGGGCGGCAAGGTGTTCGCGATCGGCGGCTGGCATGACGATGAACCGGCCTACACCTTCAAGGTGAACGATATCGCTTATGAGTTGCTGAAGGAGCAGCCGGGCTTACGTCCCGCGCCTTATCTTGCGTCGCGCGGCATGAAGTGGATCCAGCACTACAGGAAGCCCGGTCTCTCCGACAACGAGCTGCGCGACTATATCAGCCAGTCGCACGCCATCGTCGCGCAGGGTCTTTCGAAGAAGAAGCGGATCGAGATCGGGCTGGGGTGAGCGGGATGCAAGCGGCGGAGATAGCGTAGCTTGGCGATGATTTTTGCCGCAGCTTAAGTATCGCTCCGCTCGGGAGCGCTTCATGCCTTGTCGCCCACAGTGCCTCTCCCTCGGCCGAAGAAAACGATGACCTCACGAATGCGGCTGCCGTCGCTCAGGAAAAACTCGACGTCGCGGAAACTCTCACCGGCAATCGGATTAAGCTCGCATTGTACGAAAGCCTCGTTGCCTTCTGGCCGCCTCGATCGAGTTCGTTCCAGTAAAAGAGCTTGGGGTATATGCGTTGGGCCCAGCTGCGCGGCGCACGGTAAATTTCCCTCGGATTGGAATCGCAAGCGCGCCGTCGGGCTCATGAGCGAAGTGCTGGGTCGCGAGATCAGGGAGCGGCGCGTCATGGATGTCCTCAGCGAAGTCCCTCAAGCCGAGAGAAGGATGTTCGATCACTACGATCAACATGATCTGCTCGGGAATCCGCTGACGATCCAGGCGATCCTCGATAGGGAGCCACGTGCGCTCAGGGCGTATTTCGAGGAGCTCGCGAACGTGGCCAGCGCGGATTTCTAAGAAGGTTGCCGGAATCGTAGGTTGGCTGCGATTAAAACGATTAATTCAAATCAGGGTGATTAATGCCAAGCTACGGGGCGCACAATTCTTCTAATCGCGAGACAGCCGTGGAGATGCCGGGCGATCTCAGAATCGCGTCTGCGAGCAAACGAGCATTCGCCGCATAGGATGGAGCCAATATCAGTCGATCAATTGCCTGTCCTATCTCGGACGACGTTGCCGTGTCGCCTTCGAGCGATAAAC
Organism: Bradyrhizobium diazoefficiens; assembly: GCF_016616425.1. Lineage (NCBI taxonomy): Bacteria > Pseudomonadati > Pseudomonadota > Alphaproteobacteria > Hyphomicrobiales > Nitrobacteraceae > Bradyrhizobium > Bradyrhizobium diazoefficiens. The sequence goes on from NZ_CP067101.1 coordinate 3,516,301, forward strand.
CGCATCCGAGATTTTGGACTTGGGCTGCCAAGATCGGTTGATCGCCAGCGGGATTTGGCAGGCAGAGCAGGGGCACCCCGTGCTTCAGCGAGGCCGTAACCGTGCCGTGCCCGGCATGAGTAATGGTCACAGCAACATGTGGGAGAATCTCATCGTGAGGAATGCGCCGAACGACTGTCGCATTGTCGGGCACAATTGCTGGATCGAGTTCAATTGAGCCTGCGGTCACGAGCGCCCGGCAATCGCGATCGCGTACCGCGTCAAGCGTTCTTAAAATGCGCGAGGTTTGATCCCAGTATGGCCCCGTCGAAAAGCTGACCAATACGAGTGGGCGAGGGTCATTTGCCTGCCAAGGCGGTTGCCAACCGGACGGCGGAAGGTCTTCGATGATCGGTCCAAGATAGGTGAAGGCCGCCGGAGCTTGCGCGGCCAATGGGTCCAGTTGGCGGATACTGTTTGACAGTGACGGAAAGCGTGCCCAGCTCTCCCATAGGCTTCCGACACGCTGCAATCCGGCCCCGGCTCTCAGCTCGTTGACCGGCCCCAGAACTTGAGATTCAAATCGGCCTTTGGGCGGCATCAGGGCGCCTGGCGCACTGTGGATCAGCGTCGCGACTGGCACATGAGTGCTCTCGGCTGCCGCCAAGGCTCCGAACATGAGGCAATCGATGACAACCGCGTCGTACAACTCCTCGGAAATCAAGCGTGGCAGGTCAAACAAATGGTCTGGCGTTGCCCAGACAGCCCGCAACTTGACGGCAAACATGTGCTCAGGCGCCGCATCGCGCCAGGCCGCCGAGGAGCGTCCGAGCAATACGAAGCGAAGGCCGCGCTCGGTGAAGTAGCTGCATTGGTTTGCGTAACCGGCGAACGTTATCTCGTGACCGCGCCTTCTCAGCGCCTGCGCTGTGGCAACTGCCGGCGGCTGGTTGCCGGCGCCGTTCCAGGTCAGGAACAGAAAGCGCGGCATCTCACATCGCCCCCACGATCGCATTGACCAACGACAAGATCGTCTTTTCCGTCTCCGGTCTGGATCGGCCCATATCACGTCGCAGCAGCGCCCACGTATACACGTCGCAGACGCATACCAACTCGTCTGTCAGCGACCGACGGCGCGTCGGATCCACTTGCGCGATTTGCGTTTCGAATTGCCGTTGCACCCATTGACGGTGACCGGCCCTCCCGACAGCAATAAGTTCCGGGTCCGCCCGCTCCGCGAGATTTCGGATCACGAGATCGCCAAACTGCTCGTAGTGGTCAAGGAGTGCCCCGACAGCGCCTTTGAGGTCCCCCGGTTCGGCTCGGAGCCGTTGCTCCCTTATTTCCTGGAGCAGGGTCGCAAATGCCGTATCGAGCAGCTCCGACCGGCTGCCGAACACGTTGATGATTGTTTGGACCGTCACCTGCGCGCCCTCGGCAATGTCTTCAAGCCGGATCTCGGACCGAAACCGGCTTGTTAGCAGGGTGACAACGGCTTCGAGAATCCGCCGCCGTGTAGCCTCCGCTGCGGCTGCTCTCGCACGCATCGTATATGAGCGAGCCATTTTCATTTTAATTGATGTTAAAATGAAAGTCGGGAGCTGTCAACCATCTCTCGGATCGAGAACTGCCATGAGATCGTGCGACCGCAAACATCCCCGTCGGCGAAAGTTTCAAAACAGAGGTCAACGAGCGCCAGGGGCGCCGCCTGCCAGCGCCGACGGTGTTTTCCAGCGATGCGTGGCTCCAGCCTGACCAATGAATTCCAGAAGATCGAGCGATTGATGCCGATCGTCGCTGAAACCGGCAGATCGCGAATCGTCGAAATTCCCTTTGAAATCACGAGCGCGAATTTTTGACGGATCGGAGAGCCGGTCTTTCGCTGTACGCTGGACGTATCTGCGGCGGAAAATCAGCGCGTTACGATGAGGCAGAACAATTGAGTGGAAGTGAGGGGGCTGTGGAGTAGGACGGGATAGTGGGGCACACCAAGTGAATTACAGGCTGCCAACAGCAGTCGAATGACATCGAGCGATCCGGCCCGAACCTCCCCGATCAGGCAACGAAGCGGACCACGCCGCCGTCGACGCGCAGAGCCGCACCAGTGGTCGCGGAAGCCTGCTCCGAGCAGGCGTAGACGATCATGTTGGCCACCTCATCGGTGCTCGCAAAACGCTGAATGAGGGTGGTCGGACGCTTCGCCTTCAGGAAGCCTCGCTCGGCTTCCTCCTGCGTGATCCCGTTCGCCTCCGCCTGCTTTGCCATGAAGTGACCCAGGATCTCAGACCGAGTAGGGCCCGGCAGGACGGCGTTGACGGTGACGCCCGTGCCCGCGGCCGCCTCGGCAAGCCCGCGCGAGACCGCGAGTTGCGCGGTCTTTGTCATGCCGTAGTCGAGCATCTCCTTGGGGATATTGACCGCGGACTCGCTGCTGACGAACACGATTCGGCCCCAGCCCTTTTTCGCCATGCGCGGCAGGTAGTGGCGCGTCATGCGCACGCCGCTCATGACGTTCAACTGGAACAGGCCAAGCCAGTCCTCGTCGGGGATATTCGCGATGTCCTCGATGCCGTTGTAGTCGCGGATGTGCGCCGTCCCCACGTTGTTCACGAGAATATCGGCGTCGGGCGCCTGCGCGAAGACGGCCTCGGCGCCCGCCGCAGTCGAGAGGTCGGCGGCTACGCCTGAGATGTCGCTATCGGGAAAGACTTGTCGCATCTGCCGCACCGCTTGATCGACGCGGGCGTTTCCGCGGCCGTTGATGACGACCGATGCGCCGGCACGCGCCAGTCCCTCCGCGGTGGCACGACCGATGCCAGCCGTTGAGCCCGTCACGATCGCCGTTCGACCCTTGAGTTCGATATTCATGTCATTCATCTCCGATTGTATTTTGGGCGCGTAGCCCTGGCGTCAGAACAGGCGCGTCACCCTGCCTTCTGCGCGACTTCCGCCTCCGCCGCGCGAGCGAGGCTTTCGACCCATTGCTGGTGATAGCGATAGAGCCCACCGGGATGCTTGCGCCCGAGTTCGTCGAGGAACCACGAGCCCTGCTGCGTTTCCTCGGTCAGCACGTGGCAGCCATCGTCTGTGGGAGTAATGACCCAGCCATGGTACGCGCTCGAGCCGGTGTCATCACCATCGACAGTCGTTGCCCACGCAAGTCGGCGGAAGGGCTCGCACTCCGTAACAACCAGGCTCATCGGGAAACCGACGGTCACTCGGCTGTATTTGGTCCCGCGCGCCAATTCCCTTTCGCCGCTCAGGATTTTGACCTGGTCTTCAGGAGGAAAGTAGCTCGACCAGTTCTCAGCATCGACCAGCAGCTTCCATACCACTTCTGGGGGCGCTTTCACGTCGATGTCGTTGAGCGCATAGATCGCTGACGTTTTGGGGTCGTACTTCTCGGGCCAAAGCACACGGTCGTACACTGATTACTGCTCCTTCTTGAACAAATCCTGGAAGATGAGCTGGCCCCATGTGCGGCCGCGGGCGTGCACCAGCGCGCCCCCTTCGTTGAGCTTTCCCAGCTTGACGGGTGCGAACCCGAGCTGTTTGGCCAAGGCCGCCACGGGAGCGATCGCGTCCTCGTCGTCGCTCGACAGAAAGACGACCCGGTGGCCGCCCTCGACGACCGGATCGGCAGCCAGAGTGGCTGCAATCAGGTGATTGAAGCCTTTCACCAGCTTGGCGCCGGTGAACGCTTTCGCGACGACGGCGGAGGCCGGGAGACCGTCCAGCTCTTCAGGGACTGGAAACGCGTTCGTCGCGTCGATAATCGTCTTGCCTTTCCAGCTCGGCAGGGCCTTCGCAACCTCGCGATGCTCCCCGAACGGGACCGCCAGGATGATCGTGTCGGCTTCGAGTGCGTCCCGCAGCGACTTGGCGACGACCGTGGGTCCAATCGCCCGCGCCTGCGGCGCCAACGCCTCGGGCGGCCGGCGGCTCGCGACGGTCACGTCGATGTGTTTACGGGCAAAGGCGTGGGCGAGGGCCTGGCCTATCTTGCCGAATCCTACAATCGCGTAGCTCATAATGCTTCTCCAATCCGTGTTGATATTGATTTCCCCGCCTTTCAGATGGCCGAGAAGCCTCCGTCGACAGACAACTCCAGCCCATTCACGAAGCTCGAATCGTCTGAGGCCAGAAACAGCGCGGCTGCCGCAATTTCCTCGGGACGACCCATCTTTCCTCGCGGGATCAGGGATTCGAACATCTGCTTCGCCTCTTCGGTGAGAACCTGGTCCTGCATCGGCGTGGCGATCGGGCCCGGGTGCAGCACGTTCACCCGGATATTCCTGCCCTTCAGCTCGTTGAGCCAACCGCGTGCAAATGCGTGCAGCGTCGCCTTGCTCGCCGCATATACGCTGTAACCGGGAAAGCCTTTGAGCGACGCAACTGACCCGGTCATGAAGATCGATCCGCCATCGTTGAGCAGCGGCAACGCCTTCTGGACGGTAAACAGCGTACCGCGTGCGTTCAGGTCGAAGGTCGCGTCGAAATGCTGCTCGGTAATCTCGCCAAGTGCGAGGGCTTCGCCCGTGCCGGCGCTGGCATACAGGATGTCGATCCTGCCCTTTTCCCGCTTGACCGTATCGAACAGGCGGTCGAGGTCGTCGAGATCGGCCGCGTCGCCGCGCACGCCGGTCACGTTCCGGCCGATCAGCTTGACGGCCTCGTCGAGCGCCTCCTGCCTCCGGCCCGTGATGAAGACATAGGCGCCTTCTTCAACGAACCGCCTGGCGCTTGCCAGCGCCATGCCGCTCGATCCACCCGTGATGACGGCAACCTTACCTTCAAGCTTTCCCATGACTTCTCCTTTCGTGGTGTCGGGACAGCATCTGCCTCCGAGAACCTCGAAATGGGTCCATCGGCATCAGTTGTTGAGTGCGGAAGCGCGCACATCGGTGGTGCGAAATCGATCCGGCTGGACGACTGACGCCAGCCGCGACGATCGGTGGTTCGGAACTGGGCCGTGCTCGTCGATGTGGGCCCAGATGATCGTCCGTATTGCTGTTCGACGTGTTAGATAGGAGCTTTGGAAGGCGCACCCCGCGGTGCGGGATTGCACCATGATCGACTGGGACGAGGTTCGCTACTTTCTTGCCGTCGCGCGCGGGGGCTCGGTCCGAGCCGCCGCCGAGCGCCTCGGAGTGAATCACTCGACCGTGCTGCGGCGCATCGCTCAGCTTGAGGAACACCTCGGGGCGCAGATGTTCGAAAAGCTGCCCTCGGGCTACCGCCTGACGGCTTCGGGCGAGGAGGTACTCGAGTTCGCAGAGCAGATGGAAGCGTCGTCGAACCGGCTGGAGTCTCGCATCTTCGGGCGCGACCAGGGCGTGCGCGGGCTTCTGCGGGTGACGCTGGCGCCGCCCCTCGCGACACACCTGCTCATGCCGGACTTCGCCGATTTCGCGCGTCTGCATCCGGACATCGAGATGGAAATCCTGTCGTCCGGCGAGCTGGCAAATCTGACCAACCGAGAGGCCGACGTCGCGATCCGCGTCGTCTATGACCGCAAGACCCTACCGCTCAATCTTCACGGCCTGAAGGGGCCGGAGCTGTTCGGCGGCGTCTACATGTCCCGCGATCGACTAGCCGCGTGGCGTGGGGGCGCGCCTGATCCCATCCGATGGATCGTCATCAGCATTCATGGGATTCCGGATTGGGCCGGCGAGGGTAAAGTTCGCACCGCGGAGGTCCCATTCAGGACCACGGACGCCGAGGCGCAGCTCGTTGCGGTACGGCAGGGGCTCGGGATCACGACACTGCCGTGCTTCGTCGGAGATGCCGACCCTCTATTGGTGAGGGTGCCAGGCACCGATCTGCACATGTACGGAACGCTCTGGCTTCTCACGCAGGGAGAGACACGCAAGACGAAGCGCGTGCGGCTCTTCACTGAGTTCGTATCCCGCAGGCTCGCCGCCTACGCGCCGCTTCTCGCGGGATTGTCCGTATCGGGCGACTGACGCGTAGCAGGTCGATGGTGGTAGACAGCCTCGTGACGGTCTTTTTTGACAACTGCCGGTTCGAAGCAGGGCCAGGTCTGAGTTGACGTTCCCGGCACAGACCTATTGACGCGCTTTGGACCTTACCGATGGTCGGCTTCTTCCTCTGGGAAAGCCTGGTCTTCAATGGGCGCTGGTCGTCCTTCGCATGTAGGCGTGCGGGCTGGATCCCATTTCAGTCCGGAAGGCGAAGATGAATGCTGACGCGGAGCCATAGCCGAGTTGCAGGGCTGTCTCGGTTACTCCCGTTCCGCTCCTCAATAGCTCGATCGAACGGAGCAGCCGTACCTGTCGCCTCCATGATCGGAGGCTCATGCCCATCTCCGCCTCGAACCGCCGCGTGAGTGTTCGGGACGAGGTACCGAGCACCTTGGCCCAATCGTCCAAACCGCGTTCGTCGGCGGGATCCACGTAGAGAGCTTCGCAAAGACGCAGCAGGCGCGCGCTTTGCGGCCACGGCAATCCAGTAGTCAGCGCCGGGGCTCTGGCGAGTTGGTCCAGAATGAGCGCCGTGACGCGGTCCGTGTATCCGTCCTTGTCCTTCCGCGCTTCGATGGCGGCGGCCTCGACGATCAACTGCTTCAAGAGAGGTGACACGGCCAGCACCGTCGGAGCCGTGGGCAGACTTCGTCCGGAAGCGACGGAAATCCAGAGGCTGCGGAATTCGGCACCCAGCAGTGAACCGACCCGGTGGCGGATGCCGCTCGGCAACCACACGGCCTGTTCCGGCGAGATGACGAAGGATCGGCTCTCCGCGATCGCAATGAGCACCCCGTCGACGGCGTAGACGACCTGATGCCAGTCATGCGCGTGCTCCGGGAATTCGTGTCTGGGGGGAATGGATTGGGCCCGCATTGTGATCGGTTGCGGGGGAAGGGCGTCCGGTGGGGCCGATATCGCAGTCCAGGACATGCCGTCTCCGTTTGGCGGATATTCTATACAAATTGGCAAAGCGTCGAAAGACAGCCTCTTTTCGCTCTGGTAGCGGTCGAAATCAAGGGGCGGCCAGAGCGGCGGCTCTTGCGCTGAAGGAGACGAGCATGGCCGAGGTCGACAGTCGCGGCCTTCCGATTTCGACAAACTCACCCCAAGCGGCGGCAGGTTACCGCACGGGCGTCGACCTTCTCTTGTCCGCTTGGCCGGGCGCGGAAGAGGCGCTGCGGCAGGCCATCGATCACGATCCGGAGTTCGCTCTGGCGCACGCCGCTCTTGCGCGGCTGCAGGCGATCAAGGGCCAGGCGGCTGAGGCGCGCGCCAGCATCGCGAGAGCGCAGGAGATCGTCATTCGAAGCCGCTCACCGCGCGAGATCAGTCACGTGTTGACCCTTTCGCTTGCGGTGAGCGGGCAATCGGCCAAGGCGCTGGAGAGCGCGCTCGCTCATATCGACCAATGGCCCCGCGATGTGCTGATCCTCTCGCTGCCGCTGGGCGCCTTCGGTCTGTTCGCCTTCTCAGGGATGGCTGATCACGACCAGGCGCGCGTCGATCTGTGCGAGAAGGTCGCAGACCGCTACGATGTGGACGATTGGTGGTTTCTGACCTACCGCGGCTGGTCCCACGCCGAGAACGGCGCGGTCTCCAGGGGGCGGGAGCTCGCGCAACGCGGCCTCGAGCGACGGCGTGCCAACGCCAATGCCGCCCATGCTGTCGCGCACGCCATGTTCGAGCAGGGCGCGGCGCAGGAAGCGGAGACGCTCATCGAAGGCTGGCTGCCGGAATACGACCGGGCGGGCATGCTGCACGGGCATCTGGCGTGGCATGCCGCCCTGTCCGCGCTCGAGCGCGACGATCCGCAAGCTGCGCTTGCGATCTATTCGAAGCATGTGCGCCCTTCGGTATCGCTGGGACTTCCGATCAATGTCGTGAGCGATGCGGTCTCGCTGCTGTGGCGGCTGAAGGCGTACGGCCATGAGGCGCCGTCCGGCCTGTGGGAAGAAGCCGAACAGTATGCGGGCTCGAAGTATTCGAACCCCGGGCTCGCCTTCGTCGAGGTCCACATGGGTCTGCTGTCGGCGGCAACCGGACGGCACGTCGCCGCGATCGATCGCATCGATGCGAACGCGCGGCGCGTCGCGGACGGTACGCTTCCAGCGGGGGCCGTCGTCCCGGCGATCGGCTCAGCCGCGCTCGCATTCGCGAACGCCGACTACGCCGAATGCACGCGGATTCTTGAACCGTTGACGAGGGACTTCGCTCGGGTCGGCGGCAGCGGCGCGCAGCGGGAAATCCTCGAAGACATGCTGCTGCTCGCAATGATGCGCAGCGGGCAATCGGCCAAGGCGCGCGACCTGCTCGATCGCCGTCTTCACCGCCGCCCTTCGCAGCGCGACACGCGCTGGAGCCGTCAAGTCGAGGTGTGAATGTCTCAAGTCGTGGTAGAAGACCTGGCAGACGTTGCTCTGCCATCCCGTTTCGAGCGCGCCAACGTGGTGAGGCTGGCGATCGGGCAGGCGCTCGCCGGCGCAAACTCGACCGTCATCTATGCCACCGGCGCTGTCATCGGAGACATGCTGGCGCCGACAAAAGCCCTCGCGACGCTTCCGATATCGATCTTCGTCGTCGGGATGGCGGCATGCACCTTACCCGCCGGCGTGATCGCGCAGCGTCACGGTCGTCGTGCCGCCTTCGTGATCGGTACCGGCTGCGGCGTCATGGGGGGCCTGATCGGAACGCTGGCGGTGCTGCGGGCCTCGTTCTGGCTGTTCTGCGTCGCGACTTTCTTCGGCGGCGTCTACGCCGCCGTGGTGCTCTCTTTCCGCTTTGCCGCGGCCGACTGCGCCACACCCGAGCGGCGCCCGCGGGCGCTGTCGGCCGTGATGGCGGGGGGCGTCTTCGCGGGCGTGATCGGGCCGCAACTCGTCACCTACACGATGGACCTTTGGCAGCCGTACCTGTTCGCTGCGACCTATCTCGGGCAAGCCGCCGTCGCGGCAATTTCACTAATCGTTCTCGCCGGCGTGCGTCTGCCGGCGCCGACCGCCGCGGACGTCGGCAAAGGGCGTCCTCTGGGCATCATCGCGCGGCAGCCGCGTTTCATGGGCGCCGTCGTCTGCGGCGTCGTCTCCTATCTGTTGATGAACTTCCTGATGACGGCGGCGCCGCTCGCGATGAAGTTCTGCAACCTTCCGCAGCAATCCGCGAACCTTGGCCTGCAGTGGCATGTGATCGCGATGTATGGGCCGAGCTTCTGGACCGGAAGGCTGATCACCCGGTTCGGCGCATCGAAAGTGGTTGCGGCGGGTCTGCTGCTTACCGCTGCTGCGTCGACGGTCGGTCTTCTCGGCATCGAGGTCGCACACTTCTGGGCAACGTTGATCCTCCTGGGCGTCGGCTGGAACTTCGGCTTCGTCGGCGCGTCCGCGATGGTTCTCGAGTGCCATAGGCCGGAGGAAAAGGCGCGGGTCCAGTCGCTCAACGACTTCGTTGTCTTCGGCACCATGACTTTCGGTTCGTTCCTGTCGGGCGGACTGCTCTCGGCTTACGGCTGGGACACGGTGCTCTGGCTCTCGTTTCCGCCTCTCCTGTTTGCCGTAGCAGCGCTTTTCGTGGCGTCGCCGAGGCGGTCGAGAGGAGGCGCTGCGGCATGATGCCCGGCCGCAGTTCGAATGAAAGCTTCGGCGGCGGCACATCCGCCCCCCGGCCATCCCGAAATGAACAGGGGGCGCATCGGATCGACGGATCCGCTGCGGCAAGTTCGGACAATCCTGTGAAGCACGTTCAAGGAGGAAGCATGAAGAGAGGATCGCGCGCTGAGACGGCGAAGTCGTCGACGCGAAGGCAATTCCTGGCCGCCGGATCGCTGGCGGTAGGAGGAGCGGCGGCGCTGGTCGCATCCGGCGAGGTCCTGGCAGCCAAGCCGGTTGCCGGTGCTGAAAATCTGCCGCCAAACGTTCCGGAGTGGATGAAAGCGCCCGGTGCCGACGTCGGCAGTGAGCCATACGGTCAGCCCTCCAAGTTCGAGAAGGCCATCGTCCGCAACATGCGGAAAGACGCGAAGCAATACACCTCATTCTGGAGCGGGTCGCCTCTCGAGGATCTGGAGGGGACGATCACTCCGAACGGCCTGTTCTACGAACGTCACCATGGCGGCATCCCTGAAATCGATCCCGCGCAGCACCGGCTGATGGTGCACGGCCTCGTTGAGACGCCAATGGTGTTCACGATGGAGGATGTCAGGCGCTTTCCCGCGCAATCGCGTACCCATTTTATCGAGTGCGCCGGCAATCCGCCCTTTACGCGCATCTACGCGGACAAGGCATCGAGCCTCGTCGGCTTGGTCAGTTGCGCGGAGTGGGTCGGCGTGCCGCTGAAGACCGTGCTTGAACAAGTGAGCATCAAGCCGGGCGCGAAATGGGTGATAGCGGAGGGGGCGGATGCGGCCGCTTTGACCCGAAGCATTCCGATCGAGAAGTGCCTGGACGATGCCATGCTGGTCTACGGTCAGAACGGCGAGGCGCTGCGTCCCGCGCAAGGTTATCCTCTCCGCGTGCTGCTCCCCGGTTTCGAGGGCAACATGAACGTGAAATGGGTACGCCGTCTCCACGTGACGGCCGAACCCGCCTATTCCCGCGAGGAGACCTCAAAATACACGGACTCCATGCCCGACGGTACCGCGCGGAAATTCACCTTCGTCATGGAGTGCAAATCGATCATCACGCGGCCGTCCGGCACGCAGAAGATCAAGCAAGGCTTCAACGAAATTTCCGGGCTCGCCTGGACAGGACGCGGCAAGATCGTGAAGGTCGATGTGTCGACGGATGGCGGCAAGAGCTGGCAGGAGGCGAAGCTTCAGGAGCCGGTGCTCACGCGGGCACTGACCCGCTTCAGGTTGCCCTGGACGTGGGATGGTACGCCGACGACGATCGTCAGCCGCGCGACGGATGAGACCGGATACGTGCAGCCGAGCTTCGAGGAGCTCAAGGCGGTCCGCGGCGTTAACGGCGTTTACCACAACAACGCGATGCAACCCTGGAAGATTGCCGAGAGCGGAGAGGTGTCCAATGCACACGTCAAGGCTTAGTACGCTCGCTCTCGCCATCGGAACGCTCTGTCTCGTCTCGGGCGCGTTTGCTCAGACCAAATATGGCCTCGGTCGGAAAGCCACGGATCAGGAGATTGCTGGCTGGAATATCGATGTGGACCGGGACGGCAAGTCGCTGCCGGCCGGGCAAGGTTCGGTCAAGCAGGGCGCGGAGCTTTTTGCCAACCAATGTGCCGCGTGCCATGGCGACAAGGGAGAGGGGGGCATCGGCGATCGTCTCGTCGGAGGTCAGGGAACGCTGGCCACGCCCAAGCCGATCAAAACGGTCGGAAGCTTCTGGCCCTATGCTCCGACGCTCTTCGACTACATCCGGCGCGCGATGCCTCTGAACGCCCCCGAGTCCCTGACGAACGACGAGGTGTACGCCTTATCCGGCTACATCTTGAACATGAACGGCATCGTACCCGCCGACGCGACCATGGACGCAAAGTCGCTGAGCGCGGTCAAGATGCCGAACCGCGACGGCTTCGTCGAAGATCCGAGGCCTGACGTGCCATGATCATAGCGACCGAAGCGCGAGGCGACGCGGGCCGTCAGACCTGGCGATGCGGAGACCCTGATCCAGCACCAGCCAGCATGACCCATGCAACCTACGCGCCGGAAGAGAGAGCTGCGCACGGTTTCACCGACGGGCTGATCCGGATCTCGGTCGGCCTTGAGGACCACGACGATCTGCAGGACGATCTCCTGGGGTCGCTCGACCACTTGAATAACAACACGTCCGACGCTCGATCGGGTCGGATATAGGAGGTGGAGCATGACTGAATTCGTGTCGCCTGAGGCGATGGCCGCGATGATCCCGTCCGGCGTCAAAGTAGGCCTGGCTCCGGACGGCTCGGGATCCTGTCCTGCGATGATCCGGCTCCTGATCGAACGCGGAATCCGCGACCTTCACGTTGTGTGTGCACCCATCGGTGGCATGCAGGTCGACATGCTGATCGGCGCCGGCGCGGTGTCCGTGCTTGAGACGAGCGCGGTCAGTCTGGGCGAAGCTGGCGGGGCGCCTTGCTTCGGACGCGCGATCCGGAACAGCGAGATCCGGATGCTCGATGCGACCTGCCCCGCAGTGTTCGCCGGTTTGAGTGCGGCGGAGAAAGGCGTACCATTCATGCCGATCCGCGGCATCATCGGCAGCGACGTCCTGAAAAACCATCCGAACTGGAAGGTCACGGCCAACCCGTTTGACGAGAACGAGAAGATCGTCGTGGTCGCCGCGATCCAGCCGGACATCTCCCTCATTCATGCGCCGGAAGCCGACCGCTTCGGCAACGTCCGCCTTGGCCGGCGCCGAGAGGTCATGCTGCTCGCCCACGCGTCGAAGAAGACCTTCGTCACCGTCGAGCGTATCTCCGAGACGTCGTTGCTCGACGACGAGAAGCTCGCCGCCGGCGTCCTTCCGGCGATGTATGTCTCCGCCGTGGCCGAATACAAGAATGCAGCCTGGCCGACGGGTCTCTATGCTGAGTACGAACTCGATGCCCGAGAGGTCGAAAGCTACGCCCGTGCGGCGCGCACGCCAGAGGGCTTCCAGGCCTATATGGCCGGCACAAGGAGCGCGGCGTGACGACCGAATGCACCAACCGCGAGTTGCTGATCTACACGATCTCCTGCCTTCTTGCTGGAGTGCAGCACGTTGCCGTCGGAATGTCGTCGCCGATGCCTGCGGCTGGCGCGATGCTGTTGCGGGCGCTGAACAAGCGGCAGGGGCTCGGCGAGATACAGGTCTCGATCCTTGGCTCGGTCAAGCACAACTCCTTCACCAGCGGGGCCGAAGAACTGTTCGATTGCGCGGCGCAGGGCCGCATCGGCGCGTTCTTCCTCGGCGGTGGACAGATCGACGGCAAGGGCAACGTGAACCTGGTCGGAGCCGGCGGATATCCGAACTCGCCCGTCAGATGGCCAGGATCGTACGGTTCGGCCTATCTGTACTTTCTGGTGCCGCGCGTGATTCTTTTTCGCGAAGAGCACAGTCCCCGCGTACTGGTCGACCAGGTCGATTTCATCTCCGCGCCAGGCGCGACCGAAGACGGGGTCTACAGGCGAGGCGGTCCGCACGCCCTTCTGACGAATGCCGCATTGTTCAGCTTCCAGCGGGACAGCGGTCGCTTCCGGCTCGAGAGCGTGCATCCGGGCCGCACCGCGGCCGACATCCGCGAGATGACCGGCTTCTCGTTCGACAACGACCGCTGCGAGGTCGAGACTCCCGGCCCGGACGCTGAGACCCTCACGCTGATGCGCAGCCAGATCAGGACCGAACTCGCCGAAACCTATCCGCAATTCGCCGCCTCCCTTCCCGAGGCGGCCTGAAAGCATGCGTCGGGAGAGCACCAAAGGTTTTCCTTTGGGGTCGCCAAGGTCATCCCGTTTGAAGAAGCACGCCTGTGCAAGCATCTACTCGGCCCGTCCACCTTTCGGGTTTCTATCGTGCCCATAACTGATCATCCCGTCGTCATCGTCGGAGGAGGCGTCGCCGGCCTCACCGCCGCGCTGCGGGTCCACCGTGCGGGTCTTGCTTTCCGTATGCTGGAAGCGCGGCCGCGCCTCGGCGGTCGTGTTCTGTCAATGGACGAGACCGGGCACGACTCTCGTGACGGATTCGATCTCGGTCCCTCCTGGTTCTGGCCCGACATGCAGCCGGCCTTCGGCCGACTGGTCGACGATCTCGGGCTTGCAAGCTTCGTTCAACATGATGACGGCGACGTCGTCCTTCAGCGCACGCGGCACGGATCGCCGCAGCGCTACGGTGGCTTGGCTCAGGCGCCGCAGTCCATGCGGCTCAGCGGGGGCACCGCCTCCATTGTAACCGCGCTCGCCGATGCGCTTCCGAAGAGAAGTGTCGAGCTCGGCGCCCGCGTGACGGGCGCAAGGCTCGGTGCTGAGGACGTCGAGCTCTCCTTCGTAGATGTCACGGGCTCGGTGCAGACTTGTCGTTCCGCCCTTGTCGTGTTCGCGATGCCGCCGTGTCTTCTTGAGGCGACTGTCTCGTTGGATCCTGCAATCGACGGCGCGTCAGCAAGCCGCTGGCGGGCGACGCCGACTTGGATGGCGCCCCATGCGAAGTTCTTCGCCGTCTACGATCGGCCGTTCTGGCGCGAGCAGGGCCTCTCGGGCACGGCGCAGAGCTTGGTGGGACCGCTCGCCGAGATTCACGACGCCACGACCGCGAGCGGAAAGGCGGCTCTCTTCGGCTTTCTCGGCATTTCCGCGGAAGACCGCGCCGCAGCGGGGGACTCCGCGATCGTTGCCGCCTGTGTGCGGCAATTGGCCGACCTTTTCGGTCCCGAGGCAGCTAACCCGCGTGCGACGCTCTTCAAGGACTGGGCGGCTGACCCGTTGACGGCGACGGGCGCAGACAGGTTCGCAACCGCCCATCCGACGGCCGATCGGCGCCCTTGGGTTGGCCCGGAATGGCAGGGTCGCATCGTATTGGCGGGCAGCGAAACGAGTTCGCGTGACCCCGGTTATCTCGCTGGCGCCGTCGACGCGGCGGAGCGTGCTGCGGCATTCGTGATCGGGCGTCTACAGAAGCCTGCACATGACAATTGGCCGTCGTCGGCAACGAACGGCTGACGCCGCAAGTATCGGAGGTACTGGGAATGAGGCGCTCCCATCGCGTCGCGCAAGTCTCGAAGCCGGGCACGCTCGAAATCGCCGAACGCGAGACGGCGTCTCCCCGTCCTGGCGAGGTGCTGATTTCTGTCGAAGCCTGCGGGATCTGCGGCGCCGACGCAGGCGACATCGACCGCGCCGATCCGGAGATGCGCCCCGCCCGGGTGCCCGGTCACGAAGTCGTCGGCCGCATCGCGGCCCTCGGCACCGGAACGCCCTCGATCTGGAAGATCGGTCAGAGGGTCGGCATCGGAAGGCTTGGCGGGCACTGCAACGAATGCGCTCAGTGTCGCCGCGGCGAATTTCAGCTCTGCATGAACCAGCCGTTCGTCGGATCGACATGTGACGGCGGCTATGCCGAGATGATGATTGCCCGCGCCACCGGGCTGGTTTCGATACCTGACGAACTGAAGTCGGAGGAGGCGGCACCGCTGCTCTGCGCCGGCATCGCGACCTTCAACGCGCTGAAGAAGTGCGGTGCGGAAGCAGGCGACACGGTCGTCGTGCATGGCATCGGCGGACTTGGGCATCTCGCGCTGCAATACGCAAGGCGGATGGGCTTCCGGGTCGTTGCTGTTGGGCGCGGAGCCGACATTGCGGACGATGCCCTCGCTCTGGGAGCCCACTTCTACCTCGACTCGAGGAAGGAAGACCCCGTCGCGCGCCTGCAAAGCCTCGGCGGTGCCAAGGCGGTCATCACCACGATCGGCGATGTCCAGGCGGTCTCCACAATCGCAGGTGCCCTCGCGCCGCAGGGCAGGTTGGTGCTGCTCGGCGCCGGGAAAGATCCGCTGCCGGTATCGGCGGGTCACCTCGTCGTGGGCGAGCGCAGCATACTCGGATCGATCACCGGCACACCCTTCGAAAACGAGAAGACGCTGGACTTCAGCGTGCTGGCCGGCGTGCGACCTCGAATCGAGGTTATGCCGCTCGAGAAGGCGGGCGAAGCGGTCGCGCGGATGAGGTCCGGCCAGGCGAATTTCAGGATCGTGCTTACCATGACGGAGGCAAGCCATGCGCATCAATGACGATCTGACGATTCCCGTGATCATTCAAGCTTCGGAGCTTCCATGGGTGGCGAGCCCGGCAGCCGGTGTAGATCGACGCATGCTGTTTCGCGTCGGTGACGAGGTAGCGCGTGCCACGTCGATCGTGCGCTACGCCCCGCGCAGCGTATTCCCGCGGCACACGCACGGCGGCGGCGAGGAAATTGTCGTTCTCGAAGGTGTCTTCCAGGACGAGCACGGCGACTATCCGGCCGGCAGCTACTTCCGGAATCCGCCCGGTACGTCCCACGTGCCCGCATCAGCGGAAGGCTGCACGATCTTTGTCCGGCTGTGGCAATTCCGGGAAGGCGACGACCAGCAGATCGTTCGGCGTCCATCCCAGGCTGGATCCGAGCCAGGCGCAATCGAACTCTTCGACGACGGAGCCGAAAACGTGCGGATCGAAACTTTCGCGGCGGGTGCGGCGGTGACAATAGAGAATCGCCGTGGTCTTGAGGCGCTTGTTCTCGATGGTAATTTGATGATCGGGGACAGGACGCTCACAGCGCAGGGCTGGATCCGTTTGCCGGCGGGAGATACCCTGCGTGCGGTCGCTGGTCTGTCAGGAGCCGAGCTGTGGGTGAAGGACGCGCCGCTGATCCACCAGGATGTCCTTCAAATGCCTGCCTGACCTTCAAGCGATCTGTGCACACCAGATGAAGCGCATCCGGCCGAGCGCAGTGATTCAGTCCACCTCATGTCTCGGTCCCAAACCGAACTGACGGAGAGTGCGATTCTTGAATGCGGAGCTTACCTTGCAAAGCTGGCGCCCAACAATGGGGCGAGTGGCTCCGGGAGCAAAGGTGTCCTGCTGATCTCTGACGGTATCTGAAGCTCTGTGCCAGTTGCGAAACCAGATGGGTCGCGCCCGGCGGTTCAAAGAACGATTGCCCAGCCGCGAATGTTTCGAACGAGCCGCCCTTGAGCTGCGAACGGGGCTGGCCTTTGGTAGGGTAGGCCATGACCGAGCCACCATGGCGGTGCGGCGGAGTGAAGCCGCCGCTCACACGAAATACGGTTACTCTCTTGCCGGGAAATTCATGAAGGCATGATTTGCCCGGCAGACTTCACGCTATTGACCTTGTAAGCAGGCTGCTATGCAAAACAGGACCAAATCGCGGGCTGGAGGCGCACAGGGGGAGCGGACCTACTCGACGATCGCCGTTTCTGCCTCGAAGCTCGCCACCGCCGACCTCGACAACCTCATAAGGGCACTTGAGATCGATGTCGTCGCGCTCACCGAGATGCTGATTCCATCGGGCTATCGCACCAAGATGGGAACGATCGACGCGCCCGCGATCCATTACACAATCAGTGGCAGGGGACGAATCTCGATCGGCGACGGGCCTTCGATGCCGCTCGAGCCCCACCTGCTCATCATCAAGCCTCCGAATACGCCATTCGCGATCGAGGTCGACGGAGCCAGCGGCCCGGCGAAGCTCATCTCCCGCGATTGCTGGAGGCGACATGACGGCGTGTTGCGCATCGGAATGCCGACCGAGCAGCCTGAGGTTATCCAGATCTGCGGCTTCTTCAACGCATCCTTCGGACAATCCGTCGGGTTGTTTCGCGAATTGCGAGAGCCCGTGGTCGAAAAATTCGAACCGACGGACAGGATCGACCTGAAGCTTCGCGAAGCGATCGAGGAGCTTTGCGCGCAGGAAATCGGCATGGGCGCCATGACGGCTTCCCTGCTAAAGCAGGTCATCGTGGCCCTGGTGAGGCGGTCGATGAAGTCCTCGCGGAGCTGGACTGATCGGTTTTCGATTCTCGCGGACCGGCAGATCACGCGTGCATTCGCTGACATGGTGGCGCGCCCGGGCGCCGCCCATACGGTTCAGAGCCTCGCGCAAAGCGCGGGTCTGAGCCGGTCGGGATTCATGGCGCGGTTCTCGAATATCTTCGGCCGTTCGCCGATGGCGATCCTTCGAGATCTCAGGATGCGGCAGGCGGCGCTCGATCTCACGACGACGTCAGCCCCGGTCGACGTTGTAGCCTACAACGCCGGATACGAAAGCCGGTCAAGCTTCGTGCGAGCATTCCGCAAAGCCTACAATGTTGACCCTAGCGAGTACCGGCAGAGCGCGAAGAACGGTGAGGCCGAGGGCGCTTGAGCTAAACGCCGCGCTCCGAGGCATCTCTCCCGTCAGGCGCGCGATTTCAAAAGGCCGTGCGGCGGGCGACATCCGTTCACACCCCGATGCACTGATCGTCGGCGCTGATCAGCTCTCGATTCCAAAATGTGTGTCCGATCGTCCAGGGATGCCCGACGCGGGTTTCACCGCGCCGCGCGCTGCGATAACGCCAAGACAACTTGGGACGGATATCGCTGAAACTCGTGGAGAAAAAACATGCGTATTGCCCTACTGATCGCCGGAGCGGCTTTCAGCGCGGTTGCTATCACAGCAGTATTCGCCCAGTCCGAATCCAATGACGGCAGCGCACCGACCAGCAAGCGCTATCCCGGTTCATACGAGATCTACAAGAAGACAGGTGAGTTTCCGGAGGGGACAATCTTCTTCAAGGAATTGCAGCTGACGTTGCCTGCCGAGAACCCGGATGGATCGCGCACGGAGGGAGCAGTATCATGAGGATCGTCGGTGTCTTGGGTGTCGCCCTTGCAGGATTGTTTGTGATCGGCGTTGTCACTGCTTACGGGCAAATCAATACGAAGTCACAGTACGGCGGAACGACAGCGGTCGCCGTCGATGACAAGGGAAATCTGCGCGTGCCTTCCGACTATCGGACCGCCTATCAGGTGCTGGGCAGCTGGGCAGTAGCCAAAGAAGACGGGCCGGGCTCGAAGCAGTTGCACGTGGTCTATGCATCGCCCGAACCATCGCCGCATATCGCAAGGGCGGGCACTTTCCCGACGGCACCGTTCTCGTGAAGGAAGTGTTCAATACGACGACCAAGGATATGACGACCGGAACCGTAAGCAGTGCCGGCACTCTGGCTGGCTGGTTCGTCATGGTGAAAGACAGCGTCGGGCGATTTTCAGGAAACAAACTCTGGGGCGACGGCTGGGGTTGGTCCTGGTTCGACGCAGCCAATTCCCAGAAGACCACATCCACCGACTACACGACGGACTGTCAATCCTGTCACGTGCCGGCGCAACAGTCGGACTGGATCTACACTCACGGCTATCCGGTCTTGACCCGATAGGCGGGAGCATGGCCGCGATGATGCGTCAGTGGTCAAGCCGGTGCCCCCCACCCAGCAGTCCGGGAAGCGAGATCACGTCGGCACTTGGCAAGCGCTGTTCCACGTTCGCTTTTGGAATCTATCCATGGCTCCCCGCCCGAGATGTCGAACCGACTTTCCGACGCTGCAACATTTCCACCAAAGAGACAAATGACCGAGGAGAGAATGCCCATGAAAGCGATCGTGGTGACGGACCAGGCCGCGGGAACGGCCGGGATGAGGCAGGTCGAGCGGCCTGAGCCGCAGGCAGCGATAAACGACGTCGTCGTTCAGGTCCATGCGTCGGGATTCGTGCCGACCGAGCTGGCGTGGCCCTCGACCTGGACCGATCGCCGCGACCGTGACCGAACGCCCTCGATCCCCGGTCACGAACTGGCCGGAGTGGTTACCGCTCTTGGTTATGGCACAACGGGACTGTCGGTAGGACAGCGGGTGTTCGGCCTCGCCGACTGGTACCGCGACGGCACGCTGGCGGAGTATGTAGCCATCGAGGCGCGCAACCTCGCGCCGCTGCCGGGCGACGTCGACTTCACGGTGGGCGCGAGCCTGCCGATCTCGGGTCTCACCGCATGGCAGGGACTGTTTCAGCACGGCCGCCTTCAGGCGGGGCAGAGCGTCCTCGTGCACGGTGCGGCCGGCGCAGTCGGCTCGGTGGTCACGCAACTTGCACGAGATGCCGGCGCCCATGTCATCGGCAGCGGACGCGCCGCCGACCGCCAGACGGTGCTCGACTTCGGCGCGCGAGAGTTCGTCGACCTCGACAACGATGACCTGGAAGACGTCGGCGCAGTCGATCTGGTGTTCGATGTCATCGGCGGCGACATCCAGAGGCGGTCTGCAGGCCTGATCCGGGCCGGAGGAACACTAGTGTCCATCGTCGGGCCGGCGGAAGCACGGCCCGCCGACGGTCTGGCGATCGACTTCGTTGTCGAGTCCGACCGTGCCCAACTGATTGAGATCGTCCAGCGCGTGCGGGACGGGCGGCTGCGGACGAATATTGGCACCGTCTCGACACTCGACGATGCCGTCGCCGCCCTCAAGCCGACCACGCGACGCTCGGGGAAGACTGTGATCCGCATTCGTCCGTGAGCGACACGCGCCTATCGATGTAGGCGGCCGGCCGGCGCTGTTCAGATCGGCGCGGTTCAGCGTGCAGAAGGGACAGTTGTTCAACGGCGGTGCGCAACACGTGCCGGATACGACAGCACAGCCCGAGAAAACTGGGCGCGCCGAACAGTTGGTGTTCGGCGCGCCCAAATCCCCTCAATGCTCTGATATCTAGGCAATGGTCTTCAAATAGAGGCTTGGGTCAAAGTATTTGCTCGCGGGCGTGAAGTCCTTGATGCCTGCGTTGGCCATGAAGAAATCCGTCGATTGTTGTAGCCAGTGGGTGACGGTCCCATCCGAGTACATGCGCTTCCAATCCTTTGAGGTGAACATCTTCTGGGCCTTGAATGACTCGTTGATGTCGGCCATCGGCGTCTGGCTGTAGTGGCCTTTCTGCAGTTTCTCCATCGCTTCAGCGCTGTTCGCGACGATATAGTCGTTGGCATCCGCCCAGCCGCGGATCAGCTTGGCCAAGGTCTCCTTGTTGGGCTCATAGTAGTCGTTGGCGGCGGCCCAGCCGCCGATGATTGCCGCCTTCGGATAGTAGGCCGACGCATCGGCGAGCATGGTCGCGCCCGGGACCTTGTCGCGGACCGTGACGTTGAAGGGCACCCAGAGCGCCACGGCAGGCACCGCGCCGGAGATGAAGGCGGTCACGGCCGCAGGCATGGTCTGGTTGACGAGCTCGACCTCCTTGGGATCGACCTTGTTGGCACGCAGCGCGGTATCAAGGAATACGTGCGCCGTCGTGCCCGTTGCGGTCGCAATGCGCTTGCCCTTGAGGTCCGCGAACGACTTGATACCCTGATCGCTGCGGACCCAGAGCTGAGCGGTTGCCACCTCGATGTCATTGATGAGAAACACCTTGCCCTGGCCGCGGGCCGGGAAATTCGAGAGGACCGCGCCGGTTGCCAGCACGTCGAGGCTGCCGCCGATCAGCGCCTGAAAGATTTCGAGGCCGGTGTTGAACTGCCGCAGTTCGAGATCGAGGCCCTGTTTTTCGAAGGAGCCACGGTCGATGCCGGTCCAGATCTGGCCGTCGACGGCGACGGTGTGAAGATAGCCGACGCGGACCTTTGTTTTCGCTTGCGCGATCGCCGGCGCGGAGGCCGTAAAGGTGCCGAGCGCAAGGCCCGCCGTCGTGCTCAAAAACTGTCGCCGATCCATGATCTGTCCTCCGTTTTGCTTGTTATTCCGAGAATGACACTGGACGCATCTGTGCCTGCTGGGCGCGATATTCGTCCATCACCAGCTGCCTGATATGGCTTCGCAGTTCGGCGAATTCCGGACGCTCCTGGACCGACTCGTCGCGCGGGTAGGCGAAGGGAACGTCGATGATCTCCCTGATCCGCGCCGGCCGCGCCGTCACCACCACGATGCGGGACGCGAGATAGATCGCCTCCTCGACGGAATGGGTGATCAGCATGACGGTCTTGCCTTCGGTCTCCAGCACCTTGAGCAACAGGTTCTGCATGTTGGAGCGGGTCTGGGCGTCGAGCGCTCCGAACGGCTCGTCCATCAGGAGGAATTGGGGCTTCACCGCATAGGCCCGTGCGATCGCGAGCCTTTGCCGCATGCCGCCGGACAGATGTTTCGGATAGGAATTTGCGAAGTCGGACAGACCCATCAGGCCAAGATAGTGATCGCAGATCGCGTTGCGCTCGGCGGTCGGGACAAGGTTGGCGTTGAGCGTCAGGCCGAAGGCGATATTCTGCTTCACAGTCAACCAGGGGAACACGCCATATTCCTGGAAGATGACACCGCGCTCGGGGCCGGGGCCGGCGACGGGACGTCCGTCGAACAGCACCTTGCCGGTCGTCGGCTTCTGAAAGCCGGCGAGCATGCTCATCATCGTGGTCTTGCCGCAGCCGGACGGGCCGATCACCGCAATGAAGTCGCCGTCGTTGATATCGTAGCTGACGTTCTCGACGACGTTGAGGTGGCCCTTCGGGGTATCGAAGGACAGCGAAACCTTGTCGAACTGTGCGCGCTTGCTCATGCGATGGCCCGATCCTGCCAGACCAGCAACCGGGCCGTGATCTTGCGCAGGATCAAATCCATGATCAACGCGATTAAGCCGATGCAGATGATGCCGACATAGATGACGTCGAGCAGGAAGTAGGTCGAGGCATTCTGAATCATGGCGCCGAGCCCGCGCTGCGCCGCGATCAGCTCGGATGCGACCAGCGTCGCCCAAGCCACGCCCAGCGCCACGCGCAGCGCTGTGAGGATGTGCGGGACGGTGAGGGGAATGATGACCTTGCGAAAGATCTCGGCCTGGTTGGCTCCGAGCGTCTGCGCCACGCGGATGTAGAGCGGCGTGATCTGCGAGACGCCCTCATACATCACGATCACGCCGGAGAAGAACGAGGCGTAGAACAGGATCACGAGCTTGGCGAGCTCGTCGACGCCGAAATAGACGATCACCAGCGGGATCAGTGCGATCGGCGGCAGCGCGCGAAAGAAGTTGATCATAGGGTCCGCGAAGGTACGGGCGGGGCGATACCACCCCAGCAGAAATCCGACCGGCACTGCCACGAGGATGCCGAGCGCGACGCCAAGGAAGACGCGCCGGGTCGAGGCGAAGATGTCGATCAGCAGGCCTTCCCTGGTGAGAAGCTCAAAGAACTTTGCGGCGACCTGGTGCGGCGCGGGGATCAGCGAGACGTTGACGAAGCCGCTCCATCGCACGGCGTACCAGAGCAGGATCGCACCGATCCACGGTATCAATCCGAGACCAAGTCGTCTCAGGCCAGCTCCCCTCATTCGACGCGTCCACCCAGATTGCGATTGATGTTTTCCAGAGTCATATTATAAATAGGATGACCATACAAGTGGCGCCGTTGGTCGTAGGCGTCGCAGGCTTTCCGCATGACAACTTCCCCTTTCACCATCCGCAGCGTGCAGGCCTTTGGCTACCGCTATCCGCTGACGATGCCGGTCATCACGTCCTTCGGGCGGATGAAGGATCGGCCCGCCGTCTTCGTCCGTGTTGAAGACGCCGATGGAAATGTCGGCTGGGGCGAGGTCTGGTGCAATTTTCCTGCACCAGGTGCCGAACATCGTGTTCGGCTCGTCAACGAGGTGCTTGCGCCGGCTCTCGTCGGATTCAATGCGCCTGAGCCCTCGGCCGCGTTCGAGCGCCTGACGCAAGGAACCTCGGTGCTCGCGCTGCAATCCGGAGAAGCTGGCCCGTTTGCGCAGTCGATCGCCGGCATCGATCTCGCCGTCTGGGATCTCTATGCGCGCCGCGAGAACGTTGCGCTCTGGAAGTTGCTGGGTGGGGCGAAGCGCACGATCAAGGTCTACGCCAGCGGCATCAATCCCGTGGGGTCCGAGCGGACGGCCGAAGCGGCCCTGGGCCGCGGCTACCGCGCGTTGAAACTGAAGATCGGCTTCGATCCGGCAGGCGACCGCGCCAACCTGGCCGCGCTGCGCCGCCTTGTGGGCGAGGGCCTGCTTGCTGCCGACGTCAATCAGGGCTGGACTATTGCGCAAGCGCTGGAACTTGCACCGCAGCTCGAGCGCTTCGATCTCGCCTGGCTCGAGGAGCCGATCCGTGCGGATCGTCCCTCGCAGGAATGGAAGCAGTTGCACGAGATAGTCCGCTTTCCGCTCGCAGCCGGCGAGAACATCGCTAGCCACGCCGGCTTTGCCGAGGTGCTGCGTGAGCCGGTGCTCGGTGTCGTCCAGCCCGACATCGCCAAATGGGGCGGGCTGTCGGCTTGCGCAAGCATTGCCCGCGACATCCTGAGGTCGGGAAAGATGTTCTGCCCGCATTATCTCGGCGCAGGCATCGGCCTTCTGGCATCGGCGCATCTTCTCGCCGGCGTCGGCGGCGACGGACTGCTCGAAGTCGACTGCAACGAAAACCCGCTGCGCGATCGCTTCTGCGGTCCCGTGCTTGATGTCTGTGACGGCATGATCGAGCTCGGCGACGAGGCAGGCCTCGGCATCACGCCCCATCTTGCCTCCATCGAACAATACCGGACGGCCTGATGTCAGCACGCGGTTACGACTACATCATCGTCGGCGCGGGCTCGGCCGGCTGCGTCGTCGCGAACCGGTTGTCGGCCGATCCCTCGTGCCGCGTGCTGTTGCTGGAGGCCGGCGGATCGGATCGGAATTTCTGGCTGAAACTTCCGGTCGGTTACTACCGGACCATCTACAACGAGCGATTCTCGCGGCTGTTCAGGACCGAGCCCTCGGAAGGGAGCGGAGGTCGCGCCATCGTCTGGCCGCGTGGCCGCGTGCTTGGCGGCTCGTCGTCGATCAACGGGCTGATCTTCATCCGAGGCCAGCACGAGGACTTTGACGATTGGGAGCGCCTTGGCGCCGATGGCTGGAGCTATCGCGAACTCCTGCCGTATTTTCGGCGCTACGAACGCTACCGCGGCGGCGAAAGCCAGTTTCACGGAGGGCTCGGGGAGTTCGAGGTCTCCGATCTCCGCAACGACAATCCGGCATCAAAGGCCTGGGTCGAGGCGGGTGTGCAGTTCGGCCTGCCGAACAACCCCGACTTCAACGGCGCGACAACGCTCGGCGTCGGCACGTATCAGCTCGGGATCGGGCGGCACTGGCGGACCAGTTCTGCCTCTGCATTTCTGCGCCCCGTCGCCGGCCGTCCCAATCTCACCATCATCACCCATGCGCAGGTCAGCAGGGTCGTCTTCAACGCTCGTGTCGCAACCGGCGTCGAGTGGATCAGCAGGGGACAGGTCCACAGCGCGACGGCTGATCGTGAGGTCATCCTGTCTGGCGGCGCGCTGCAGTCGCCGCAGATCCTCCAGCTTTCGGGCGTCGGTCCGGCCGACCTGCTGCGCAAGCTCGGCATTCCCGTCGTTGCCGATTCTCCGGAAGTCGGCGGCAATCTCCAGGACCATTATCAGGCCCGGCTGATCGTGCGCCTGAAGGAGCGGATTTCGCTCAACGATCAGGTCCGCAATCCCGTCGAGCTAGCGAAGATGGGTTTGCAGTGGATGCTGGCAGGCAGCGGTCCATTGTCGGTCGGCGCGGGGCAGGTGGGCGGCGCAGCCTGCACGGAATACGCCGTCAGCGGCCGGCCGGACGTGCAGTTCAACGTCATGCCGCTCTCGGTCGACAAGCCTGGCGAGCCCCTGCACAGCTATTCCGGCTTCACCGCCTCGGTCTGGCAATGCCACGGAAAGTCGCGCGGACGGCTTGCGATCAGCTCGACCGATCCGTTCGAGCAGCCGCGGATCGTACCGAACTATTTCGCCGAGGAAATCGACCGCAAAACCATCGTTGCGGGTCTGAAGATGCTACGCGAGATCTATCGACAGAAGGCGTTTCGTCCGCTCTGGGATATCGAGATGGTGCCAGGCGAGGCAGCGAGGGATGATGCCGGGTTGTGGGATTTTGCCCGCAACACCGGCGGCACGGTGTTTCACTGTGTGGGGACCTGTCGCATGGGGCGGGACGAGCAGGCGGTGCTCGATCCGCGGCTGCGGGTGCGCGGCGTCGAGCGGCTGCGTGCGATCGATGCTTCGGTGATGCCGCAGATCACCTCGGCCAATACCAATGCGACCAGCCTGATGATCGGCGAGCGTGGTGCCGCGCTGGTTATGGCATGAACGGGGCCGATCCTGGGAGGGCGAGATGGAATTGAGTTCCGACAGTCACGTCCCCAAATATGCGCAAATCGCCGACATCTTTCGGCAGCGGATCGCGCGCGGCGTCTGGACGCAGGGATTTCGCCTGCCGGCCAACGAGGAATTGGCGGCTGAGTTCGGCGTGTCGCGCGTCACGATCAGGCAGGCGGTGGAGCTGCTGGCCCGCGACGGCGTGATCGAGGCGCAGCAGGGCCGCGGCACCTTCGTTACCGGGATCGTGCGGCAGGACCGCTGGCTCAAGGTCGAGACGACGCTATCCGATCTCGCCGACATGTACCGCGACACCTCGCCCGAGATCATCAATATCTCGGAAAGCCGCAGCGATGCACCGCTGCTTCCCGGGGATGGCAAGCCGGCCGACAAATACGTCTTCATGCGTCGGCTGCATTCGCGGGAGAAGCAGCCCTACTGCGTCATTTCCATCTATCTCGACGAGAAGATCTTTCGCAGGTCGCCCAAGCGTTTTCGCAACGAGACCGTGATCCCGATCCTCAACGATCTCAGGGATCCCGCCATCGCCAGCGCGCGCCAGACCCTGACGATCGGAGCCGCGGATATCGAGGCGGCGCGGCTGCTCCGGGTGCCGCTGAATTCGCCGGTGGCGGAAGTCCGCCGCATCTTCACGACCGCGGACCGGACCGTGATCTATCTCGGCGAAGTCACCTATCGCGGCGACTTCGTGCGGATCGACATGGATCTGCGGCCCTAACGCTTGAGCGGCATCAACGCGAGAACAGTTCCTGGTTCCGACGCTCGAGCTCTTCGCCGTAGGTGCGCAGGACATGGGCTTCGCTCAAGGTGCCGATCGTGGCGCGATGGTCGGCCCGGTCGACAACCGCGAGCACATCGGCTTCGCTGCGCTCAAAGGCCTTCAGTATCTCGCGAACCGGCGTGGTCGGGAGCAGGCATTCATCCTGTTGCTGCGCCAGCGACCCGAGTAGCTCGTCGTCCTGATTGGCCACGGAATGCAGCGTCGCGGCGGGGACGATGCCCGCATACGTGCCGTCAGGATCGCGCAGCACGATCTGGCGGACCTGCACCGGCGAGAACAGCTTTTGCGCCTCTCCGATCGCCATCGTCGTCAGCGCATTCTCGAAATCGGTGCGCATCAGCGAAGCCGCGCTCATCTGCCGCACCCAGCCGATGTCCTGCGGTCCGCGGATCGCCTCACCGCGCAGATGAAAGCGCCATGTGGCGAAGCTGTAGCCGAACAGCTCGCGAACAATCAGCGCGCAAACCGATGACGCGACCACGGCGCCAACAGTGACGGAGAAGTCGCCGGTGATCTCGAGTGCGAGACAGACCATGCTGAACGGTGCTCCGAGGACACCCGTTCCGAACGCGGCGAGCGCCGCAATGGCTGCCGTGCCGGGCTGAAGCGCTAGTTTTGGAAGAGGGCCCGTCAGCACGATGCTGTAGAGCTGCCCGATCAGCGCGCCGAGCAGGAGCGAGGCGAAAAACAGTCCGCCGCGAAAGCCGGAACCGAGCGAGATTGCCGACGCCAGGATCTTGAATACGATCGTGGTCGTGAGCAGGAGCCAGGTCGGATTGCTGACCAGCAGGATCTGCATTGCGCCGTGACCGGCACCGAGCACGGTTGGCGTCAGCAGCGCAAGACCGCCGAGCAGGAAACCGCCGAGCATCGGCCGCAGGAAGCCCTCGAACGCTGTGATGCGCTGAAAGCAGCGCTCGGAGAATGCGACCGCTAGCATGACGAGGACGCTGACGAAGGCGCAGATGATGCCGATCAGCACCGTCTGCCCGATCATCTCGACGGAAACCGGTGAGGGAAAGCCGGGCACCATCAGGAAGGACTGGTGCGTCAACTGCCGCGCGACGAGCCACCCGGTGACGGCGCTGGCGATGACCGGCACCAGACCCGCGGACGTATAGGCGCCGAGCACGACCTCGAAGGCATAGAAGGCGCCGGCCAGCGGTGCACTGAACGCGGCGCTGATCGCACCGGCGGCGCCGCAAGCCACCAGGAGCCGCATGTCGTTCCGGCGGGCGGCCAGGCGCCGGCCGGCATGAGAGCCGAACATCGAGCAGATCTGGGTATAGCCGGCTTCCAGCCCGACCGATCCGCCGAACCCGTTGGAAAGCAGGGTCTGGATCGAGATCAGCAAGCTGCCGCGAAAGGACACCCGGCCGCCATAGAGCGCATTGGCCTCGATTGCGTCGGCGAGCTGTTGTCCCTTCACGCGACGGGCGAAGTACAGCCCGATCAGCGCAAGCACCAGGCCGCCGAGCATCGGGATGAGCAACGTGCGCTGCCAGGAGATCACGCCGGTGGCGCTGAGGTGTGCGTCGAAAGGGATGTCGAACAGCAGTGCGTGAGAGACCTGGCTGAGGCTCGAGATCGCGGCCACGAGCACGCCGCTGAGCAGTCCGACGATGATGGCGACCAGCACGAGGCCGGTCTCGCGATTGCGCACGAAATTGCGCAGGAACAACGGCAGCAGGCGGATGCCTGGAGCAGCCGCCGGCTTCGCAGGATGTGGTGCCCGATCCATCCTATGCCGGATCCCGCAGCGGCTCGGTGCGCACGACGCGGAAGCCGATATTGCTCGACGAGGAGTCGGGCGTATTGGAGCTTCGCGCGGCGACGCGGTAGCGATTGCAGTAGGATTCGTGGCAGAGGAAGGATCCGCCGCGCATCGATCGGTTGGGAGCTGGCTCGCGGTTCAAGGGGTCTCGTGATGGTGTGAGGCGGTCATAGATCGGCGAAAAATAGTCCTCGCACCATTCCCAGACATTTCCGGCGACATTGTGCAAGCCATATCCGTTGGGCGCGAAACTGTGAACGGGCGGAGTACCGAAATAGCCATCATCCACTGTGTTGCAGTCGGGAAAGTTGCCTTGCCAGATATTGCAGCAGTGGCCTGAGGCGACGGGAGGCAGCTCCTGGCGCAAAAGGGGTTCACTCAGACGTAGGCGTTTGCAATCGTAGCGGCACGCTGCGAAACCGGCCGCACTGTTCTGGAGGAGGCCGCAGGATGGGCATGAGCTTCGAACTGATGATGTTGGCAGCCGCAACCATTTAGGGCTTCCTTCAACTGGTGGCCGCCGCGCAAGCGGCGAACGTGCAGTACGGCCTCAATTGGGCTGCAAGCCCGCGCGACATCGAGATGCCTCCGCTCAAGCCCATCCCCGGACGCATCAACCGCAATTTCCGCAATTACATGGAAACCTTTCCGTTCTTCGTCGCGGCAGTCCTTGTGGCTCGGGCAGCTGGCGTTCACAATGAACTGACCCATTGGGGATCGATCGCTTATATCGGCGGACGTATCGCTTACACCGCGCTTTATGTATCCGGAGTACCGCTCGTCCGCTCCCTGTTCTGGAACGTCGCAGCCTTTGGGATGCTCGCAGTTCTGGCCGCGCCTTTCTTTCCACACTAAAGTGCTACAGCACGCTGCCGGACGCATCCTACCGCAATCAATGGTGGGTCAGCCAGAACGAACACGGCGCATACATGGCCCGCGGCGTCCACGGCCAAGCCATCTATGTCGACCTCAAAGCCGCGATGGTGATCGCGCGCTACGCCTCGCATCCGGTCGCGGGAAACGCCGCCAACCATCCCGTGACGTTGCCGGCCTATATGGCGCTGACGAATGAGCTTATGGCGGGCGGACGAGGTGGCTTAGCCCGTCTCCCGCCAGCGCATCGGCAGGACGCCATCCTGCCGAAAACTGTCGAGAAAGCGGAAGCGGGACCCCTGCGGATTGGGGCGGGCCTCGATCGTCGTGCCGATGATCTGCACGACGTCGCTCTCGCTGTAGGCGGGCCAGCTAGGTAGGCCTGGTCCGTTCGGATCGCCGTGCGCGGCGAAATTCACCCAATAGTGCATCATGGTCTGCGCCAGTGTGCGGTCCGCCTCCACCGGCGGCGTTGTGCCGCCGATCACCTGTTGCGGCGTCAGCGTGCCGAACACGAACGGGATCTCAGTGACGTGCGAGGCGATCGGCGTGTAGCGCGAGGTGTAGCTGAACAGATAGCCGTAGACGGGTGCTGCCTGCGTTCGCCGATGCAGCCGCAGCCACTGCCAGCACTGCTCGCCGATTACGGTGTCGGCCGTGAGCGCGGCTGCGGAAATCTTTGCCTCCGCATCGGTCGCGGCGGGATAGAGCTTCCGGAAATCGGCCATGCGCGCCTCGCCGAACATCGCTTCGGCGGCGGCGAGGAAGGCGTGCGCCGACTGGTGCGGAAGCGACTGCGCCATGAACGGCAATTCCTCGGCGGCATTCCAGCCAGCCAGCAGGGGGACGTGCATCTGGTCGCCGCGCAGGAAGCGCCGCGCGGGCACGTCAGGTACCACATGACCATCGATACTCGGTGAGAAAGCGCTGACAACGGGGCTGGTCTTGAAGCTCCACAGCGCAGCTGCGTTCAATCGGTCGACCGGCAGCTCGCGCAATTCTGCGATCGAGGCATTGCCCTGTTGCCAGGCGAAGGCGACACCACGCGCCCGGGCTTCTTCGAATGTCTGCAGCGGTCCGTGCCTGCCGTCCCAGAATGCACCGCTCTGGCCGATCGCTCTATGAAATAGCCCGTGTGCGAGCGGCGAGGTCATTAAAATGCCGACGGCCATGGCGCCGGCGGATTCGCCGAACAGGGTGACGTTGTCAGGATCGCCGCCGAAGGCGGCGATGTTGGCCTTGACCCAGCGTAGCGCCGCCAGTTGATCCTGCAGGCCGTAATTCCCCGAGGGCGCTTCTGCATCGAGATCGGGATGCGCCAGAAATCCGAAGATGCCGAGACGATAGTTGAAGCTGACGACGACGACTCCCTTGGCGGCGAGTGCGCCACCGTCGGTTGCGGGGTTGGCGGAGGAGCCGAACTGAAAGCCACCGCCGTGGATCCACACCATCACGGGCCGCCTGTCGTCCTCGTGCCTCGCCGCGGTCCAGACGTTGAGATAGAGGCAATCCTCGTCGCGCGGTCCGGGCCGATGGTCGTTCTCGAGCGACGACAGACAGCCCGCGCCGAAAGCAAGCGCATCGCGTACGCCGGCCCAGCAGGCCGGCGGCTGTGGTGCGCGCCAGCGCAGCGGCCCGAGCGGCGGCGCCGCGTAGGGAATCCCCTTGAATGCCAGTACCCCGTTTGCGTCCCGTGAGTGACCGCGCACGATCCCTGTTTGGGTACGGACTTCGCGTCGGAGCCCGGCCGCTTTCGAAATCATCCTGCCGTGCATGTCTTCTCTCCGCTGAGCGCCCAAGCCGCGCGGCGGGCAGGTCGCAATCTATGGACTTTCCCCTCTGCTGAATTTAGATGTTCAGCCAATGAATTGCTGAAAACTGTCAAGCATGCGGCAACCTCTCCGCTTTCCCTGGTCGGACCTCGACGTCGATGATCGCTCCGCTCCCGTCATCGCCGTACGCGTCGACGTGAACGGGACGAAAGAGGAGGTGCCCGATCACAGTCATCGCAAGGGACAATTGGTCTTCGCCCTGGCCGGCGGCGTCACATGCCGCGTGCCCACGGGTCTGTGGATGGTGCCGCCGCATTGCGCGGTCTGGATTCCCGGCCGCATGCAGCACAGCAATCGCGCGACCGAAAATGCCCGGCTGTTCTTCGTCTACATTGAGCCGGACATGATCGACCTGCCGGATAGATGCTGCACGCTGTCGATCTCCCCGCTGCTGCGTGAATTGATCGTCGAATTGTCGGCTGAAGATGCCGGCGACGAGGCGAGGGGAAAGCTGCTGGCGAAAATGCTTTTGCGCGAGCTCCCGCGCATGCCCGTTCAGCAGCTGCATTTGCCGCTGTCGTCCGAGCCGCGGCTGAAGCGGATCGCGACGGCACTGGCGAAGGACCCGTCCGACCGCAGCACACTCGCCGAATGGGCTGCGCGCGTCGCGCTGAGCGAGAGCAGTCTTGCACGTCTCGTCGTCAAGGAGACCGGGCTGAGCTTCGGACGCTGGCGCCAGCAATTGCATCTGATCGTGGCCTTGCGGGAGCTCACCTCCGGCGCCAGCGTGCAGCAGGTCTCGGGCGATCTTGGCTATGATTCCGTCGCGGCCTTCATCACCATGTTCAAGAAGGCGCTCGGCAAGCCGCCGGCGAAATATCTCGCCAGTGTGCTGCAGGACATCGGGGCCAAGGGCCGCAACCATCCGTGAATCCGGTTTGCAGTCGCTCGGAGCCGACGGCGCCACCCTTTCGGATGATATTGATGGTCGCGAAGACAACGAGAAGGGAACGACTATGGAGATCGACGTCGCCAGGGTGTTGGGGCTTGTCACGCGTTCGGTGAAGAACTTCGAGAAGGGCGGAAAACCAGCCAGCACGGTGACGCTGACGCGGCTCTACGACACCAACGTCGACGATCTCTGGGACGCAGTTACCAGCCGGCAACGCATTCCGCGCTGGTTCTTGCCGGTCGAGGGCGACCTCCAGCTCGGCGGAAAGTACCAGCTCAAGGGCAATGCCGGCGGCACCATCACGGCTTGCACGCCGCCGACCCATTTCGCGGCGACGTGGGAGTTTGCGGGCGCGGTGAGCTGGATCGACGTCAAGCTGGCGGCAGAACGGCAGCAGGCCCGTTTGACACTTGAGCACACCGCGATCGTCGAGGACCACTGGACTCAGTTCGGTCCGGGCGCGGTGGGGATCGGTTGGGACCTCGCGCTTGCGGGACTCGAGCGATATGTTGCGACGGGAGCGACGGTCGATCATGAGACGGCCGAGGCCTGGATGGGCTCGCCCGAGGGGAAGGAATTCATGACGACCAGCGGCGAGTTCTGGCGTGAGGCGCACGTCGCAAGCGGGGTCGACCCTGACGAGGCGAAGCAGCGCTCGGACCGCACCATTGCGTTCTATCGCGGCGAGATGCCATCCGGCATCGCTCATCCCGGCACAGGAAGCTGATGCACGTCTTCGAAGCCCTCGCCGATCCCGTGCGCCGTCGCATCCTCGAGCTGCTGTCATCTGGTGAAATGACGTCCGGCAAGGTCGTCGAGGTGATCGGGGCCGAGTTCGGGATCACGCAGGCGGCCGTGTCGCAGCACCTCAAGGTGCTGCGCGACAGCGGCTTTGCAACGGTTCGGGCGGAGGCGCAAAGGCGCCTCTATTCGGTCGACGTCGCCGGGCTTCAAGCGGTCGATGCGTGGATCGGTCAGTTCCGGAATTTCTGGGAGCCGAAGCTCGACGCCCTGGCCACCGAGATCGCGCGCGGCAAACGGGAGCGTCGCAACGCGCCCGTGACGAAACGGAGCGGGAAGAGGGCTTGAAAACGTGACGTTGGGCGGAAGGCGCCATCACGCTCACCCCCGCGACATCTTTTCGTACTTCTTCACCAGCCGTTCCCGCTTCAGCCGCGACAGCCGCTGGATCCAGAACACGCCGTCGAGCTGGTCGATCTCGTGCTGGTGACAGACGGCGCGCAGGGCCTGCGATTCCTCGGATCGTATGTTGCCCTCGAGATCCTGATAGCTGATCTGCACACGGGCGTGGCGCTGCACCTCGTCGTTGAGGCCGGGCATCGAGACACTGCCCTCGCGGTGCATGATCATCTCGGGCGAAGCCCAAGTGATTTCCGGATTGACGTAGATCTGCGGGCCGTCTTTGGCGTCGAGCTCGAGCGCGACAACGCGCAAGGGCACGCCGACATGCGGCGCGGTGATGCCGATGCCGGGCGCGGCGCGCATCGTATCGAGCAGGTCCGCGGCCAGGTCGCGTAGCGCGTGGTCGAATGCGGTGACGCGTCGTGCCGGCATCGCGAGCCGGCGATCGGGGTAGCGGAGGATGGAACGGATGGTCATGCTGGATTTCTACCATTCACGGATGGTTGAAGCACCCCGTTGTCGCGGCGCCTCGATCGTTCCGTGATGCCTTCAGGTTCCTGTTCGCAAGCGGGAGGAGCCAGCTACAACGATCGGGGTGGAGGGGCTATGCTGAAAGTCCAAGGACCTGGAATCGCCGCAAGTGCTCTCTGACGTTCTCAAGCGCAAGTCGATCTACAATTACTTCAGCCGGTCGGCGATGGAGAAGGCGGTTTCCTATCAAGCGCAGGGCCGCGTCTCGAATCTCAAGGTCAGCGATGACCTGAAACACGTCAGCGCGCAGGTGCGCGGCAGTAATTCCAACAGATACCGCGTGATATCCTGTTGCAGTTCAGCGGTGGCGAACTCGTCGACCTCGACGGAGATTGCAGTTGTCCGATGGACTACAATTGCAAGCATGTCGCCGCAACCCTGCTCGAGGCGCTGAGCGGGAAGGAGGCCTCGGCGTCGGGGACAGCCGCCTCTTCCGCACCGGCGGCGCCTCCGGTTCTCTCTTCCGAGCTCACCGGCTGGATCGACAGCGTCGGCCGGGCGGTGCGGGGCGATGGGGCTGGAGCGGATCAGAGCCAGTGCCTGCTATATTGCCTGGAGCCATCGAACTACGCGATGCCGCGGCTCGAACTGTCCTTGCTGTCGGTCCGCGTGCTCAAGGGCGGCGGCTTCGCCGACAATTATACCAGCCCGAGCCTTTACGAGTTCAAGGCTGAGCGGGCGCCGAAATACTTCCGCGATGTCGACATCGACATCATGAGGCAAGTGGCGGCCGGCACCCGCAGCTATTACGAGCAGGGCCCCTATTCGGAGGAGCTGCTGAAGCGGATCGTCGGGACCGGCAGGGCCTTCTGGCTTGACCACACGCGAAACCCGCTGACGTGGGCAGACGCGCGGGTGGGCCGCATCGAATGGCGGCCGGCGGGAAAGCACGGTCTCACACCTCATCTCCTCGTCGCCGGAGCGGTTGCGCTCAATGCGGAGCCGCCGGTCTATGTCGATGAGGGAGCCGGGCTGATCGGGCTGGCGCAATTGGACCTGCCGCCACGCCTTGCGTTCCAGATCCTGTCGGCTCCGGCCATTCCGCGCGCGCAGGTGGAGGAGGTCTCGCGCCGCCTCAGCCAGAAGCTGCCCGAGCTGCATCACGGCCTTTTGCCCGCGCCGCCGGCCGTCGCCGTGCCAATCGAAGAGGATCCTCGTCCGGTGCTGCGGCTGCGGCGAGGTCACGTCATGAGCTACTACTCCTACTCTCGCGGCGGGAACCAGGAGCGCGGGCCGGCAGCGGTCGCCAGCCTCGGATTCCGCTATGGTGGCTTCGACATCGATCCGACCCAGCGACCGGGCCGGGTGGAGCTGTTTCAGGCGGGCAAAGTGTTTGCGATCACGCGGCGACAAAGCAAGGAGAAGCAGGCCCGCATGCGGCTGGCGGATATTGGTTTTCGCGAGGCGAGAACGGCACTGCCGACGCTTGATTACAGTCACGCCGCGGACCTCACGCTGAGCGACCAGAGCGATTGGTTCGACTTTCTCGCGCAGCACGCCGGGCAGTTGCAGTCGGAAGGGGTCGAGATCCTGATCGACGAGGACTTTCCGTTTCGGCTCGCGGACTCCTCGGGCGATTTCGATGCCGCGCTGGAATCGAGCGGCATCGACTGGTTCGAACTCGCGCTCGGCATCGACATCGACGGCGAGCGCCACGACCTCGCCCCGCACGTCGCCGCGCTGGTATCGGCGCCCGACTTCACGCCGGACCGGTTGAGGCAGCTCGCCGAAACGGGCGATCGCTTTTATCTGCCGCTGACCGACGGCCGCAAGCTGGCGTTGGCCGCCGATCGCTTCCTTCCGTTGGTGGTGGCGCTGCATAGCCTGCACCTGAGCGGCACTCTCGCCGGAGGTGCGAAGCAGATCAGGCTGTCGCAAGCGGAGCTCGTTCCACTGCTGGGACTGGAGAACGAAAAATTCGTGTTTCGTGGGGCCGATAATCTCCGCCGCCTCGCCAACCTGCTTCAGGTGCGGGGATTGACCGCGCCCGAGCTTCCGCCGACCTTTCGCGCGACACTTCGGCCCTATCAAGCCCAGGGCGTGGCCTGGCTCGACATGCTCCGCGAAAGCGGATTGGGCGGGGTCCTCGCCGATGACATGGGACTTGGCAAGACAATTCAGATCCTGGCGTTGATCGCGCTCGAAAGGCAGCGCGAACGGCTCACCAGCCCTGTGCTGGTCGTCGCGCCGACGAGCCTCACGACCAATTGGTCGGC
Source organism: Bradyrhizobium diazoefficiens (assembly GCF_016616425.1). NCBI lineage: Bacteria > Pseudomonadati > Pseudomonadota > Alphaproteobacteria > Hyphomicrobiales > Nitrobacteraceae > Bradyrhizobium > Bradyrhizobium diazoefficiens. The sequence continues at coordinate 3,551,958 of NZ_CP067101.1, forward strand.
CGAAGCCCAGAAATTCGCGCCGGATTTGAAGGTGCTCATCCTTCAGGGGCCGGCCCGCAAGGAGAAGTTCCCGGCCATTGCCGAGCATGATGTCGTGCTGACGACGTATCCTTTGATCGCGCGGGATCGGGAGGTGCTTCTGACGCGGGATTGGCACATCGCCGTGCTGGACGAAGCGCAAACGATCAAAAATCCCGATGCCGCCACCACCCGCTGGCTGCGGGACATCAAGGCAGCGCACCGCTTCTGTCTCACCGGCACGCCGATGGAAAATCATCTCGGCGAGCTCTGGTCGATCATGAGCTTCGCAAATCCAGGCTATCTCGGGGACAAGGCGGCGTTCTCGCGCCAGTGGCGCACGCCGATCGAGAAGCGCGGGGACAAGATCCGTGCTGCAGCGTTGGCGCAGCGGGCTAAGCCCTTCCTGCTGCGTCGGACCAAGGCCGAAGTTGCCACGGAACTCCCTCCAAAGAGCGAGATCGTGGAGGCGATCGTGCTTGAAGGTCCACAGCGCGATCTCTACGATTCGATACGGCTGTCGATGTCGCGCAAGGTTCGCGAGGCCATCGCACAGCGTGGCCTCGCCAAGAGTCACATCGTGGTGCTGGAGGCCCTGCTGCGAATGCGGCAGGCCTGCTGCGATCCGGCGCTGCTGAAGTTGCGGGACGGCGTGGAGCGGCCGTCGGCCAAGCTCGACCGCCTGATCGAGATGGTCGCGGAGCTGCTGAGCGAGGGCCGGAAGATCATCGTCTTCTGCCAGTTCACCTCCATGCTCGACCTGATCCGGCGGCGGTTCGAGGCTGACGGCCTGCGCTACAGTCTTCTCACCGGCGACACCAAGAACCGCAAGACGGCGATCGAAGCCTTCCAGAACGGAGCGGCGGAGTTGTTCCTGGTCAGTCTGAAGGCGGGTGGGGTAGGCCCCAACCTCACCGCTGCCGACACCGTGATCATCTTCGATCCCTGGTGGAATCCTGCCGTCGAGGAACAGGCCATCGATCGTGCCTACCGGATCGGGCAAGGCAAGGCGGTGTTCGTCTACAGGCTCGTGGTCGCCGGCACCATCGAGGAGAAGATGGACGAGCTCAAGGCCCGAAAGCGGGCTCTGGCCGACAGCCTGTTCGAGCATGATGGACAAGTCGCTTCGGCGCTCACCGAGGACGACGTAAAGGCTCTGTTCGAGGTTTGACTGAGCGTGAGTCGCGAAGGCGGCGGCTGTGCGCACAATCCGGTGAACCAATTCTGTGAACAAAGGCTCTGCCGCGCGATGCTGGCGGGACGATGCCATGATGCCGGTGTTTTGCCCGACGGGTCAAATCGCGCCCTCGTATCGCCAGCCGCCGGCACGGTGACAGGCTTGCCTCGTAAGTCCTTGATCCCGCAGAGGCCGGCTACTGTGCATGGGGTTGTTTTCGCGATTTGGGTTGGCAGGTCCAAGAGCCTGTCGCAAAAAGTTGCGTCATGTTGTCGGCCCGCGCTGTTCCCATTCGTCTTCCACCCGAACAAGATCTGACGGGAGACCAGAATGAACTCTTCCAATTATCGCTGGGTGATCGTCGCCGCCGGCGGCCTGCTCGGCTGCGTCGCGATCGGCGGCATGTTTTCGCTGCCGGTGTTCCTGCAACCGATCACCAAGGACACCGGCTGGTCGGTGACCGGCATTTCCAGCGCCATGACGATTGGCTTTCTGGCCATGGCCTTCACCAGCATGGCCTGGGGCACGCTGACCGACAGGTTCGGACCGCGGCCGGTGGTGCTGACGGGATCGACCGTGCTGGCGCTCAGCCTGTTCGCCGCGAGCCATGCGACCTCGCTCATCGTGTTCCAGTTCGTGTTCGGCCTCCTGGTCGGCGCGTCCTGCGCGGCGATCTTCGCGCCGATGATGGCGACCGTCACCGGCTGGTTCGATACCCATCGCAGCCTCGCCGTGTCGCTGGTGTCGGCCGGCATGGGCATGGCGCCAATGACGATGGCGCCGCTCGCGGCCTGGCTCGTCTCGGGCCACGATTGGCGTACCTCCATGCAGATCCTGGCGCTGGTGGTCGGCGCCATCATGATCCCGGTCTCGTTCCTGGTGCGCCGTCCGCCGGCGCTCGCGCAGGCCGTGGCCGCACCGATGGGCGAGCGGGCTGGACCGAACGAGATGTCGAGAAGCGAGGCGCTGCGCTCGCCGCAATTTCTGGTCCTGCTCGCGACCAATTTCTTTTGCTGCGCCACCCATTCCGGCCCGATCATCCACACCGTCAGCTATGCCGTGAGCTGCGGCATCCCGTTGATCGCGGCGGTGACGATCTACAGCATCGAGGGGTTTGCAGGCCTTGGCGGCCGCATCGCCTTCGGCCTGATGGGCGACCGGTTCGGCGCCAAGCGCGTGCTCGTGACCGGGCTTCTGTTGCAGGCATTCGGCGCACTCGGCTATGTCTTCGCGCATCAGCTTGCGACCTTCTACGCGGTCGGCGCCGTCTTCGGCTTCATCTATGCCGGCACCATGCCGCTCTACGCAGTGCTGGTGCGCGAGAACTTTCCGCTGCGCATGATGGGCACGGTGATCGGCGGCACCGCGATGGCCGGCAGCCTCGGCATGGCCACCGGTCCGCTCGCCGGCGGCCTGATCTACGACGCCTTCTCCAGCTACGCCTGGCTCTACATCGCCTCCTGGGCGATGGGCCTGGGTGCGTTCCTGATGGCAATGAATTTCAGGCCGTTCGCGAAGCCGCAAGGGCAGGTTGCGTCGGCCGCGGCATAGGTTCGATATCGAGGCGTAGCGTCACAGCTGCGCCTCGATCGCGGCTTTGTCGATCACCGACCAGACTTGTCGGATTTTTCCGTCGTGGAACGCGTAGAACACATTCTCGCAGAACGATACGCGCTTTCCGTTGACTGCAAGGCCCAGGAACGTCGCGACGGGCGTGCAATCGAACTTCAGTCGCGCCGCGATCCCGGGCGGGTCCGACATCAGCAGCTCGATCTCAAAACGCAGGTCCGGGATTTCGCGAAAGTCCCGCTCCAGCATCGCGCGATAGCCGGACAGGCCGAGCGGCCGGGCGTTGTGGATGACATCCTCATGCACGAACCGGGCGAGGGCCGGCCAATCCTGCCGGTTCAGGCAGGCGATGTAAGCGCGGTAGATGTCGGCGAGATCATCTCTGGACATATCGAAGTTCCCGCGGCTTCGATCCTAACGCGCGAGGATCGCGAACCGGTCCAGCTCACAGCCGCTTTTCGAAGAACAGGTCCGGATAGGGATCGTCATTGTAGCGCGAAATCTCGCGCCAGCCCGTGGTGCGGTAGAGCCGGCCTGCCTCGGGTAGCGCGCTGTTGGTGTCGAGCCGCAGCAGCGCGATGCCGAGCTCGCGCGCGGCGCTCTCAACCGTATCCATCAGGCGCCGGCCGAGCCGCAATCCGCGTGCAGCGGGCGCGACCCACAGACGCTTGACCTCGGCATAGCCGTGATCCGTTCCCTTCAAGCCGACGCAGCCGATCGGCAGCGTGTCCGAAATCGCGACGATGAAGGTGCCGCGCGGCCGGCGCATGTCCTTGGCATCGGGATCGCGCGACAACGAGACGTCGAAGCCTTGCTCGAAGCGGCGGCCCAGCTCGGCATAGTACTCGCCGAGGCAGTGGCGCGCTTCCTCGCTTCGCGGATCCATCTCGCGCAGCGCAATTCGCTCGCGCGTCAGGGTGGAGGCAATCAGGTCCATCGCCGCCAGTAGCGCCTCGCGTTGTGAATGTTGTGCGAGGAAGCCTTCGGCCTGCGCGTTCGACAGCGCCTCATAGGCTGCAAACTCGCGCCGGCCCGTGCGCGTCAATTTTGCGACGCGCCGGCGCGCGTCGTCCTGATGCGCTTCGGTCTCGACCAGCCCTTCGTCCTCGAGGCTGCGCAGCAGGCGGCTCATCAGCCCGGAATCGAGGCCGAGATAGTCGCGGATCTCCGCCACGTCCGAACGCCCGTGCCCGATCGCATTGAGCACCCGCGCCGCGCCCAGCGGCCGGCTGCGCCCCAGGAACGAGGTATCGAGCGCACCGACGGCAGAGGTGACGGCACGGTTGAAGCGGCGGACGCGGGCGACCGGGTCGAGCATGATATCTGACTTTAGTCAGATAAGCGTTCCTGTCAATCCGAACCGGAGAGCCGGACGTTCGGCGAAATGCGATCGCAGCTCAGCCCTCAGGTGGAAGCCGGCCACCTATATGTCCTGGGCCCGACAGGGCTCGGGTACGACGAACACTTCGTCGGCGCGGCCATAGCCGCCATCGGCAACTTCCTCGATCAGCACCATCGTGTGCGGCCGCGCCGCTTCGCCAAAATACTCAGCGAAAAGCGTGGTGAGGCGATGCACGATCTCCGCCTTCTGGGCGCGGGAGAGTGCCGCTTGCGGGATTTTGATGTTGGCGAAAGGCATGAGGTCTCTCCGTGCGAGGTGTCAGATCACGCCACCATTGGCGCGGATGATTTGTCCGTTGATCCAGCCGCCGTCGCGACCGGCGAGAAAGGAAACGAGTCCTGCGATGTCGTCGGGCCGGCCGAGGCGCCCGAACGGATTCAGCGCGGCAATGGCGCGCAGCTGTTGCTCGCTCTTGCCTTCGAGGAACAGCCGGGTCTCGACCGGTCCGGGCGCCACGGCGTTCACGCTGATGCGCCGGCTGCCGAGCTCCTTGGCGAGGATGTGCGTCAGCGCTTCGACCGCGGCCTTGGTCGCGGCATATACGCCATAGCCGGGCTGGTAGAGACCGACAACGCTGGACGAGAAGCTGATGATGCGGCCGCCATCGCGCAGCCGCCGCGCCGCTTCGCGCAACGACCGGAACACGCTTTCGAGATTGATCGACATCTGTCGCGCGAACGCTTCATCGGCCATCTCGGCAATTGGTCCGAGCTCCATCACGCCGGCATTGTTGACCAGAATGTCGGCGCCGCCGAAGGCATGTTCGGCTGCATCGAACAGCCGGGCCGGCGCCAAGGGATCGGCGAGATCGGCCTGCACTGCGATCGCACGTCCGCCTTCCGCTTCGATCTCGGCAGCCAGCGCCTCGGCGGCGTCCCGGCCACTGACGTAATTGATGACGACCGCGATCCCATCCTGCGCCAGCCGGCGGGCGATGGCTGCGCCGATGCCGCGGGAACCGCCGGTTACGATAGCGGCGCGCTGAGATTGACTGGTCATGGCGGGTCTCCTCAATTTCGTGGGGTGGGGATACCCGATCGCGACGGCGGGATAATCACCGGGGACTTGCCATCACTTGTCGGCTGTGATGAACAATCGGCCATGGACCGCCTTGACGCGATGCGCCTGTTCGTCCGCCTCGTCGAGCGGCAGAGCTTTACGGCTGCGGCCGCAGATCTCGGCATTCCCCGCTCCACAGCCAGCGAGGTTTTGCGTGGCCTCGAGACGCATCTCGGCGCGCGGCTGCTCGAGCGGACCACTCGGCATGTCACGCCGACGCTCGATGGCGAGGATTATTACCGCCGCTGCGTCGCCATCCTCGCGGAGATCGAGGAAGCGGAAGCCGCGATGCGCGATGCGCGGCCGCGCGGGTTGCTTCGCATCGATGCGCATCCCTTGCTGACCCGCACCTTTGTCCTGCCGCACCTGCCGGGCTTCCTGGCGCGCTATCCCGAGCTCGATTTGCAGATCGGGCAGGGCGACCGGCTGGTCGACCTCGTGCGTGAGGGCATCGATTGCGTGATCCGGTCGGGCGAGCCTGAGGACAGCGGCATGATCCTGCGCCGGCTCGGTACCATCGCGGAAATCACGGTGGCGAGCCCGGCCTACATCGCGAGCCACGGCATGCCCGCAACGCCCGATGCGCTCGATGGCCACAAAATGGTGGGCTTCGTCTCCTCGCGCACCGGCGAAGTGCTGCCGCTGGAATTTTCCGTCGGCGGCGCGCTGCGGCACGTCGTGCTGCCGAGCCGCCTTCGCGTGAACAATTCCGACACCATGGCCGATCTCGCAAGGCTGGGCTTCGGCCTCGCGCAAGCGCCGCGCTATCGTTTTGCGGACGATCTCGCCAGCGGGAGACTGGTCGAGGTGCTCGCCGACTATCCACCATCGCCGACGCCACTTTCCGTTCTCTATCCGCAGAATCGCCAGCTCGCGCTGCGCCTGCGCGTTTTCCTTGACTGGATATCGGGCATCTTTGCGGAGGCGAGGCTGTGACTAGAAATGATGCACGCCCAGCGCTGAAAACGCGCCGTCATGCAGGTCGTGGCCGTCGCTGGTAGGCTGGCCGAGAAAGCCGAGATGCAGTGTCAGCGGCGGCAGCGCTGCCATCGGTACCGCGCCGGCAGTATCGAGACCGCCGATATCGACGGCGTGCGTCGTGGTGGCATCATGCGGCGCGGCGAGCGGCGTGCTCACGATATCGGTGACCAGTGCGCTGAACAGGTCGGGGGAGGACGTATCATGGGCGTCGCCGCCGACGGAATGCAGCAAGCCGCCGACGAGGCCGGTGAAGCCGTCGGTGAGTTGCCCGATCGTTCCGGTGATCGTGGACGTCAATTGAGTTGCCGTAGAGGTCAAGCTGTCCAGCGTGTGGGCCACGGCTGATAGCGACGTGTCGACAAGGGTCGTGATCGTGTTGCCGAGTTCCTGCACGGACGATGCCGGATCGATGGATGTGGATGTCGCGACCTCGGTGTGGGTGGAGTTGGCGCTGGTTCCCGAGAGATGATCGGGGGCAGCGGGTGTCACGATGTGACTGGCGGGTGAAACGGACTCGCTGACCGGGTTGTCCGTCATCGCGGCGACGTCGGTGTTTCCGTTGGCGTGCGAGACGCCGTCACTCGCCGCATCCGCATGGAGCGCCGTCGAGATCTCATTCGCCGGGGCCGCGACGGCATCGGTGTGCCGATCGTCGGAGCCGGACCGATGCTCGCCAGGCGTCGTTTCCGCAGGCGTCGGATCAGCTGCGTGCACGGGCGTGGACGGCAGATCCGCGGGCATTGGCTGCGCATCGCCGCCATGATGCCCGGCGCCCTCGGCCTCTTTCAGGAAGGCGACCAGCGCGGTCATGAACGCGACCGTCTCTTCCGTCGTGATGTGGCGGGCGATCTCCGCCTTTTCGGCGCGGCGGTTGTTCCGCTCGGATGCAGCCATTGGCCTTGCTCCTCGTCAGCGTTCGCGGAAGGCGCGGGTCAGCTCGTCACGGAGCGGACCGAACAGATACTCGAACAGCGTGCGCGGGCGGGTCGGCACGATCACTTCGGCCGGCATGCCGGACTGCAGTTCGACGCGCGACTTCTTGACGTCCTCCGGCTCCAGCGAGACCTCGACGGCGTAGTAACCGGGTCCGCCCGCCTTGTCGTTGGTGACGCGGTCGGCCGACACGGTTCGCACTGTGCCGTAGAGGCGGGGACGTTCGACATAATTGACGCCGGTCAGCCGGATCTCCGCGCGACGGCCGACGGTGACGTCGTTGATGTCGGAAAGCTTCAATTGGGCATCCACGATCAGCGGATTGTCCGACGGCACGATGTCCATGAGCTTCGCACCGGGCTGGATCACGCCGCCTTCGGTGAAGACGTCGAGCCCGACCACCGAGCCAGTGGCGGGCGCGCGGATCTGGGTGCGGGTCACCACGTCGGTCGCAGCATCGACTTTCGGGGCGAGCTCGGCGAGCTTGTTCTCGGTGGAGCGGAGCTGGTCGGTGATCTCGCTCATGCGGGCTCGTTCGGCCTTGGCAATCTCGGCCTCGTTCTGTGCGATCTGCTGTTGCATGCCGGCGATGTTGGCGCGCTGCGCGCCAATGTCCGCCTGCAGCCTGGCATCCTCGCGCTGCAAGGCCAGGATCCGGTTTTTGGGCGTGTAGCCTTGTTCGTACAGGCGCTGCGCACCGTTCATCTCGTCCGAAAGCAGCTCGCGCTGCTTTTCGGTGCCGGTCAGCTGCGCCTGCGCGCCGCCGATCTGGGCGGTCAGCTCGGCGATCTTGCCCTTGAGGACGGCGGTCTCGGCCTCGAACTGGTGCTTGCGCGCGGCCATCATCGCGACCTCGTTCGCCATCGCCTGGTGGAGCGCCGGCTTTGCGTCCTTCGGATCGACGCCGAATTCCGGCGCGGCGAGGCCGTCGCGCTCGGCCATCAGCCGCGCCTGCGCCGCGCGCGACGCATCGCGGTCGGCGACCAGCACCTCCAGCTTGGCGCGGGGATCGCTGTCATCGAGAACGAGCAGGAGCTGTCCCTTCTCGACATGAGCGCCGTCGCGGACCAGAAGCTGGCGGATCACACCGCCATAGGGATGCTGCACGCTCTGGCGCCGTCCCTCGACCTGGAGATTACCGCTGGCGATCGCCGCGCCCGAGATCGGGGCAAGCGTGCCCCACAGCGTCATCGCCGAAGCAAACGCACCGACCACAATGGCGCCGACCAGCGCCGGCCGTCCGGGCCGCGCATAATAAGCGCGCTCGCGATCGGCGATATAGGTTGCGCCGAGCGTGCTCATGGCGCGGCCGTCCGTGCGGCTGCCTGCTGCTGCAAAGCCTGATAGACCTCGCCGGGCGGCCCGAGCATGTCGAGCATGCCGCTGCGCAGCACCATCATGATGTCGACGATGTCGAGGATCGTGGTGCGGTGGGTGATGACGATGACGGCCGCGCCATCGGTCTTGGCCTGGAGTAGAGCGGCTTTCAGCGCCTCCTCGCCGGGACCGTCGAGATTGGCATTGGGCTCGTCCAGCACCAGCAGCGGGGGACGGCCGAGCAGCGCCCGCGCAAGGCCCAGCCGCTGGCGCTGTCCGCCGGATAGCCCGACGCCGCCGGCGCCGAGCCGCGTGTCGTACTGCCGGGGCAGCTCGAGCACCATGTCGTGGATGCCGGCGCGGATCGCAGCCTCAATGATCTCGTCGGTCGAGGCGTCGCCGAACCGTGCGATGTTCTCGCGTACGGTGCCTGCGAACAGGCCGACGTCCTGCGGCAGATAGCCAACGTGGCGGCCGAATTCGAGAGGATCCCAGTGATTGTAGTCGAGCCCGCCGAAGCGCAGCCGCCCCGCGGCAGGTGCCATCGCGCCGACCAGCAGGCGCGCCAACGTGCTCTTACCCGATCCGCTCGGGCCGACGATGCCGAGCGCCTGCCCACCCGCGAGCTCGAAGGACAGGCCCTTCAGCACAGGTTCGGTTCGCGACGGCAATCCGCAGACCAGCTCGCGCACTTCGACGGTGTTGCGCTGCTTCGGCACGATGGTCTGCGGCACGGTCAGGTCGACGGCGGCGAGCAGGTCTCGCACTTGCGCATAGGCGTCGCGCGCGCCGATGAACTGCTTCCAGGTGCCGACCGCCTGCTCGACAGGGACCAGCGCCCGGCCCATCACGATGCTGGCGGCGAAAATGGTGGCGGGCGTGATCGCGTGGTCGATGGCGAGCCAGGCGCCGGTGCCCAGCATCAGGGATTGCAGCAGCAGGCGGAAGAAGCGGATCGAAGACGTCATCACCGCATTCTTGTCACTCGCGACCGCCTGCTGCACCAGCATCGCCGAGCGCTGGCTCTGCCAGTTGCGTTCGACTGCGGGCTGCATGCCCATGGCGCGGATCACGTCGGCGTGGCGCAGCACGTTCTCGGTGAACACGTAGGACTGGTTGCCGGACGCCTCGGCCAACTGCATCGGGTTGCGAGTCAGCACTTCGTTGACGCCGGCGAGCCCCAGCAGCAACAGCGCGCCGATGGTGGCGACGAGGCCGAGCAGGGGATGGATGAAGAACAGCAGCAGCAGATAGATCGGGATCCATGGCAGGTCGAACGCAAAATAGATCCCGGACCCCGTCACGAACGTGCGGAACTGGTCGAGCTCGCGGAGCTGCTGGGCGCCGCGCGAAGCGCCGCGCTCGGCTGAGCGCACCACCAGCGCGTCGAATACGCGCGTCGACAGCTCCATATCGAGCCGGATGCCGCAGCGGATCAGGATCCAGGCGCGCACGGCGTCGAGGCCGGCCATCGTCAAGAGCGCGATGGCGAGGATGAGGGTGAGAAGGACGAGGGTAGAGATGTTCTCGTTGAGCAGGACGCGGTTATAGACCTGCATCAGATAGAGCGGTGAGGAGAGATAGAGCAGGTTGATCGCGCTGGAGAACAATCCGGCCCAGAGGAAGTGCGGCCAAAGCTTCTTGAGCGCCTCGCGCACGTCGTCGCTGCGACGACAGGGCGGCTCTGCCGCCTCGTCCGCGACCGTCAAGAGCGCTGCCGCCATGTGGATGTCCTTGAAGGTTCAATTCAGGAGAGGCCGCGCCGGGACGCCGGTGGGCCGTTATGCGAAGCGCGACGCGGGGCCGAGACCCCGCGCCACATATCAGTTGTCAGGGAACTACGGCTCAGACCAAGCCGTGGAGGAGGCCACCGACGTCGAGATGGCCGACGTCTGCGCTGAGCCCGATCGCGGTCGGTGCGGAAATCGAGGCGTCGATGCCGCCGGTTCCGGCAAGGCCTGACGCGGAGACATCAATGCTGGGGTTGCTTTCGATCAGCGCCCCGACATCGAGCGCGTGCGACAGGTCGACCGAGCCGCTGGCGCCGGCCGTTGCACTTCCACCTGCATCGGCGACGCCTGACAGCGTACCCGTTGCTGTTCCAAGCAGGCCATCGACCGTGCCGAGCAGGTTTCCGAGAAGAGCCATGTGAACTCCTTTGGTTGGCAGTTGAGATCGCGACAGAAGAGTCGCTGCCCAAGAAGTCGCCCCGCCGCAAAAAGTTGCGGACTCATATGGGGCCATTTGATGCTGATTTGTTGGGCGAGGAACTTCGCCACGAGAACAGCGCACCTGACTCGGTCGTGCGAAAAAAATTCGTGACCCCGGTGAACGCGATCGTTACGGCGCTTAGGATGACGGAGAGAACATCGTGGTTGTGCTGCTCCGGCGCCTCTCTTTGTCAGTTGTACTTGCGCCGGAGACCGCTAGCATGCGGCCGCTCTCGTGGAACACGGAGCCAGCACAGCGAGAGCGGGAGGCGACATGAGCGGGCAGGAGCGCAAGATGAAGGGATCGGACCTGTTTGTCGCGGCGCTCGAGAATGAAGGTGTCGATCGAATCTTCGGCGTCCCCGGCGAGGAGAATCTCGACGTGGTGGAATCGCTCCGCACCTCCAAAATCGAGCTGGTCCTGACCCGTCACGAGCAGGCCGCCGCCTTCATGGCGGCCACGCATGGCCGGCTGACCGGTAAGCCAGGCATTTGCCTGTCGACGCTCGGCCCCGGTGCGCTCAACCTGTCAACTGGAGCTGCCTATGCGCATCTCGGCGCGATGCCGATGATCCTGATCACCGGCCAGAAGCCGATCATGAGCAGCCGGCAGGCGCGCTTCCAGATCGTGGACGTGGTCGCGACCATGAAGCCGCTGACGAAATTGTCACGGCAGATCGTCAGCGCCTCCAGCATTCCGACCGTGGTGCGCGACGCCTTTCGCGTCGCGATGGAGGAGCGGCCCGGCCCGGTGCATCTCGAATTGCCCGAGGACATCGCTGGCGACGAGGTGCCCGCCGCCCCCGTGATTCCGATTCATCCGATCGAGATCCCGGTCGCCCATCGCGCCGCGCTCGACCGTGCCGCCGGGATGATTCTGGCCGCAAAGCGTCCGCTGGCGATGATGGGCGCGGCGACGAGCCGGCCGCGCTCGACCCTCGGCATCGCCAGCTTCGTGCGCCGCACCGGCATTCCGTTCTTCACGACGCAAATGGGCAAGGGCACCGTGCCCGGCGGCACCAATCTTTACATGGGCACCGCGGCGCTGTCCGAGCGCGACTATGTCCACGATGCCATCGACGCCGCCGACCTGATCGTCGCGATCGGTCATGACCCGATCGAGAAGCCGCCCTTCATCATGGGCCCGTCGGGGCCGAAGGTGATTCACGTCAGCTACACCTCGGCCAGCGTCGAGCAGGTCTATTTCCCGGACGCCGAGGTCGTCGGCGACGTCGGCCCGAGTCTCGAACTGCTCGCCGACCGGCTCGAAGGCAAGCTGCCACAGGCTGCGGCGCTGCTGCCGTTGCGCGAGGAAATCCTGGGGCACATCGCCGACCGCGCCACCGAGACGCGCTGGCCGCCGACGCCGCAGCGCATCGTCCACGACATCAGGCAGGTGATTCCCGAGAACGGTATCGTCGCGCTCGACAACGGCATGTACAAGATCTGGTTCGCGCGCAACTACCGCACCCGCCTCGCCAACACGCTGTTGCTCGACAATGCGCTGGCGACGATGGGTGCCGGCCTGCCGTCGGCGATGATGGCCGCGATGCTCTATCCCGACCGCCGTGTGCTCGCGGTCGCCGGCGACGGCGGCTTCATGATGAACAGCCAGGAGATGGAGACTGCCGTTCGCCTCAAGCTCAATCTTGTCGTACTGGTGCTCGAGGACAACGCCTACGGCATGATCCGCTGGAAGCAGGCCGTCGATCGCTTCGCCGATTACGGCATGACCTTTGGCAATCCCGATTTCGTCCTTTACGCGACGGCTTACGGGGCGAAGGGGCATCGGATCGAGAGCATCGACAGCTTCGGGCCGACGCTCGATGCGGCCTTCAGGGAGGGCGGCGTGCATCTGGTCGTGATCCCGATCGATTATTCGGAGAACGTGCGGGTGCTGGTCGACGAGCTGCGCGCGCGAGAGGAAAAGTAGCGTTCAGTTTACCATTTGCCCGAAGGAGCATAGCAGCCATTTCTTGATATATATCGTGGTACGATATATTGCCGGGCGCGAGGAATCCTCTCGACAACTCTTCCGATAAGAGCAATCCATGCGCCAGACCCTGGACATCACCGGGGGCCTCCCGCGTTCTCGCGGCAAGCCCGGAGACTTCACCGCCGACCGCCGCGTGTTGGTCCTGATCGGCATGGCCATGCTGGTCGGCAGCCTCGGGGCAGGCGCCGCGTGGGTGCTGTTAAAGCTCATCGCGCTGGTCACCAATCTGGTTTGGTTCGGCTATTTCAGCACCGAGAATGTCTCGCTGGCGAATGCCCATCCCGGGATCAGGATGGTGCTGGCGCCGGCGCTCGGCGGTCTCGCGGTCGGGCTGATGGCGCGGTTCGGCTCAGAGAAGATCCGGGGGCACGGCATCCCCGAGGCGATCGAGGCGATCCTGATCGGCGGCAGCCGGATGCTGCCGAAGGTCGCGATCCTGAAGCCGTTGTCCTCGGCGGTGTCGATCGGAAGCGGCGGTCCGTTCGGCGCCGAGGGACCGATCATCATGACGGGCGGCGCGATCGGGTCGATCTTCGCCCAATGTTTCCAGCTCACCGCGGCCGAGCGCAAGACGCTGCTGGTTGCAGGCGCGGCCGCAGGCATGACAGCGATCTTCGGCACGCCGATCGCGGCGGTCCTGCTTGCGGTCGAACTGCTGCTGTTCGAATGGAAGCCGCGCAGCTTCCTGCCCGTGGTGACGGGGGCCGTGATCTCGGCGGCGTGGCGTCCGTTGCTGTTCGGGACGGGGCCGCTGTTTCCATTTGCCGCGCGGCCGGACCTGCCCTGGTGGGGGCTGGCGGCGGCAATCGGCGTCGGCATCGTCGCCGGTCTGCAATCGGGACTGATGACGCGACTGCTCTATGCGATCGAAGACCTGTTCGAGCGTCTGCCGGTGCACTGGATGTGGTGGCCGATGCTCGGCGGCCTCGCCGTCGGCCTCGGCGGTCTCGTCGATCCACGCGCGCTCGGCGTCGGTTACGACGTCATCGCGGATCTGTTGTCGGGTCATATGGTGCGGGACGAGGCGATTCGCCTGCTGCTGGTGAAGTCCGCGATCTGGGCGATCGCACTGGGCTCGGGCACGTCGGGCGGTGTGCTGGCGCCGCTGCTCATCCTCGGCGGTACAGCCGGCTGGATGGAGGGGCTGATCCTGCCCGGCGGCGCATCATTCTGGGCACTGGTCGGCATGGCCGCGATGATGGGCGGAACGATGCGCTCGCCGCTGACCGGCGTGATGTTCGCCATCGAGCTGACCGGCAATATCGATATGCTGCTGCCGCTGCTGGCAGCGACCGGCGCCGCGCATGCCGTCACCGTGCTGCTGCTGAAGCGCTCCATCCTGACCGAGAAGATCGCGCGACGCGGCCAGCACATCACGCGCGAGTATGCGGTCGATCCGTTCGAGCTGCTGCGCGCCGCCGACGTCATGGTCACAAGCATCGACACGTTGCCGGTTGACATGTCCATCGACGCGGCGGTCACTTTCTTCACCTCGGATCAGCGCCGACACAAGTCCTATCCGGTCGTCGCCGCCGACGGACGGCTCACCGGCATGGTAACCCGCGCCGACGTGCTGCGCTGGCGGACCGAGGGCGACCATCAGGCCGTGACGCTCGACGACGTCGTGTCGGACACCTCGGTCGTGGCGGCGCATCCCGACGACGTACTGGGGCGGGTCGCCGATCTCATGGTCGCCTCCGACCTCGGCCGCCTGCCGGTGGTCGACCGTGCCGGGCACCGCGTGGTCGGCCTGATCGCGCGCAAGGATTTGCTGCGAACTCGCGCGGTCGTGAATGCACAGGAGGAAGATCGCAACGCATATTTCCTGCGCGAGAAGGCGCTTGTGCCTGAGGCGCGGATCGCGGAAGCTCAGTCCCTGTGAACCCCAGCATTGGCAGGAATGAACATGACTCGCGTTCGCTGTGTTACCGAGATGGGCATGGGCGTCGACGTCCACGGCAGGGACGCCACCAAGGCGGCGAAGCGGGCGGTGTCGGATGCCATCCGGCATTCCAGCCTGGGATTCTTCCGGATGATCGGCAAGACCGCGAACGACATGTTTGTCGATGTCACGATTGCGGTGCCCAATCCGGAAGCCGTCGACAAGGAGGCGGTGGCAAAGGAGCTTCCTTACGGCACAGTGACCGTCAACGCAGTGAAGGGTGGGCTGGAGATTCCCTCGGCGACCGAAGTGGCAAACGACCCGATCCTCATCGCCAATGCTGCCGTTATCGTCAGCTTCGACAAGGACTAGGCCGGTGTCCGACAGCGATGTGGCGCTGCTGGATCGTCCGATCTGGAGCGCGCTGACAACCAGCCAGAAGCATCTGGCCGAAGGCGGCCCTCTAGCGTTGCGCTATCCCCTGGACATGACGCCGTTTGCCGACATGGTCGACATGTCCCCGGCAAGCTTTGCGGCGCTCGGCGATCTCATGTCGGGCTCGCAGGTCGCCGCGCTGTTCACGCCGGAGCCCGTCGCCGTTCCCGCCGGCTTCAAGATCGTGCTCGCCGAGAGCGGCGAGCAGATGATCGGTTCGCCCGCCGACAGTCCGCTTCGCAATGCCGAGATCGTCACGTTGGGGGCCGTCGATGTTCCCGCGATGATGGCGCTGACGGAGCTGACGAAACCCGGCCCATTCGCGCTGCGGACCCATGAGCTCGGTACGTTCCTCGGCATCCGCGCCGGCGGCGAATTGGTCGCGATGACGGGTGAGCGGATGAAGCCGGGAAAGTTCGTCGAGATGACCGCCGTCTGCGTGCATCCGGATTATCGCGGGCGCGGCTATGCGCAGGCGTTGCTCGCGGCGGTCGCGCGGCAGATCGAGGCGCGCGGCGAAATTCCGTTCCTGCACGTGTTTTCACACAATGCGTCTGCGATTGCGCTGTACCAGCGGCAGGGAATGCGGATTCGGCGTCGCCTCTACGTCACCGCGCTGATGAAGCAGGAATAAGGCCCTTAAGGGCGGGGCTTCATTTCCGGCTGAAGCGCGCTATATCGATCTCGACCAACATCGGGGGGACACATGGACGCCAGGGTCAGCGATTTTTCCGCCGCACGGACGGCAATGCAGCGCTACGTCGATCAGGAGATCATTCCGGGCGCATCCTGGGCCGTGCTGCGCGGGCGCGAGGTGGTGGACCAGCAATGCGTCGGCTTTGCCGACCGCGAGGCGAACGCTGCGCTTCGGCCCGACCACATCTTCCGCGCGTTCTCCAACACCAAGATCTTCGTCACCTGTGCGATCATGCTGCTGGTCGAGGAAGGCCGCATCGGGCTCGATGACGCGGTCGAGAAATGTCTGCCGCAACTCGGCAATCGCAAGGTGCTGAAGCAAGGCGCGGCGAGTCTTTCTGATGTCGAGCCGGCGAAGAGCCCGATCACGATCCGTCACCTGCTGACCCACACCTCCGGCCTCAGCTATGGCATCTTCGATCCCGGCACGGTGCTGTTCAGGGCATACAACGAGGCGCGCGTGCTCAATCCGCTGACGCCGCTCACCGACCTGATCGACAGGCTCGCCGATCTGCCGCTGTCCTATCACCCGGGTACGTCCTGGGAGTATTCGGTGGCGACGGACGTGCTCGGCCGTGTCGTGGAAGTCGTCTCCGGCCAGGCGCTCGACGCCTTTCTCAAGGCGCGTATCTTCGATCCGCTTGGCATGACCGATACAGGCTTCCACGTTCCGGAAGCGCAGCAAGGCAGGCTGGTTGCGCTCTACAATGGCGCGGATGTGCTCGATCCGATGAAGCCTGGCCTCACGCGGGCCGACCATCTGCCTTATCCGCAGGCCTATCGGCTGCAATTGCCGCGGTTGTCCGGCGGCGGCGGTCTGGTCTCGACCTTGTCCGACATGCTCGCGCTCGTCCGCGCGCTGCTGCCCGGTTCGGATTCGTTCCTGAAGCCGGAGACGCTGCGGCTGATGATGACGAACCAGCTACCCGCAGGGCAGACCATCCGCTTCGCCAATCTCGGACCGATCCCGGGCAAGGGGTTTGGCCTCGGCGGTGCCGTTACCTTCGCGCCGACGCCGTTCGATCCTTCGAATTCGACCGGTGAATTCCAGTGGGGCGGTCTTGCCGGCACCCATTGGTGGATATGCCCCGGGGCCAACACGGCCGGCGTGCTGATGGCCCAACGCTACTTGGGTTTCTGGAATCCGTTCTTCTTCGAGTTCAAGCGTCTGGCCTATCAGGCGGTTGGAGGCTGAACGAGAGTTTCAACGCAACGTGCCAAACTATCTCGGCCTCGACGGATTTCGTTTCGGCTGGGTCGCGGCCTGGATCGACGAGCGCGGCGACCACGGCTTCGACTATTCACCGGGCCTGACGCGCCTGCTCGCGTTGCCGCATGCGCGCGCGATGATCGACATGCCGATCGGATTGAACGTGAGCGGTTATCGCGCTTGCGATCTGCGCGCGCGTGAGCTGGTTGGCCCCGCCGTGTTTCTGGGCGCGCGTCGCGATCTCCGGACATTCCCGGACATGGCCACGGCAAATCGCTATTACTGGATGCACGAAGGCAAGGGCAGGGGTGTATCGGCGCAGCTTTGGAACCTCAGGGACAAGCTCAAGGAGGTTGACGACATCATGACGCCAGCACGGCAGGCGACAATCGGCGAAGCGCATCCGGAGCTGGTCTTCTGGAATTTGGCGGGGCGAGTACGGCTCGCGAAGAAGACCTCGGCGCAAGGCCGCGAGCAGCGCATCGCGCTGCTGAGAGCTCGGGGCTTCACCAAGGTCGAAAAATGGCTGACGCGTCGCCACGGCACCGGCATCGGCCGCGACGATCTCATCGATGCCTGCGCGTGCGCGGTGGCGGCACGCGACAGCACACAGCGTATCGGCGGCGAGGAGATCGATCCGCGCGGGCTGCGGATGGAGATCAATTACTGAACCTTGCGCGGTTCCGCCCGTTGCCTAGATTAGACGCATCAACATCAGATTGCAGGTCCGGATGTCCGATCTTTCCTCCTTTGCCGTTACCAAGCGCTGGCCCGCCAGGCATCCGGAGTTGCTTCAGCTTTATTCCCTGCCGACGCCGAATGGCGTCAAGGTCTCGATCATGCTGGAGGAGATCGGGCTTCCCTACGAGGTTCACCTCGTCGATTTCGGCAAGGACGATCAGAAGACGCCGGAATTTCTCTCGCTCAATCCGAACGGCAAGATTCCGGCGATCCTCGACCCCAACGGTCCGGGCGGCAGGCCGCTGCCGCTGTTCGAGTCCGGGGCGATCCTGCAATATCTTGCGGAGAAGACGGGCAAGCTCCTGCCCGAGGACGCCGCGCGCCGTTACCAGGCCATCCAGTGGGTGCACTTCCAGATGGGGGGCGTCGGGCCGATGTTCGGCCAGGTCGGCTTTTTCCATAAATTCGCCGGCAAGGATTTTGAGGACAAGCGGCCGCTGGAGCGCTACGTCGGCGAAGCCAAGCGCCTGCTCGGCGTGATGGAGACGCATCTGGCCGGCCGGCAATGGTTCATGGACGACGATTACACCATCGCCGACATCTCCATGCTCGGCTGGGTGCGCAACCTCACCGGCTTCTACGGCGCCGGCGATCTCGTCGCGTTCAGCCAGTTCAAATCGGTCGGTGCCTGGCTGGAACGAGGCCTTGCGCGCCCGGCGGTGCAGCGTGGGCTGAACATTCCGCCGCGGCCACAAAGCTAGAACAGCCGTCCGCCATTCGGCACCGGCTTGCCCGGCTGCACCAGCACGACCTTGCCGGCGGCATCGGGAAAGCCGAGCGTCAGCACCTCCGAGATCACAGGTCCGATCTGGCGCGGCGGGAAATTGACCACGGCCGCGACCTGTTGCCCCACCAACGTCTCGAGCGGATGGTTTTCGGTGATCTGGGCCGAGCTCTTGCGCACGCCGATGGCCGGTCCGAAGTCGATCCATAGCCGAAACGCCGGCTTGCGCGCCTCGGGAAACGGCTTGGCCTCGACGATGGTGCCGACGCGGATATCGACCGCGAGGAAGCCGTTGAAGTCGATGATCGGCGTGGCGTCGGCTGCGGGGTCGTGAGTGACGTGCATGGGATGTCCGTTCGGCGAGTTGGCGTCGTTCGCAATATTGTCGCGCGAACCAGAGTTTCGTACAACGTCGCGCACATCACGATACGCCATGCGCGAGGAACGGCTTGTCCAACATCATCTACGGCATCAAGAACTGCGACACCATGAAGAAGGCGCGCGCCTGGCTCGACACCCATGGCGTGCCTTACGCGTTTCACGACTACAAGGCGGCGGGCGTGGAGGAGGACAGGCTCAAGCAGTGGAGCGACAAGGTCGGATGGGAGACGCTGCTCAATCGCGCCGGGACGACGTTCAGGAAGCTCCCCGACGCCGACAAGGAAGGCTTGAGCGAGAAGAAGGCGCTGGCGCTGATGCTAGCGCAACCATCGATGATCAAGCGGCCGGTGCTGGAAATCGGCGGCAAGCTGCTGGTCGGCTTCAAGCCCGACCTCTATGCCAGGGAAGTCGGTGCCAAATCCCGCTGAGCGGCAGCTTAATTCAGCTCGATGATTTCGTTGACGACGCCGGGATCCGGCTCGTCCGCGAACTCGACCACTTCGGCCGGCGCGATGCGGCCAGGCGCGCGATGGAAAAGATCGCGATCGATCACCGCGCGCAGCTTTGGACGCGGCAGCGCGTCATTTCCGCGCATCAGATTCTTGATCTCGAAGCCGCCGTCCTCGCAGAAGATCTTGACCGATGCGATGACGTGACAGACCTTGCCGTCGGTCTGGAAAGGCAGGAGCAGCCGCTCATAAGCGACGATGCGCCCGTAGATGTCGTCGACGTCGGCAACGCTGTAGACGGGCAGCCCGCGCGCCACGCATTTGTGATAGATCGGCATCACGAACGGCGCGAGTCGCGGTCCGAGATACTCGTCGAGCAGGACGCCCTTGCCGGTATGTCCATAGGCGCGCGAGATGCGCGTGTTTTCGCTCTGGATGGTGAGGCGCGGCGCCGGCGTCGAAGCGTCCACGGTATAATAGATCAGATCGGACAGCTCTTCCTCGAGCCGCGCAGGCTGATACTCCCAGACCGCCGGCGCGATCTGCTGGCGTGCGTAAAGTCGCAGCCACGTGTTCAGGAGATCACGCTGCCTGATCGACTTGACGACGGAAGGAGCGGCGCTTGCGAAATCCAAGACAATATTCCCGGAACGTCAAAACCCGCGCATCGTCTCCTGTGCGGGAAAATTTTTGATGAAGGCTGGCGCACGGAACGAAAGACCGTTAACGACGGCTTGACGACCGGTGACTTGCGAACCGGAAGGCCGGGCAGGCGCAACGTCAAACACCTCCGACTAAGGGAGCATTTGTATCCCAGCCGGAGGCCTGATCTGCTCAGCTTTCCGCCTTGCCTAACCCCCGTCACCTCCGGCATATTCCGCGCCCGGAGGCGGCGTTCCGGACAGGCTCCAAGGATAGGCTCCAGGGCCTCCGGAAAGCCGAAGCAACAAGGACAGCCACGCGCCTCGCGCGGGCAGGGGGAAATCTGTTTGGCCGATGAGTTTATTCTCGAAACGGAAGGCTTGACCAAGGAGTTCGCGGGGTTTTTCGCCGTCCGCGACGTTGCGCTCAAGGTCCGCCGTGGGAGCATTCATGCGTTGATCGGCCCGAACGGGGCCGGCAAGACGACCTGCTTCAACCTTCTGACCAAGTTCCTCAAGCCGTCCGCCGGAAGAATCCTGTACAAGGGGCAGGACATCACCGCGATGGCGCCGGCCGACGTGGCCCGCATGGGGCTTGTTCGTTCGTTCCAGATTTCGGCGGTGTTTCCGCATCTCACCGCACTGGAGAACGTGCGTGTCGCGCTTCAGCGCCAGCACGGCTCCTCGTTCGATTTCTGGCGCTCCAAGTCGGTGCTCAACCGCTTCAACGATCGCGCGCGCGAGTTGTTGAACGATGTCGGTCTCGACGAATTTGCCGAGACGCCCGCGGTCGAGATGCCCTATGGACGCAAGCGTGCACTCGAGATCGCAACCACGCTCGCGCTCGACCCGGAGATGATGCTGCTGGACGAGCCAATGGCCGGCATGGGCCATGAGGACATCGACAAGATCGCGGCGCTGATCAAGCGCATCTCCGCGAAATATACCATCCTGATGGTCGAGCATAACCTGAGCGTCGTTGCCAACCTCTCCGACATCATCACCGTGCTGACGCGCGGGCAGGTGCTGGCGCAAGGCCATTACAGCGAACTCACCAAGGACGAGCGCGTCAAGGAAGCCTATCTGGGAGCCGGTCATGCCTGACACTGCGATCGCCGAGGCTCCGGTCAAGGCTGCGACTGGCGGAAACATCCTTCAGGTCCGCAATCTCGAGGCCTGGTACGGCGAGTCCCACATCCTGCACGGGATCGACTTCGACGTGAACGCGGGCGAGGTCGTCACCCTGCTCGGGCGCAACGGCGCCGGCAAGACGACCACGCTGAAGTCGATCATGGGCATCATCGGCAAGCGGACCGGCTCGGTGAGGTTCAACAACCAGGAGATCATCCGCGCGACCTCCGACAAGATCGCGCGCATGGGCATTGCATTCTGCCCGGAAGAGCGGGGCATATTCTCCAGCCTCGACGTGCGGGAGAATTTGATGCTGCCGCCGGTGGTCCGCGAAGGCGGATTGCCGCTCGATCAGATCTTCGACCTGTTCCCGAATCTGAAGGAGCGGCTCAACAGCCAGGGCACCAAGCTGTCCGGGGGCGAGCAGCAGATGCTGGCGATCGCGCGCATCCT
Source organism: Bradyrhizobium diazoefficiens (assembly GCF_016616425.1). Classification (NCBI taxonomy): domain Bacteria; kingdom Pseudomonadati; phylum Pseudomonadota; class Alphaproteobacteria; order Hyphomicrobiales; family Nitrobacteraceae; genus Bradyrhizobium; species Bradyrhizobium diazoefficiens. The sequence continues at coordinate 3,573,363 of NZ_CP067101.1, forward strand.
GCGCACCGGCGCGAGCTTCCTGATGCTGGACGAGCCGACCGAGGGCCTTGCGCCCGTCATCATCCAGCAGATCGGCCACACCATTGCGCGGCTCAAGAAGGAGGGCTTCACGATCCTCCTGGTCGAGCAGAATTTCCGCTTCGCGTCCACCGTCGCCGACCGCTACTACGTGGTCGAGCACGGCAAGATCATCGACGGATTTTCCAATACGGAGCTTGCCGCCAACATGGACAAGCTCCACACCTATCTCGGCGTCTAGGGCGGCCGGAAAGAATTTTGACCAGCGAAAAACTTTGAGGAGAAGTCGCATGCACACCAAGTCAATCGCGGCATTTTTGCTCGGCACGGCACTGGCGCTTGGCGCTACTGGCGGCGCTCTTGCGCAGGACAAGACCGTCAAGGTCGGTGTCTTGACCGACAATTCCGGGCTCTATGCCGACCTTGGTGGCCCCGGCTCGACGCTGGCCGCGCAGATGGCGATCGAGGATTCCAAGCTCGCCGCCAAGGGCTGGAAGGTCGATCTGATCTCGGCCGACCATCAGAACAAGCCCGACATTGGCACCGCGACCGCGCGGCAGTGGATCGACGTCGAGAAGGTCGACGTCTTCATGGACGTGCTGAACTCTGGCGTCGCGCTGGCTGTCAACAACGTCGTGAAGGAAAAGAACTCAGTGATGATCAATTCGGGCGCGGCGACGTCCGATCTCACCAACGCGCAGTGCACACCCAATACCGTGCACTGGACCTACGATACCTACATGCTGGCGCACAGCACGGGGCAGGCGCTGGTGAAGGCCGGCGGCGATACCTGGTTTTTCATCACGGCCGATTATGCCTTCGGTCACGCGCTCGAGCGCGACACCGCCGCAGTCGTCACGGCGTCCGGCGGCAAGGTTCTCGGAGACGTCAAGGTCCCGCTGAACAACGCCGATTTCTCCTCTTTCCTGCTGCAGGCGCAGGCGTCGAAGGCGAAGATCATCGGCATGGCCAATGCCGGCGGCGACACCACCAACACGATCAAACAGGCTGCGGAATTCGGCATCGTCAAAGGCGGTCAGAAGCTGGCGGGCCTGCTGCTGTTTCTAACCGACGTCCACTCGCTCGGCCTCAATGTCGCGCAGGGCCTCAATCTGAGCTCGACGTTCTACTGGGACATGAACGATCAGACCCGCGCGTTTTCGAAGCGGTTCGCCGAGCGTGCCAAGAACAAGGCGATGCCGACCATGGTCCAGGCGGGCGTCTATTCCGGCCTGCTGCATTATTTCAAGGCGCTTGAGGCTCTTGGCGGAAATCCGCACGATGGTGCCAAGGTCGTCGCGAAGATGAAGGAGATACCGACCGACGATCCGTTGTTCGGCAAGGGCAGCATCGAGCCGAACGGCCGGGCGCTGCATCCCGCGTATCTTTTTGAAGTAAAGACGCCTGCAGAATCGAAAGGACCTTGGGACTACTACAAGCTGATCGGCACGACCCCGGCAGACAAGGCCTTCAGGCCGCTGTCCGAGAGCAAGTGCCCGCTCTTGAAGAAGTAAAATGACCGCCCGCAGGTCTCGAGACCTGCGGGCGACTTTCAGCGAATGCCGAACGGACCGGGTGCGAAATCGATGCAGGCTCTATACGCTCAGCTACTGGTGGGACTGATCAACGGCTCGTTCTATGCGCTACTCAGTCTGGGCCTCGCCGTGATCTTCGGCATGCTCAACATCATCAATTTCGCCCATGGCGCGCTCTACATGATGGGCGCCTTCGTTGCTTATTTCCTGCTCAGTCTCGGCGGGATCAGTTACTGGTGGGCGCTGCTGATCGCACCCATCATCGTCGGCATCTTCGGCATGATCCTGGAGCGTACCATGCTGCAATGGCTGACCGGGCTCGACCATCTCTATGGGCTGCTCCTGACCTTCGGTATCGCGCTGATCGTGCAGGGCGTGTTCCAGAACTATTTCGGTTCCTCCGGCCTGCCTTACGCCATTCCGGACCAGCTCAGGGGCGGCATGAATCTCGGCTTCATGTTCTTGCCCGTCTATCGCGGCTGGGTCGTGATCTTCTCGCTGATCGTGTGCATCGCGACGTGGTTCCTGATCGAGAAGACGCGGCTCGGCGCTTACCTGCGCGCCGCCACCGAAAACCCGACGCTGGTGCGCGCCTTCGGCGTCAACGTGCCCCGCATGATCACGCTGACCTACGGTCTCGGCGTCGGCCTCGCCGCACTCGCCGGCGTGCTTTCGGCGCCGATCAATCAGGTGCGGCCGCTGATGGGCGCCGACCTCATCATCGTCGTGTTCGCGGTGGTCGTGATCGGCGGCATGGGGTCGATCATGGGCTCGATCATCACCGGCTTTGCGCTCGGCGTGATCGAGGGGCTGACCAAGTACTTCTACCCCGAGGCCTCCAACACCGTCGTGTTCGTGCTGATGGTGCTGGTGCTCTTGGTGAAGCCAACGGGATTGACGGGAAGGGCGGCCTGATATGACAACCCTGACGGACGACACGCTGCCGACGACCCCTCGCGCGATGCGCGACGAGATGATCGCGTTCGCAGTGATGGCGCTGCTCCTGGCGTCGGTGCCATTCACGGGAGTCTACCCGTACTTCGTGATGCAGGCGCTGTGCTTCGCGCTGCTCGCCTGTGCCTTCAACCTGCTGATCGGCTATGGCGGCCTGCTGTCGTTCGGCCACGCGATGTTCCTGGGAACTGCCGGCTATTGCAGCGCGCATGCGCTGAAGGTGTGGGCGTTGCCGCCGGAGCTCGGCATCCTCGTCGGCATCGCCGGTGCTTTCGTGCTCTCGATCATCACGGGCTACATCTCGATCCGCCGCCAAGGCATCTATTTCTCTATGATCACGCTGGCGCTGTCGCAGCTCCTCTACTTCATCTACCTTCAGGCCCCGTTCACCCATGGCGAGGACGGCATCCAGGGCATTCCGCAAGGGCACATGTTCGGCCTGTTCGATCTGTCCCAGCCGACCGTGCTCTACTACGTCATTCTGGTCGGCTTCCTTGCGGGCTTCCTGCTGATCTTCCGCATCATCAACTCGCCGTTCGGCGAAGTCCTGAAGGCGATTCGCGAGAATGAGCCGCGGGCGATCTCGCTCGGCTACCGGACAGACCAGTACAAGTTCCTGGCTTTCGTTCTGTCCGGCACGCTGGCCGGTTTTGCCGGTGCGCTGAAAGTGTTCGTGGCGCAGAACGCCTCGCTCACGGACGTCCACTGGTCGATGTCGGGTGAAGTCGTGCTGATGACGCTGGTTGGCGGTCTCGGCACCATCTTCGGTCCCGTGGTCGGCGCCTTCGTGATCATCGCCATGCAGCAATATCTGGCGGGCTTCGGCCAGTGGGTGACGGTGATCCAGGGCTCGATCTTCGTGATCTGCGTGCTCACCTTCCGCCGCGGCGTCGTCGGTGAAGTCGCGCATTACTTCCGGCGGTCGCTCTAAGTATTTGATTCGACGTCAATTTACTTGTTGCCTGAAAGCAGTGGATGACCCGGCTCCGCGCGCGTGAGAGGACACGCACGCGGATCAAAAATGGTCTATGACAGTTTCATGACGGCCCCGTCCGGGCCGGGCCATTTCCAAACCGGTAGCCTGCCCCCCATGATGCGATGGTTTCGCGCTTTCCTGCCCAAGGAAGAACGGTTCTTCGACCTGTTCGACCGCCATGCCCAGACGGTGATCCAGGGCTCCATCGCGCTCCAGAGCATGCTGAGCGGGGGTGAGGAGACGCCGGTCTATTGCCAGCGCGTCAACCAGTTCGAGAATGACGCCGACAACATCACGCGCGAGGTGCTGACGGCGGTGCGCCGCACCTTCATCACCCCGTTCGACCGCGGCGACATCAAGAGTCTCATCACCTCGATGGACGACGCCATCGACCAGATGCAGCAGACGGCCAAGGCGGTGATGCTGTTCGAGGTCCGCACCTTCGAGCCGCCGATGCGCGAGATCGGCGGGCTCCTGATCGAATGCGCCAACCTGGTCGGTCGCGCCTTGCCGCTGATGCAATCGATCGGGCCGAACGTGGCCATGCTGAGCGCCATCACGGAAGAGCTGGGCAAGCTGGAAGGCCGCGTCGACGATCTCCATGACATCGGTCTGAAGGAGTTGTTTCTCAAGCATCGCGACGGCAACGCGATGGACTTCATCGTCGGCGCCGAGATCTACGATCACCTCGAAAAGGTGGCCGATCGCTTCGACGACGTCGCGAACGAGATCAACAGCATCGTCATCGAGCAAGTTTAACGCATGATCCAGAAAAGTGCATCGCGGTTTTCCTTCGCGACAAACGCTGAACGCGTTTGCGCGGACATCATGCGCAAAGTCTAAGGCGGGGCCGCTGTGGATGCTGCGTTGGGTCTTCCCGTCCTGGTCGGACTGATCGCCGTCGCGCTGCTGTTCGACTTCCTGAACGGCCTGCACGACGCTGCCAATTCGATCGCGACCATCGTCTCGACCCGCGTGCTGCGGCCGCAATTTGCGGTGATCTGGGCGGCATTCTTCAATTTCGTGGCCTTCATGGTGTTCGGCCTGCACGTCGCCCAGACCATCGGCATCGGCATCATCGATCCCGCCATCGTCGATGCCCAGGTGATCTTCGCGGCGCTGGTCGGGGCCATCGTCTGGAATCTCGTGACCTGGGCGCTCGGTATCCCGTCCTCGTCGTCGCATGCGCTGATCGGCGGCCTCGTAGGCGGCGGCATGGCCAAGGGCGGGCTCGCGGCGGCGGTGTGGAGCGGATTGTCGAAGACGCTGCTGGCGATCGTGCTGTCGCCGCTGGTCGGCTTCCTGCTGGCGATGCTGCTGGTGGCGATCGTGTCCTGGGCTTCGGTGCGCTCGACGCCGTTCGCGGTCGATCGCGCCTTCCGCATCCTGCAGTTCGCCTCCGCCTCGCTCTATTCGCTCGGCCATGGCGGCAACGACGCACAGAAGACCATGGGCATCATCGCGGTGCTGCTCTATTCGCAGGGGCATCTCGGCAGTCAATTCTCGGTGCCGTTCTGGGTGGTGCTGTCATGCCAGGCGGCGATGGCGCTGGGCACGCTGATGGGCGGCTGGCGCATCGTCCGCACCATGGGCCTGCGCATCACGAAATTGACGCCGATGCAGGGCTTTTGCGCCGAAACCGGCGGCGCCGCGACCCTGTTCATGGCGACCTTCCTCGGGGTTCCCGTCTCCACCACCCACACCATCACCGGCGCCATCGTCGGCGTCGGCGCCGCCCGCCGCGTCTCGGCGGTGCGCTGGAATGTTGCAAGCTCGATCGTCTACGCCTGGGTGATCACGATCCCGGCTTCGGCCGTCGTCGCGGCGCTGACCTGGTGGGCGGTCAAGATGTTCGTCAAGTAACGAGCTTCAGCCCGACAATCCCGGCGACGATGAGCCCGATGCTGGCAAGACGGAGGGCCGTCGCCGGCTCGCCGAACAGGATGATGCCCAGCGTCGCCGTGCCGACCGCGCCGATGCCGGTCCAGACCGCATAGGCAGTTCCGACGGGTAGCGATTTGAGAGCGAGTCCGAGCAGGATGATGCTGCCGCCCATGGCCGCGAGCGTGACGGCGGACGGAACAAGTCGGGTAAAGCCCTCGGTATATTTCAGGCCGATCGCCCAGGTGATCTCGAGAAGACCCGCGACGAACAGGATGCTCCAGGCCATGACGACCCTCCATGCAAGGCAGGGTCGTCCCCGCGGCTATAGGCTGACGAGCTGGAAGGCCGTCCTTCCCCAAGATCTATCCGATCACAGCCGATATGGGGCTGGCCGAAGGGCGCCGCAATCACCAAATGAGGCTTGATCAGGCCCGTTTTCCCTGCCAAACGCTGCCGCCATGTCCGACATCGCTACCACCACAGCCGAATCGCCGGCCCGATCCCCGCTTGCCGCTGAAGTGTCGCGGCGACGCACTTTTGCGATCATCTCGCACCCCGACGCCGGCAAGACGACGCTGACCGAGAAGCTGCTGCTGTTCGGCGGCGCCATCAATCTCGCCGGCCAGGTCAAGGCCAAGGGCGAGCGGCGCAACACGCGTTCGGACTGGATGAAGATCGAGCGCGAGCGCGGCATCTCGGTCGTGACCTCGGTGATGACCTTCGAGTTCGAAGGTCTCGTCTTCAACCTGCTGGATACGCCGGGCCACGAGGACTTTTCGGAAGACACCTATCGCACCCTCACGGCGGTCGATTCCGCCGTTATGGTGATCGACGCCGCCAAGGGCATTGAGGCGCGCACCCGGAAGCTGTTCGAGGTGTGCCGCCTGCGCGATATCCCGATCATCACCTTCATCAACAAGATGGACCGCGAGAGCCGCGACGTCTTCGAGCTGCTCGACGAGATCGAGAAGACGCTGGCGCTCGACACCACGCCGATGACCTGGCCGGTCGGCCGCGGCCGCGACTTCCTCGGCACCTACGACGTCGTCGATGGCGGCGTGCGCCTGCTCGAAGGCGGCGGCGCCAAGACCGGCGCAGCACAACAGATCAAAATCGAAGAACTCGCCAAGCTCAACGCCAATCTCGACGTCTCTGCCGTGAAGGACGAGCTCGAGCTCGTCACCGAAGCTTCAAAACCGTTCGAGCTCGAAGCGTTCCGCGAGGGCCATCTGACGCCGGTCTATTTCGGCAGCGCGCTGCGCAATTTCGGCGTCGGCGACCTGCTGGAAGGTCTCGGCAAGTTCGCTCCCGAGCCGCGCGCGCAGGACAGCGACCAGCGCAAGGTCGAAGCCACCGATCCGCGCATGAGCGCCTTCGTCTTCAAGATCCAGGCCAACATGGATCCGAACCACCGCGACCGCATCGCGTTCGCGCGCCTATGCTCCGGCAAGCTCAGCCGCGGTATGAAAGCCAAGCTCGTGCGCACCGGCAAGAGCATGCCGCTGTCGAGCCCGCAATTCTTCTTCGCCCAGGACCGCTCGGTCGCGGACGAAGCCTTCGCCGGCGACGTCGTCGGCATTCCCAATCACGGCACGCTGCGTATCGGCGACACGCTGACCGAGGGTGAGGATTTCAACTTCGTCGGCGTGCCGAGCTTCGCGCCGGAAATCGTCCGCCGCGTCCGTCTCACCGACGCGATGAAGGCGAAGAAGCTGAAGGAAGCGCTGCAGCAGATGTCGGAAGAGGGCGTGGTGCAGGTGTTCCGCCCGCGCGACGGTGCGCCGGCGCTCGTCGGCGTGGTCGGGGCGCTGCAGCTCGACGTGCTGAAGGCGCGGCTGGAAGCGGAGTATTCTCTGCCGGTCGAGTTCGAGGTCAGCGAGTTCCAGCTGGCGCGCTGGGTCTCCTCGGACGACCGCAAGAAGCTCGACACCTTCATCGCCGCCAACACCTCCAGCATCGCCGACGACGTCGACGGCGATCCCGTGTATCTGGCGCGGAACGAGTTCTATCTCGGCTACACGAAGGAGCGCGCCGAGGGCATCGAGTTCACCAACGTCAAGGACGTCAAGAAGAAGGGGTAGGGGCGGCTTCGGCCCATCGGTAGCGCCGCCACACTGCGCGATCACACCTCCGCTGTCATGCCCCGGCTTGCCGTCTTCGCTGAAGCTTCGCCGGCCGAGTGCGCTTATAAGCCCGGCGTAGCTTGGCGGAGCCGGGAACGGGGCATCCAGTACGCCGCGGCCCCTCGGCTCAATCACTGTCCCGGAGTACCGGGTCGCCCGGTCCCGGCTCCGCCAAAGGCTTCGCCGGGCATTCGGTATTTGGGCCGGCGAAGCTTCAGCGAAGACGGCAAGCCGGGCGACGACACCGTCAATGAACGCAGGCATGTGAACGTTCATAGGCTTGACGTTGTCGGAGGCAAGGCCACGTTCCCGGCGTATGGCATCGCGAGTTCACTCCATGTGGCGCGGCATCCTTGTTGTTCTCCTGCTGGCGATTTCGACGGTTGCCGCCGACGCGCGACGACCCCGCCAGATCAATCCGATTCCGTTTGCGCACGAGCCGTGCAGCGTGCTCGACAATCGGCCCTGCACGCCATCCTATTGCAGCCCCCTCGAGCCCGGCCCCTGCATTCCCGAGATCGACTATCCCACCGGCCAGAACCTTCAACTCAAGATCGAGAGCGTCCCGGCGGAAGCCGATCGCGCCAAATATCAAAAGCCCGATCACGATCTCGACACGATCGGCGATCTCTTCGCCGAGTTGCGCAGCTGCTGGGCGCCGCCATCGGACAATGCGCGCGCGGGCATGCAGATGTCGGTGCGTTTCAGCTTCAACAAAATGGGTGGTCTGATTGGCCCGCCGCGCCTGACTTATGCGACCGCCGGTGTCCCCGCCGATACCCGAACGACCTACCTTAATGCGATCAATGCATCGCTCAATGCCTGCCTGCCGCTGAAGTTCACCGATGGCCTTGGCGGTGCATTGGCCGGGAGGCCGATCGCGATCCGATATATCGACAATCGCCAGCTCGGGAAATAGCTCTCTGTTCTCGGCATAAGACGTGAGAGTTGCGACTTGCGGTCAATCGATGATACCTCAGAGGCGGGGGCGTTGGCTGAAGGGGAGGATGTCGTGGGTCTGCTGATCATGATCCTGGGGCTTGCGCTGTTTTTTGCAACGCATGTGTTCACCACCAAACGTAAGGCGCGCGCGCAGGCGATCGCGAGGCTGGGCGAGGGGACCTACAAGATCGTCTATGCTCTGCTCTCGCTCGCTGGGCTCGCGCTGATCATCTGGGGCTTTGCCCATTATCGCAGCTCCGGCTGGATCGACGTCTGGTATCCGCCGAAGGCGCTGAAGCATATCGCGGTCGCGCTGATGCTGCCCGCGGTGATCCTGGTCGTGGCGTCTTACTTGCGCGGCCGCATCTATGCGACGCTGAAGCATCCGATGCTGGCCGGCATCAAGTTGTGGGCGGTAGCGCATCTCTTGGCCAACGGCGATCTCGGCTCCATCATCCTGTTCGGATCGTTCCTGGGTTGGGCAGTCTATGACCGCATTTCCCTGAAGCATCGCACCGACGCCGGTGCCCCGCCGATTCCGGTGGGCGGCGTCACCAACGACCTGATCGCGGTCGCGGTCGGTGTCGTCGTCTATCTGGCCCTGGCGTTCGTGTTCCATCCGGTCGTGATCGGCGTGCCGGTCGTGGGAGTCTAACCGCAGCCGATCAGCGCAAGTCCGTTCCGCGCAGCCATGCGCGGAAGGTGACAAAGCAACAAGCCGAGGAGGTTCCGATGGACTGGTCGCAATCTCGGATTCCGCCGATGCGGTTCGAGGCGCGCTTTGGCGATCGGGTGGTGCCGGCCTTTTGCGACCGGCCGGCGAGTCTGTGGACGATGATTGCGGACGCCTGTGCCCGCAATCCCGATGGTGAGGCGCTGATCTCCGGCAATGTCCGGCTGAGCTGGCGGCAGGCCGTGGAGCAGGCGAGGCGGATCGCGGCAGGTCTTCGCAAGCTGGGATTGCAGCGCGGCGACCGCGTCGCGATCCTGCTCGGCAACCGTATCGAGTTTCCGCTGCTGCTGTTTGCTGCCGCGCACGAGGGGCTGGTGACGGTGCTGCTCAGCACGCGCCAGCAGAAGCCGGAGATCGCCTATGTGCTCACCGATTGCGGCGCGAAGAGCCTGATCCATGAGGCGGCGCTCGCGGAGCGGCTGCCCGATGCACAGGATGTGCCCGATCTGGTCCACCGTATCGCCATCGACGACGATCCGGCTCTGTCACGATTCGTCGTGCTCGCCGACAACGCCCCGGCTTCGGCGCCCGTCGAAACGAGCGAGGAGGACACCGCGATGATCCTCTACACCTCGGGCACGACAGGCAAGCCGAAGGGGGCGATGCTGGCCCATTGCAACATCATCCATTCCTCGATGGTGTTCGTGTCTTGCCTGCAGCTCACGCAAGCGGACCGCTCGATCGCAGCGGTGCCGCTCGGCCACGTCACCGGCGTCGTCGCCAACATCACGACGATGATCCGCTGCGGCGGCGCGCTGATCATCATGCCCGAGTTCAAGACCGCCGACTATCTCAAGCTCGCGGCGCGCGAGCGTGTCACCTACACGGTGATGGTGCCGGCGATGTATAATCTCTGTCTGCTCCAGGCGGATTTCGACAGCTACGATCTGACGAGCTGGCGCATCGGCGGTTTTGGCGGCGCGCCGATGCCGGTCGCGACCATCGAGAAGCTCAAGGCGAAGATTCCCGGCTTGATGCTGATGAACTGTTACGGCGCGACCGAGACGACGTCGCCCTCGACGATCATGCCGGGCGAACTGACCGAGAGCCACATCGACAGCGTCGGCCTGCCGTGCCCCGGGGCGCACATCGTCGCGATGGATGCGAATGGGCGCGAACTGCCGCACGGCGAGATCGGTGAGCTTTGGATCCAGAGCGGCTCCGTCATCAAGGGCTATTGGAATAACCCGAAGGCCACAGCCGAGAGTTTTACTGCCGGTTTCTGGCACTCGGGCGATCTCGGCTCGGTCGATGCGGAAGGGTTCGTTCGCGTCTTCGACCGGCAGAAGGACATGATCAATCGCGGCGGCCTGAAGATCTATTCGGCCGAGGTCGAATCGGTGCTGGCAGGCCATCCCGCCGTGGTTGAGAGTGCGATCGTCGCCAAGGCCTGCCCGGTGCTGGGTGAGCGCGTCCACGCCGTGGTCGTGACGCGCGCGCCGGTCGCCGGGGAGGCCCTGCGGGCCTGGTGCGCCGAGCGCCTGTCCGACTACAAGGTTCCCGAAACCATGGCGATCACGGCAGACCCGCTGCCGCGCAATGCCAATGGCAAGGTGCTGAAACGGCAGTTGCGGGAGCGCCTGGGAGCCTGAGCCGGACAGGCGCCCCCGGGCTCTTCCGGGTGGTTAACGCCTTGATCGGGCTCGCTTTGCCTTGCCACCGCCATATCGTTAGGGTACCTCGCCGGCACACGGGGGACGGGATTCCTGACGCGAACGCTTCGGCGCGCGTCCCCGGACGGGTATGGGATTAGCATAAGTGTCTGAATTATTTGACGAAGTCGACGAGGAAGTACGTCGCGAACAGCTCAAGAGGCTGTGGGACAAATATTCGATCTACTTCATCGCCCTGATGGTGCTGATCGTGGCTGCCGTCGGCGGCTGGCGCGGCTACCAGTATCTGGAGGCCAAGAAGGCCGCTGAGGCCGGCGCCGCCTTCGAGAAGGCGGTCGAGCTGTCCGACCAGGACAAGCACGCGGAGGCTGAGGCCGCCTTCACCGAGCTCGCCGCAAACGCGCCGTGGGGCTATCGCACCCTGGCGCGGCTGCGCGCCGCGGGCGAGGCCGCCAGCCGCGATCCCAAGGCTGCCGCGAAAATGTATGACGACATTGCTGCCGACGGCAGCGTAGGCGGCGAGTGGCAGGATCTGGCGAAGATCCGCGCTGCCGGTCTGCTGCTCGACAGCGCCAGCTATGCCGACATGCAGCAGCGGCTGGAGCCTTCCGCCGCGCCCAAATCGACCTTCCGCCACAGCGCCCGCGAGATGCTGGCGCTGTCGGCCTGGCGCAACAACGACATGACCGCGGCCCGCAAATGGCTCGATGCGATTGCCGAAGACGGTGAAACGCCGCCCGGCCTGCGCTCGCGCGCTGAGGCGCTCCAGGCCCTGCTGCCGCCCGTCGCCAAGAGCTGACGACGGCCCTCTGACGTAACGAGACACAAGATGCGCCGCACGCCACGCTTGATCGCAGCCGCCGTCCTGATCGCCTTCACGGGCGTTCTGGGCGGCTGCTCCAGCTTCGATCCAAGCGACCTGCTCGACTTCCTCGACACCAAGAAGAAGCTGCCGGGTGACCGCAAGCCGGTCTTCCCGGAGGGTGTGCCGGGCCTCGAGCAGGGCGTCCCGAAGGAGCTGTACAAGGGCGCGGAGCAGGAGCCCGATCCGAACGCGCCTGCCGTCGCGGCTTTGCCTGCGGAGCCGCCGCCCGAGCCGGCCAAGCCGGCGAAGGGGGCCCATGCGAAGAAGACCAGGCGGCCGGCTGCCACAGCAGCAGCACCGGCTGAAGCGTCCGCCGGCGAGGTCGATGGCGAGGCTCAGCCGGAGGCGGCGCCACCCACGACCGCTCCGCCGCCCAAGCACAAGATCGTCCGCAAGCGCACCACCGCGCCGCCGCCGGATCAGCCGGTCCAGCAGGCGCAACCGGCCCAGACCACGCAGCAGCAATCGCAGAGTGCCTTCCCGGCACCGCTGCCGAGCGGCAGCTTCTCGCGCTAGTTTTTCCCATTACATTGACAGGCGCAGCCTCGGCAGCGCACGAATGACCGATGTCCTTCACAATCGCCATCATCGGCCGGCCCAATGTCGGCAAATCGACGCTGTTCAACCGCCTGGTTGGACAGAAGCTCGCGCTCGTCGATGACCTGCCGGGCGTCACCCGCGACCGCCGCGAGGGTGAGGCGAGGCTCGGCGACCTCGAATTCACCATCATCGACACCGCCGGCCTCGACGAGGGCGCCAGGGGCTCGCTGACCGCGCGCATGCAGGAGCAGACCGAGACCGCGATCGCACAGGCCGACGCGCTGTTCTTCGTCGTCGATGCCCGCGTCGGCCTCACGCCCACCGATCGCGCTTTCGCCGATTTCGCCCGCAAGGCCGACAAGCCGGTGCTGCTGGTCGCCAACAAGAGCGAGGGCAAGCACGGCGATGCCGGCGCGATGGAAGCCTTCGCGCTCGGCCTTGGCGACCCCATCCAGATCTCGGCCGAGCATGGCGAGGGCATGGGCGAGCTCTACGATGCGCTGGCCAAGCTGATGCCGGAGCCCGTCGACGAAGACGAGGCCGAGGACGACGCGCCCCTCACCGAGGAAGAGGCCGCGACGCGCCCGATCCGGGTTGCCATCGTCGGCCGGCCCAATGCCGGCAAGTCGACGCTGATCAACCATCTGCTCGGCGAGGAGCGCCTGCTGACGAGTCCGGAGGCCGGCACCACGCGCGATTCCATCGCGGTCGAGATCAACTGGAAGGGCCGCGATTTCCGCGTGTTCGACACCGCCGGCCTGCGCCGGCGCTCGCGCATCGAGGAGAAGCTGGAAAAGCTCTCGGTCGCCGACGCACTGCGCGCGGTGCGATTTGCCGAAGTCGTCGTTCTGATGATGGACACGCAGAACCGCTTCGAGGAGCAGGATCTGCGCATTGCCGATCTGATCGAGCGCGAGGGCCGCGCGATCGTGCTCGCCGTCAACAAATGGGACCTGATGGAGACCAAGGGCGGCGGCGCGATCTCGGGCCTGCGCCGCGATGCCGATCACTGGTTGCCGCAGGTCAAGGGTGTGCCGATCGTCGCCGTCTCGGGCCTGATGGGCGAGGGCATCGACCGCCTGATGCAGGCGATCCAGGACGCCTACGCAGTCTGGAACAGGCGCGTGCCGACCTCGGCGCTCAATCGCTGGTTCGAGCAGGCGGTCCAGGCCAATCCGCCGCCCGCGGTGTCCGGCCGCAGGCTGAAGCTGAATTACATCACGCAGAACAAGGCGCGCCCGCCGAGCTTCGTGCTGTTCTGCTCGCGCGCGGACGCGGTGCCGCAGTCCTATTTGCGCTATCTCACGAATTCCATGCGTGAGAGCTTCGATCTGCCGGGCACGCCGGTGCGCATCACTCTGCGCGAGAAGGCCAATCCCTTCGCCCACAAGCGCAAGCGGCCGTCGTGAGCGAGGGTACCGGCGAGGCGGTGGCGTACAGCGCAGCGCCAATCCGGCGCGGCGCGGTCGCTTTCATCTTCGTCACCATCCTGCTCGACATGCTCGCGCTCGGCGTGATCATGCCGATCCTGCCGAAGCTGATCGAGAGCTTTGTCGACAACGACGCCGCGCATGCGGCGCGCATCTTCGGTTTGTTCGGCACCGCCTGGGCGCTGATGCAGTTCGTGTTCTCGCCACTGCTTGGCGCGCTGTCGGACCGCTTCGGGCGCCGACCGGTGGTGCTGCTGTCGAATTTCGGGCTCGCGGCCGACTACGTGCTGATGGCACTCGCGCCGTCCCTGGCATGGCTGTTCGTCGGCCGCGTGATCTCCGGGATCACGTCGGCCAGCATCTCGACGGCCTTTGCCTATATCGCCGACGTCACGCCGCCGGAGCGCCGCGCGGCGATCTTCGGCCGGATCGGTGCAGCTTTTGGCGCCGGCTTCGTCCTCGGTCCTGCGTTGGGCGGTCTGCTCGGCGACATCGATCCGCGGCTGCCGTTCTGGGCGTCGGCGGGATTGAGCCTTGCCAATGCGCTCTATGGGCTGTTCGTCCTGCCGGAATCGCTGGCGCCCGACAAGCGCTCGCCGTTCCGCTGGCGAAGTGCCAATCCGGCCGGCGCGCTCCGCCTGCTGCGTTCCAACGCGGTGCTCGCAGCGCTATCCATCGTCAATTTCATCGCACAGGTCGCACATGTCGTGCTGCCCTCGACCTTCGTGCTCTATGCGACCTATCGCTACGGCTGGGATTCCAAGACCGTGGGATTGACGCTGGCGATGGTCGGCATCTGCGCCATGGTGGTGCAGGGGCTCGCGATCGGCCCGATCGTGCGTGCGCTCGGCGAGCGGAATGCGTTATTGCTTGGCCTGTGCTGTGGCGCGGTTGGGTTCGTGGTCCTCGGCGCTGCGCCGACCGGGCCGCTATCCTGGATCGGGATTCCCATTCTGGCGCTGTGGGGCATCTCGGGGGCCGCCTCGCAATCGCTGATGACGCGGCTGGTCGCGCCTGATCAGCAGGGCCAGCTGCAGGGGGCGACCGCGAGCGTGCAGAGCGTGTCGCAGCTCGTCGGCCCGTTCCTGTTCACGCTGACCTTTTCCTACTTCATCGGCGCCAGCGCGCCGCTGCATTTGCCCGGTGCGCCGTTCCTGCTTGCGGCGATGCTGATGGTGGTGTGCGTGGCGATCGCGGTGCGGACGCTGGGTGGCGCCAAGTCCACGGAGCCGTAGGGCGGATTAGCGGAGCGTAGTCCGCCACCTTCGTCGGCGCGAGAGAAGAGGTGGGTTACGCCAGTGGACTGCGCTTCGCGCAGCCGCAAGGCTAACCCACCCTATGAGTTCTCGATTTATTTCTTCACCAGCGGGCAATCGCTGTCCTTGAGCGGCTTGGCCGCATCTTCCGGAGCAATCGTGGCGATCTGCTTGTAGTAGTCCCACGGTCCCTTCGACTCCTCGGGCTTCTTCACCTCGAACAGATAGGCCGGAATGAGCCGGCGGCCGTCGGCGCGGAGCGGGCCCTTGCCGAACAGCGGGTCGTCGGTCGGCAACTCCTTCATCTTGGCGACGACCTTGGCACCGTCATGCGGGTTGCCGCCGAGCGCGTCCATCGCTTTGAGATAGTGCAGCACCATCGCGTAGTTGCCGGCCTGTGTCATCGACGGCATCGCGTTCTTGCTGGCTGCAGCGGAAAACCGCTTGGACCAGGCCCGGGTCTGGTCGTTCATGTCCCAATAGAAGGACTCGGTGAAGGTCAGGCCATGCGCGGTCTTCAGACCGAGCGAGTGCACGTCGTTGATGAAGAGCAGGAGCGCGGCGAGCTTCTGGCCGCCCTGAACGATACCGAACTCGGCGGCCTGTTTGATCGCGTTGGTGGTGTCGCCGCCGGCATTGGCGAGCCCGATCACCTTGGCCTTCGAGGATTGCGCCTGCAGAAGGAAGGAGGAGAAGTCCGCGGTGTTGATCGGATGCTTGACGCCGCCGAGCACCTTGCCGCCGTTGGCGGTGACCACGGCCGACGTGTCGCGCTCCAGCGCATGGCCGAAGGCGTAGTCGGAGGTCAGGAAGAACCACGTGTCGCCGCCGGCCTTGGTCAGCGCCTTGCCGGTGCCGTTGGCCAGCATGTAGGTGTCATAGGTGAACGAAACCGTGTTCGGCGTGCAGGCCTTGCCGGTCAGGTCGGCGGAAGCGGCGCCGGAATTCAGCAGCACCGAATTCTTCTCCTTGACGAGGTTGCTGACCGCCAGCGCGACGCCGGAGTTCGGCGTATCCGCAATTGCGTCGACCTTCTCGTTATCGATCCACTGCCGGGCGATGTTGACGCCGACGTCGGGCTTGTTCTGATGGTCGCCGCTGACGACGTCGATCTTCCAGCCCTTCTTGAGCAGGCCGGAATCCTCGATCGCCATCTTGATCGCGACCACGGAGTTCGGTCCGCCGATGTCGGCATAGAGGCTCGACATGTCATTGAGCACGCCGATCTTGACGGTCTTGTCCTGCGCATAGGCGGAAGTTGCAAAACCGAAGGCGGCACAGGCCAGAAGGGCCGCATAGCGGCGCGCGAACGTCGTCGTCATAAAAGGATTCCTCCACTGTCAAACATGCGGACGGCTCTCTCGAGGAGCTTTGTTCCGGCAGATCGCTCTAGCCTGTCCCAGGGCCCGCGGCAATGCGCTTAAAGCCGGATGATGCCGCGTCGTAGCGTCATCCGTCGGTTAACCTTTGGACAACATGCGTTGAGACGCTATTTGAGCGCCTTCGATGTGATGTCAGCTCGAATTTCTGGATGCGCTTTCCGGTACCGACGTCGGCGGTATAGACGTTACCCTTGGCATCGATCGCCAATGGCGTGCACCAGTGGAATTGCCGGGGCATCGCGGCCGCTCAGGCCGGCGCGCGGAAGCTCATCAGGCTGCGGGTCTTGTAGTCGTAGAATTTTCCGGTCGCGGTCCATTCCGGCGCGCACATCGGAACGATGAGTTCGGCGACCTGCTCCGGCGTGTCCAGCGTCGCCGGATCCTCGCCGGGCATCAGCGTGGCGCGCATGCGGGTGCGGACCGGGCCGGGGTTGAACAAATTGACGCGCAGCTTCGTGTTCGCGGTCTCCTGCGCCCAGGCGCGGGCCAGCGTTTCCAGCGCGGCCTTGGACGCGGCGTAGGGGCTGACATAGGCGGTCGCCTTGTTGGCGGCGCCCGAGGTGATGAAGACGACGCGACCGGCATCGGACTGCTTCAGCAGCGGCTCCATGCAGCGGATCAGCTGGAAGTTCGCGGAGACGTTGACCGCCATGACGTCGTTGAAGGTCTTCAGCTCGATATGGCCGATCGGCGAGGAGGGGCCGAGCACGCCGGCATTGCCGACGAGGATGTCGAGCCTGCCGTAGCGCTCGTGCAGCCCGGCGCCCAACCGCGCGATGCCGTCGGAGTCGGTGAGGTTGAGCGGCACCAGGGTGGCGCTGCCGTCGACCTTGCGGATCTCGTCGTCGAGCTCTTCCAGCCCGCCCTGCGTGCGCGCGGTGGCAATGATGTGCGCGCCGGCCTTCGCCAGGGCGATTGCCGTGGCGAAGCCGATGCCGCGTGAGGCGCCGGTGACGAGAGCGATGCGATTGGTGAGGGGATTGGTCATGGCGGGGTTTTACAGCCGTGGACGGCCGGGACAAGCCCCCCGCATCGGCGTCATTCCGGGGCGATGCCAAGCATCGAACCCGGAATCCAGAGGCTTACCAGACAATATCGGGATTCCGGGTTCGCGCTGCGCGCGCCCCGGAATGACAGCAGATGGTCAGCTCGCCTCCGCCAGCAGCGACAGCTGCCGCGGCTGCGGCTCGGTCTGGGTCTGGTCGGTGAGGTGGGTCGGATAGGCGCCGGTAAAACAGTGATCCGAGAACTTCGGATTGGCAGGGTCGCGACCGGGCTCGCCCATGGCGCGGTACATGCCGTCGATCGACAGGAAGGCGAGCGAGTCGGCGCCGATGATATCGCGCATCTCCTCCAGCGAATGCGTCGCAGCCAGGAGACCGCCGCGGTCGGGCAGGTCGATGCCGTAATAATCGGGATAGAGGATCGGCGGCGAGGCGAGACGGAAATGGACCTCCTTGGCGCCGGCATCGCGCATCATGCGCACGATCTTCTTCGAGGTGGTGCCGCGCACCAGCGAGTCGTCGATCAGGATGATGCGCTTGCCTTCGATCGCGGCGCGGTTGGCCGAATGCTTCATGCGCACGCCGGACTCGCGGATCGCCTGGGTCGGCTGGATGAAGGTGCGGCCGACATAGTGGTTGCGGATGATGCCGAGCTCGAACGGCACGCCGGAATGCTGGCTGTAACCGACCGCGGCGGGCACGCCGGAATCCGGCACCGGCACCACGACGTCGATCGGCACGTGGCTCTCGCGCGCGAGCTGCGCACCGAAGGCCTTGCGTACTTCGTAGACCGAACGGCCATGGACGATGGAATCCGGACGGGAGAAGTAGATGTATTCGAAGATGCAGGGGCGCGGCGCCATCGGCGGGAACGGCTTGTGGATGTCCTGGCCGTTCTCGTCGAACACGATGACTTCGCCCGGCTCGATGTCGCGGACGAAGCGCGCGCCGATGATGTCGAGCGCGCAGGTCTCGGAGGTCAGGATCGGGCAGCCGTCGAGCTCGCCGAGCACCAGGGGGCGGATGCCGCGCGGGTCGCGCGCGCCGACCAGCTTCTTGTTGGTCAGCGAGACCAGCGCATAGGCACCCTCGATCTCGCGCAGCGCGTCGATATAGCGCTCGATGAAGCGGCTGCGCCTGGAGCGCGCGACCAGGTGCAGGATCACCTCGGTATCGGTGGTCGACTGCATCATCGCGCCATGGCGTACCAACTCGCGCCGCAGCGTCAGCCCGTTGGTGAGATTGCCGTTATGGGCGACGGCGAGACCGCCGGCATTGAGCTCGGCGAACAACGGCTGCACGTTGCGCAGGATGGTGGCACCGGTGGTGGAGTAACGGACATGGCCGACGGCCATATTGCCGGGCAGCCGGTCGATCACTTCGCGGCGAGAGAAGGTGTCGCCGACGAGGCCGAGCCGGCGTTCTGAATGAAAGCGGCTGCCGTCGTAGGAGACGATGCCGGCGGCTTCCTGGCCGCGATGCTGAAGGGCGTGGAGGCCGAGCGCGGTGATGGCGGCAGCGTCAGGGTGACCGTAGATGCCGAAGACGCCGCATTCCTCGCGCAGCGTATCCCCCTCCAGATCGTCCTGAACCTTTAATGCGGCCGGGCCCGGACCGGCGTTTGGATCGAGATCAAGTCGGGCGTCCTGGTCAGGGTATCGCATCTCGTCCGCGCCTCTCTCTGGAGCTCAATCAACGCGCCGCAGGTTTCTCGATCAGTTTCTTCAAACTGTCACGAGCAGGTTTACTGTATCCGTCGCCACTGCCCGAAGGCTGCTGCTCGGTATCAGCTTGATCATCATCTGGTTTGTTTTTCTTGAATCTCTTCAAGATGGTGTTCTCGGGGTCATCGGGCAAGAGGGCCATCAGCCAATCCCCGGTTCCCTGGAGCACCACGCGGGATTTCGCCCCCGTGACCCAGTCCGGACGCTGCTTGTCCGGAACCAGCCAGGTGAAGAACAAGAAGGCGACCACGACGATCAAAAGCCCGCGAGCCAGGCCAAACAGGAAGCCGAGGGTGCGGTCCAGCGCGCCGATGCGCGAATCCAGGATCATGTCGGAGATCCGGACCGTGATCACGGAGACCACGATCAGCGTGCCGACGAACACGCCGGCGATCACCACCACGCTCGCCACCGTGTCGTTGCTGAAATAGGTCTTGGCGGTCGGCAGTAGCTTCGAGAAGGAGTACAGCGTCACGATTGCCGCCGCGCCCCAGGCTGCGATCGACAGGATTTCGCGCATGAAGCCGCGGACCATGGCGAGCAGGCCCGAGATCAGCATCACACCGAGCAGGATCAGGTCGAGGATGGTAACTGGCATCGGCTGGTCTGGTCCGCTCGTGCTTCAAAGGTGCTCCAGCCGAATCGGTGTTTGGCCGCTGCCCTAAAAGAGGCGCAGACGGCGTTTCCGGCAAGGCCGCAACCACGCAATCCCATGCTGCTTTTGTGACGGCTGTATAGCGGCGGGGGCCTCCGGCGTCACCTCCGGCTAAGCCTCTCCACGGCGGAATCTTGCCGGTGTGGCATTTTTCTCTGCCGGCGTGTTCGATTCGCCCCGGCGGGAGCCGCGGGCGGCGATCTCGGCCACCAATGTCGTCAGGCTGTTGACCGCATTCAGCGACAATCCGGCGTCGCCGCCGGTCTCGCCGCGCGCCGATTCGGGCAGCACGGCGCGCTGAAAGCCGAGTTTTGCGGCTTCCTTCAGCCGGGCCGGGGTCTGGGCCACCGGGCGCACCACGCCGGACAGCGAGATCTCGCCGAAATAGACCGCATCAGTCGGCAATTGCGCATTCACCAGGGACGACACCAATGCCGCCGCGGCGGCGAGATCGGCGGCAGGTTCGTGGATGCGCAGGCCGCCGGCGACGTTCAGATAGACGTCGTGGCCGGACAGCTTGACCCCGCAATGGGCTTCCAGCACCGCCAGCACCATCGAGAGCCGGCTCGGGTCCCAGCCGACCACGGCGCGCCGCGGCGTGCCGAGCGAGGTCGGCGCCACCAGCGCCTGCAGTTCGACCAGAACGGGCCGCGTGCCCTCGATACCCGCGAAGACTGCGGTGCCGGGCGTGCCGAGATCGCGCTCGGACAGGAACAGCTCCGAGGGGTTTGTGACCTCGCGCAGGCCGAGACCGGTCATCTCGAACACGCCGATCTCGTCGGTCGGACCGAAACGGTTCTTCACGGCGCGCAGGATGCGGAATTGCTGCGAGCCTTCGCCCTCGAACGACATCACGGCATCGACCATGTGCTCGACCACGCGGGGGCCGGCGATCTGGCCGTCCTTGGTGACGTGGCCGACCAGGATGATGGCAGCCCCGGTCTTCTTGGCGAAACGGATCAGCGCCTGCGCCGAGGCGCGCACCTGGGTGACCGTGCCGGGCGCGGACTCCACCGTGTCGGTCCACATGGTCTGGATCGAGTCGATCACGATCAGCCGCGGCACCGCGCCTTCCGACAGCGTCGAGACGATGTCCTCCACCGAGGTCTCGGCGGCGAGCTGCACCGGCGCATCCGACAGCCCGAGCCGTTCGGCGCGCAGCCGCACCTGCGCCACTGCCTCTTCGCCGGAGATGTAGACGACGCGGTGGCCGGCGCGCGCCAGCAAGCTGGTCGCCTGCGTCAGCAGCGTCGACTTGCCGATGCCGGGATCGCCGCCGACCAGCAGCACCGAGCCACGGACGAAGCCGCCGCCGGTGACGCGGTCGAGCTCGGTCATGCCTGACGACAGGCGCGGCGCGTCCGGGCTCTTTCCGGCGAGGCTCTCCAGCGCGAACGTCCGCCCCTTGCGCCTGGAGCGGATCGACACCGGCACGCTGCCGCTGGTGTCCTCCTCGGCGAGCGTATTCCACTCGCCGCAGGACTCGCACTTGCCCTGCCAGCGGTTATAGGCCGCGCCGCAGTTCTGGCAGACGAAGGAAAGCGTGTTCTTGGCCATGGGGATGGGGTGAGTCGAGGTTTCAGCTGGTTGATAGCATGGAATGGCAGGTTGATCGCCGGTGCTTCGCTTATCTCAATTCGTCACGACAGATATACTTTTCATTAGCTCTGTGCCGCTGTGGCCGCGTGGATTTTGCGAAGTGTTAGCGGACGCGGGTCCAATCTCGGAACCATCGGGGGCGGCGAAGAGAAATGACGAGATTCCTGCACATATTGCTCGCTGCAGGCATGGCCTGCGGCGTTTTCGCGTCCGCCGGCCGTGGCCTTGCCAGGCCCCTCGACATCGTCTTCGTCAATCCCGGCAAGACCGGTGAGGTCTACTGGGACATGGTCGCGCAGACCATGCAGGCCGCCGGCCGCAAGCTCGACGCGCATGTCGAGGTGCTGACCAGCGAACGCAACTATCGCACCATGCAGGAGCTCGGCCTCGGTGTGGTGGCACGTCCCGACAAGCCCGACTTCCTCATCCTGTCGAACGAGGAGTCCGCCGCCGTTCCGATCCTGGAGGCGGCTGAAGCCGCCGGGATCAAGACGCTGCTGCTCTCGAACACGCTGATCGGCGAGGATGCGGTGCGTCTCGGACCGCCGCGCCAAAAGCTCAAGACCTGGCTCGGCGATATCACGACCGATCTCCAGACCGCGGGCGCGCGCATGGCCAACGCCCTGATCGGGGCGGCGCGCGCCGGGAAATGGCAGAGTCCGGACGGCAAGATCCACATTCTCGGCATCGGCGGCGACGAGATCACGCCCGCCTCGATCGCGCGTAACGCCGGTCTCAAGCTCGCGGTGGATGCCGCGCCTGACACCGTGGTGGACCGGTTGCTGTTCGCCAACTGGACGCAGTCGGAGGCCGAGAAGGTCACGACGAATTATCTGGGCTGGGCCGCGCGCAAGCAGATCCGGCCCGCCGGCATATGGGCCGGAAACGATCCGATGGCGCTCGGCGCACTGCGCGCGGTGATCGCCGCGGGCCTGGTGCCCGGCCGGAATATCCAGATCGTCGGCCTCAACTGGTCGGAGGACGCGCTGCGCGAGATCAAGGCAGGCCGCCTGCTACTGACCGACGGCGGGCATTTCCTGCTCGGCGGCTGGTCGGTCGTGCTCCTGCGCGATTATGCTGATGGCTGCGATTTCGCAGCCGTTTCACCCCGCGTCGAGGTCAAGACGTCTGCGATCACGCGCGACAATCTCGCTTCGGTCGCCGATCTCATCAAGACGCGCGCGTTCGACCGGATCGACTTTACGCGGTTCAGGGCCAAGGCGGGACGCTGCGGTCATTATGATTTTTCCGTCGATGCGCTCATCTCGTCGCTGGCCCGTCAGGGCGGTGCCGATGACTGATTGCGAGGGTGGGGCGATGACGGATCCGGATCGCAACCCGCAGGCCGCGCCGCCGCGCTCGCGCTCGGTCGTCCGCGCCATGATTTGGTCCACCGTGCCCGTTCTGCTGCTGGTGCAACTGCTTGCCTCCGCCGGCGTCGAGGCTTCGAGCTTCTGGTCGCAGTTCAACCAGCTCGACGCCCGCATGGCCCGTGTCGCCGAGAGCCGGGCCGAGCTGATCGCCGAGCCGCTCTGGAAGATGCGCTACGACCAGGTCACGGGCGTGCTCAACGAGATCATGCACGACGAGGCCATCGCGGCGGCAGCCGTCTATGACGATACCGGCGCGGCCATTGCCCGCGTGGTGGCGCGCCCCGAAGGCCAGGAGGTCATAGAGGTCTCGCGTCCGATCCACTACAGCAACGGCAACATGGCCGTTCAGGCCGGCCGCATCGCGATCGCCTATTCCCATGCTGCGCTTTATGCGAACGCAGGCAGCCGGCTGGTGCTGCTGCTGGTCGTCGGCCTGCTTGCAACGCTTGCGACCCTGATCGCCATGCGGATCTCCGCCAACATCTTCATCGGCAGGCCGCTGGCGGCGATGATGTCGGCGATCCAGCGCAGCAAGCAGGATGGCCGGGCCTATCCGGCGGACGTCACATCCTCGAACGAATTCGGTCAGCTCGCGCACGCCTTCAACGCCATGCAGCACACGACGTCGGGCGCGCTCGACCGGCTCGGACACATGGCCGCGCACGATCCGCTCACCGGACTGCCCAACCGGCGCTCCCTGACCGAGCGCCTGGCCGTGGCGAGCCGGGATGGAGGCAGGCCGGACGCGCTGGTCGCGTTCTGCTTCATCGACCTCGACGACTTCAAGGGCATCAACGACACCTTCGGCCACGAGGCCGGTGACAACTTCCTGGTTCAGATTTCCCGGCGTCTTCGTGGCGCGGTCGAAACGGAGGATTGGGTCGCCCGGCTCGGCGGCGACGAATTCGTGGTCATTCGTCCCGGGGTGAGCAACGAAGCGTCGGCGCATGCATTCGCGCAGCAGGTGCTGGCCGCCATTTCCGAACCGATCCGGCTGCACGACAAGCAGGTCGTGCCGCGTGCCAGCATCGGCCTTGCCGTGCGCCACGCCGACGATCCGGAGCTGTCGCATCTGCCGACGCTGGCCGATATCGCGCTCTATCATGCCAAGAGCAAGGCGCCAGGCACGGTCGCCGTGCTGGACGAGACGCTCCAGCGCGACTACCGCCGCCGCAGGGATCTCGAGCTCGCCATTCCCACGGGCTTTGCCGAGGGGCAGTTCGAGGTCTGGTACCAGAGCCAGGTCGACCTCGAAAGTCACGATGTCGTCGGCCTGGAAGCGCTGATCCGCTGGCGTCATCCCGAACATGGCGTGATCGGTCCCGGCGAGTTCCTGCCGCTGATCGAGCGCAGCGGCAACAATACGCGGCTGACCCGTTACGTGTTGACCGATGCCTGCTGGGCGTTGCAACGGCTCGCCGCCGCCGGCCGCCCGCAGATCCGGATCGCGATCAATTTGCCGCCGTCCGAACTTGCCGACCATTCGCTGGCAGCCGAGCTGCGCGCGACCTGCGCGCGCTTCGATGTATCGGCATCGCTGCTGGAGCTTGAGATCACCGAGGGATCGCTGATCAACAACATCGCCAGCGCTTCCGAGACGCTGCATCGCCTGCGCCGCTTAGGTGCCACGATCGCGCTCGACGATTTCGGCACCGGTTACAGCTCGCTCGCCCATCTCAGGCGCTTCCCGCTCGACAAGGTCAAGATCGACAAGGCGTTCATCAGCGAGATTCCTGACAGCGCGGAAGACAAGGCGATCGTCGGCGTGATCGCATCGCTCGCCGGCACGCTCGGGCTCACTTTGGTCGCAGAAGGCATCGAGCGCGCCGAACAGGCTGAAGCCATGCGCGAGATGGGCGTGAGGTTCGGGCAGGGTTACTTCTACCAGCGGCCGCAGCCGCTCGACGCCGTGCTGCAATGGCTCGAGAGGCGGCCGGCGGCCGAGAGCCGCGTTCTCGCCGACAGCCCCTCGATCGCACCCGAATTCGCCGCCTGAGCGCGGCGCGACTACGGCTGCGTCGCGTTCCAGAGCATCGAGAGCCCGGCCGCGATCATGATCGCGTCCATCACCAGGCGGAACACGTCCGGCTTCAGGTGCAGCACGAAGCGTTTTGCGACGAAGGCGCCTGACATCAGCGAGGCGCCCGCGACCACGCCCTTCATGAAGACATCGCCGGTCAGCGCGCCGAAACGCTCGAAGGTCACGGACTTCGCGAAATAGAGGCCGAGCGAGCTTGCTGCCTCCGTAGCGAGGAAGGCGCCCTTGGAGAGGCCGTAGAACAGGAACAGCGGCACGCTGAGCGGGCCGGTCGAGACCACGATGCCGGTGAGATAGCCGATGATCGCGCCGCCGATCGCCAGATGCCAGAGATTGGCCTTGAGGTCGTGCCGCGCGAGCCAGTGTCGCACCGGCACCATCGCGATCAGGAAGACGCCGATGGCGAGATCGACGGCGTGCGAGGGCAGCGCCAGCAGCGTGCGCGCGCCCAGCACGGCGGCCGGAATCCCCGTGACCGAATAGGCCACGCAGGCCCGCCAATCGACCTCGCGCCACCAGGCCAGGATGCGCGAAAAATTCGCCATCACGGAAGCAACCGCCATGATCGGCACCGCTTCCTTCGGCCCATAGGCATAAACCAGCACCGGCATCAGCATGATCGACGAACCCGTGCCGACGATGCCGGAGATGGTGCCGGCGACGAGGCCGACGGCGAGGACGAAGAGAAAGGCCAAGGGCAGGAGCTCCGGGAATCGGAGCAGTGTAGCTGCCCATGCCACTGGCGGCGAGCGCGGGTGCCGTTACGGCCTTCGCCCGCTGCTTGCGGGCGGCCCTTGGCAGGACGCTCGGCCAATTCTCGATCATGACATTGCGCCGGTATTTCAAGCCGCATGCGCCCATGCGCTAAGACATTGATTCGACTAGGGTCGGCTACTTTGCATGGGGTTGTTTTTCACATTCTTGGTCGCGTCGTGCCGGTGAACCTGATCGACGGCAGGAACTTGTGGTGAGGGCTGTCAGCGCAACACGATCCACGCCGGCGCGTGATCGCTGGCGCCGTCCTCGCCGCGGACGGATCTGTCGACACCGGCTTTGACGAGGCGCGGGGCGAGCGCAGGGCTGAGCAGGAGATGATCGAGCCTGAGGCCCGCGTCGCGCGGCCAGCGGTTCCGCTTGTAGTCCCAGAACGTGTAGATGCGTTGCTCCGGATGCAGCTCGCGGATCGCATCGCACCAGCCTTGGTCGACCAGCGCGGCATACGCCGCGCGGCTCTTGGGCTGGATCAGCGCATCCTTGTCCCATGATCGCGTTGGATAGATATCGATCTGCGTCGGCGCGACGTTGTAGTCGCCGGCGAGCACCACTGGCAGATCCTGCTTGATGAAGGTCCTGGCGTGGCGTTTGAGCCGCGCGAACCAGTCGAGCTTGTAGTCGAATTTCGGTCCTGGCTGCGGATTGCCGTTGGGCAGATAGATGCTGGTGACGATGATTCCGCGCACAGCGGCCTCGATGTAGCGGGCTTCGTGATCGCCGGGTCTTCCGGGCAAGCGGTCGCGGGTGAGAAGGGGCGCGGCATTGCGGGCGAGGATGGCGACCCCGTTCCAGGTCTTTTGTCCGCGCCATACCGCGCCATAACCGGCGCTTTCGATCGCGGCCGCCGGAAATTCGCCATCACTTGCCTTCAACTCCTGAAGCGCGACGACATCGGGCATCGCCGCGCGCAGCCATGCCAAGAGACTGGGCAGGCGGCGATTGATGTTGTTGATGTTGAATGTCGCGATCTTCATGTAGAGCTACCGGCTCATGCCTTCCTCACCGGAGATACCATGTCCAAGTTGAACTTTGCCGCCATCGTCGTCGCCGTCGCGTTCTCCGGGCTCGCGTCGGCACAATCGTCCGATCCGCGCGGTGCGTGCAAGGCGGACTACGACAAATTCTGCGCCGGCATCGCGCCTGGCGGCGGCCGTATCGTCGCCTGCCTCAACGACAAGCACGACCAGCTCAGTGCGACCTGCAAGGCGGCGCTGGACAGCAGGAAGAAGAAATAGGCGGCTGACAGCTCAGCCCGGCAGCGGGCTCGCGGGTTGCTCGACCGGCGGCCGGGCGAGGGGCGGCTGATCGGCCGCGTGTGCGGCAGCCGGCTTTGCCAGCGGCTCCTCCACATTGCCGCCCTTGTAGAGCCGCGCGTAGCGGTGGCCGAGGCTGGTCAGCACCTCGTAGCCGATGGTGCCGAAATGATGCGCGAGCTCATCGACGGTGATGCCGTCGCCGAGCAGCGTCACCATGTGGCCGCGCCGTGCCGCATTGGGTGGCAGATCGGTGATGTCGATCGCGATCAGATCCATGGAGACGCGGCCCGCGACCGGGCAGCGCTTGCCGGCGACGATGACCTCGGCGCCTCGGGTGCCGTCATTGGAGCTGGCGGCACGGAAATAGCCGTCGGCATAACCGACTGCGATGATCGCGAGCTTCGTCGGCCGCCGCGCGGTCCAGGTGCCGCCATAGCCGACGCTCTCGCCGCGCTCGACATTGCGGGTCTGCACGATGCGCGCCTTGAGGTCGACCACCGGCTGCATCGGATTGTCGGCCTCCGGCGTCGGGTTGACGCCGTAGAGCGCTGCGCCCGGCCGCACCATGTCGAACTGGAAGGGCGCGCCGAGGAAGATGCCGGAGGAATTGGCGAGCGCCGCCGGCACACCGGAGAATTCGCTGGCGATGCCGCGGAAGGCCGCAAGCTGCCTGGCGTTCACCGGGTTGTTGAGCTGCTCGGCCGAGACCAGATGGCTCATCACCAGCGTGATGCCGTGATCGCCGGCATTGATGCGCGGAATGATGGCCTGCGCTTCCGCAAGCGTCAGGCCCAGCCGGTTCATGCCGGTGTCGATATGAACCGCCGCGCCCCCGGTCCATCCGGTGCGGCGACAGAACACGTCCCATTCGGCGAGCTCGTTGAGATCGCCGATCACCGGGCGGCAATTGATCTTGGCGTAATGCTCGCCCGTGTTCTGGAAATAGCCGCCGAGCACGTAGATCGTGGGCTCCGGGACGGCCGCGCGCACCTTGCGCGCCTCCTCGATGGTGGCGACGAAGAAGGTCTTGCAGCCGGCCTTGTTCAGCGCACGCGGGACCTGCTCGGCGCCGCAGCCATAGGCGTCGGCCTTGATCACTGCCGAGCATTCGGCCGGCACCGCCGTCTTCTCGAGCTTGCGCCAGTTGGCGATGATGGCGTCGAGATCGACGGTCAGCACGCCGCCATAGGCGGCGAGCGCGGCAGCCTGATGGGCCTCCGCGGAGAGAAGGCCGGATTGCGCGATGGTTTTCGGGTCGGACGTCATTGTCATGGCGCCGTTTTACGCAAGAGGCCGTTCTGGTTCAACCCAAGGAACCTAGTAGTCGCCACCACGGTCTGGCATCTGGCTCCCCTCGGCAAGGTCACCGAAGCGGGTGACCATAGAATCGAACTGCAGGGGAACCGTGCCGGTCGGACCGTGGCGCTGTTTGCCGATGATCACTTCGGCCTTACCAAGCGCGCGATCCATCTCCTGCTGCCATTTGTGGTGCTCTTCGGTGCCAGGGTTCGGCTGCTTCATGGCCAGATAGTACTCTTCGCGATACACGAATAGTACGACGTCAGCGTCTTGCTCGATCGAGCCCGATTCACGCAGGTCGGAGAGCTGCGGCCGCTTGTCATCGCGGGATTCGACCTGACGCGAGAGCTGCGACAGCGCAATAATCGGGACGTTCAGCTCCTTGGCCAGCGCTTTTAGACTGGTTGTGATCTCGGTGATTTCCTGCACGCGATTTTCGCTCCGCTTGCCCGAACCTGAGAGCAGCTGGATGTAGTCGATCACCAGGAGATCGAGGCCCTTCTGGCGCTTCAGCCGGCGCGCGCGCGCCATCAGCTGTGCGATCGAAAGGCCGCCGGTGGCGTCGACATAGAACGGCAACGATTGCAGCTCGATCGAGACCTGACGGATCTTCTCGAAGTCGGCTTCCGAGATGCCGCCGCGACGAATGTGGGAAGAGGGAATGCCGGTGCGTTCGGCCACGATACGCGTGGCGAGCTGGTCGGCCGACATTTCGCAGGAGAAGAAGCCGATGACGCCGCCATTGGCGGCCTTCATGGTGCCGTCGGCCTGGAGTTCTGGCACGTAAGCCTGGGCGACGTTGTAGGCGATGTTGGTCGCCAGCGACGTCTTGCCCATGCCGGGACGTCCGGCGACGATGATGAGATCGGAAGCCTGCAGGCCGCCCATCTTGGTGTCGAGATCGCGCAGGCCCGTGGAGATGCCCGACAGCTTTCCGTCGCGCTGGAACGCCTTGGCGGCGAGATCGACGGCAACCGTCAGCGCCTGCGAGAATTTCTGGAAGCCGCCGTCATAGCGGCCGGATTCCGCGAGCTCGTAAAGCTTGCGCTCGGCGTCCTCGATCTGCGCCCGCGGCTGGAAGTCGACCGGTGCGTCATAGGCGACATTGACCATGTCCTCGCCGATGCCGATCAGGTCGCGCCTGAGCGACAGGTCGTAGACGGTGCGGCCATAGTCCTGGGCGTTGATGATGGTGGTCGCTTCGGCGGCGAGCCGCGCAAGATATTGTCCGATGGTCATGCCGCCGACGTCGGTATCGGCGGGCAGGAACGTCTTCAGCGTGACGGGCGTCGCGATCTTGCCCATCCGGATCAGGCTGCCGGCGGTCTCGAAGATGGTCTGATGGAGCGGCTCGAAGAAATGCTTCGCCTCCAGGAAATCGGAGACGCGGTAGAAAGCATCGTTGTTGACCAGGATCGCGCCCAGAAGGCTTTGTTCCGCCTCGATATTATGCGGCGCGCTCCGATAGGCGGGACTCCCGGCGTCGGGTGCGAGTTTGAGAACGTTCGAATCAGTCAGGGCCATGGTCGGACGTGTTTAGCAATTTTCTTGGGCGGATGCGGGGCCGGGATAAAGCGCCGCCTCGATCCAAAGCGAAAGCGAAAGCTGACCGCTATCAACCGCTCAGTTAAAATGGTGGATGGTTAGCCATCGCGCGCGCGCCGCGCTTGACGGATTTTCACGGAACTCGTTCCGGCCTGGAAGGGCCGCGACCGCGCCATGGAAAAATCCTGAAATCATGAACCTTATGGATCGGCCGGCAGACCTACCCCGGAAGCGCGCGAAATGACGCCCGCTTGCCGCCTTCGGATCGCCTTCAGACCAGCAGGAGGTAGACCAGGGCAACCAGAGCCGCCCCGACGCCGGTAACGATCAGGGCGTAATCGGTGCGGAGGTCGTCCTGCACGTCGAATGAGGTTTGGGTCTCTTTGCTCATGGCGTCCGTCTAAGCCAGGCCCGACCAGACTTATGTGAAGTGGATCACATCTTCCCGGATTCTTTCGGGGGTATGCCCGGAACGGGAAGGCCGGGCAGGGAATTATCTCTCGCGATCCGCCAACGGCAAACGAGGCAAGCGATGCGGCCAGAATGGCAGCACCAGATTTGGCGGAGTGAGGCAGCTAGCCGGCTTTGGCTATCGGGCCTGATCGCAGCCATGGAGCACGCTGAACGGCCCGAAGTGCGCCGGCAGCCGGTCGCCCCCGAACTCCTGGTGGAACTGCGGGTCCGACTGGAGTTAACGGCCTCTTTCCGGTCCTCCCAGATATCGATCCTGCGTCACTAGGATCTATTCACCAGCCAATTTCAGCCTGGACTCTGTCGTGCCTTCGCGAGCCCGCAGCCGGGCTTCTTCGGGCGCGATGTACTCGCGCGTCATCGGCACCACGCCCTGACGTCGGGTCAGCTGGATCTGGAAGTTCATCATGGCCTGCTTGCGGAACGTCATCTCGCAGGCCGCCAGATAGAACTCCCACATCAATGCGAAGCGCTCGTCATAGAGCTGCACGGCCTCCTCACGCCGCGCCATGAAGCGTTCCCGCCACGCCTTCAGCGTTTCCGCGTAGTGCAGGCGCAGGATCTCGATATCGCAGACCAGGAGACCCGCGCGCTCGATCGCCGGCAAGACCTCCGACAAGGACGGGATGTAGCCGCCGGGGAAGATGTATTTGGCGATCCAGGGATTGGTCGAGTCCGGGCCCTGCGAACGGCCGATCGAATGCAGCAGCATGACGCCGTCCTCGCTCAACAGCTCGGCGCAGCGCTGGAAGTAGGTATCGTAGAAGCGGGCGCCGACATGCTCGAACATACCGACCGAGACGATGCGGTCGAAGGAGCCGGTGATGTCGCGATAGTCCTGGAGCAGGAATTTGGCCGAGCCAGTCAGGCCCTTTTCGGCCGCGCGTGCATTGGCGATCTGCAGCTGCTCGCTCGACAGCGTAACGCCGGTGACATTGGCGCCAGTGATCTCGGCGAGATAGAGCCCGAGCCCGCCCCAGCCGGAGCCGATGTCGAGCACGCGCTGGCCGGGCTTGATGAGCAGCTTCGCGGCGACGTGCCGTTTCTTGGCGAGCTGCGCGTCGTCGAGCGTGCTCTGCGGCGTCTCGAAATAGGCGCAGCTGTATTGCTTGTCGGCGTCCAGGAAGAGCGAATAGAGCCGGGCGTCGAGATCATAGTGATGCGCGACGTTGTGGCGCGAGCGCGAGCGTAGATTGAACTGCTTCAGGTGCCGCGTCAGATAGCGCAGATGCCACCACGGTTTTGCCCATTGCGGCAACATATCGGGCTGATCGAGCACGATCGCGAGGGCATCAGCTATGGTGCCGCGTTCGACCACGAACTCGCCGTCCATATAGGCCTCGCCAAGCGCGAGCTCGGGATTGATGAGGATCTTTCGCTCCGCGTCCGCAGTGACGAAGCGCACCGCGACCGGCTCGCCAGAGCCGTCGCCGACGGTGAACTTCGCTCCGTTGGCGCCGGTCACCGTCATCGACCCGCGGCGGATGAATTGAGATAAAAATCTACGCAACAAACGGTCCATTGACACCATCCTCTCGAGCAACCCCGAAGAGATGCGACCAATCCGGCTTTCACATCTGACGCGCAGGTCCCCGCTCCGGTTCCTATGCGATTGCATCCAAATCTAGGGAGCTGGGTCCAGCCTGGCTATTGCGCTGAGTTCAAAGCCGATATTCGAAAAGCGCTTAATCACATCCTTGCGCGTGGAGGCTGCTTCCATTCGCGGCTCAATCGGATAAAAGGTGACCGCCGCGCCGGAGGCCGGCTGCACCTCTCGGAATTCAATGGAGATGATGGGAATGTCGAGCCGAGCGCTCAGCCTCGCGACGGTATTGCTTCTAATCGGGTTCGGCACGGCCGATACTGTTTTTGCGCAGGCGACGAACCTCGAGGCTGGCAAAACCCCCTCCCAGATTTTCGCGCAGACCTGCAATGCGTGCCACAAGAGCCCGCGCGGGCTTCTGAAGTCCGTCTCGCCGGGCTCGCTGCCGGGCTTCCTACGCCAGCACTACACCACAAGCCCGGACATGGCGGGCATCCTCGCCTCTTATCTCGTCTCCAATGGTGCCGCCGACACCCGCTATCAGGCCAAGGACGGCAAGGACAAGAAAGAGGGTGCCAAGGAGAAGGAAGCGAACACCGCGCCGGGGCAGGCGGGCGAGCATCACGGGCGCCGCCCGCACTCCCAGGACGCCGTCAAGCCGGACGGCGAGGCTGCTGCTCCCGCGGCCGAGGGCGCCCGCCTGAAACGTGCGGCGCGGCCAGCCGAGGACGGTGCGAAGCCCGAGGGACGCAAAGGCAAGCGCCGCGGCAAGCCCGGTACCGAGGAGGCGCCGAAGGCCGACGCCGCCGCGCCAGCCCCTGAAGGGGAGAAGAGCGAGTCCAAGCCTGAGTCCAAGCCCGACGCGGCCAAGGTCGAGCCCGGTCGCGACGAGGCCAAGTCCGACAGCGACAAGGCATCCGAGAAGCCCGTTGAGGCCAAACCCGCTGAGGCCAAACCCGCTGAGGCCAAGCCCGTTGAGGCCAACCCTGATAGCGCCAAGGTCGAGTCCCGCGGCAGCGAAACTCCGGCGCCGCGGCCCGATCCGGTCCCGCCGGTGACGCCGGCCGCCGCGAAACCTGCGGAGCCGGCCGCGCCCAAACCAGTCGAGGAGCAGGCTGCTTCCAAGCCGACCGCGCCTGCAGCCAGCTCCGAACCGGCCAAGCCGCAGGAGCCGGCTCCGCCCGCGACCGCTGCAGCCCCGCCTGCCGCGCCAGTTCAGTCGTCCGGTCCACCGGCGCCGCCGATCTCGCGCTAGGCCAGCTACTTTTTGAACGACATGCGGAGGCCGCGTTCATTGCGGCCTCCGCATTGCGTTGACCGCGCCTAGAGTAATGCTCTAGAGTGGCGCTCCAGGAGAGCTTCGATGACGGCGAGCGTGCGAGACGATCTGTTGGCGGCCGGACTGATCGTGTTCGACCGCGTCGGCTTCGAAGCTGCGACGGTGGCTGCGATCCGTGCGCGGGCGCGCGCCTCCAATGGCAGCTTCTTTCACGCCTTCGGCTCGAAGAAGGAGCTCGCCGGTGCGCTGTTCCTGGAGGTCTTGCGCCACTATCACGCCGCGATGCTGGCCGCACTCGATCCTGTGCCCGACGCGGAGCAGGGCATCGATCGGCTGATCCGTGCACATCTTGACTGGGTCGTGACCAGCCGGCGGGAGGCGCGCTACCTCTTCGAGATTTCGCGGAGCGAGTGGGGCGAGGACGTTCGCGACGCCCAGCGCGCGCAGAATGCGCGGCTGGCCGACGGCATCGAGCGCTGGCGCGCGCCCTTGGTTGCGCGCGGCGAGCTCTTGCCTATGACGCCGGTGATGTTCGTCAGCCAGCTCATCGGACCGGCGCAGATCTTCTGCCGCGCTTTCCTGTCGGGACGCGACCGCGCCGATCCGCGCGTCGAGGCCGATACGCTGATCGCCTGCGCCGGCCGTGCGCTGCGTCCGCCGGAACGCATCATCAAGACATAAGGAGAGGTCTCATGCGAGCCGCAGCAGATCCCGAATTTGAGACGATCGCCGAACGCATCCACGCCAATGTCGGCCGGCAGGGCTTCATGAACCTGGTCGGCGCAAAGCTTTCGGAATTGTCGCGCGGCACCTGTACGATCGTGGCAGACCGCCGGCCGGAATTGCTGCAGCAGCACGGCTTCTTCCACGGCGGCGTCACCGCCTTCCTGGTCGACAACGCCACGACGATCGCAGCCGCCACCTCGCGCGGCCAGCCGGCGTTGACAGCGGAATACAAGCTCAATCTGTTGTCGCCCGCAGTCGGCGAGAAGCTGATCTGCCGTGCGAGAGTGATCAAGCCGGGCCGTCAGGTGTCGGTGGTGGCGGCCGACGTGTTCTGCGTCAGCGACGGTGTCGAGAAGCACACGGCAACGGCGCTGGCCTCGATCGCGATGCTGAGCGAGGACCTTGCCGCCAAAGCGAAAAGCCCGGCCGCCTGAGGCGACCGGGCATCGCGCCCTCGCGCGAATGCGAAGCTTACTTCTCTTCCGCGGCCGGCGCCGGCTCGACCTCCTCGTGCTCGGCTTCCGGATCGAAGAACTCGCCTGCGGCGGCAATCGCCTCGGCGGCCGCGTCGCGGTCCTCGTTCCGGGTCGAGATGTCCTCGCCGCGGTTGATGCGCTCGGCTTCGTCCTGGCTGCGTGCGACGGTGACGGTGATCTCGATCTCGACCTCGGGATGAACGGCGACCGTGACCGTGTGCTTGCCGATGGTCTTGATCGGCGCGTCGAGCTGCACCTGCGGACGGTCGAGATGGACGCCGTCGGTCTCGAACGCCATGACGATGTCGCGCACCGTGACCGAGCCGAACAGCTGGCCGGCTTCGGAGGCCTGGCGGATCACGATGATGTTCTTGCCCTTGATCTTCTCGGCGACCTTGGACGCTTCGCCCTTGGCCTGGAGGTTGCGGGCTTCGAGCTCGGCTTTCATGCCGTCATACTTCGCACGGTTGTCGGCGGTAGCGCGCAGCGCCTTGCCGCGCTTGAGCAGGAAATTGCGGGCATAGCCGTCGCGAACTTTCACGACCTCGCCCATCTGACCCAGCTTGTTGACGCGTTCCAGCAAAATGACTTCCATATTCGTTCTCCTTTTGAAGTGTTTGTAGGTTTCAGTTTTGGAAGAGGACTTAAGGGCTCGGCAGCGGCGGCGGCTGATGGCTGCGCAGGTAGCGCTCGCGGAAGCGGAATATGGCATCCGCAAGGCCGAGGATTACCATCGCGATCACGGGCCATCCGAACACGACCACGACGGCGTAGGTCGAGCCGAGCCAGAACGTGCGACTCTTCAGCGTCAGTGTGAGCGTATGCAGCACGGCAAAGCCGGTCAGCGCATAACCCATCATCAGCGCTGCCGTGGTGATCTGGGCGACGATCGCGAGCAGCCCGCCGGTGAAGCAGAAGGCCAGCGCAATGCACAGCGCCACCAGCGTCATCGGCGGCAGCTCTGCTGTCATCATATCCGGCCACGGGCGCCGGAGCCGGCCCGACGTCGCCGTCACCTTGGCGCTGAGCCAAAGGTTGAGGGTCAGCGTCATCATCGCGACGATGGTGGCTCCGGCCGGTGCGATTCGGACCAGCGCGTCGACGAACTGACCGGCTTCGCCGGAGTTTTGCGGGTCGGTGGTCCGAAGCAGCCGCATCAGGCCGCGCCGCAGCGTACCGAGAATGGTCTCGGCATCGGTTCCCAGGGTAAGCAGGGCGGCGATCGTGGTCAGCGCGGCGAAGCCCGCGAGCCACAGCAGGATGCGGCCGACCGGATACCATTCGAGCTCAGGCTCGGCCGACGGTTCGGTGGCGGCGTCTGGCGCGACGTGTCCCCCCGGACGGCTGAGCAGGACGAGATGGCCGAGCCACCACGCCGGCAGCGCGACGGTGACGGCGAACGCGATGCAGTAGGGCAGGCCGAACAGGGCGCCGAGGCCGATCGCAGCAGCGATGCCGCCGAGGCTCGCGCAAAGCGCTCCCCAGCCGATCGCGGCGACCATCAGCGGCAGCGGTGCGAGATAGAACAGGACGAGCGAGATCAGCGCGCCCGAAATGATCGAGGCGAACATCAGTGCCGACGCAGCGCCGGCGATCAGGGCTATCAGCACAAATGGCATCATCAGCTGTCCCGCTCCCTTCGAGCGGTTAGAGGCGGCTTGCCCCAACCATCGGCGACCGGACGACCCGGAAGCCTTATGAGTTCAACAAAGTTTCGACCGGCGGTTCAACGCCGCCGGCCGAATTGGTCGTCTTAGCGAATGACGTAGGGCAGGAGGCCCAGGAAGCGCGCGCGCTTGATGGCGCGGGCGAGCTCACGCTGCTTCTTCGCGGACACAGCCGTGATGCGGCTCGGCACGATCTTGCCGCGCTCGGAGACGTAACGCATCAGCAGCTTGGAGTCCTTGTAGTCGATCTTGGGAGCATTGGCGCCCGTGAACGGGCAGCTCTTGCGACGACGGAAAAACGGGCGACGTGCACCAGCTTCAGCCATTGGTCTTACTCCCCATCCGTCGTGGTTTCAGCTTCTTCGCGCGGGCGACGCGGGCCGCGGTCGCCGCGGAAGCCACCGCCGTCGCGATCGCCGCCACGGAAACCGCCCTCGCGGTCACCACGGAAGCCGCCTTCGCGCTCGCCGCGGAAGCCGCCGCCACGGTCGTCACGCTCGCGATCGCGGTCTGCCTTGCGCATCATCGCGGACGGACCTTCCTCGAGTTCCTCGACGCGGACGCTGAGATAGCGGATCACGTCTTCGCTGATACGCTCCTGGCGCTCGATCTCGGCGATCGCCGCGGACGGCGCGTCGATGTTGAGCAGCACGAAGTGCGCCTTGCGATTCTTGTTCATGCGGTAGGTGAGGGAGCGCACGCCCCAATTCTCGGTCTTGGTGACCTTGCCGCCGAGACCCTCGACGATACCGGTCATCTGCGCAGTCAGCTCTTCGACCTGCTGCGTGCTCGCGTCCTGACGCGCGAGAAAAACATGCTCATAAAGAGCCATGGTGGTCCTTTCCTCATGTTGGCGCATCGCCCGGCGTCAAGCCCTTAAGAGGCCTTCGGAAAGGACTCTGGGATTAAGCTCAGAAGGCGGAAACACGGGACGACGGGCCGACTGGCCCTGCCACACCAAAATCACGAATGATTTGCTGAGACCGTCCGTTCAGCTCCCGGCCGGGGTCTGCGGATGCGCGCCTTATACGGATTTTGGTCGGCTTTGCAAGATCGGAGGGATCCGGCTTGGCCCGGATCGGCCCGGTTCCGGCCGGCCACGCCTGTCGTCCCATACCATTCCGGCTTGATCTATTTGTTTGTATGTCATACAAATAACGGTGTCGGGGAGGTACTGATGACGGGTGATTTGATCCGGGCTCCGTCTGAGGCGTCGGCAGGCGATCCGAAATATGCCGCGCGGGCCACACGGTCGGCCGGCCGCAAGATGCGCTCGCTGCTGCTGGATGCGGCAAGTCCGCTGTTCCGGGAGCGCGGACTGGCGGGCACGGCGATCACCGACATCGCGGCCGCCGCGGACGCATTCCCGAGCCAGATCACCTACTACTTCCGCAGCAAGGAGGCGTTGTTCGTCGAATGCGCCTGCCGCGATCTATTGTATCTGGCGCGTGCGACCGAGCAGGCGGCGCTGAAGGCGCGCACGCCACGGGACTACACCCATGCGCTGGCGGAGACCGTGACGGCGAGCGATTCAGTCGCTTTCTTCGCCGAAGCGTTGACATTGACGCGGCGCCGCCAGGATCTCGCACCGCTCGTCGAGCGCACGATCGAGCGCCTGCACGGCGAAGGCGCTCGCGCCTATGCGAGCCAGGTGGCGCGGCACGGCTGGCGCTCGCTGCGCGCGCCCGACGAAAGCTCGCGGCGTTTCTGGGCCGTCGCCATCGGCGTCATTCTCGAAGGCTATGCGATGGGCCGTTCGCCCGAGGAGCTATGCGCCGAGATGCTGCGCGTGCTCGGCGAGCAGGCGAAATCCACCGACGCGGCGCGCCTGCGCCTTGTCGAGGAGCGTGACGCAACGACCACTCCGGATGGGGAGAGTTAGGCCATGACCGCGCTTCGCATGCGTGCCCGCGATTTCCTGACCGACGACCAACTGGCCGATGTGCGCCAGCGTGTGACCTGGAAGGGCGTTGCACTGATCGCACACGCCTGGACGCTGATCATTGGCACGATTGCTTTGGTCGCGTGGTGGCCCAATCCGCTCGCCTATGTGCTCGCCGTCGCCATCATCGGTTCGCGCCAGCTCGGGCTTGCGATCCTGATGCATGACGGCGCGCACGGCTGTCTGTCCGCCGACGAGAAGACCAACCTGACCCTGAGCCAGTGGTTGTGCGCCTATCCGCTGTTTGCGGAGACGCGCAGCTACCGGCGTTACCACCTTCAGCACCATGCGCGCACGCAGCAGGAGGATGATCCCGATCTCGTGCTGTCGGCGCCGTTTCCGATCACGAAGCTGAGCTACCGCCGCAAGTTCATTCGCGACATCACCGGACAGACCGGCTACCAGCAGCGCAAGGCGCAATTGCTCAACGCGCTCGGCTCGAAGGACTGGCCGTGGCGCCGGCGCCTGGCGCATCTCTGGGACAAACTTGGCCCGCAATGCATCGTCAATGCCGTGATGTTCGCAGCGCTTGCGGCAACCGGCGCGTGGTGGGCCTACCCGCTGCTGTGGCTGGTGCCGCTCCTGACCTGGATGATGGTCATCACCCGCATCCGTAATATCGCTGAGCATGCCGTCGTGCCCGACAGCAGCGATCCCTTGCGCAACACCCGCACCACGCATGCCAATTTTCTCGAGCGCCTGTTCATCGCGCCCTACTACGTGAACTATCACCTCGAGCATCATCTGCTGTTCTATGTGCCCTGCTACAATCTGCCGAAGGTCCATCGGCTGCTGAGCGCGAGCCGGCATGCAGACCGCATGGAGGTGCAGCCGGGCTATGCAGCGGTGCTGCGGCTGGCAACGGCGAAGCCCGACCGGGATGACCGGCCAGGCCAGCTGGTGAACAGCGCGCGTCGCGCGCAGGCAGGGGCAGAGGTCGACGCCAACCAGACCGCCGGTGGGTTTTGATGCGGCGTATCCCCAGTTGAATGCCGGCCAGGGTTCCCATCTCGGCTTGACAGTCCGGCCCCGGACAGTGTCTACGGCCCCCTTTGGAGTATGATCCGGAACCATGGCCTAAGGCCGCGCGTAATCGGCTGCCGGTTCTCGCAGGGATCGTGCCCGACAAGCAGGGAGCGCCGATGACGGCAGCATTCACATTTCCAGGGCAGGGATCCCAGGCGGTTGGCATGGGCAAGGCCCTGGCCGACGCTTTT
Organism: Bradyrhizobium diazoefficiens; assembly: GCF_016616425.1. NCBI lineage: Bacteria > Pseudomonadati > Pseudomonadota > Alphaproteobacteria > Hyphomicrobiales > Nitrobacteraceae > Bradyrhizobium > Bradyrhizobium diazoefficiens. The sequence continues at coordinate 3,612,202 of NZ_CP067101.1, forward strand.
CCGGTGGCGCGCGTCGTGTTCGATGAGGTCGATGCCGCGCTTGGGGAGAAGCTGACGGCCATCATTTGGGATGGTCCGGCCGAAACTCTCCAGCTCACCGAAAACGCCCAGCCGGCGCTGATGGCGGTGTCTGTAGCCACCCTGCGCGTGCTGGAGGCCGAGGCTGGTTTTTCCGTGGGACGAGACGCGGCCTTCGTCGCCGGCCATTCGCTCGGCGAATATTCGGCACTGGCTGCGGCCGGCAGCCTGACGGTTTCGGATACCGCTCGTCTGCTTCGCACCCGCGGTCTCGCAATGCAAAAGGCGGTGCCGGTCGGCGCCGGCGCGATGGCCGCGCTGCTTGGTCTGGACTACGAGACCGCCATGGAGATCGCCAATGAGGCGGCGCAGGGCCAGGTCTGCCAGACCGCGAACGACAACGGCGGCGGGCAAGTGGTCGTCTCAGGCGACAAGGCCGCGGTCGATCGCGCCGTCGAGATCGCCAAGACCAAGGGCGCCAAGCGCGCGATGCTGTTGCCGGTGTCCGCCCCCTTCCATTGCAAGCTGATGCAGCCGGCCGCGGACGCCATGGCGGAGGCGCTCTCAAAGGTCTCGATCAAGGCGCCGGCCGCGCCGCTGGTGTCGAACGTGCTGGCGAGCGCCATCACCGATCCCGACGAGATCCGCCGCCGTCTGGTCGAGCAGGTCACCGGAACGGTGCGCTGGCGTGAGTCGGTTGCCTATATGGCAGGGCAGGGCGTCACCCGTTTCTTCGAGATCGGCGCCGGCAAGGTGCTGACGGGTCTCGTCAAGCGCATTGCGGACGGTGCCGTCGGCGTTGCGGTCGGGGGTCCCAACGACATTGCCGCCGCCAAGGATGCACTGGCCGCTGCGAAGCAGGCCTGAAGGAGCCACACATGTTCGATCTGACTGGCAAGAAGGCGCTCGTCACCGGCGCGACCGGCGGCATCGGCCGCGCGATCGCGCAGGCGCTGCACGCACAAGGCGCGACCGTTGCGATTTCCGGAACGCGCAAGGACGTGCTGGATGAGCTCGCCGGCAAGCTTGGCGAACGCGTCTTTGTGCTGCCCTGCAATCTCTCCAAGGCCGACGAGGTCGAAGCGCTGGTGCCGGCTGCGGAGACGGCAATGGGCCAGGTCGACATCCTCATCGCCAATGCCGGCATCACACGCGATAATCTCTTCGTGCAACTGCGTGACGAGGATTGGGAGGAGGTCATCAACGTCAATCTGACCGCGACTTTCCGCCTGGCACGCGCCGCTACCAAGCTGATGATGCGCAAGCGCTTCGGCCGCATCATCGCCATCACGTCGATAGTCGGCGTCACCGGCAATCCCGGGCAGGGCAATTACACGGCGTCGAAGGCGGGCCTGATCGGCATGATCAAGACGCTAGGGGCCGAATACGCCAAGCGCGGCGTGACCGCGAACTGCATCGCGCCGGGCTTCATCAAGACGCCGATGACCGACGCACTCAACGACAAGCAGCGCGAAGCGATTCTGACCAAGGTTCCGGCCGCCCGCCTGGGGACGCCTGAGGACATCGCGGCGGCCGCCGTGTACCTGAGTTCGAACGAAGCCGCCTACGTCACCGGGCAGACCATTCACGTCAATGGCGGCATGGCCATGATTTGAGGCCCCTCGTTCCGCACAGCCCACAGCGGCGGCGCGGGATGCGGCAAACAGCCGTTTCCGGAGCGAAATGAGGCTTGTAGTCAAGGCAGTTGAAGTATGATAACCGGACCATCAACGGATGGGCAAAGAACGCCATTGCAGGTTTTTGAAACCCTGTATATTGGCCATGCGGAGCCTTGGCCGTCGTTCGCCGGGCCCTGTATGGGTTAGCATGGGGCCAAATCAAAGTTCGTAAGCGAAGGCAAGTAACACGACCACGACGGCTCGTATCGTCCCGGGGGGTCGGGTCTACAGGGAACAACACGAGGTTAAGCAATGAGTGACATTGGCGAGCGGGTTAAGAAGATCGTGGTCGAACACCTTGGTGTTGAACCCGAGAAGGTTGTCGACGCTGCGAGCTTCATCGACGACCTCGGCGCCGACAGTCTGGACACCGTCGAGCTGGTGATGGCGTTCGAGGAGGAATTCGGTTGCGAGATTCCGGACGACGCCGCGGAAACGATTCTCACCGTCGGCGACGCCACGAAGTTTCTCGAGAAGAACGCGAAGAGCTAAGGCTCTTCATTTTCGCGGGGACAACATTGAAACCGGACGGGCCGCTTCCCAGCGGCCAGCCGGTTTCTTGTTATCTGCCGTGAATATTTCGATGCGGAGTTTTCGGATATGAGGCGGGTTGTCGTCACGGGTCTCGGCATGGTCTCGCCACTCGGCTGCGGCGTCGAGCCGACCTGGAAGCGCATCCTCAACGGCGAAAGCGGTGCGCGCAGGATCGAGAGCTTCGATGTCTCCGATCTCCAGACGAAATACGCCTGCACGGTCGTGCGCGGCGACGGCACCAACGACACCTTCAATCCCGACAAGTGGATGGAGCCGAAGGACCAGCGCAAGGTCGACGACTTCATCATCTTCGGCATGGCTGCGGCCGGCCAGGCGCTCGACGATGCCAACTGGCATCCCGAGACCGAAGAGGACAAATGCGCGACCGGCACCATGATCGGGTCGGGCATCGGCGGCCTCAGCGGTATCGCCGAGACCGCGATCCTCCTCAAGGAGCGCGGACCGCGCCGGGTGTCACCGTTCTTCATTCCGGGCCGCCTGATCAATCTCGCTTCCGGCTACGTCTCGATCGCACATGGGCTAAAGGGACCGAACCATTCGGTGGTCACGGCCTGCTCGACCGGGGCGCATGCGGTCGGCGATGCCGCCCGCCTCATTGCGCTTGGCGATGCCGACGTGATGGTTGCAGGTGGCGCCGAATCGCCGGTCAGCCGTATCGGCATTGCCGGCTTCAACGCCGCCCGCGCACTCTCGACCGCCTTCAACGAGACACCCGAGAAGGCCTCGCGCCCCTACGACAAGGATCGCGACGGCTTCGTGATGGGCGAGGGCGCCGGTGTCCTCGTCCTGGAAGAGCTCGAGCATGCGAGGCGCCGCGGCGCCAGGATCTATGCCGAGGTGATCGGCTACGGTCTTTCGGGTGATGCCTATCACATTACGTCGCCGGCGCCCGATGGCGATGGCGGCTTCCGCAGCATGTCGGCGGCGCTCAAGCGCGCCGGCCTCACGGCATCCGACCTCGACTATATCAACGCGCACGGCACCTCGACGCCGCTCGGCGACGAGATCGAGCTCGGTGCCGTCGAGCGTCTGCTCGGCAATGCCACCTCCAAGGTTGCGATGTCCTCGACCAAGTCTTCGACCGGTCATCTCCTTGGCGCGGCCGGTGCGATCGAAGCGATCTTCGCCATTCTCGCGATTCGCGATAATGTCGTGCCGCCGACCATCAACCTCGACAATCCGTCGGTGGCGACTGCGATTGATCTCGTGCCGCATACGGCGAAGAAGCGTGAGGTCAACGTCGCCTTGTCGAACTCTTTTGGTTTTGGCGGTACCAACGCGTCGGTGATCGTCCGACGCCTGGCCAGTTAGCTTGAGTTTGAGTCGAATCCACCGTTTTGCCGTATTCGGCGATAGTCATGGAAGTGGGCGCGTGCATTTGGCAGGGCAAGCGATTGTCAGGCCGCGATTGAACCGGCAGGATTCAGGTTGTTTCGATGAGTGAAAGGCCGCCCATTTCGCCCCGGAGTCCGCGGGCAGCGCTCGAGCCGGAGCAGGTCCCGCCGCCGCCGAAGCGATCGGACCGTGCGCGCAATCCTCTCGTGGTCGTCGGCAACGCCATCATTACCCTTCTGCTGATCGCCATGCTCGGCGCCGGCGGCGTCTATTATTACGGTCGGCAGCTGCTCGAGGCGCCGGGACCGCTCAAGGAAGACAAGATCGTCAACATCCCGCAGCGCGCGGGCAAGCGCGACATCGCCGAGACGCTGAACCGGGAAGGCGTCACCGACGTCAATCCGTGGGTGTTCATCGCCAGCGTCGCCGCGTTGAAGGCGAGCTCGGACCTCAAGCCGGGTGAATATTCGTTTCGGAAAAACGCGTCGCTGCGCGACGTCATCGCCACCATCGTCGAGGGCAAGGTGGTGCAGCATGCTGTCACGATTCCGGAGGGCCTGACCTCCGAGCAGATCGTCGCACGCCTGTCCGACAACGACATCTTCACCGGCAGCGTGCACGAGTTGCCGCGCGAGGGCACGCTGTTGCCGGAGACGTACAAGTTCCCGCGCGGCACCCCGCGCGAGCAGGTGATCCAGCGCATGCAGCAAGCGCACAAGCGCGTGCTCGCCGAGATCTGGGAACGCCGCAGTCCGGACGTTCCGGTCAAGACACCGGAGCAGCTGGTGACGCTGGCGTCGATCGTGGAAAAGGAGACCGGCAAGCCCGACGAGCGCAGCCGTGTCGCGGCGGTGTTCGTCAACCGCCTGAAGCAGCGGATCAAGCTGCAGTCCGATCCGACCATCATCTATGGCCTCGTCGGCGGCAAAGGCACGCTCGGCCGGCCGATCAAGCGCAGCGAGATCACGCAGCCTTCGCCCTACAATACCTATGTGATCGAAGGCCTGCCGCCGGGCCCCATCTCCAATCCCGGCCGCGCCTCGCTGGAGGCCGCCGCCAACCCGGCCCGCACCCGCGACCTCTATTTCGTCGCCGACGGCACCGGCGGGCATGCCTTCACCGAGACTTACGACGCGCATCAGAAGAACGTGGCCAAGCTCCGCGCCATGGAAAGGCAGATCCAGAACGACACGGTGGAGCCGGCCGAGGATGCGCCGGCGCCCGCCGTCGCGCCCGGCGCCGTCGATCCGCCGACGGCGACCACGCCGCCGGTCCGACCCAATCAGCAGAGAAGGCCGCCGCGCTCCGCACCGGGGAGGCAGGGCGCGGTGCACCCGTCGCCGCCAGTGGTCCAGCGCTAGACGCGCTGCAGACCTGCTTGCGGGACTTTGCGGATTCCACTTTCCTGCAAAATAGTCTTAAGATTCGCGTGGCTTGATGCCTCGCGAATCCCGTGTTTCTGGAGAATTTGACCTGATGGCGCTGTCGTCCATGACCGGCTTTGCGAGATGCCACGGCGCAAGCGGGCCGTACACGTTCGAATGGGAATTGAAGTCGGTCAACGCCAAGGGCTTTGACCTCAGGGTGCGGCTGCCGCAGGGATTCGACGAGCTCGAGGCCCACGCCAAGAAACGCGCCGGCGAGCTTTTGTCGCGCGGCACCGTCTACGCCAATCTCAACGTCAAGCGCGCCAACGCGGCCGCCACGGTTCGCGTCAACGAGGACGTGCTCAACGCCGTCCTGAAAGCCGCCGCCGTGATCGCTGGCAAGGTCGATGCGGTGGCGCCGAGCGTGGACGGCCTGCTCGCCATCAAGGGCGTCGTCGAGGTCGCCGAGCCCGAGGGCGACGAGGAGGAGGACAAGGCGGCGCGTCTCGCCGCAGCCGAGGCCTTCGACAAGGCGCTCGCCGATCTCGTCGAGATGCGCAGGCGCGAGGGGAGTTCGCTGGGGCAGATCCTGACCCAGCGGGTGGACGAGGTCGAGCAACTGGCGAAAAAGGCGGAAGCCGCGCCCGGCCGCAAGCCGGAGGCGATCAAGGCCAGGCTCGCCGAGCAGATCGCGGCGCTGCTCGATACCTCCGATCGGTTCGACTCCGACCGTCTGATGCAGGAGGCGATCCTGATCGCCACCAAGGCCGACATCCGCGAGGAGCTCGACCGCATCGCCTCCCACGTCGCGCAGGCGCGCGAGCTGATCGGCAAGGGCGGCCCGATCGGCCGCAAGCTCGACTTCCTTGCGCAGGAATTTCACCGCGAGGTCAACACCTGCTGCTCGAAATCGAACGACATCGAGCTGACCAATACCGGTCTGGCCATGAAGAATGTGGTCGAGCAGTTCCGCGAGCAGGTCCAGAATCTGGAGTGATCGATGACGACAGGCGGTCACGGAACTGACGGTGTCGAGCGGCGCGGCTTGATGTTCGTGCTGTCCTCGCCCTCGGGCGCGGGCAAGACGACGCTGTCGCGTCTTTTGATGGAGCGCATGTCCGGCCTGAAAATGTCGGTCTCCGCGACCACGCGGCCGATGCGGCCGGGTGAGGTCAACGGCAAGGATTATCTGTTCGTCGACAAGTCCCGATTCGAAGCGATGGTGAAGGGCGACGAGCTGTTGGAATGGGCGACGGTGTTCGACAACAGCTACGGCACGCCGCGTGCGCCGGTTGAAGCCGCGCTATCCTCCGGGCAGGACGTGCTGTTCGATATCGATTGGCAGGGCACGCAGCAGCTGCGTGAAAAGGCTCGCGCCGACGTGGTCAGCGTCTTTATCCTGCCGCCCTCGGCCGGCGATCTCGAGAAGCGGCTGCATTCGCGCGCGCAGGATTCCGACGAGGTCATCCGCAAGCGCATGAGCCGGGCCAGCCACGAGATGAGCCACTGGGCCGAGTACGACTACATCGTGATCAACCACGACGTCGACGAGGCCTTCGCCGAGGTGCAGTCGATCCTGAAGGCCGAGCGCCTCAAGCGCGAGCGGCGGATTGGCCTCGTTGGTTTCGTGCGAGGCTTGCAAGGTCAGCTTCAGGGCTAGGCGGCAGCAGCCGCGGCCCTTGCTTCGCCAGCCGCTCCAGCAACGCGGTGATCACGTCGACGTCGACGGCATCCTCGATCTGCTCGTCGTGATCGCGATCGACTTTGTCGCGATCGACGGGCTTTTCGTCATCGGTGTCCTTCTCGGCGAGCCGCGGGGGCGATGCCTCAATCTCGAACTCTCCGTCGAATATGTCGGCGTTGTCGAGTTCTGCGGCCTCTTTGCGAGTGGAGGCGGATTGGGCCGCGATCCTGCCGCTCTCCTTGGCGAATGCGGCAAGTTGCGCAGTCTGCAGCGGTCGCGCTTTGTCGAAATCGACCGGGCGCGGCTGCGCGTGCGGTGGGACGGCCGGCGTTGCGCCGAGCCAGGGCGCGCGGCTTCCGTCATGATCCTGCGGCGCCCAATCATCCCAATGCCCGCGGCGGTCGGCAGCCTGGACGCGGACGCGCGAGCCCGCGAAGCGGTAGATGACGCTGGCGAGAATGCCGGCGAGCGCCAGCGCGCCGCCGATCACCAGCAGCAGCATCTGCAGCGAGCCGGTCGGCTTGTCGGCGCTGCCGTCCGATGCGGCCGTCGCCGTCGCTGCGGGAGGCTTTGCCGGCTTGGCGCGCGTCGGCGCGGAGGCCGCAACGGGAGCAGGCTGCGGCTGCGGTGCGGGCGGTGCGACTGCAGTCGGCACATCGGGCCAGGGCGTGGCGACAGCAGGTTGCTGCGCATTACTGTCAGTGGGTTGGTCTGGCGTTTGCTGCGCCGGCGTCGAGGCTGTGGCCTGCACGTCGGCGTTCGACGCCTTGGGGATGGCACCGCTCCGCGGCGCCAGATATTCGGCCCGCGCGTCCTGCACCGCCTGCGGCTGCGCCGGCGCTGAATCTGCTGCTGGTGTGTCGGGCGTCGCCTGCGCGGCCTTTGCGCTCTCCTTGTCGCCTTCGGCGCGCAGATACCAGCATTGCCGCTTGGTTGTGCGCTCGAGATGATAATACCAGTGCTGTCCCTGGGGCGCGGCGCCCTTCGGCGAGGTGAGGCAGTCGCCGGCGGCGTTAGCCGTGCCCGGTGCGTTCGGCGCGTTCTGCGACACGGCGGCCAGCGGCGCGCCGGCAATGACGATGCCGGCGAGCGCGGACACGAATTTTGCGGTGCGGTTGCCCATTCTGGTCTCCCGGTTACGCCTGACGCAACTCTTGACCGCCCCTTTGTCATCAAAGACTTGGGTGGCAATGAGCCGCAAATCCGGAGAGGATGTGGTTTGAATTGGGCCTGCGAAACGTTCGTTCCACCGTGAAATCGGGCGTCTTCCCGGCGTTACTGTTTCGCCGAACTCCAGGTTCCGCCACGCCCGTCGGAGCGTCGCCAGGTTCCGGAACCGCGGCGGCCCGATGGCGAGCAGCCGCGTTTCGACGGGCCCGGCCGGCGCGAAGTTCCTATAAAGCTTCGGGCTGCGGCAATTCTCACGAAAGCCATACATGCTAGCTTTGATGTTGCTCAACGAACCATTCGGCTTGGCCGCTGGCTTCAATGGTCACCCTGATGTGAGAGTGCATCGGCCGTGAGAAAAACAGCCCGAAAGATCCTCAAGTCGATCCTGCCACCCCCGTTATTTGCGAGGCTCAAAACCGCGAAGCTACACGGTCAACTCATGCTGCGCAAAGCGGTCGGCGGACTTCGCACCAATGATCAAATCTTCAGCAAGATATACCAGAGCAACCAATGGGGTGGCGACAAGGGTGACTTCTACTCGGGTTCCGGATCTTACGAAGCACCGGTCGAGAAATACACTACGCTCATCCGAGATTTCATCAGAGCCAACCAGGTCGAGTCCGTCGTTGATCTTGGGTGTGGCGATTTCAATATCGGAAAGAAAATCGTTGAACCGGGCTTGCGTTATATCGGCGTTGATGTGGTCCAGCCGCTGATCGATCGCAATAACCGTCTGTTCGGCTCCCGCGATGTATGCTTCACATGCCTCGACATTACGAAAGATGATCTGCCGAACGGAACGCTGTGCACGATCCGGCAGGTCTTTCAACACCTTTCAAACGCCAATATTCAGGCTGTTCTGCCAAAGCTTCAGAAGTACAGATTCGTGCTAGTAACTGAGCACTACCCGTCAGATATCGAGGTCGAGGTTCACAACAAGGACATCCCCAGCGGCGCCGACACGCGCCTCAGGTGGAAGTCGGGCGTCTATCTTGATCGGCCGCCTTTCAATCTCAAGAAACTTACTCCGGTGTATGAGTTCGAGTCTGGCTGGACGGCTGACACGCTCAAGCAACCGACTGTCATCCGTACGTTCTTGATATCGCGCGGTCACTGAAGTGGTCATCCTCGACCAAGTCGTGTTCGCGAGCGCGGCGGGCGAAGCCGATCCCGCTTTCCCTTGTTTGAAGCGCATCAACGGACACCCCGCAGCGAATTGGGGCTGCGATAAAGTCAGCATACGCTGAGATGAATTCAACAATCTTGCTACTGGTTGCGAAATCGTCGGGATCTGTGTGAGCGAACGGAAAATCCGGCAATTGCGCCGACCAGTTCGGAAATTGAAAACGCAAGCCGTCCCACCGTTCGGTTCGCCAGCGCTCGGCGATCCGGCTGCGCTCAAGCACGAGATGAGGACAGCCGAGCTTGGTCAGCATGTGGCTCATCGCCAGCCCGGCTTGGCCACCACCCACGACAAGTGTCTGCACACGTTCGGATCGGCATCGACTGTTTCCATCGATGAAAACGAGGGGACCGCCGCTGTTCAATAGCCGCCACGTCGCGTGAGGACTCACGGTTGCCCGCCCTGTCTCGCACGTTGCGCGCCGGCGCTACCGCGTCCACCGCCACCCGGCCCGCATCTCGTGACGATCGCGAAGCGCCCCTCTGGCAAGGGCCGGGATGACGGATGTATGCCATAAATCCGAAATTTGGAAAAGAACGATATTTTTCCGGCGGGGGCTTGGCGACGTCTTTTGCCCGACGCCTCGCGAGCGGCTGCCTCGATCCCCGCACGTCATTCCCGGGCGCCCTGAAAGGGCGAGCCCGGAATCCATCGTACGCCCGGCACGCGCGGCCCGAAGGATTTCCGGGCCTGCGTGCTCGCGCATGCATCCCGGAATGACGGAGATTGTGGTGACGGTGTCTCAGTCAACAGCAACGTCACTGCCGCCGTGACCACAGGCGCACGCGCGACGCGTCGTATCGCTGTTCGCAAAGCGTCTTGCTTGCGTGCTCGCCCGCTTGCGCGCGCCGAAACGACAGGCCGGCCCTCGGCGCCGATCGTTTCCTCACCTGCATCGAACGGCTGACCAAGCGCTCCCTCAAGCCGGCGAGCGGGATCCATAGTCGAATCCGAAGGCTAATAGTTCAATGGATTGTCACCGAAGCCGACGCGGAAGTCAGCCTAGTTTAACGTGGGCCGATGTGATTTGATGCGTGCCAGGCTGATGATTGAAATCCGGAGAATTCGTTGACTGCCGAGCGCATAGACCGACGACTAGCGGCGATATTGGCGGCGGATGTTGCCGGGTATAGCCGTCTCATGGGCGCGGACGAGGAGGGAACTCTGGTCCGGCTGAAGGCGATCAGGAAGGATCTCGTTGACCCCAGCATCGCCGCGCATCGAGGTCGCCTCGTCAAGACCGCGGGCGACGGCATGCTCGTCGAGTTTTCCAGTGCTGTAGATGCAGCGCGCAGCGCGGTCGAGATCCAGCGCAAGATGGCGGCACAGAATGCCAGCGCTTCAATGGGCACGAGCATCGAATTCCGTATCGGCATTCACGTCGGCGACATTATTCTTGATGAAAACGACATTTTCGGCGATGGCGTCAACATCGCGGCTCGTCTCGAAGGGATTGCGGAATCCGGAGGCGTTTGCATCTCCGACGACACCCATCGGCAAATTCGCGGCAAGATCGATGTCGTTTTCGACGATATGGGATTGCAGGCCTTGAAGAATATCGCTGAACCGATGCGTGCATGGCGCTGTCGAATTGATGCGAACGCATCTTCGGCGGGGCCGAGAATGTCGTCCGTCGTGAGTGCCCAGCCTCTCGCGATCCCCGACAAGCCTTCCATTGCGGTGCTGCCCTTCACGTGTTTTTCCGAGGAGCGCGAGTTCAAATTTCTTACGGAGGCAATGAGTGAGGATCTAATCACGACGTTGGCACGGATACCGGGCTTTATCGTGATCGCCCGACAATCCGCCTTTGCTTATCAGGGCCGCTCGATCGATAGCCGTCAGATCGGGCGCGAGCTTGGGGTCCGCTATATCATCGAGGGGAGTGTGAGGCCCGTCGGCCGGCAGCTTCGTGTTGGCACGCAGCTGATCGAAGCGACGACCGGCGCGCAGCTCTGGGCCGACCGGTTTGAGGGGCAGGCCGAAGACCTTCTTGAACTGCAGGATCAAATCGTTCGCGCGATCGCCAGCCGGATCGAACCGGAACTCGTTCGTGCTGAAGTTGCCCTGATCCGGCGTCGCCACGACGCCAGTCCGAACGCCTGGTCATGCTTCCGTCAGGGAGCCGGGATGATCAGCCTCAAAGGCTGGAGCGAAGAAACGCTTGCCGAGGCCGCCGCCCTGTTGCGTCGAGCGACGACTGTGGATCCCGATTTCGCGCTCGCGCGCGCCCAACTCGCTCTCTTTCTATCGCTGGGCTCGCGGCTTGGACTCGTTGCAGACGGGGCTGCGGCCGTGACCGAAGCCCGCACGGAAGCCGAACGGGCGGTGACGATCGACCACGACTCCTCCGAGGTCCTCGGTTATGCCGGCTGCGCCTTGGCAGAGCTGGGCGATGTGCAAAGAGGTACGGAACTCCTGGAACGGGCGATCGAGAACGATCCCAGCAATGCACAGGCATGGGTCGCGCTGGGGACCGCGCAATGCTTCTTCGAGACGATGGATCCTACAGGGCTGGAGAAATTGCGGCACGGGATGCGGCTCAGCCCCCGCGACCATCGGTTGGGATTTTGGGGAACTTTCTATGCGCTGGCTCTGGCAAGGCATCGTCAGATCCCAGAGGCTCACGAGGAAGTTCGGGCGGCCTGCCGTCGCGATCCGCGATTCTATGTGGCTCGTGTCGTCCTAGCGGTCCTGGCGGCGGGGCTTGGCAGGAAGGAAGAGGCAGTTGCGGCGCTAAACGAAGCACGACGCTTGCGTCCACGGCTCTCGTTCAACGAAATTGAATTTCTTGTGGGACGTCGCGCGGCGCTGATCGCTTCGGTCTGGAGCGAGGTTTCTGCATCCTCGTAGTAGCCACCAACATTCTTGGCAAGCGTCTCATTCCTTCAACCTGTCCCGTGCGACATGCATCGCCAGGGTCCGCAAACCGAGGACGGATCCGATCCTTGGTCCGGGCGGCCCACTGCTCAGTTCGTGGCGAACGGAGCGGTCGCGCGCGTGAACGAACAGGTGATTGCCTCCGCCTATTACGTGACCGTGCTGGACGGCACTCGAAGTGCCAGTCAACGCTGCGAGCGGCGGCGCGTGCCAGCTCGAGCGGAACAACTCTCTTGCGGGCACGTCGTTCATGGGACGAGGGAGATCCCCATGAAAGCGCTCATCGCAACGATCGCATTTGCAGCCATGTCCGGGTCCGTCATCGCCCAGAATGCGGGGCCGGCTCCGCAGAGCGGCATGGAGCGGCCGGAGAACACCAACGGTGCCACGGAGAGGGGGGCGATGGATACCACCGGCATGAACGCCAAGCCCGCAGATCAGCCTGGCATGAAGGATGCGTCCAAGGCAGAGACGTCCAAGGACGAGAACAGGACCGACGGCAAGAAAAAATAAAAAAATAAGCGTGCCGGCTTCGCGGGCGGTGTCGGTTGCGCGCGGCAATCGACCTGCACCCGTCAGATGCGTTCCATCTGCCGCGCCGTTTGACGTTCAAAGACGGTGTCGTCCTCTATACGAGGCGACGTTGCGCTAAACCGCGATGCGATGAATTCAGGCGTGTTTGCGCGGTTCGATCCATTGCTCCGAGATCAGGTCGTATCATCGGCCGAGCGGCATCACGTTGGTCACTCCTTATCCCATGCGCCTGTTGCTGGTGTTCTGGGTGAGATTACCGTGCGCGGCTTGCTCGCGAACGTTCTGCTTCTCGTCGTCACGATGGCCCTTGGTAGTATCGACGGGAACCGGCGGCACGCTGCCGGCGCCCTTGTGACTCCGGTTCTGCGCGGGAACGGGCTGCACCGTCGTGGTCAACGGCTTCGTCATGCGCATCTGCTCCATCGTTGCTTGACGAGAGATTAACGCGATGAACGTTCGCGGCGTTCCCGTTTCGGCCGCCACCACCTTCGAGGACGCATGAACTTCGTTCTCGGTCGGAGAACTACGGGGCTCGGGCGCCAGCCTCTGCAGGTCTGTGCGGGAGCAACACATCGCGGATATCAACCGGCGTCACGTACGCCGGTGATCGCCGAAGACCATCATCCAAGGCGTATTTTACGTTCGGCGAAGGCGTTGTGCTTCGCCGCATGCGCGCGATAGGCGTCGATCGCCTTGTTGGCGAGCATCAACTGCCGGCGTTCGCCGGTCCTGAGCTGCGCTTCGATGGCGTCGAGAATGATGTTGGCGGTCTCGTCCGGCGGGCCCAGTTCTCCGCTCCGCTCCAGAAAACTCCAGGCGATGAAGAATGCGTTTTCGACGGTGCAGCGGATCGACATGCGCTGCCAACGCGGCGCGGTCGAAGGCGTTCCGCGCGGCTTCTCGTCTCCGGCGCGCGTGCGCGCGTTGCTTCGGCGAGTTGCTGGCCGAGCCGAACTTCAGCTTCGGCGTCGAGCCGAGATTGTCGATCACGGCGATGATCGCCAGACGCGGCGGATGGACTGCCTATGCGGGTTCCTCAGTTCGGAACTCCGGGCCAGCGTCAATTTCGAGTTAATCGCACTGACGGAACGCAAGACACGGCGGGACATTCGATCCCGCCGCCAGCTGTCTTTCTGCGGCTTCAGTTCTTCAGCACGATGCGGCCGACGACCTTGCCGGCACGCAGCTCGTCGATCCATTTCTGGACGTCGCCCATCGGCTCCTCGCGCATCGGCGTCGGCTTGATCTTGCCGGCGCGGGCGAGCGCCATCAGTTCGTGGGCCTCGGCTAGCGTGCCGACCATGAAACCTTCGATGGTCATGCGCTTGTAGACCCACTGCACCATCGGCAGCGTGAACTGGCCGCCCATCAGGCCGGAGACCACGATCTTGCCGCCGCGCGCGGCGGCCGCGACCGCAAAGGCCATCGACTTTTCATTGCCGGCGAAATCGACGATCTCGTCGAAGCCGCCTTCGGTCTCCTTGAGGATGCGCTTGACCACGTCGGGCTCGGCCGGGTCGTAGGCGATTGCGGCACCGTTGTTCAGTGCGGTCTCGCGTGCAGCCGGCGAGAGATCGGCGACCGTGATCGGCTGCTTGAACATCGCTTGCGCAAACGACAGGCCCATCATGCCGACGCCGCCGAGACCGATCAGCAAGAGGTTACGCTGGCGCGGACGGTCGACGAGGCGCTTGAGCGCGCCGTAGGCGGTGACGCCGGAGCACATCAGGGTCGCCGCCTGGTTGACGGGCAGGGGATCGTAATCGAGCAGGTATTTCGCGTCGGGCACCAGCACGTGGGTGGCGAAGCCGCCGTCGATCGAGACGCCGAGGAAGCGCTGTTTCACGCAAAGATTTTCGTCGCCATTGGTGCAATCGCGGCACTGGCCGCAGCCGATCCAGGGAAAGACGGCTTTCTTCGTACCGATGAGGCCGGCGGTTACGTCCGGGCCGACTTCCTCGACCACGCCGGCGATCTCATGGCCGAGCGTGAAGGGCAGCGTCATGCCGCGCGTGGTGTCGAGCTTCTTGCCGCCGCCGAGATCGGCATAGCCGTCCTGGATGTGCAGGTCGGAATGGCACAGGCCGCAGCGCTCGATGCGCACCAGCACCTCGCGTCCCTGCGGCTTGGGCGTGTCGACGATGGTCTCGCACAGCGGCGCATCGAACTTGACCAGGGACTGCCGACGCATCAACGCCATATTCCTTCCTCCGAAATTTCGTTCTTAACTTTCGCTGCGTATATCCGCCAATTCACGCGCCATGGCAACAAAGCCTGATATCGGAATGGTCTCGGCGCGCCGCGTCGCATCGACGCCGGCGGCTTGCGCAAGCCGTGCGGGATCGACGCCCAGCGACTTCAGGCTTTGGCGCAGCATCTTGCGGCGCTGGCCGAAGGCGGCGGCCGCGACCTGTTCCAGCAGCTTGCGATCGCACGGCAGCGGTTCTGCGCGTGGCTTGAGGCGTACGACGGAGGAGGTGACCTTCGGCGGCGGCACGAAGGCGGCCGGCGCAATGTCGAACAGGATTTTCGTCTCGCAGCGCCAGTTGGCGAGCACGCCCAGGCGGCCATAGGCTTCCTCGTCCTCGCGCGCCACGATGCGCTCGCCGACCTCGCGCTGGAACATCAAGACCATCGTCTCGTACCAGGGCGGCCAGGGTTCGCTCGTGAGCCAGTTGATCAGAAGCTGGGTCGCGACGTTGTAGGGCAGGTTGGCGACGATCTTTGCCCGTTCGCCATCGAGCCGCGGACGCGGGTCGAAGGTCATGGCATCGCCATGCACGATCTCAAGCCGGCCGGGATAGCGTGCGGAAATATCCTGCAAGGCGGGGATCGCACGCTCGTCATGCTCGATGGCGATGACGCGCCGGGCGCCGAGCGCGAGCAGGGCGCGCGTCAGCCCGCCCGGGCCGGGGCCGATCTCGACGATCGTTGCCTCGTCCAGCGGCGCTGCGGCGCGCGCGATGCGCGCGGTGAGATTGAGGTCGAGCAGAAAGTTCTGGCCGAGCGATTTCCTGGCCGACAGCGCGTGCTGGCGAATGACCTCGCGGAGCGGCGGGAGGTCGTCGATCGCGCTCATCAGGCGGTCGCAGCCGCCATGCGGCTTGCGAGCTGAAGCGCCGCGATCAGGCTCGCGGGATTGGCCTTGCCGGTGCCGGCGATGTCGAAAGCGGTGCCGTGATCGGGCGAGGTGCGGATGAAAGGCAGGCCGAGCGTGACGTTGACCGCGTCGTCAAAGGCGATCGTCTTGATCGGGATCAGCGCCTGGTCGTGGTACATGCAGACGGCGCAGTCATAGGTGCTTCGCGCGGCCTCGTGGAACATCGTGTCGGCGGGTAGCGGACCCTTGGCCTCGACGCCCTCGTTGCGCAGCACTTTCAGCGCCGGCGCAATCACCGTCTGCTCCTCGTGACCGAGCGAGCCGTCCTCGCCGGCATGCGGATTGAGGCCGGAGACCGCGATGCGCGGCCGCGCAATGCCGAAGCGGGATTTCAGTTCGGTTGTGACGATACGAACGGTCGAGACGATCAGCTCGGTGGTGAGCTGGGCCAGCGCATCGCGGATCGAAACGTGGATGGTCACGGGCACCACCGTGAGCCGCGGCGACCACAGCATCATCACCGGCTGCGGCACGCGCCCGTTCTCTGCGGCAAGCTCGGCCAGGTATTCGGTGTGGCCGGGATGACGGAAGCCTGCGCGGTACAGCACGCTCTTGGCGATCGGATTGGTGACGACGGCGCCGGCGCGGCCCTCGCGGACGTCCGTCACGGCGTGCCGGATCGAGGCGAGCGCGGCCGATGCACTCGATGCGTCGGGCTTGCCGGGCTCGGCAGTCGCGCGCTCGCCGGTGGCAACGACGGGGAGGGCATCAGTGAAGGCGGCCACAGCGTCGCCGGGGCTCACCGAGACGATCCTGATATCGGCGCCAAGCGCCTTGGCGCGCCGGGCGATCAGCGCCTCGTCGCCGAGCAGGTAGAAGGCGGGCAGGTTCAGCTCGCGGCGCCTCAGCCAGGCTGAGATCGTGATGTCGGGGCCGATGCCGGCGGGCTCTCCCAGGGTCAGGGCAAGGGGCTTTGCTGCGCTATTGGCCATCAGCGGTTGCGATATTCGATCATCGCCGCCTTGCGGAGCTCGTCGAGGTAGGCCTTCTGGGTCTTCTCGTACTTCTCCTGATACATCTTCTCGCGGATCTCGCGCTTCTTTGGCGTGTCGATTATGGTCGGCTTGCGCGAGCACAGCACCACCATCTCGATGCCGTTCTTGGTCATCTCGGGCGCGGTCAGGTGGCCGATCGGCGTATCGTCGAGCACCTTGCGCAGCGCCTCCGGCAGTTCCGCGGTGGTCTTGGTGACGCTGCCGCGGATGGTGGCGTTGGGTGTCGAACGGAACAGCGAGTTGGCTTCCTGGCAGCTTCCGACGCGCGCGCGGTAGGTCTCGGCTTCCTTCTTCCGTGCTTCGAGGAACGCCGCGGACGAGCCGCGCGGCACGATCAGCACGATCGGCTGCATCTTGTATTCGGTGCCTTCGATCTGAAGCTTCTCGCCGGTCTGGGCCTGCACGGCTTGCGCGACGTCGCGCTCGCCGACGAGCAGCTTCTCCTTGAAGCGGCCACGCACGAGGCTGGTCCAGACCATCTCGGACTTCATGCGGTTCTTCAGCGTTTCGGGGCGGATGCCTTTGGACTCGAGCGACTTGGTGAGCATCTCCGGCGAGATGCGCATGCGCTGCGCCATGCCCTCGTAGGACTGGTTGATGTCGGAGACGCCGGGATCGACCCCGTACTTCTTGCCCTCCTTCAGCTTCACCTTGTCATCGACCAGCTCGTTGATGACCTCCTGCCGGCTCGGGGTCTTCTGCGTCGTCAAATGGTCGAGCTTGGAGCGCTGGTCGATGTCGAAATCGGTGATCGGATCGCCGTTGACCATGACGACGATGTTCTGAGCGCGCGACGGCGACGGCAGTCCAGTCAGGATCAGTCCGGCACTGACGGCGAGGAGGAGGCGGAACACGGGCAATGGGATCTTCATGATTGTCGCTCGCATGTCAGCCGCGTCGAGCCTCTGATATGGGCAGACGCGGCCGGCACTTCAAACCGTTCACTGAAGGCCGCCGGGACTGCTGCTCGTCGACGAGGTCGCCAGCGTGCGCAGGCCGATCTGGAACATGAACGCGTGGCTCAGCACGGGCGGCGTCGTGCCCGCAGAATAGCTATATGAGGTTACGTAGTTCGCCGCCAGCACGAAGCAGTCATCGACATAACCGGCGCCGAGTACATACTGGTTGATCTTGTTGGCTTCGAGGTCCCACCGCGTCGAGCCCGTCACCACCCAGTTGGTCGCGATCTTCAGCGAGCCCGAGGTCAGGATGCCCTCGCGGCGGGTCAGATAGCCGAGTTCCGGCTGCGCCGCGTAATTGCCGTACATCACGCCGATCGACCAGCGATTGAAGTTGGCGCGGCCTTCCGCCTCGAAGCGCTGGACGTTCCAGGTCTGCTCGTCCATGCGGGAGCGGACGCTGAACGTGTAGGTGCTGTTGGGCGAGTAGCTGGCGCCCGCGACGTAGTCGGAGCGCGGCTTGTCGAGGCCGGAATCCAGACCGGTGTTGATGGAGTCCTGGACCGCGAAGGAGTTCATGCCGAACAGCTGGTAGGACTGGCCGAACAGCACCTTGACGGCGCCGCCCTTGTCGAACTGCGTGGTGGACTGCACGCCGACATTGGCGCGGCCGCCGCCCTCGACGCGGTCATAGCCGGAGAATTTATCGACACTGAACAGGTTCGAGGCGTCGAACACCATGCTCTGGGCGTCCTCGTTCGGGAGCTTGCCGGCATAGCTCTCGTTCGGCCGGATGATGATCTGCGCGATCGGCTCGACGGTGGTCGATCCCCAGGGCTGAATGTTGATGAAGGGATAGCGGTATTCCAGGCCCACGGTCGGCATCAGGCGGAGCGCCTGGGTGTCGCCGACGGGAAGATAGTTCGACACGCCGGGCTGGTTGGAGACCGAGGAGTTGATCGCGTCGGCGCGCAGACTGGCGAACGGCGTCCAGATCTGGCCGAGCGGATCGGTGAATGACTTGCGCCACTGCGCTTCGGCCGTGAGGCGGGTGTAGGTGCCGGGGAAGCCGCGCAGCAGGCACTGCGCCGGCGTGCGGGCGAGCGGATCGGCCGATGCCGTCGTGCACAGGCTGTTGGTGTTGGCGAGCGTCGTGATCGGATCGAACACCGCGCCGTCACGGGACAGGTTCACGAAGTTCGTCTTGTAGCTGAACTCGCCGCCGAAGACGGGATAGTTGAGCACGTTGGAGTAGTCGATCACGGGATAGACGATCGGCACCTGGCTTTGGTTGCCCGAGAAGCTCAACCAGTACATCGTGCGCGCGTCGAAGAAGCTGCGATTGCCGACGCCGGTCAGATACAGCTGCGAAATCGCGTCCGTCGGCAGGTTCAGGAACGATCCGAGCGGATCGCGGTAGGCTGCCAGGCGGTAATCCGACATGAAGTAGTAGTCGGAAAGCAGGACGCCGTCCCAGCCCCAGACCCATTTGTCGTTCAGCGCGAACTGCCCCTTGGTCTCGACGCCGCCGCGGAACTGCTTGTCGCCGGGCAGGCCGGCGAACTGGCCGCGGTCGAGTTGGTCGATGCCGTAGACGCGGATCTGATAGGCGCCGTCCATCAGGCGCTGGCGGAATTCGGCCTGGAACAGCACGCCCTGCTTGGACGTGATGCGCGGGCTGAAGGTCGCGTCCATGTCGGGCGCGATCGCCCAATAGAACGGGATTTCGACGCCGTAGCCGAACTTCGTGTAGGAGCTGAAGCCCGGCATCAGGAAGCCGGACTTGCGCTTCACCGTCGGATCGGGCGTCGAGAAATAGGGCATGTAGGCGAGCGGCACGCCGTAGAATTCGAGCTGCGCCGTCTCGAAATACAGCATCTTCTCCTGCTGGTCGTGGATGATGCGCGCGCCCTTGACCTGCCACAGCGGCGGCTTCTTCGGGTCGTCCCTGCACGGCGCGCAGGCCGTGTAGACGCCGTTCTCGAACACCGTGTAGTTGCCGCTGGAGCGGTCGGCGCGGCTCGCGGCCATGCGGGTCTGGTCGGCGGTGTCGACGCGCAGCGAATCCACGAAACCGTCGCGGTAATCGTCGGAGAGATCCATGATCTCGGCATAGGTGATCTTGCCGTCGGCATCCGTCATGCGGATGTTGCCTTCGGCATGCAGCCGCTTGGTCTTCTGGTCGTAGATGACCTTGTCGGCCTCGACGCTGGTGCCGTTGTAGAACAGCTGGACGTTGCCGACCGCAGAGACGCGCGAATTGTTGTAGTCGTAGTCGACCTCGGTCGCCTGAACCAGCATCTGGTTGTCGTTGGCGACCTTCGGCGGCTTCGGACGCGGCGGCCGCGGATTGTAGGTGAAGCTCTGGGCGGAGGCGGGGGCCACGAGAACTGTGTCCATCAGCCCGCCGAGCGATGCCAATGTGGCAACGGCCATCAGGAGCCTGCGAACGGACAAGCCGCCCCCGTTCGCACGCATCACGATGCAGCGCGTCAAACGAGACACGGGTCCTCGATGGACGGCAGTCACTAACCGTCCTCCTGGTACAACAAGGCCAAAAAGCCGGTGAGGCCGCCCACCACCACGGGCAACCACGCCGCAGCGATCGGATGCATCAACTCAGCCTTGCTCAAGTCTTCAGTCACTTTCGACAGGACGTAGAGCAGAAAGCCTGCGCCCACGCCACTCAAAACCATCTTCTGCACGCCGCCCATCCGGAAGAAGCGCAACGACACGGAGGCCGCGAGCATCACCATGGCCGCAAGCAAAAACGGCTGCGCCAGGAGCTTCTGATACTGGAGTCGGTATCCGGCTGTCGCGAAGCCCGAGCTTTCGGAGGAGCGGATGTAGCTCGGTAGTTGCCAAAAGGACACAGTCTCGGGGGTGGAGAAGCTGTTGCGGACCTGCGCCTCGGTCAGCGTCGTCGGAATCTCCAGGGTGGCCTGGTCGATCGGCGGAGAGTCCAGCGAGAAGCGGCGAACCGATTTGAACAACCAATGGCCGGCCTCCAACGTCGCCTCGCGCGCCTCGATCCGCTCCTTGAAGTGGTTGTCTGTGTCAAAGCGGAACAGCGTGAGCCCGGTGAGCCGGACGCCCTGCTGCTCGCTGCGCGCAGCGTTGATGATGGTCTGGCCGTCGCTGGTCACCTGATTGAGCCAGAAGCCGGAGGCGTCCTGGATGCCTCCGCCGGGCGCCGAGCCGAACAGCTCGGCCTCCATGCGCTTGGAGAGCTCGCGTAAATTGGCCGACATCGGATTGTAGGCGACGGTGGCGATCACCCCGATCAGGAGCGCGCTGCCGAGCGCCGGCGAGATGAACTGCCATGCGGAGATGCCGGCGGCGCGCGCGACCACGAGCTCGAGTCGGCGGGAGAGGGCGAGATAGCAGGTCATCGCGCCGATCAGCATGCAGAACGGCGTCAGCTTCTCCAGCAGCTGCGGCACCCGGAACAGCGAGGTCTCGGCCACCATGAGCGCCGAGGCGGATGCCAGTCCCGATGTCTTGCGCACCATCTCGATGTAGTCGACCAGCACCAGCAACAGGAAGATGCCCGCGAACACGCCGAGCGCGGCGATCACGAAGCGGCCGGCGAAATAGCGCCCGAGTGTGTTGGTGAGCATGCTCATGCGGTGGCCGGACGTCCGAACAGCCGCGCAATGCGCGCGTTGGATCTGTTGATGGCCTCCATCAGGCGAGGGGGAGGCTCCACCACGATGCCGCCGACGATCATCCACAACCCGACGCCGATGGCGCCGAAAACCATCGCGTATTGCACCAGCACCGGGCCCGGCGACTTCACCGCCATCACCGAGCAGGCGAAGCCGGCCATGCGCAGGCCGAACACCGCGATGACGGAGGAGCCGATCGAGAAGTTGCGGCTCTGGCGGGTGGTGCGCGGCGCACCGAGGAAGGCGAAGGTCAGCACGGCAAAGGCGAAGGGATAGATCGGCGCGAGCAGGCTGTCGTGCAGGGCCGAGCGGAACTGGCCGGGAATCTGCTTGTAGACGGGATCGTTCGCGGACGGCGAGAACAGCTCCCAGAGATAGCGCTCGCGGATGCCGAGAGTGACGTCGCGGCCCTGGTTGGAGAATTTCGACATGTCGAAGCCGTAGCGGCCGAAGGCCACCAGCGCCGGATCGCGCTTGCCCGCCTCGAAGCGCTGGAGGTTGCCTGTCTCCAGCACCAGGAACGAGCCGGTGTCGTTCTTCACGACCTCGCCGCGTTCGGCGACGATCGAGACGCGCTCGTTCGGATCGCGGCGGTCGTCGATGAAAATGCCGGCAAGGATGCCGCCGGGCTGGCGTTCGCGAATCCGGATCGTGAGGTTCTTGTCGAGCTGGGCGAAGCGGCCGGGCTGCAGGATGTTGGTGAGCACGTCCGCGGTGATCTCGGCATCCCACTGCTTGATCCGCCGCATGCCGTCCGGGGCGAGATAGGCCGCGATGAAGGCAACCAGCAGCGCCACCACGCAGGTGGCGTAGAAGAACGGATAGAACAGCCGGAACGGCGAGAAGCCGGCGGCATTCATCACGATGATCTCGGAATCGGTCGCGAGCTTGTTCAGCGTGTGCGAGATCGCGATCATCAGCGCGATCGGCGAGATGATCAGGACCAGGGCCGGCACGACGAGGCTGGTGATGCCGAGGAAGGTGAGGATGGTCTGACCCTGGCTCGTCATCAGGTCGATGCCGCGCAACGCCTGCGTAATCCAGATCACGCCGGTGAGGCTGACCAGGATCAGCGCAAACGACGCCAGCGTCGTGCGGAAGATATACCTATCGATTGACCCCATGCGCTACCGCACGAATCCCACCAAGCCCCAATGCCGGCCGGAACTCCGGCTGTCCAACCAATCCCCGATCAGGGGATCCCCAAGGTTGGCCAATGCCTCTTCCGCCTACTCTCTCACTACCATCCCTTTGATCCGTCAACAAAATGGCTGACGCATGGCACCCCTAATATATGGTTAATATTTCCCTCATTGTGACTTGGCCGCCACGGGGGCGCTTGGCATCTGCAGGGCCGCTGGCCCATAGTGCGGAAGGCTCAGTGAATCGCCGTTCAGGTCTGGCCCCGATCAGGGCCGTGAATGACAAAAAGACCAAGTTTTTTGAAGGAGTTATCCATGCCAGATGCCATCAAGGTCGGCTTTGTCCCGTTGTCTGCCGCCGCCCGTGGCATCCTGGTCGTGTTCTGCGACGATAGTCTGAAGGTCGGTCCGGCGACGGCCAAGGCGCTGGGCGGCGCCATCGAACGGGTGAAACGCGCGGCCGCCGCCGTCGCCTTCAAAGGTAAGAGCGGATCCGCGCTGGACATCCTGGCGCCGGAAGGGGTGAAAGCCACCCGTCTGCTCGTGATCGGCGCCGGCAAGGCGGCCGGTCTGAAGGCGAACGATTTCCTCAAATTCGGCGGCGTGGCGGCGGGCAAGCTTCCCGCCGGGGCCGCCGCCATGACCATCATGGCGGAACTGCCGGGTGGCGCCATGACGAGTGAGCAGGCCGTCGCGATCGCCTCCGGCCTGCGGCTGCGCGCCTACAAGTTCGACCGCTACAAGACGAAGAAGAAGGACGGCGAGGAGGGTGGCTCGCGCGCCGACGTCTCGCTTGCGGTCGGCGATGCCATCGCCGCGAAAAAGGCGTTTGTCGCGGCCGGCCACGTCGTCGACGGCGTGATCATCGCGCGCGATCTCGTCAACGAGCCGCCGAACGTGCTGTTCCCCGAGGAGTTCGCGCGCCGCGCCGGTCAGCTCCGCAAGTTCGGCGTCAAGGTCGAGGTGCTCGACGTCAAGGCGATGCAGAAGCTCGGCATGGGCGCGCTGCTCGGCGTCGGCCAGGGCTCGACGCGGCCGAGCCGCACCGTGATCATGCGCTGGGACGGCGGCAAGAAAGGCGAGGCGCCGGTCGCCTTCGTCGGCAAGGGCGTGTGCTTCGACACCGGCGGCATTTCGATCAAGCCGGCCGGCAGCATGGAGGACATGAAGGGCGACATGGGGGGAGCAGCCTGCGTCGTCGGCGTGATGCACGCGCTGGCGGCGCGCAAAGCCAGGGTCAACGTGGTCGGCGCCATCGGCCTCGTCGAGAACATGCCCGACGGTAATGCGCAGCGGCCGGGCGACATCGTCACCTCGATGTCGGGCCAGACCATCGAGATCATCAACACCGACGCGGAAGGCCGCCTCGTGCTGGCCGACGTGCTCTGGTACATCGCCAAGAAGGTGAAGCCGAAATTCATGGTGGATCTGGCAACCCTCACCGGCGCGATCATGGTGGCGCTCGGCACCGAGCATGCCGGCATGTTCTCCAACAATGACGAGCTTGCCGACCGGCTGCTCGCAGCCGGAATCGAGAGCGGGGAAAAGGTCTGGCGCATGCCGCTCGGTCCCGAATACGACAAGCTGATCGATTCCCAGTTCGCGGACATGAAGAACACCGGCGGCCGTCATGGCGGCTCGATCACCGCGGCGCAGTTCCTGCAGCGCTTCGTCGAAGGCACGCCCTGGGCGCATCTCGACATCGCCGGCACTGCCATGGGCGCGCCGAAGAGCGACATCAACCAGAGTTGGGGAAGCGGCTATGGCGTCCGCCTGCTCGACCGTCTGGTCGCCGACCATTACGAGCGCAAATGACCCGAGATGACTGAAGTCCTGTTCTATCATCTGCAAAATATGACGGTCGAGAACGTGTTGCCGTCGCTTCTCGAGAAATCGCTCGAGCGCGGCTGGCGCGTCGTGGTGCAGTCGACCTCGGAAGAACGGGCCGACGCGCTTGACGCGCATTTGTGGACCTATCGCGACGATTCCTTCCTGCCGCACGCAACATGGCGCGTGAACGATGCCGCTGATCAGCCGATCGTGCTGGCGATCGAGGAGGACAATCCCAACGGCGCCCATGTCCGCTTCCTGGTCGACAATGCCGCCCTCCCGCAGGATGCGCAGGGCTATGCGCGCATGGTGCTGCTGTTCAACGGCGACGATCCGGACGCGCTCGCGCTCGCCCGCAGCACCTGGACGGATTGCAAGGCGCGGGGATTTGATGTCACCTATTGGCAGGCCGACGAGCGGGGCCGGTGGCAGCGTCGGAATTAGCGTCGATCGCAATTAATGATAATTTGCACTTTTCGGGCGATGCTGGCTTTTGTCACCTTCGTGCCGCAAAGTGATGTTGGGACAATCGCTTAGGGCTGGTCCTTCACGCGGGGAATTTGGTTTATCGTGCGCCATCAAAAGCTTCCCAGGTCGCTCATCATTGCGTTGGCTGCCGTAGCACCGCTGGTCGCGGGCTGTTCTGGCGGGACCGATCTGTTGTCCAAGGATGCCGAATGGTTCCAGAAGCCGGGCCGTCTCTTCATCAAGAACATCTCGATCGAGTCGCCGCCGCTGACCCCCGACAAGCCGGTGGGAGCTGAGGATCTCGTCAGCGCCGACGGCGCCTGTCCCGGCATGGCGCCGCCTCCCGGGCCGGCCGATGCCAATGCATCGACGACGGAGCCGGCGCCGATGGGCGGCACGGTTGCGCTCGGCCATACCGAATGCGACGTGGTCCGCGGCATCGGTGCGCCCTCGACCGTCAACCTCTCCAACGATGCCGCCGGACGCCGCGTCGCCGTGGTGACCTGGACCACCGGTCCGCGTGCGGGCATCTACACTTTCACCGCGGGACGTCTGTCCTCGATCGAGGGCAATCCCGAGCCGCAGCCGGTGCCGAAGGCGACGAAGCCGAAGCCGAGGAAGAAGCACGCGTAAGCCGTATCGGCGGCTATCGACGTATAAATGCCTCGGACGCTCCGCAGCGCGTCACCGATGCCGCTGCTGAACCGGGCCCAGGAGCCGCGTGCAAGCTGACGCGTCGGTCCCGGTCTGCGTCGCGTCCGGGACACGAGAGCTCATCTACCCCGCCGCCTCGTCAAACTGCGTGCTGGCCTCCAGCCATTGCTCCTCCGCGCGGGCCAGCGCGTCGGCCGCGTTGGCGCGCGCCTTTGACAGTTGTGCGGCCTGCTTGGGATCGCGCGTAAAAATGTCGGGCAAGGCGAGGGCGGTGTCGATCTTGGTGATGATCTCGCTGACGCGGGCGATCTCGGCTTCGGCTTCCGCGATGCGCTTCTTCAGCGAGCCGCGATTATCCGATCTTGCGCGCTGCGGCTTTTCGCTCGGCATACTGCGCTCGCGCGGGGGGCCTTCCGCGTTGCGCGTCGAGAGCACCAGGCGGCGATATTCGTCGAGGTCGCCGTCGTAATTGGTCACGGTGCGATCGGCGACGATCCAGAGCCGGTCGGCGCAGGCCTCGATCAGATAGCGGTCGTGCGAGACCATGATGACAGCGCCGGGGAATTCGTTGATGGCTTCCGCAAGCGCGGCACGGCTGTCGATGTCGAGATGGTTGGTCGGCTCGTCCAGGATGATCATGTTGGGGCCGAAGAAGGTCGCAAGGCCAAGCAGCAGACGCGCCTTCTCGCCGCCGGACAGTTTGCCGGCCTTGGTGTCAGCGGCCTTGCCGGAGAAGCCGATTGCTCCGGCGCGGGCACGGACCTTGGCTTCGGGCGCATCGCCCATCAGCTTGCGGACGTGGTCGTAGGCGGAGGCGTCTTCGTTGAGCTCGTCGAGCTGGTGCTGCGCGAAATAGGCGATCGACAGCTTGTCGGCCCGCGTCACCTTGCCGGAGAACGGCGCGAGGCGCCCGGCGAGCAGTTTTACAAGCGTCGACTTGCCGTTGCCGTTGGCCCCTAGCAGCGCGATGCGATCGTCGTTGTCGATGCGCAAGGTGACGCGGCTCAGCACCGGTGCTGCCGGATCGTAGCCGACCGAGGCATTGTCGACCGCGATGATCGGCGGCGACAGGATTTTCTCCGGCGCCGGGAAGCTGATCTCGCGCACGTCCTCGGTGACCAGCGCCGTGATCGGCTTCAGCCGCTCCAGCATCTTGACGCGAGACTGTGCCTGGCGTGCCTTGGAGGCCTTGGCCTTGAAGCGGTCGACGAAGGCCTGCAGCCGTGCGCGTTCGGCTTCCTGGCGCTTGACCTGCTTGGCGTCGAGCAATTCGCGCGCGGCACGCTGCTCCTCGAACGAGGAGTAGGTGCCCTTGTAGAGCGTGAGCCTGCCGCGCTCCAGATGCAGGATCTGGTCGACCGAGCTGTCCAGGAGATCGCGGTCGTGGCTGATCACGATCACCGTGCGCGGATAATGCGCGAGATGATCCTCCAGCCACAGCGTGCCTTCGAGGTCGAGATAGTTGGTGGGCTCGTCGAGCAGCAGCAGGTCGGGGGCCGCGAACAGGGTGGCGGCGAGCGCGACACGCATCCGCCAGCCGCCGGAGAATTCGGCGCAGGGGCGGAGCTGGTCGGCGGCGGAGAAGCCGAGGCCGGACAGGATCGCGGCCGCCCGGCTCGGTGCCGAATGCGCGTCGATGTCGACCAGCCGGGTCTGAATTTCGGCGATCCGGTGCGGATCGGTCGCGCTTTCGGCTTCACGCAGCAGCGCGTCGCGTTCGAGATCGGCCTTGAGCACGACGGAGATCAGGCTGTCGGGGCCGTTCGGGGCTTCCTGTGCCAAGCTGCCGATGCGCCAGCGCGGCGGCAGCGTCACCGAGCCGTGCTCGCCCGCGAGCTCACCGCGGATCACCTTGAACAGTGTCGACTTGCCGGTACCGTTGCGTCCGACCAGACCGACGCGCGATCCGGGCGTGATCTGCACGGAACTCTGGTCAATCAGAAGGCGTCCGGCGAGACGGATAGAGAGGTCGGTGATGGACAGCATGCGGCCTTGTCACCGCAGGCGCGATCAAACGCAACCCGTTTTTCCGTGACCCGCTCTTCAGTGCGGGTCGCGGTCGCGCTGCCTCAGCTCGTTGAGGAGCTGCTCGAGGTGGGTCGGCAAACGCGGTTCAGGCCGCAGGCTCTGCTGGAGCCGTTCGCCCACGGCATCGCAGATCGAGCGGCTGGTGCGCCGGTCGATCTGTTCGCTGTCATTGGCAAAAGGCCCAGCCATTGTGCGGTTCCGTGCTCTCAAAGTAACGACACGGTACCAAGTCATTGACCCCCAAAATGGTTTCGCCGCTTTCGGGCAAGGCCGGCATTCTCGTCAAAATTGTATGAATCCCGCTATATCCGCCCAAAATGCGAAGCCCCGGCGGGGGGATCGCCGGGGCTTCTCTTGGAAGGTACCTGTGGGGGCGCAGATACCCATCGGTCTTCTTGGAAGGTACTGCGGGCTCAGTAGCAGCGGTTGATCAGCCGCCAGCGGGGTCCCCAGGGAGTCGGGACCAGCCGGCGCACATAGCAGCCGCCATAGCCGTAGGAGACGGGGCCTCCGACGAAGAAGCGCGGTCCGCCCCAGCCGCGGTGCCAGCCGCCGCCGTACCACCCACCGCCGTGCCAACCGCCATGCCAATGAGCGGACGCCGAGGTCGGTGCCAGCGCGGCACCCAGCGCAACCGCGGCGACCGCGGCAAGCGAAAGTTTCCTCAACATGGTGATCTCCTCAAAACTGCCGGCGCGGGGCTACCCGCGTCGATGAAGGGCCGCCGAAACGCTCGGCCTCGGGATCAGGCGTCGGTTTCGATGGACCAACCCTACGCCAGCGAGGCTGAACCGAATCCTGACGACGGCTTCAGATTGGGTTCATCTGGGTGAAATTGTCGTAATCCATGCTGAAATCGCCAGTGCCGATCCTGCGGCGGAGCGCCTGTGACGTCATCCCGGCGGTCGCTTGCCGGATGGCATGGGCGCCGATATAAGCCCCGCAACTCCGAACCACCGCTTTCTTCCCAAGGACAAGATCATGGCCATCGAACGCACCTTCTCGATCATCAAGCCCGACGCGACCGCGCGTAACCTGACCGGCGCCGTTAACGCCGTGATCGAAAAAGCGGGCCTGCGCATCGTTGCGCAGAAGCGCATCCGCATGACCAGGGAGCAGGCCGAGACCTTCTATGCCGTTCATAAGGCGCGGCCGTTCTTCGGCGAGCTCGTCGAGTTCATGACCTCGGGCCCGGTCGTCGTCCAGGTGCTGGAAGGCGAGAACGCCATCGCCAGGTACCGCGACGTCATGGGTGCGACCGATCCGTCCAAGGCAGCGGACGGTACCATCCGCAAGCTCTACGCAAAGTCGATCGGCGAGAATTCCGCGCACGGCTCGGATGGGCCGGAGACCGCCGCGATCGAGATCGCGCAGTTCTTCTCGGGCAACGAGATCGTCGGCTGATCCAGCCGCGAAGTTAAAGCGACGGGGGCGAAAGGACGCATTGTGAACTGGCTCTGGCAGATCTTCGATCCCGCCACGATCGGGGCACTCTTCACCCAGTTTCGCAACGAGATGGCCGAACCGACTTTCTGGATTGCGGTCGGCAAGATCATCTGGATCAACATCCTTTTGTCCGGCGACAACGCGCTGGTGATCGCGCTCGCTTGCCGCGGCCTCAAGCCGCGGCATCGGCTATGGGGCATGATCTTCGGTGCCGGCGCTGCGGTGCTGCTGCGGATCATCTTCACCGGCATCGTCGCGAGCTTGATGGCGCTGCCGTACCTCAAGCTCATCGGCGGTCTCGCTCTGATCGTGATCGCGGCCAAGCTCCTGGTGCCGGAAAACGAGGACGAGAACGACGTCGAGTCCGCGTCGCATCTGTGGCAGGCCGTGCAAATCGTCGTGGTCGCCGACATTGTCATGAGTCTCGACAATGTCATTGCGGTTGCCGCCGCGGCCAATGGCAGCGTACCGCTGCTGATCCTGGGCCTTGCCGTCAGCGTGCCGCTGATCGTCGCCGGTGCGGCGCTGATCATGGCGCTGCTCGAAAAGCTGCCGGTGCTGGTCTGGGCCGGTGCGGCGCTGCTCGGCTGGATCGCGGGCGAGGTGATCGCGACCGACCCCGGCGTCGCGCCAAAGCTGCACGCGCTGTTCGACGGTCCGTTCGGTGCTTCGCTCGACACGATGCTCGATGCCGTGCGAATCCCGCCGCAGTTCGGCCATGGCGGCGCGGGCGGAGAATATTTCTGTGCAGCGCTCGGCGTCGTGGTCGTGCTGGTGGCCGGCACCATCTGGCGCCGGCGCAGCCTCAGCGCCGCCGCACTGGAATCCTCCGAGCGGCACGCCAGGGCGTCGGCGGAATAACAGCCGCCGGTTGAATGACTTGCTAGCTAGCGCCGGACGATCGAGCCGGCGCGGCCAATCAGGCGGGCGAGCTGGCGGAAGCGGCTGCCGACGCGGTCGGCGACGAGGTCGCCGAGGCGGTGCTCGAACACCAGCATCAGTTTACGTCCCTGGGTCCGGAAATGCGTGGCCGGCAGCACGCCCGGCCGCGCCGCCGAGATCAGATGCGCGACGCGGAATGCAGCGCCCAGCAGGCGCGCGCGTTCGAGCTGCGCCGGCGTCAGCTGCTCCTGCACGGTGGTCGGCGGCTGGTTTTCCTCGCTCAGGCCCGCATAGCGATAGAACACCGACAGGCCGACGAAGGCGCGCTCGGTGTGGGTGATCGCGCCGAAATTGCCGTTGACGACGAGGCTCAATGTCTGCTCGCCGCGATGATCGGGATGCACGCGCCAGCCGATGTCGGACAGCAGGCATGCGGCGTGGCGCAAGCGGCGATCTTCCTCGGTCTCGCGCAGCTTGACGACGCGCGCGAGGCGGTCGGTCCAGGCGATCAGCTCGCGCGCGTGCCTTGCCGAACGCGACAGCAATTGGTTGAGCTCTTCGGCGGCGCAGATCAGGCCGTCCTTGTTGCGTTCGGACTCCGGCAACTTCTCGTGCAGCAGGCCCTCGCGTACGCCAAAAGTCGAGAACACGATGGTCTTCGGCTTCGCCACGCGAATGATGTGTTCGAGCACCAGCGCGGCATAGGTGAGGAGCGGGCGGCGCGCATCGGCGACGATCTCGATATCGGCGAGCATGTCGGCGGCTGCAAGACGGCGAAGGCGGCGTGAAAAGTCGAGCGCCTCGGCCGCCGTAATCGAATAGCCGTGCATCACCTGGAGCGGATAGCCGCTCTGGATGATGTGAATGCGCGCGAGCGCGCGCCAGGTGCCGCCGACCGCGTAGAAGGTGCGGCCGCGGCCCGCGGTGAGCTGCGGCACCTCGTCGATTGCCTCGCGCACGATGCGGTCGGCGCGCTTGAGCGATTTGTGCGCGAGATCCTGGAGCGCGAGCCCGCCGAGCGGCAGCGTTACGCCGCTGCGCACGCTGTTCCTGCGCACGTCGATCAATTCGAGCGAGCCGCCGCCGAGGTCGCCGACGATGCCGTCGGGATGATGGATGCCTGAGATCACGCCGAGCGCCGACAGTCGCGCCTCGCGCGGGCCCGACAGGATCTCGATCTTCACGGCGCAGATGCGCTCGGCCTTCGCGATGAAATCGGGGCCGTTGGAGGCGTCGCGGCAGGCCGCCGTCGCGATCGCGAACACGCGTCCAACCTGCATCACACGGCACAATGCGCGAAAGCGCTTGAGCGACGTCAGCGCCTTGTCGACGGCGTCAGGAGCGAGCAGGCCGGTGCTCTGCACCTCCCGCCCGAGGCCGCACAGCGTTTTCTCGTTGAAGATCGAAATGAGGCTCCGCGCCAGTCCCTCGTAGACGACGAGACGGACCGAGTTGGAACCGATGTCGATGACCGCGACGGTCGAGCCGCGCTTGCGCGGCCGCTTCACGTCGGAAATCCCCGATCAGGGTTGATGGCGTTCGTTCCGGCGCGTGAGACGACGCGGCGAGGATTCCTTGAGCGACTTTCCACGGCCAGACAGACTCGGATTTGTCATGAAGTAGTTGTGCACGTTGAAAGGCTCCTCGCCCTTCGCGGTCTTCATACGCGTTGAGGACCCGTCCGGCAACAATTGCCAGCTCTGCTCATTGTCCTTGAGATTCGCGACCATGATCTGTTCGAGAACCTGCTGATGCACCGTCGGATTTTGCAGCGGACACAGCACCTCGACGCGGCGGTCGAGGTTGCGTGGCATCATGTCGGCGGACGAGATATACACAGCCGCTTTGGCGCTCGGTAGGCCCTGGCCCATGCCGAAGCAGTAGATTCGGCCGTGTTCCAGGAAGCGTCCAATGATCGACTTGACGCGGATGTTCTCGGACAGGCCGGGAATGCCGGGGCGCAGGCAACAGATACCGCGCACGACGAGCTCGACCTGCACGCCGGCCTGTGAGGCCTCGTAGAGCGCGTCGATGATGTCGGGATCAACCAGCGCGTTCATCTTCATCCAGACTGCGCCGTGGCGGCCGTGCCGCGCATGCGCGGTCTCGCCCTGGATGTGCTCGATGATGCGCTTGCGCAAGGTCAGCGGCGACACCGCCATCTTTTCCAGGTCGCTCGGCGCCGCATAGCCGGTGATGAAATTGAACACGCGGGCCGCGTCACGGCCGATCGTCGGATCGGAAGTGAAGTAGGAGAGGTCGGTATAGATGCGCGCGGTGACCGGGTGATAGTTGCCGGTGCCGGTATGAACATAGGTGGTGAGGCTGCTGCCCTCGCGGCGCACCACCATCGAGAGCTTCGCGTGCGTCTTCAGTTCGAGGAAGCCGTAGACGACCTGCACGCCGGCGCGTTCGAGATCGCGCGCCCAGCGGATGTTGGCTTCCTCGTCGAAGCGCGCCTTCAGCTCGATCAACGCCGTGACGGATTTTCCGGCCTCGGCGGCTTCCGCGAGCGCGCGCACGATCGGCGAGTTGTTGGAGGTGCGGTAGAGGGTCTGCTTGATCGCGACGACGTCGGGGTCGCGCGTGGCCTGCTGCAGGAACTGCACCACCACGTCGAAGGATTCGTAGGGATGATGGACGACGAGGTCCTTCTGCCGGATTGCGGCAAAGATGTCGCCGCCATGTTCGCGCACGCGCTCGGGATGGCGCGGCACGTATGGAGTGAATTCGAGATCGGGCCGGTCGAGGCGGGTGAGCTGCGAGAGCTCGTTCATCGCCTGCACGCCGTCGACCAGGAACACCTCGTCGTCGGCGGCCGACAGTGCGTGCTGGACGAAGCTGCGCAGCTCCTCCGGCATCTTGGCGTCGATCTCGAGCCGGATCACCGATCCGCGGCGGCGGCGCTTCAGCGCGGTCTCGAACAGGCGGACGAGGTCTTCCGCCTCTTCCTCGATTTCGAGCTCGGAGTCGCGGATGATCCGGAAGGCGCCCTGGCCGTGCAGATTGTAGCCGGGGAACAGGCGATTGATGAACAGGGCTGTCGCCTGTTCCAGCGAGATCAGCCGGACGATCTTGCCGTCGGCCGGCAGGCGGATGAAGCGGTCGATCTTGCCGGGCATGCGGATCAGCGCGTTCATCTGCTTGCCGTCGGCCGCGCGCGTGAGCTGGAGCGCAATGGTGAAGCCGAGGCTCGGGATGAACGGGAAGGGGTGGGCCGGGTCGATCGCCAGCGGCGTCAGCAGCGGGAACACGTTGCTGAGGAAATAGTCCTCGATCCAGGTCCGCTCCGCCTTGGTGACCTCCTTGCCGTCGACCAGCACGATGCCGACATCGGCCAGCGTGGCGCGCAGGTCGCGCCAGATCGCCTGCTGGTCGGAGGCAAGTTCGGAAACGGTGCGGTTGATCAGCGCGAGCTGCTCGGACGGGGTCAGGCCATCGGGGCTGCGTTCGGTAATGCCCTCGCGCACCTGGGCCTTGATGCCGGCGACGCGGACCATGAAGAACTCGTCGAGGTTATTCGCTGAAATCGACAGGAATCGCACCCGCTCCAGCACGGGGTGGCTGGGATTGACCGATTCCTCCAGGACGCGGCGATTGAAATGCAGCCAGGAGAGCTCGCGATTGATGAATCGTTCAGGGCTGGATGCGATTGCCGGCAGGCTCTCGGTTTCCAGATCTTTCTCTTTGATTTCAGCAGCTTGCGCAGAGTCCATCAGAAGTCGGTCCATCCTGTCTCGCCTCACCTTGCGACTTACGCGCAAAACCGGCCGGAGCATGTGTTAGAGCGATGACGTTTCGATGACATTGATGTTCCGCTGCTTCGCCGCGTCAAGCGCGCTTCGCGCGGCCTTGCGGCGGCTGGATCGGATCACGCGTCCCGCAAAAGCTCGGCGGCCAGCGCCCGCGTGACGGGGCGGCCGAGCCGCAGGGCCTCGCTGTCGAGCCGTTCCACGGCCTGGCGGGCCGCGGCCGAAGATCGTTCCAGACGGGTGGCGAGATAGCCGACCACGCTCTCGTCCACGGTGAGCTGGCGGTCGGCGCAGAATTTGACGATCAGGCCGCGGAAGAGCTGGTCGTCGGGTGGCAGCAGCGCGACCACCGGCACGGCGCGCAGACGCGAGCGCAGGTCGCGAAGCTCGATCTCCAGCGAGGCCGGCACCTCGCGCCCGGTGAAGAGCACGTAAGCGCCATCCTCGCGGGCGAGATTCATCAGGTGAAAAAGTGCGCGTTCGTCGAAATCCCCGGCCTTGAGGTCCTCGACCACCAGCGCGCCGGTGGCGAGCGCGCCCGGAACGCCTGCGGGGGTCAGTGCATTGGCGGCGGTCGAGCGGGCGCCCGATGCCTCGGCCCAGATCGCGGCAAGGTGGCTCTTACCGCTTCCGTCCGGGCCGGCGAGCCACATGATCCGGTTCGGCCACTCCGGCCAGCTGTCGATCAGGCCGAGACCGGCCGCGTTGGCGGGGCCTTCGAGGAAGTTGTCCCGGCTGAGGCTTTCCGCATGCGGAAGCGAAAACGCCAATTGTCGGGGATGGACGCGGCCTGCCACGCTTGCTTTGCTCCATGCCGGCGCGCCGGCTTGTTTGAAGAGAATCGACTTAATCGAGCGGGAGTTGGCCTTTTGCGGGGCCGCATCGCCTCTCATTTTGCCTCGATCGTGCTCATGTGCCGCAGCCACTCGACCAGATAGAGCGACACGGAGGAGAGCGTGAAGATCGTGACGAAGCCCATCAGGATGATATCATAAGGAGCCGGCTTGAAGCCGAAGGCAAGCGCCGCCAGCACCAAGGCGGCGAACGCCACTTGTGCTACGGTGTTGAGCTTGGACACCTTCGACGGCTTCATCTCGACGGGCCGGTCGAACAGCCAGGACACGATCACGGCGGCGACGATCATGATGTCGCGTGAGACCACGAGGATCACGATCCAGCGCGGAATCGCGCCCCAGATGCCGAGCGCCATGTAGATCGAGACCAGCAGCGCCTTGTCCGCGAGCGGATCGAGCAGGGCACCGAGCTCGGTCGTCATGTTGAAGCGCTTGGCCAGGAAGCCGTCCACGGCGTCGCTGATGCCGGCGATCAGGAAGACGGCGAAGGCCACCTCCATTTGGCTCGACCCGATGGCCCAGACAATGATCGGGACCAGCATGATGCGGCCCAGGGTAATGACGTTCGGAATACTCACACGGCGCTTCCCGGCACCCGGCCTGACCTCGAATCCGGCCTCTTTGGAGGCTGAACCGGTTGATATCTCTACATAGTATAGAGCGGGGCGCCATGCGAGCCATTGCGCGTCCCCGGAATTCGACGTAACCAGCCGCAAACCCACTGGAAATCGGGCATGACCGACCGCAAAAACGGCCTCACTTACGCCGATTCAGGCGTCGATATCGATGCGGGCAACCGCCTGGTCGACCTGATCAAGCCGATGGTGCGTGCCACCGCGCGGCCCGGCGCCGACGCCGAGATCGGCGGTTTCGGCGGCTTGTTCGACCTCAAGGCGGCCGGTTTCAAGGACCCTGTCCTGGTCGCCGCGACCGACGGCGTCGGCACCAAGGTCAAGATCGCGATCGAGACCGGGCTGCACGGTGGGATCGGCATCGACCTCGTCGCCATGAGCGTCAACGACCTCGTGGTGCAGGGCGCCGAGCCACTGTTCTTCCTGGACTATTTCGCCTGCGGCAAGCTCGACCCCGAGGCCACGGCCGCGATCGTCGCGGGCGTCGCCGAGGGGTGCCGCGAATCCGGTTGCGCGCTGATCGGCGGCGAGACCGCCGAGATGCCCGGCCTGTACAGGGACGGCGATTACGATCTCGGCGGCTTTGCCGTCGGGGCCGCGGAGCGGGGTACGCTGCTTCCGCGCAAGGACATCTCGGCGGGCGATGCCGTGATTGGCCTCGCCTCGTCGGGCGTGCATTCCAACGGCTTCTCGCTGGTGCGCAAGATCGTGGAGCAATCCGGCCTCGGCTTCGAGGCGCCGGCGCCGTTCGCCCCGGTCATGACGCTCGGCGGCGCGCTGCTGGCGCCAACGCGGCTCTATGTCAAATCCTGCCTGCGCGCGATCCGCGAGACCGGCGCGGTAAAGGGCCTCGCCCACATCACCGGCGGCGGCTTCACCGACAACATTCCGCGCGTGCTGCCGAAGAGCCTCGGCGTCGGCATCGATCTGGCGCGCCTGCCGGTGCTGCCGGTGTTCAAATGGCTGGCCACGCAGGCCGGCATCGCCGAGCTGGAAATGCTGCGCACCTTCAACTGCGGCATCGGCATGATCGCGATCGTCGAGCCCGACAAAGTCGACGAAGTCATACAGGTCTTCAGCGATGCCGGCGAGACCGTGGCGCAGCTCGGCACCGTGATCCCGGCCCAGGGCGAGCACCGCGTGGTCTACAACGGCCATCTCGATATGGCACTGTGATGACTGGCGCTACGCTGACTGGCGCTGTGATGAAGCGCCGCGTCGCCATCCTGATCTCCGGCCGCGGCTCCAACATGGCCGCACTGATCAGGGCCGCCGCTGCGCCGGATTTCCCGGCGGAGATCTCGCTCGTTATCTCGAACAAAGCCGATGCGCTCGGACTCGAACGGGCCAAGGCGAGCGGCGTGAACACGCTGGTGATCGAGAGCAAGCCGTTCGGCAAGGATCGCGCCGGCTTCGAAAAGCTGCTGCAGGCGGCGCTCGACCGGCACGGCATCGAGCTGATCTGTCTCGGCGGCTTCATGCGCCTGTTCACGGCCGAGTTCACCAAGGCCTGGTACGGGCGGATGCTCAATATCCATCCCTCGCTGCTGCCGTCCTTTCCGGGCCTCGACCCTCACGGCCAGGCCTTGCGCGCCGGCGTCAAGCTGTCCGGCGCGACGGTGCACTTCGTGATCCCCGAGACCGATGCCGGCCCGATCGTGATGCAGGGCGCGGTTCCCGTCAGCGATCACGATACCGTGGACACGCTGTCGGAGCGCATCCTCGAAATCGAGCACCGCATCTATCCCGAAGCGCTGCGGCTGCTCGCGACCGGCAAGGTCCGGATCGAGGGCGACGTGTGCAGGATGGCGGGCAGCGGGCCGTCGGAGAATTTCCTGATTGCGCCGGTGGTGAGCTAGAGACAGTCGGGATTCAAAGGCCGCAGAATAGAATAGCCGATCGAGCGGTCTGTCGATTTGCCGAGGATGATCGAATACCCCAGCGAAATGCCTCGTCTGGAAGATCCGAGCCGAAAACGTCAAAAGCGGAGATTACCCCCTCGTCGCACGCCGAAGGTTGGTGTTGGAGTTCGCCGCTCTTCATCTCTGGTCGATCGGTTGTGATATTCGTCGCTCGAGCTAAGCGCTGTGGTTGCTGTTATTTGAAATAAAATCCCCCGGCAGAGCCGGGGGCAACGTCATGATCTCTCGCGCTTAGCTCTGAGAGAATTCAGGAGACCTTGAGGTTCTCCGCGGATGCCTTGCCGCGGTTCTCCACGAGGTCGTATTCAACCACCTGGTTCTCGTTGAGGGTGGAGAGTCCGGCACGCTCGACGGCGGAGATGTGGACGAACACGTCCTTGTCGCTGCCGTTCGGCTTGATGAACCCATAGCCCTTGGTCGGGTTGAACCATTTGACGGTGCCCTTTTGCGGCATCGCTAGTCTCCTCCACTAGTTACAAAAAAGACGCGGCCGCTTTTCGCGTGCCACGCCACAAGCGGGCTTCCGGATGTCTGTTCGAGTCTTGAGTCTCAATGTCGCGAAACGCACAGCCGAGCGGCCAATTCCGATTGTGTCCAATATTGCAACATGAAAATCGCCCGTTAGCAAGCTGCGCGCGAATTTCAAGATCGGCGCGGGTACCGTCATCTGCTATTTGCGACCTGTGGCCGCGGAACCACAATCGAGGGCAATAGGCTTGGTGACGGCGTGCTAATCGGTTGACCCTCCGTGGCAGTTCGGCCCAAATCGCGGCATGCGTGCGCCGCGCCTGTTGCATTTTTGCGGACCGCCATTGCTTCGGGATTAGTCGTCATGCGCTGCGCCGCGCAGCCCTCCGGGACACGGCAGACGATCGGGCTGGACCGCGTCCGAAGGGTCGTGGCGGTGTTCGCAATGGCGTTTGCGATTGTCGTGATGATGTCGGCCACCTCGCAAGTCTTCGCCCAGAGCCCGACGCCCACACCGACCCCGACACCCACGCCGTCACCGACCCCGATCCCGACACCGACATCGACCAATTACGATCAGTCGATCGGCGACGGCGCGCTCAATCTCGGCTCCAACTTCCTGGAGCGGCTCGGCAACCAGTCATCGAATGGTTTCAACCGGGCGTTCCGGACCAATCCCGGCGGCGGCGGCGCGTCAGTGAGCACAGAAGATCCGCGCTACCGCACCTGGTTCGAGGGCTACGGCATCTCGGCCCGCACCGACGCGCAAGGAGATTTTGTCGGCGACAGGCGCAAGACGGTTGGCGGCGTCGCTGGCTTTGGCGCGCGCGTGGCCCCTGGCGTCAATCTCGGCTTCTCTGTCGACCAGAGCCACACCGACATCGACGTGCCGCTCGCGCTGCAGTCGGCAACGCTCGACCTGACGCAAATCGGCTTCAACGGCTCGGTCGACAAGGGCCCATGGACCTGGGCCTTTGCCGTGGTGCACGGCTTCGGCAAGGTCCGGTCCAGCCGCGATACCGGCCTTGGCCTTGCGACCGCAGGCTATCGCGCCGCGATCGACGGCGCGCTGACCGAGATCAGCTATTACTGGACCAAGGACCAGATGCGGATCGTGCCCAAGGGCGCGTTGGAATATGTGCGCGCCACCAGCGTGGCGTTCCAGGAGACCGGCGGCCTCGACCCGCTCGCCGTCGGCTCGACGGCGCTCTCGCGCGCACGGATCATGATCGGGGCCGAGATCGGTCGCTACTTCATCATCGACCAGAAGGTCCTGGACCTGTCCGCCTATGGCAAGTTCGTCGACAATTTCCACCAGGACCTCGGGTCGATCCAGGTCAGCCTGGGAACCCAGAGCATCGTCGTCCCCGGGATCGGCGAGAGCCGTTACGGCGCGGATGCCGGCGCTTCGGCTTCGCTCAGCCTGACCAGCGTGGCGCGGCTCTACCTCAATTACGACGGCAAGTTCCGCAATGAGCTGACATTACACCAGGGCACGGTCGGCTTCGAATACCGTTGGTGATTCACGCCGGCGTTGCCGCGACATATCCCGTCAATCCAAACCCTTCGCGCGCGGCCGTCATCATCGGCACCAGTACGTTCGGATGGATGAACTCGTCGCGGAAGCAGGGGTAGGTCTTGGGGTCGAAGATCTTCTTCAGCCAGTCGACCACGATCCTGTGGCGCTCCGAGCTGCGGAACTCCTTGTGATAGGTGAGCCAGAGATCGGCGTGGTGGCTGACGCCAAGATCGACGGCGATCAGCGGCACACCGAGCGCGATCGACACGGTCGGCAGGAAACCGATGCCGGCGCCGCGTTCGACGGCGTAGAGCACGCCGACCGAGGAATTGGTCTTGATCCCGACGATGCCCTCGAGCGATTTCAATCCGAGCACGCGGGCGTAGGCGCCGTCGTCGACCTGCGGCGCGCTCTGCTTGATGATGCGGTGGTTCTTCAGCTCGGCCAGCGTGGCCGGCACGCCGTAGAGGCTTTCGTACTCCTTGGAGACGAAGGGGTAGATGTGGAGACGGCCGAGCTTGGCGACGATCAGGTCGGGATTGGTCGGCGGCTCGAGCTGGATTGCAATGTCGGATTCAAGCCGTGCGACGTCGGCCTGCTCCATCGCGCAGCGCAGGTCGACCGTGATCTTGCGGTAGGTCTTCTGGAAGTCGATCAGTCGCGGCAGGATCCAGAAATTGCCCGGGCCTTCCGTCACCGCGACGCGCACGGTGCCCGAGGTGTCGTTCGACGATCGCGAGGCACGCCGGAACACGTTGAAGGCATGACGCTCCATATGCGCGACGTCGGCGGTCATGGCGGTGCCTTCGTCGCTGAGCGTAAGCCCGCTCTGGTCGCGCAGGAACAGCTTGCAGCCGATGCTCTCTTCGAGCCGGTCGATCCGCCGCATCAGGGTGGTGGAGGTGAGCCCGAGCTCCTCGGCGGCATTGCGGAAACTTTTATACTTCGCGCACGCCAAAAACAATTTCAAATCGTCCCAGGACGCATCCAGGGCTTCTTCACGGTGTTGCATCATCGCAGCACCCCGGTGCAATAACTGCTGCATACTCCTGATCCCCAGCCGCTAAGCTCATCGGCATAGCGGGGCACGAAAGCCTCGAACGATAGAGGCGTGACATGAGTATGGAAAGGGGCTCGTTTGCCGCAAGGCATGATTTCGATGCCTT
The DNA here is from genome assembly GCF_016616425.1 of Bradyrhizobium diazoefficiens. Classification (NCBI taxonomy): domain Bacteria; kingdom Pseudomonadati; phylum Pseudomonadota; class Alphaproteobacteria; order Hyphomicrobiales; family Nitrobacteraceae; genus Bradyrhizobium; species Bradyrhizobium diazoefficiens. Next base: position 3,652,089 of record NZ_CP067101.1, read on the forward strand.
GCCACTGAGCGAGGATGTCGATGTCCGTTGTGCGCAATTTTCCGAAATTGCCGCGCTTGCGCAGATGGCGTACCGACTGGTGCCGGGCGTGCAGATCGGGGCATCCGAACTTGCGCGATACTTCACGCTCGATCCCCAGAGCATTCTGACGTTCAGCCGGAAAGGCCGTCTCGTCGGCGGCATGGCGTTCCTGTTTCTCAATGACCGCGGGCACGATGCGCTGCTGCTCGACGATATCTGCCTCACTGCGCCCGAGACGCACTATCTCGCTTCCGCGAAGGAAGACGTTGCCGCCATCTACATCTGGGCGATCGCGACGACGGGGCGCGGTATCGCCGGTCTCGGCAAGGCTGCGGCACATCTGCGACAGCTAAGGTTTCGCGGCGCCGATTGCTATGCGCAGCCGTCAACGGTGGCCGGACGCGATATCATGAAGGCGACCGGCTTTGCGCCGGTCCCGAGCTTCCAGCCCGACCTCTGGTGCTACGAGCGGCCCTGGCATCGGCAGCCGATGCCCATGCCGGGCGCGATCATCCAAACAAGGAGTTTTGCAGATGCACGGTACTAGGATTCCTCTCGCCAAGCCCTGTTCCCGCGCCATCACGATCCGCCTTGCGCGCGATCCGAGCGATCTCATGCTGGTCACCGCCATTCGCTCTGCGGTCTATCTCGCCGAGCAGGATTGTCCGTTTGAGGAGGAGTTCGACGGCAACGACATGGTCGCGGCGCACTTCATCGGCTTCGTCGGCAACGAGCCCGCGGGCTGCCTGAGGGTGCGCTTCTTCGGCGATTTCGCCAAGGTGGAGCGGCTCGCGGTGCGTCATCAATATCGGCGTTCGCGTGTCTCGTTCAAGCTGGTGCAGGCGAGCGTCGACTACGTGAAGCGCAAGGGCTTTCGCAAGATCTACGGTCAGGCGCAGGACAGGCTGGTCGATTTCTGGGCGCATTTCGGCGCCAAGCCGCTCGGCCATAATCGCAAGATCACCTTCTCGGATTTTTCCTACACGGAAATGCTGCTGGAGATCGAGCCGGGTCCGGATGCGATCACGCTGGACAGCGATCCCTATGTGATCATCCGTCCGGAGGGCGATTGGGACCGGCCGGGCGTGCTCGACGTCTCGGCGGGGCGGGCGGTGAGTTCACCGCTGCGGGACCTCGCGCTCGCCGACCGTTGAAATCGGTCCAGCTCGGCGCAACACAATGCTGGCTTCCATCCACGATGATCCGCCGATCCTGGTCTGCGCGGATCTCCAGATCGAATATCTGACCCCGGGGCGCCGCCACGTCATCCTCGGCGGCGACGCCGCCACGGCGCGCTGCCTGGAACTCTTGACGTTGTGGCGCGGCAATCTGTGGCCGGTGATGCACCTGAAGCGCATCGCGCAGGCTGCCTGGTTCAATCCGGCATCCAGGCTGACCGATTGGATCGCGGAGACGAAGCCGCGGCCGGGGGAGCTGACGTTCGAGCATCCGCTGCCGTCCGCCTACAGCTCGTCGCGGTTTGTGGACTACATGTCCAATATCCGCAATGTGCGCTGTATTTTGATCGGTTTTTCCCTGGACGAGACCATTCTGGCTACCGCCGTCGACGGGTTTCACCGCAGCCATCGCTACCAGGTGGTCACTGACGCCGTAGCTTGCCGGCAGCCGGGCACGGGCGATGCCGCCGCCTACAAGCACGCAGTAGTGAATGTCATCGGGAATTTTGCTACGGTCCAGTCCAGCGCCGAACTGATCGGAACCAGCGGCGCCGTCGCGGTGTAGGCGGCCGCGAGGGGCGGACGGGGTGAGAGATTGTCACGGGGAGACGAGCTCAAGGAGCTGGCGAGCGATCTGTCGCATGCTGCCGAGAAGGCGCACAGGCTTGGTCTGGCGACGACGGTCTATCTGCTCTCGATGGCGCTGGTGGAGGTAAGGGAAGCCGCCGCCGGCACTGATGATGGGCATGACGACGACGCGGCGTGAGGGGCCGCTTCATGCGCGGCTTCGTCATGTGCGGCTTTGTGCAACGCTGCCGAGCGCTTGCTGCCGACGAATTGGCGTTGCAAGTTCTGCGCTGTCGCAATAGCCAAGGTAATTGATCATCGAGTGATGACGCCGGCTATGCCTGCGACGTGACGCTTTCAAGGATCTTCGCAAATGTCCATGCTGCCCAATTCGCAAGAGGCCAGGGATGTGGCCTATCAGCTCCATCCCTACACCAACGCGCGCACGCATCAGCAGGCCGGTCCCCTGGTGATCGAACGCGGTGACGGTCCTTACGTCTTCGATGCGTCGGGCAAGCGCTATTTCGAGGCGATGGCCGGCCTGTGGAGCGTCGGGCTCGGCTTCAACGAGAAGCGGCTGGTCGAGGCGGCATACAAGCAGATGCAGGCGCTGCCGTTCTATCACACGTTCTCCGCCAAATCGCATGGGCCCTCGATCGACCTCGCCGAGAAGCTGGTCGCGCTGGCGCCTGTTACGATGAGCAAGGTGTTCTTCACCAATTCCGGCTCGGAAGCCAACGACACCGTGCTGAAGCTGATCGCCTATCGCTCCAACGCGCTCGGCCAGCCGCAGCGCAAGAAGGTGATCAGCCGGATGCGTGCCTACCACGGCGTCACCATTGCTTCGGCCAGCCTCACCGGCCTGCCGAACAATCATCGCTCGTTCGACCTGCCGCTGCCGAACATCCTGCACACCGGCTCGCCGCATTTCTACAAGGACGGCGCCCCCGGCGAGAGCGAGGAGGCGTTTGCGACGCGCCGGGCCGAGGAGCTCGATACCCTGATCCAGAAGGAAGGGCCCGATACGGTCGCGGCGTTCTTCGGCGAGCCGGTGATGGGCGCGGGCGGCGTCATCGTGCCGCCGGCGACGTATTGGGACAAGATCCAGAAGGTCTTGAAGAAGTACGACATCCTGCTGGTCGCGGACGAGGTGATCTGCGGCTTCGGCCGCACCGGCAAGATGTTCGGCTGCGAGACCTACGGCATCAAGCCTGATGCGATCGTGGTTTCCAAGCAGATCACCTCGAGCTATTTCCCGCTGTCGGCGATCATGCTGAACGAGCGCATGTTCGAGCCGATCGCGGACGAGAGCAACAAGATCGGCGTGCTCGGCCATGGTTTCACCGCGGGCGGCCATCCCGTCGGCTCGGCAATTGCGCTGGAGAACCTGAAGATCATCGAGGAGCGCGGCCTGGTTGCGCATGCCGCCGAACTCGGCGGCTACATGCAGGGCCGCTTGCGCGAGCTCGCCAGCCATCCGCTGGTCGGCGAGGTCCGCGGCGTCGGCATGATCGCGGCGATCGAACTCGTGCTCGACAAGGGACGCAAGACGGCAGCGGCGACGCCCGGCGCGGTCGGCGGCATCGCCAGCCGCATGCTCCAGGAGCGCGGCGTGATCTCGCGCAACATGCTGGACGCCATCGCCATCTGCCCGCCGCTGATCGTCAACAAGGCCCAGATCGACGATCTGGTCGCCGCGATCGCGGGCGTGCTGAACGACATGAAGGCGGAAGTGGCCAAGCTGACGCCGGCGTAGAGCGGCATTGGAGATGGGGGACCCTCACCCCTGAGGAGCGCGCTGTTTGCGCATGTCTCGAAGGGCGAGGCCACCAGCGGGGCCTTCACCCTTCTAGACGCGCATTCCGCGCTCTCAGGATGAGGGTTTGGCTCTTCCGCCGTTGTGATGATCGCGCTGGCCGACTACGGCCGCTGCACCCCGATCACGCGACCCTTTTCGATCGCCAGCGCCAGCTCGCCGCGCTTCAGCTTCAAGGCGGCATCGCCGAACAGCTCGCGGCGCCAGCCGCGCAAGGCGGGCACGTCTGCGGCGTCATCGGCCGCGATCTCCTCGAGATCGTCGACGGTGGCGATCACCTTGCTGGCGACGGCATGGCGTTCGGCGGTCATGCGCAGCAGCACCTTCAGCAGCTCGACGGTGGCGGCGCCATTGGAATTGTTGCGCGGCTTCTCCAGCTTGGGCAGCGTCGCAAAATCCCGCGCCAGCCCGCGCTCGACTGCGGCGACGATGTCCGCGCCCCATTTGGATTTCTCGAACCCCTTTGGCACCGAGCGCAGATGAGCGAGCTTTTCCAGCGTGGTCGGCGCGTGGGTTGCGATGTCGGTGATCGCCTCGTCGCGCAGCACGCGGCCGCGCGGCACGTCGCGGCTCTGGGCCTCCTGCTCGCGCCAGGCCGCGACCTCCATCAGCACCGCGAGATCCTTCGGCTTGCGCACCCGCGTCTTCAGCCGCTCCCAGGCACGTTCGGGATGGAAATCATAGGTCCTGGGCGAGGTAAGGACCTCCATCTCGATGGAGACCCATTCGCTGCGGCGGCGCTTCTTGAGGTCGGCGTCGAGCGCTGCGAACACGTCGCGCAGATGCGTGACGTCGGACACCGCGTAATGCATCTGCTCCTTGGTCAGCGGCCGGCGCGACCAGTCGGTGAAGCGATGGGTCTTGTCCGGGCGGTGGCCGGTGACCTTCTCGACCAAGGCATCATAGGCGATGCTGTCGCCATAGCCGAGCACCATCGCGGCGACCTGGGTGTCGAACACCGGATGCGGGATGATGCCCGCCTGGTGCCAGATGATCTCGATGTCCTGGCGCGCGGCGTGAAATACCTTCAGCACGCTCTCGTTGGCCATCAGTTCGAAGAACGGCTTGAGCTCGATGCCCTCGGCCAGGGTGTCGATGACGATCGCTTCCTCGGGGCTGGCCATCTGCACCACGCACAACAGCGGGTAATAGGTGGTCTCGCGCAGGAACTCGGTATCGACGGTAATGACGGGATGCCTGGCCAGCCGGCTGCAGGCAGCCGCGAGGTCAGCGGTGGTGGTAATCAAATCCATGAACGGCCCATGACACTTGATATCAGCCGTTCTGCCGAAAGTGCTGTGATGTCAAGGGGCTCGATGCGAATTCGAGCCTTGCATTTGGACCGGAATCGCTTTTTCCGACGAAAATCCTATTCGTAGCGGACCCGGTGCGAGGATTTGCGAGCGCAGGGCAGCGCCACCACGATCACGCACATGGCGACCAGCGCCAGTCCCAGGAACTCGAAAACCAACAGATCCACGGCGAAATCTCCAGAAACATTGCTAAAATTGTCTGGGTCGAATTGAGGGTCTGTTAATTCTCGTGGTTACCGGAGGCCGGACAGGCGGGATGGTGGATGGCAGGTTAACGAGCGCAACCGCCCAGACAAATTCGGCGCCCCGCATGGCGGAGCGCCGAAGTTTGTCTTGCCGATATCGCTGAGCTTACGGCAGCTTCAACGACGTTTCCGCGTTGTACGGCTTCAGCGTCTCGTCGGCGGCCTTCTGGGCGGCGACGAGGGCCTCCTTCGGCTGCTTCTTGCCGTTGAGGACCAGCATCACCTCGTCTTCGAGATTCTTGCGGACGGGCACGGTCTTGTAGGTCGCGAACCACGGCTTGGCGACGTCGAGCTGCTCGACGGCGGTCTTGGCATCCGGATGCTTGGCCAGGAAGTCGACCATGTCAGGCGTCTTGTAGGCGGCCATGTTGGGCGCGAAATAGCCGGTGGCCCGGCTCCACCAGGCGCTCTTCTCGGGCGAGGTCATCCACTTGATCAGGGTCCAGGCGGCCTTCTGCTTGTCGGCCTCCAGGCCTGCGGGAATGATCAGCGAGGCGCCGCCGATCGGCACGGCGTTGCGGACGTTGCGCGGAATGAAGGCTACCTTGTAGTTGAACTTGGCATTGTCGCGCACGTAAGTGAGCGAGCCCGTGGAGAGCATCATCATCGCGGCATTGCCGGAGATGAAGGAGGTGCTGACGGCGGGTCCCGGCGTGGCACCGGGCGGATGGACCTTGTGCTTGCTGACGAGGTCATTCCACCACGAGAGTGCGCCGAGCATCGAGGGCGTGTCGTAATAGACTTCGCCGCCGAACTCCTCGTTGTAGTAGCGCCCGCCATTGCTCATGGTGAGCGTTTCCATCATCCAGCCGCAATAGTCGTAGGCGCAGGGGATCGCGATGCCCCAGCGGGTCACCTTGTCGCCTTCGCGCTTGGTGAGCTTCTTGGCCCAGTCGGTGAGCTCGGCCCAGGTCTGCGGCGGCTTGTTCGGGTCGAGGCCGGCTTCCTTGGCCTGGTCGGCATTGATGTAGAGCAGCGGCGTCGAATTCTGGAAGGGAACGCCGTAGACCGAGCGGTTGATCACCGCGTTGCCTTGCAGCGCCGGGAAGAACTGGCCCAAAAACTTTTCCTTGGTGGTGCCGTCGGCCTTGATCAGCGCATCGAGATTGGTGAGCTCGTTCTCGATCTGCATGTCGAGCAGGAAGTTGGCGGACATGATCACGGCGGACGGCGGCTTGCCGGCCTTGATCGCGGCGCGCGTCTTGATCAGCGTGTCGTCATAGGAGCCGGTGTAGACCGCGGTCGCCTTGATGTCGGGGTGGCCGTCGTTGAACTCCTTGATCAAGGTGCCCATGTCGCGGGCAAGCTTGCCGTCGACGGGGACGGGGAAGAACAAATCGATTTCGGTCGGACCTTCGCCGGCGAGCGCCGGAAAGGCGAGGGCGCCGGCCAAAGTGCCTGCAGTGGCAAGACCCAGCATGAGCCTGCGGGAAAATAGCATCGGAAAATCTCCTATTTGATGCCTGAGGTGACGAAAGAACTGATGAAGCGCTTCTGGAAGATCAGGAAGGTGACGAGCAGCGGTGCGATCACCATCAGCGTGCCGGCGGCGATGGTGCCCCAGGCTTGCGTGCCTTCCGCCGTTTTGGTGAACACCGAAAGCCCGACCGTGAGCGGCCGCTTGTCCGGCGAATTGATCACCATCAGCGGCCACAGGAAGTCGTTCCAGTGGCTGGTCACGGAGATGATGGCAAAGGCCGAGAAGCTCGGGATCGACAGCGGCACGTAGATGTGGCGGATGCGTTGGAACAGGCTGGCGCCGTCGATCAGGGCGGCATCTTCCAGCTCGGTCGGAATGGCTTCGAACGCCTGCCGCATCAGGAAGGTGCCGAAGGCGGAGGCGAAGAACGGCATCATCACGCCGGCGAGCGTGTCGTAGAGGCCGAGCTGCGCCACCAGCGACAGGTTCGGCACGATCAGCAGCACCGGCACCAGCATCAGCTGCATCAGGAACAGATAGAAGATCAGCGTCTTGCCCACGAAGGCGAGACGCGCGAAGGCAAAGCCCGCCAGCGTGATCGTGACGAACTGCACCAGCAAAATGCCGGTGCAGATGATCGTGGTGTTGAGGGTGTAGCGCGGGAAATCGCCGATCTCCCAGGCATCCCTGATGTTGTCGAACGTCGGCTTCAGGCTCGGCATCAACACGGCCATGGTGTTGATGCCGTCGGAGGCCGGGCGCAGTGCCGCAACGACCATCCACAGGAACGGGATCAGCCAGACGATCGCGAGCAACACGGTCAGCAGGAACCCCAGCTTCGGCGTGATCTCACCTCGGGTAGCGAGCGGGACATCTCTGAACAGGCGGTTGAACAGCGTCATGGCCCGCCCTCGCGGTTCGCCATCGTGCGGAAGGAGAGCGCGGTGAGGCTCATCAGCGCGGCGAGCGTCAGCAGCGTCGCGGCCGAGGCCTTGCCGATGTCGTAATGCTCGACCGCCTGCTGATAGATGTAGAACAGCACGAGATTGGTCGCGTTGGACGGTCCGCCCTGGGTCATGACGAAGACGTGGTCGACCTGCGTCACCGCGTTCAGGGTGGCGATGACGGTGACGAACAGGAAGGTGGGCTTGAGCTCCGGCAGAATGATGTGGCGCAGGCGCATGTAAGGCCCGGCGCCGTCGAGATGCGCGGCCTCCATGACGTCCTCGGGCACCGCCTGCAGGCCGGCGAGGAAGAACAGCATGTAATAGCCGGCGTTCTTCCAGATGGTGATGACCATGATCGCATAGAGCGCGATGTCGGGGTCGCCGAGCCAGTTCGGCAGCACCGGAAGCAGCCGGCCGATATAGTAGTCGAGCAGGCCGACATTCGGCAGGAAGATGAACAGGAACAGCGCGGACGCCGCGACCATCGGGATCAGCACCGGCACGAACAGCGCGGCGCGAAGCGCGCTGCTCACGGCGTTGGTGCGTGACAGCGCCAGCGCGAACAAGAGCGCAAGCCCGATACTCGGAATCGCTGTGCCGACGGCATAGATCAGATTGTTGACGACGGCGCCGGTGAAGGCGGGATCGGCCAGCACCGCGCTGATATTCTCGAGGCCGACGAAGCGGACGGGCGCCTTCGGCGTCGTGCGCTGGTAGAGCGCATCGACCAACACGCGGCCCATCGCGCCATAGGTGAACAGCGCGAGGAACACCAGCGAAGGCAGCAGCAGCAGGTAGGCCGGCAGCGAGGCCTTGAAGCCGGCGGACAGGCGCTTCAGGACATGCAGACGCGGTGCCGCGGAAGTCGCGACCGGGAGAGCCGCGGGTTCGGCGAGGCTCATTTCACCGCGCCGGGAAGATTCAGCGCATAGTCGCGGCCGTCCATTCCCGCGGGCGGATCGAAGGGGAAGCGCAGGCCTTCGTCGAGGAAGTCGTGGCTGTGCACGACGAGATTCTCGTCGTCGATCAGCACCACGCCATAGGCCGGGGGCTCGTGGCTCGCGAGATGCGGCGCGGCGCGATCGAGCTCGAACCAGACCTGATGGTTGGTGCCGCGCAGGGTGGAGAAGGGGATTTTGCCGAAACTGCCGAAGATCGGCCGGTGCACATGGCCGAAGAAGAGATGACGGATGCGCGAACGATAAGGCGCAATCACCTCGGCGAACTCGGCGCTCTGCGCCAGCGCAATCTGGTCCATGGCGTGGACGCCGACCGGGAAAGGCGGATGATGCATGAAGACGACGAAGGGCTGGTCGGCAGGCGCCGCCGCCAGCGTGCTTGCAAGCCAGCCGAGGCGCTTGGCGCACATCTCACCGGCGTGGCTGGTCTCGTCCAGCGTGTCCAGGAAGACGAACAGGCCGTGCTCGGTGGTGCGCGTGCCCTGCACGAAGCCGCTGGAATCGCGCGGCGCCGCCTGCAGTCCGTCGAGGCAGGCGACCCGGCGGTCGTGATTTCCGACCATCGCGATGTAGGGAATCTTCAGCGCAGCCATCGCCTCGGCGAAATTGGCGTAGGATTCAGCCTCGCCCCAATGGGTGAGGTCGCCGGTCGCCACCGCGAAGGCGGCATCCGCCTGGTGCTGGTTGATGTCGGCAATCGCGGCGTCCAGCCGGGCGCGCGGATCGAGGCCATAAAGCTTCAGCCCGGGGTTCGCCAGATGCGTGTCGGTGAGGTGAATGAACTTGAAGGGCATGGCGCCTGTCAGGACCGTTGGAGGACGGGCGCCTCCGGCAAGACGACCCTGACAGGCGGTTAGAGCGCGTGTGTTTCAGTTTGATGACAGCGGTTCCCGAGTCCACAAGCATCGAAGTCGTGGGTGGATTCGCCGGAGGCGCAATCCACCCGTCAGCCAATCAAGAGTGGTGGCGCGGACGAGCTCGCCTCACGTCCCGCAGAATGTCCGCAGCACCCGCTGGTCGGGCAGCGGCGGATCGGCGTAGGCGGCGTAGTCCGGCTGGTCCTCGTACGGCTTTGCCAGCACCTTCACCAATTCCTCGAATGGCGCGTAGTCGTCGTCGTTGACCGCGGCCTGGATCACGGCTTCGACGCGGTGGTTGCGCGGGATGAACATCGGGTTGACGGCGTGCATGGCGGCTTGCCGTTCGGCCGCGGTCTGCGGCTCAAGCGCGATACGCTCGCGCCAGCGCTTGGCCCACTCATCAAAGGTCGCGGGGTCCATGAACTGCGCGCGCGCGTCATCCGCAGACGGATCGCCGGCGGCATCACCCAGCTTGCGGAAGGTGAGGGTGAAGTCGGCCTGGTTCTTCGCCATGGCATCCAACAGATCCTGGATCAGCGCCTCGTCGCCGTCGCGCTCCATGAACAGACCGACCTTCTGGCGCAGGCCGGCCTGATAGGCGGCGCTGAAGGTGTCGGAGAAGGCGCCGAGAATGTCCTGCGCTTCCGTGATCGCCTTCTCCTGCTCGTCCGAGAACAGCGGCAGCAGGCATTCGGCGAGCCTCGTCAAATTCCACAGCGCGATGCGCGGCTGGTTGGCATAAGCGTAACGGCCCATCTCGTCGATCGACGAAAACACCTGTGCGGGATTGTAGTCATCCATGAACGCGCAGGGGCCGTAATCGATGGTCTCGCCGGAGATGGAGCTGTTGTCGGTGTTCATCACGCCGTGGATGAAGCCGACCAGCAGCCAGCGCGCGATGAGATCGGCCTGGCGCGCGACAACGCCGGCAAGCAGGGCGTGATAGGGCCGCTCCGCGTCGCTCAGCTCAGGGTAATGACGGGCGATGACGTGATCGGCAAGCCGGCGGATCGCATTGGTGTCGCGGCGGACGGCGAAGAACTGAAAGGTGCCGACGCGGATATGGCTCGCGGCGACGCGGGTCAGCACGGCGCCGGGCAGCGCGGTCTCGCGGATGACGTGCTCGCCGGTGACCACGGCAGCAAGCGAGCGCGTGGTCGGAATGCCGAGCGCGAACATCGCCTCGCTGACGATGTATTCGCGCAAGACCGGCCCGAGCGCGGCACGGCCGTCGCCGCGGCGGGAGAACGGGGTCGGGCCAGAGCCCTTGAGCTGGATGTCGCGGCGGACGCCGTCTCTGTCGATGACCTCTCCGAGCAGGATGGCGCGGCCGTCGCCGAGCTGGGGCACGAACTGCCCGAACTGATGGCCGGCATAGGCCATGGCGATGGGATCGGCACCAGCGGGAACCGTCTTGCCGGCCAGGATCTCGGCGCCCTCCGGGGTCTCCAGCAGGTCCGGATCGAGCCCGAGCTGGACCGCCAGCGGCCGGTTCAGCTTGATCAGCCGGGGGGCCGCGACCGGGGTTGGTGCGACGCGGGCAAAGAAGCTGTCCGGCAGCGCCGAATAGGAGTTCTGGAAGGGGAAGTGTACCGTCATGGCCTCAAGATAGGGCTGGAACGCCTGATGGCAAAGGCTCGGCCTCCGATAAGCCAAAAATGGACCGTTCAGGTCCAAAACAGGGCGTTCCCTTGGTTGCCGCCCCCGATCTCGTCGGGTAAACCCTGCCGCAACTTCGGACCGGCTGGCTCAGTCGTCCGATTCGCTTCCTCCGACATTGATTTTGGGACGACCATGCATCGCTACCGGTCACATACATGCGGCGCGCTCCGCGAGAGCAACATCGGCGAAACGGTCCGCCTGTCAGGCTGGGTCCATCGCGTTCGCGACCATGGCGGCGTGCTGTTCATCGACCTGCGCGACCATTACGGCCTGACCCAGTGCGTGGTCGACCCGGACTCGCCGGCGTTCTCGCTCGCCGAAAAGCTGCGCTCGGAATTCGTGGTGCGGATGGACGGCAAGGCCCGCCGCCGCCCCGAGGGCACCGACAACGACGATCTGCCGACCGGCAAGATCGAGATCTATGTCACGGAGATCGAGGTGCTGGGCCCGGCCGGCGATCTGCCGCTGCCGGTGTTCGGCGACCAGGAATATCCTGAAGACATCAGGCTCAAATATCGCTTCCTGGACCTGCGGCGCGAAAAGCTGCACCAGAACATCATGACGCGCGTCGAGATCATCAAGTCGATGCGCCGGCGGATGGAGGGACAGGGCTTCTTCGAGTTCAACACGCCGATCCTGACCGCGTCCTCGCCGGAGGGCGCGCGCGACTTCCTGGTGCCCTCGCGCATCCACCCCGGCAAGTTCTACGCGCTGCCGCAGGCCCCGCAGCAGTACAAGCAGCTCTTGATGATGTCGGGCTTTGACCGCTATTTCCAGATCGCGCCCTGTTTCCGCGACGAGGACCCGCGCGCGGACCGTCTGCCCGGCGAGTTCTACCAGCTCGACGTCGAGATGAGCTTCGTCACGCAGGAAGACGTCTTTGCGGCGATGGAGCCTGTCATCACCGGCATGTTCGAGGAGTTCGCCAAGGGCAAGCCGGTGACGAAGGGCTGGCGCCGGATTCCGTTCGCTGAGGCCTTACGCAAATACGGCAGCGACAAGCCGGACCTGCGCAATCCCATCGAGATGCAGGACGTCTCAGAGCATTTCCGCGGCTCGGGCTTCAAGGTGTTCGCGCGTATGCTCGAAGATCCCAAGAACCAGGTCTGGGCGATCCCGGCAGCGGGCGGCGGCAGCCGTGCGTTTTGCGACCGCATGAATTCGTGGGCGCAAGGCGAGGGCCAGCCCGGCCTCGGCTACATCATGTGGCGCGAGGGCGGCGAGGGGGCCGGTCCTCTCGCCAACAATATCGGTCCCGAGCGCACCGCCGCGATCCGTGCTCAACTCGGCGTCAAGGAAGGCGATGCCGCCTTCTTCGTCGCCGGCGATCCCGACAAGTTCTGGAAATTCTCGGGTCTTGCCCGCAACAAGGTCGGCGAGGAATTGAACCTTACCGACAAGGAGCGGTTCGAGCTTGCCTGGATCGTCGACTTCCCGATGTACGAGTACAACGAGGACGACAAGAAGGTCGACTTCTCGCACAACCCCTTCTCGATGCCGCAGGGCGGCCTGGAGGCGCTGAAGGGCCAGGACCCGCTGACTATCAAGGCGTTCCAGTACGACATCACCTGCAACGGCTACGAAATCGCCTCGGGCGGCATCCGCAACCACGTGCCGGAAGCGATGGTGAAGGCGTTCGAGATCGCCGGCTACGGCGAGCAGGAAGTGGTCGACCGCTTCGGCGGCATGTACCGCGCCTTCCAGTACGGCGCGCCGCCGCATGGCGGCATGGCGGCGGGTGTCGACCGCATCGTGATGCTCTTGTGCGGCACCACGAATTTGCGCGAGATCTCGCTATTCCCGATGAATCAGCAGGCCATGGATCTGCTGATGGGCGCGCCGTCGGAGGCCACCACCAAGCAGCTCCGCGAGCTGCATGTGCGGGTCAACCTGCCGCAGAAGTGAGTGGATTGACGTCTACAAATTCGGGATGCCCGGGCTCGCCCCGGGCATCCTCGTCTTGGAGCCTTGCATAAAAGAACGTTGATGGCCGCGTGCAGCCCGGCCATTCGATGGGCGAACGAGTAAGGTTGCAAACGGATGTTGCCACCGAGGCGCCGGCCGTGCTTCATCCGGGTTCCGTGACCCGGAATACCGCCCCCAGGCGGCCGGTCGGGACAATTTGGTTTGAGGCCGGTAACGCGAGGCGAAACACCGCATGTCGTCCTATTCTGATGATCTCCACCAGGCGGCGCTCGCCTATCATCGTCTGCCGCGGCCTGGAAAGCTCGAGATCCAGGCAAGCAAGCCGCTTGCCAATCAGCGCGATCTCGCGCTGGCCTATTCGCCGGGCGTCGCCGCCGCCTGCACCGAGATCGCCAGGAATCCGGCGGAAGCCGCCACGCTGACCACCCGCGCCAATCTGGTCGCCGTGGTCTCCAACGGCACCGCCGTGCTCGGCCTCGGCAATATCGGCCCGCTGGCATCCAAGCCGGTGATGGAGGGCAAGGCGGTCCTGTTCAAGAAGTTCGCCGGCATCGACGTATTCGACATCGAGATCGCCGCGGACACCATCGACCGCGTGGTCGAGACCGTGGCGGCGCTCGAGCCGACCTTCGGCGGCATCAATCTGGAAGACATCCGAGGACCGGAATGCTTCGAGATCGAGACGCGCTTGAAGGAGCGCATGAAGATCCCGGTCTTTCATGACGATCAGCACGGCACCGCCATCATCGTCGCTGCCGCCATCACCAACGGCCTCAGGCTGAACGGCAAGAAGCTGTCCGACGTCAAGATCGTGGCGTCGGGGGCAGGGGCCGCGGCGATCGCGACGCTCAATCTTCTGGTCTCGATGGGCGCGCAGCGCAAGAACATCTGGGTCTGCGACATCGACGGCCTCGTGCACGAGGGCCGCAACACCACGATGGATCGCTGGAAGGCGGTATATGCGCAGAAGACCGACAAGCGCACGCTTGCCGACGTCATCGGCGGCGCCGACATCTTCATCGGCCTCTCGGCACCGGGCGTGCTCAAGCCCGAGATGGCGAAGGCGATGGGCGACAAGCCGTTGATCATGGCGCTCGCCAACCCGATCCCGGAGATCATGCCGGAGGAGGCGCGGAAAGCGCGACCCGACGCCATGATCTGCACCGGCCGCTCCGACTTTCCGAACCAGGTCAACAACGTCCTGTGCTTTCCCTTCATCTTCCGCGGCGCGCTTGACGTCGGCGCCACCGCGATCAACGAGGAGATGAAGCACGCCGCCGTCGAGGCCATCGCGCAGCTCGCGCGCGAGGCGCCGTCGGACGCCGTCGCGCAGGGCTTCGACACCGGCGAGATGCAAGGGTTCGGTCCGGGCTCCCTGATCCCGAGCCCCTTTGATCCCAGGTTGATTTTGCGCATCGCGCCGGCGGTGGCGAAGGCGGCGATGGAGTCCGGCGTCGCGACGCGGCCCATCACCAATTTCGACGAATACACCGCGCTGCTCGAGCGCTTCGCCTTCCGCTCCGGCCTCGTGATGAAGCCGATGTTCGCCAAGGCCAAGACGCAGCCGGTGCGCGTGATCTACGCCGAAGGCGAGGACGAGCGCGTGCTGCGCGCCACGCAAGTGGTGCTGGAGGAGAACCTGGCGCGGCCGATCCTGGTCGGCCGTCCTTCGGTCGTGGAGGCGCGCATCAAGCGCTTCGGCCTCTCGATCCGCGCCGGCCAGGACTTCGACCTCGTCAATCCCGAGGACGATCCGCGCTATCGCTCCTACGTGCAGTCCTATGTCGAAGTCGCCGGCCGCCGCGGCGTGACGCCGGATGCAGCCCGCACGGTGGTGCGCACCAACAACACCGTCATCGCAGCGCTCGCGGTGACGCGCGGCGAGGCGGATGCCATGCTCTGCGGCGTCGAGGGCCGCTACATGAGCCATTTGCGCCATGTCCGCGAGATCGTCGGTTTTTGCCCGGGCATCAGCGATTACGCGGCACTGGCGCTGCTGATTACCAGCAAGGGCGCCTTCTTCATCGCCGACACGCAGGTTCGGCCCAACCCGAACGCGGAAGAACTCGCCGAGATCGCATCGCTCGCCGCGGTCCACGTCCAGCGCTTCAACATCAAGCCGAAGATCGCCTTCGTCTCGCATTCCGATTTCGGCAGCTACGATACCGACTCCTCGCGCAAGATGCGGCTGGCGACGCAGTTGTTGAAGGACAAGCATCCGGAGATCGAGGCCGACGGCGAAATGCAGGGCGACACGGCACTTTCGGCGGCCGCGCGAAAAATGGTGCTGCCGCACTCCGAGCTGGAGGGCGAGGCCAACATCCTGATCATGCCGACCCTCGACACCGCCAACGTCGCCTATCAGATGATCAAGTCGCTGGCGGACGCGCTCCCTGTCGGCCCGATCCTGATCGGGCCGGCGTGCCCCGCACACATCCTCACCCCGTCGGTCACCGCGCGCGGCATCCTGAACATGACGGCCGTCGCCGTGGTGGAAGCGCAGGAGCGCGCCGCGCGGCAGCAGCCGGCGTTGTTTACCTGAGGCAAGCGCGCCGCTCTTCTCTGCTTGTGGGAGAGGATGGCTCGCCGCGTTGCGGCGAGACGGGTGAAGGGTTCTCACCGCGAGGGAGCCTCTCACGGCAGTCCCGCGGAGAGCGAGACCCCTCATCCGGCGCTTCGCGCCACCTTCTCCCACAAAGGGAGAAGGGGTGGCGAACGCGTGGGGCGTTTTGAATTCCTCGCGTTCTCGATTTCCCTGTTTGAAAAGCGCAAACGGAGCCTTCATAATCCCGTTCGCGTCCCACCCTTGAAGCCTAAGCCAAGAGGCCGATCATGCCAGCGTTCGTGACTTTCGGGCGAATTCTGTTCGCCGTGCTGTTCATCTACACGGGCGCGAGCAAGCTCTTTGCCATCCAGGCCACCGCCGACTTCATCGCGACCAAGGTCGTGGTGCCCGACGCCGTCGCGCCCTACGCCAAGCAGGTCGAGACGGCGTCCGCCATGACCACGCCGCAACTGCTGGCGATCGCAGTCGGCGGGCTCGAGATCATCGCGGGGCTGATGATCGCGTTGAATTTCGGCGCGCGGTTCTTCGCGATGCTGATGATCATCTACGTTGCGGTTGCGACCGTGCTGTTCGATGACTTCTGGAACCAGGCGCCGCCTGACAATGCGAAGATGGTGGTGGACGCGCTCAAGAACCTGTCGATCATCGGCGCATTGTTCATGCTCATGGGGTACGGCCGCACCACGCGTCCGGCCGAAGCGGCCTACGGGGACGTCTGAGGCGAGATCGACTACCCCGCGACAAGCACGCCGCTGCTACAGTTGCATGCTGATCGAAGGCCGTTGCGGCGCGCGCCCTGGCACAGCTGTCTGCGTGATCTGGAGACGCGACAAAGCTGTTCATACTTCCGACCGCGGACGTCGCAAGTACGTCCCGAAAGGACATTCCGCAGGGGTACGCTAGCGGACCTTCGGACCGCCTTCCCTCCGTAATAGGACAAGAATGCTGACAGCCTTAGTGTCAATGGCGTGGCGGCGAGCCGCGGCGCTAAACTCCTTCCATCATACATACCCGGTGGACGAAGCAGTTCACTCATCTGGACACGCCTCATCCAACTGGGAAGCCCAGGAGGAGCCCAGCATGAGTGCGATTGAGTCTTCCCGCGTTTCGAGACGACGCTTCCTGAAGCAGACCGGCCTCACGCTGGCCGCGGCCGGTGCGGCGCCCGTGATCTCGGCGCCATTCGTCTCCACTGCGATGGCCGACACCAAGACGTTGACCATTGTGCAGTGGAGCCACTTCGTTCCCGCCTATGACAAATGGTTCGACAAGTTTGCGAAGGACTGGGGCGACAAGAACAAGATCTCCGTGACCGTCGATCATATTCCAGTCCAGGACGTGGCGGCTCGGGCGGCCGCCGAAGCTTCGGCCGGATCGGGGCATGACCTGTTCGGTTGGAACGGTGCGGGCGGTGCGCATCTCTACCGGAAGTTCCTCGTGGACGTCACGAGCCTCGTCGAGTCAGTTGAGAAGAAATACGGCAAGATCAGCGGGATCGGCAGGCAGATCGGGTACAATCAAGACGACAAGACCTGGTCGGCCTTTCCCGATTTCTACATCAACTTCCCCGTGATGTATCGCAAGAGCCTGTGGGATGAGATCGGCATGAAACCGGAGACGTGGGACGACGTCAGGGTCGGCGGAGCCAAGTTGAAGAAGAAAGGCAATCCGGTTGGCATTTCGCTCGCGCACAGCAACGATCCGAATACCACGTGGCGCGGCCTGTTGTGGAGCTACGGTGGGGCCGTTCAGGACGAGCAAGGCAAGCACGTCATGCTCGACAGCAAGGAAACGGTTGAAGCGGTGAAATTCGTAACCGCACTCTACAAGGAAGCGATGACAGGCGATGTCCTGTCGTGGAACGACTCGAGCAACAATCAGTACATCGATTCCGGCGTCTCCTCGCTGATCATCAATCCGATTTCGGCCTATCGCACCGCACAGCAACTCAACAAGAAGATCGCCGACGACATCTTCGTGATGAAGCCGCCGAAGGGACCAAAGCGGCAATTGATGGGCGGAGCATCGGAGTTCTACGGTGTGTGGAAATTCGCGAAGAACAAGGAGGCCGCGATCGAGTTTCTGAAATACTACGCCGATAACTGGGAAGAAGCCTTCAAGGCAAGCTCGGGCTACAACATGCCGATCTTCGCCAACATCGTGCCCAAGCCGATGCCGCTGTTATCGAACGATCCGACGTCGACGCCGCACGACAAGCTGGCGGTCCTGCAGACCTCCGACGAATGGTCGGCTGTCCCTGGGTATCCGGGGCCCGCTTGGCCGGCGACGGACGAGATCTACAATGACTTCGTCATATGCGACATGATGACGAAGGCGGCCACAGGCGCGGTTTCTGCGGAAGAGGCGGTCAAATGGGCCTCGCAACAATGCGAATCGATCCTCGACAAGTGGCTGCATAGAACTTAGCCGCGGCTGGCCTGCTGCATGTTTCATTGCGGCGTCGAGCCATTTCGGCCGTGATCCGGCCGGCATGTAGGGCTCGGCCCCCCAAATGGTCGAGCGCTACCGAAGGGCGTCGAGGAGAAGGGTAGAGGAGAAGGGTAGAGGAGGAACAATGGCCGCTGTTCTGACCAGAAATATCGTTAAGAAATTCGGCGAAGTACCGGCCGTTGATGGCATTACGCTCTCGGTGCCTGACGGCGAGTTCATGGTGCTGCTCGGGCCATCGGGGTGTGGCAAGACGACGTTCCTGCGGATCATCTGCGGACTTGAGCAGCAGACCAGCGGGGACCTTCTGATCGGCGACCATCTCGTCAACGAGTATCCGCCGCGTGCGCGCGGCGTGGCCATGATGTTTCAGAGCTATGGCCTCTACCCGCACTATTCCGTGCGGAAGAACATCGCGTTCCCATTGAGGACGCAGCGAATGCCGACGGCGGAAATCGAGAGGAAGGTGACGTGGGCGTCGGAGTTGCTCGGGATTTCACGCCTGCTCGACCGGCGTCCACGCCAACTCTCCGGCGGTGAGCGCCAGCGCGTTGCGCTCGCGCGTGCGCTTGTCCGGGAGCCGACGGCGCTATTGCTTGACGAACCGCTCTCGAACCTCGACGCCAAATTGCGCGCTTCGGCGCGCCAGGACATCAAGCAGTTCCAGCAGCGCGTCGGAGTCACCACGATCTACGTGACCCACGACCAGGTGGAGGCAATGGGAATGGGGGATCGCATTGCGGTCATTGATCACGGGCGCATTCGGCAGGTCGGGACGCCGGCGGCGATCTACGAGGATCCCGCGGATCTCTTCGTTGCGACATTCGTCGGTGCGCCGCCCATGAATCTGGTCAAGCGGAATGGTGGCCATCTCGGGTTTCGCCCGGAGAATTTTCTGCCACGGGACATGATCGAGGAGCAGGACGTCGCCGAATTCTCGTTCCGCGTCGAGCGCTCGGAATATCTGGGATCGGAGCGCATCGTCTACGGGACGATCGACGGCGTCGAGGCTAGCCAGACGATCACCGCGAAGCTTCCGCCGGCACACGTTGCCGAGAGCAGCATTCGGCCAGGAGAATGGCATGCATTCGCGGTCCGCAAGAGCGCGCTGCGCTACTTCGACGGGAACGGCCGGCGATCCAGTCGCAGTTAGCATGAGGTTACGTTGATGGCCACAGTTGCCGAACCGATCGTCAAGCCCGCCTCGCGCTATCGCTTCATTTTCGATCGCCGTGATCTACTCGGCTCGCTCCTCGTGGCGCCTGCGATACTCTACGTCCTGTTGCTGGTGGGCGTGCCCTTCCTCCTCGCGGTTTATTATTCGGTCAGCGCCTACACGATCTACGATCAGTCGTGGCGTTTCGTTGGCCTCGCCAACTTTGCACAGGTGGTTCGCAATCCCGTGTTTCTTGAAACCTTGGGGAATACGTTTCTCTTTACGTTCGGATCGCAGTTTCTGGGACTGATCCTCGGCAAGTTCGGCGCATTCCTGTTGTTGCGTCCATTCCCCGGGCGTGGATTGGTGCGAGCGCTCATCGTATTGCCGTGGGTGGTGCCGATCGCGCTGGCGACCGTCGCCTGGCAATGGATGTTCGACTCTCTCTACAGCGTCATCAACTGGACCATGATCGCGCTCGGCATCATAAGTCGGTCGGAGGCGCCGAATTGGCTCGGCAATCCGCACCTCGCGATGGTGTGCGTCATCGTCGTCAACGCCTGGCGTTTCTTTCCGTTTGCGATCGTCATCTTCCTGGCCGGTATCACCGCCATCCCGCAGGACGTGATCGATGCGGCCACGGTCGACGGCGCCGGCTTTTGGCGGCGCAACTACCAGATCATCCTGCCGATGATCCTGCCGATCATGACGATCGGTCTCATCTTCGGTGTTGTCTTTACGTTCACGGATCTCTCTGTCGTCTTTCTCCTGACCAACGGCGGCCCCGTGAATGCGACTTCGGTGCTCGGTTTCGAGGGGTTCCAGGTAGGAATCGTTTCAGGCGACGTGTCGCATGGTGCGGCAATTTCCTTGTTCATGCTGCCGGTGCTGTTTTTCGTCGTCATCGGCATGTTGCGGTTCATTCGCAGGCGGGAGATCTGACATGCTGAACGCGCTCGGAAAAGCTGGCCGTGAAGGCGCATTTTTCGGTGCCGTCGCGCTTTTCGTCATTCTTGCGGCGTTTCCGTTCTACTGGATGCTCATCACGTCGCTGAAGTCGAACAGCGACCTCTACAACGTCACAAACATTCCATTCTGGTTCAACGAGCCGCCAACCTTCGAGCATTTTCGCTACCTGTTCGACGAGACGTTGTTTGCGCGCTGGTTGCTGAACTCGCTCGTGATTGGCGCCTGCGTCGTCGCGATCACACTCGTAACGGCTGTGCCGGCCGGGTACAGTCTCGCGCGGCTGACCGGGCGCAGCGGGGAGGCCCTCGGAATCGGTATCTTCCTGACGTATCTCGTGCCGCCGACCCTGCTGTTTCTTCCGCTGTCGAGGATCGTGGCCGAGCTGGGGCTCCAGAACTCGATGTGGTCGCTCGTGCTGGTCTATCCGACCTTCACCATTCCTTTTTGCTCTTGGCTCCTGATGGGATTCTTCAAGACCATTCCGGTCGAGATCGAGGAAGCCGCGATCGTGGATGGCTGCAGTCCGTTTGGGGCCTTCATCAAGATGGTGATTCCGCTGTCCTTGCCCGCCATTCTTACCGTCGTGATCTTCACATTCACGCTGACCCTGCAGGAGTTCGTCTATGCGCTCACCTTCATCTCATCATCCGACCAGAAGCCGATCACGCTCGGGGTTGCGACCGATCTCATCCGGGGCGACATCTTCTTCTGGGGCGAGATCATGGCCGGCGCGTTGATTGCCAGCATCCCGGTGGCGATCGCCTACAATCTGTTCCTGGACCGCTTCATCGCCGGCATTACGGGGGGCGCCGTCAAGTAGCCGCTCGATGTCGATGCTCGCGACCGATCAGATGCCCGCAAGGCTCGCTAGCCGCGTCGCCAGGGCGTGACAGTGACATCGTGGGCCGCATCGAGCAGGTAGGACGTGCCCGGCTTCATTCCGTGCGACGTCAGCACTTCGTGCGGCGTCCGCGCCGGCACGCCGACGAAACAGCCTTCGCCGCCGGGCAGGCGCACATGCGGAGCTTCCGAGAGCCAGAACGTATCGTAGCGGTCCATGAACATGTCGAACACGAGAGGGCCGCCGATGATGGCGACCATGCCGGAGGCGACATCCGCAAAGGCGCAGGCCTCCTCGAAGCTCGCATGTTCCGGATTCCACAGCGTCGCGTTCGGCATCTCCGGATCGACGGTGAGCGCCTTGATCCTGCGGGTCAGGATCAGTCGCTTGCGCTTCGCCGAGTTCGACTGCTGCTCATGCGAGTGCCGGCCGTGCACGATCAGCGCGGCACGATCGAGCGCTTGCTCGAAGAACAGCTTGTCGCCCTCGAACTTCAGGCTGTCCGGCATGACATGACCGGCGTCGGCGAGCATGCCGTCCGCCGAGACGATGACGTAGCCCTCGATACGGAAAGACAACGGCCGGCTATTCGGAAACGGTCGTCACCACGGAATTGACCGGGCGCTGACTCACCGTCGGCAGCTTGACGTCCTTGAGCAGCTCCTGGTCGTATTCGGGCAGCGTCGATGCCGGGAATTTGGCGCGCATCGCCACCACCTTGTAGCCGCCGGCCTTCATACGCTTGAGCAGCTCGGGCAGTGCCTCCGCAGTGTGCTTCTGGAAGTCGTGCATCAGGATGATGCCCTTGCCCTTGGCCTCGAGCTTCTTCATCACGGTCTCGATCACCTTCTCGGGCTTGGAGGCCTTGAAGTCGAAGGAGTCGATGTCGCAGGAGAAGATCGCTATGTTGCGGTTGCCGAGATAGGTGACCATCTCCGGCGGATGCTGCAGCGCCGGGAAGCGGAAGAACGGCGCGGGCGAGATGCCGCCGAGCGCCCACTTCACCGCGGACAGGCCCTTCTCGATCTCTTCCTTGCGCTGCGCTTCGTTAAGCTTCTTGTTGTTGAGATTGGCGTGCGACCAGGTGTGGCTGCCCACGGTGTGGCCCGCCGCGTAGACCTGCTTCAGGAGCTCCGGCTCGTAGGTCGCGTGCTTGCCGATGGAGAAGAAGATGCCGGTGGTGCATTCATCGGCGAGCGCCTTCAGCACCGCGGGCGTATTGCGCGGCCAGGGGCCATCGTCGAAAGTCAGCACGACCTCGTGGTCGCGCAGGAAGTCGAGCTCCTTGAAATGCTCGAAGCCGAAGCCGGGACCGCCCGTGGTGTCGATCTCGACGGTACGGGCGACACCGAGTGCGCCCGGCGTGTTGCAGGCTGCGCGTGCTGGCTGCGGAGGCTGCTGCGGCGGGGGCGGATTGACGAAGCCCGCCGGCGCGGCGGCCGTAACGGGGGCGGCTGCCGGAGCCGAAACGGTCGCCGACGCGCCTAGCCTCGCCGCCGGTGCGGCTTGCGTCGCGGCGGTCGGCTTCGCCGCCGGGGTCTGCGACCATGCCGCTCCTGTCATCGCCAGAGAGATCGCGCTTGCCAAAATCAGTCCTGCTGCCACGCGCATGGTGTTGTCCTCGAGATTGATCCCGTTGTTCCGCCGCGGCTTTTCGGCCGCCGGCAAAACCCATCCTGCCCCAAACGATCCTAGCCTAGATGGTGGGCCATCGCCATTGCAACGGCTGTTTGGCATCCCGCCGCAATTGTGCCCAACCGGATGGGCGCGCCGGCGTCAACTGTCGGCCAGCGCCCTGGCAATGGCCGTCTTGATCCGCGTGTCGGCCGGTTCGACCGCCGACGGAAACACGTCGGCGATATAGCCGTCGCGGCCGATCAGGTATTTGTGGAAGTTCCAGCGCGGAACTTCCCTCGGTCGCGCCTCGGCGGCCCATTTGTAAAATGGATGCGCCTTTGCTCCGACTACGACGGCCTTGGCCGCGATCGGGAAGGTAACACCATATTGGTGGTGCGCGGTCTCCGCGATCTCGGTGGTGCCGCCCGGTTCCTGGCCGCCGAAATCGTTGGAAGGCACGCCGATCACCGCGAGCCCGCGGGCGCGAAACTCGTTCCAGATCTCCTGCAGGCCGGCATATTGCGGCGTGTAGCCACAGAGCGATGCGGTGTTGACCACCAGCAGCGGTTTGCCGGTGAATGCGGCAAGGCGGATGTCGTCGCCGGACAAAGCAGGAAAGGAGAAGGCATAGGCCGAGATCCGGCTCATGCCGCCATCGGCGAAAGCACGCGTTGCCGGCACCAGCGTGCCGGCCAGCGCCACGGTAAGCATTGTCCTGCGGTTCATCATGACGGCATCCCCCGAAATGACCCGGGACGCATGTTACTCCGCCACTGCCATCAGCCTCGTCAACACCGCGTTATCTGGCCGGTGCGGCGCTTTAGTACAGGCGGACGATGAAGTCGGTGCCTTCGCCGGTCTCGCCCTGGTTGATGCCCTGGTCGGAGATGATGATGGAGCTGCCCGACGTCAGCATCTCGTTGATCTTCGCCATCGCGTCGGCGGGGATCGAGATACGGTCGAGGGCTTCGGCCGGGTTGTCTGGTGTGGCCGCAGGCTTGGCAGTAACGGACTTGGCGGCGACGGGGATCGCGGCAGCACCATGGTGGCGCGTGAGGCGGCCAGCGTCCTCGTGGGCCGCGGAACGGGCGGAGACGGGCAGCGATACCACCGACCAACGCAGCGAATTGGAATCGGTCTTGTCGAGTTCGGCGGTGAAGATATGCGTGCCGAGCGGACGGTCGCTCGTGGCGATCGTAACCGGTACCTCGAACAGCGGGGCAAAATTCTGCCGCACGTAGAGCTTGGAATCCTTGCGGCTGATGAAGACGGAGATCTGGCCGGCCCGCTTGGGTGCTTCGGGCTTTGCGGCCGCCGCCGGATCGGCAACGCGGCTCTCGTCCGTCTTCGCGGCGGGCGAGGCGGCGGACGCAGGTGCCACGGCCGGCGCGGCGGCTTCCTCGCTGGCTGGCACATTGCCCGTGGTCACATCCGACATCACGGCGTGGCCGATGGAGGCGCGCAGCTCGAGCACGCTGTCGGCGCTGGCAGTCTTGGTTTCGACGGGCGTGATCTCGGCGGCGCCTTCATCGGCCTTGTCGCCGACATTGGTCTGCGGCTCGAGACTGGCAGCAGGCTGCGGCGGCACGCGCGCGGAGGCGAGCAAGGGATGGGAGAAGCTTTGGGGCGACATCTGGCCCGGCGCGACGATCACGCGCGCGCCCATCCTGGTCCAATTCCACATCTTCACCGCGAACGCCATCGGCATGCGGATGCAGCCATGCGAGGCCGGATAGCCCGGCAATACGCCGGCATGCATGGCGACGCCGGACCAGGTGATCCGCTGCATGTACGGCATCGGCGCGCCGCTATAGATGTTGGAGTGGTGGAATTTGTGCTTCTGGATGATGCTGAACACGCCCATCGGCGTCGAATGGCCCTTCATGCCTGTCGACACCGGAGATTCCGCAAACACGCCATTAGTATCGTAGACCGTCATCTTCTGCCGGTTGATCGAGACGACAATGACCAGCGGCCCGTGTGGCTTGGTGCCGGCTTCCTTCTTGGCGACGATCCCTTTCTTGCCGGCGGCGCTGCGCTTCTGCGGCTTCTGGCGCGGCATCTCGGGATGCCGGCTCTGCCGGGCGTAATAGGGCCCGTCGGAATAATCCGTCCAATAGTAAAATGCTGCATCTGCCTTACTGGTCCCGCCGATCGCACCCGCCGCCGTCAAAATGGCGACCTGCCAAAGCCGCGCCGGCCTGACAGAAACACGGGACCCATTTACGCTATTCATTCCTGAATCCACGATCCAAATCAGACGTTAGTCTCTCAAAGGGGATACGCGTTCACCAGCAGGGCGGTTCTGCGATCAGCTACATTTGTCCAAGCCGTAGCAAAAAAGCCTCACGGAGCGGTAAACGGTCGCCGCACTTCGCGACGAATCGTCTTCCTGACCGGTCACCTCATGCCTACATTGCGGGGACTTGTTATCGGAGAACTTCATGTCATCTCGTTTCCCCGGTCTTTGCGGCATCCGCCTGAAAGGCCTCGCGTTATTCCTCCTGGTTCTGGCTGCGCCGGTGGCCTCCGCCTCGGCTGCCGACGAACCGGATCTGATCTTCCGCCGCTCCACGGTGTTCAAATGGATGAGCCCGAACGACAAGCTCGCAACCTATGGTCTCGACGATCCCGAGATTGAGGGCGTCGCCTGTCACTTCACTGTGCCTGAGAAGGGCGGCTTCAAGGGCTGGCTGGGCCTTGCCGAGGAAGTCTCGGACATCTCGCTCGCCTGCCGCCAGATCGGCCCGATCAAGTTCAAGACCAAGATGGAGCAGGGCGATGACATGTTCCGCCGGCGCCGCTCGCTGTTCTTCAAGAAGATGCAGATCGTGCGCGGCTGTGACGCCAAGCGCAACGTGCTGGTCTACATGGTCTATTCGGACAGGCTGATCGAAGGCTCACCGAAGAACTCGACCTCGACCGTGCCGATCATGCCGTGGGGATCGGCGGACACAAACATCCAGAAGTGCGGCGAGTTCTTCACTCAGTGAACCCGGTGAGGCGGGACCATCACGGCGGCGGGGCGCGACGCGTTTTGCGCGCCGGAGCTGGAACTTGGCAGGCCACTTCGAGCTCCGGCGCGACCGGTTTGAAATGATTGGCAGTTTTTGAGAATTGTGTCGTCATCTCGGAGCGGACGAAACAATTCTCACGAAGATGAAACCATTTTGCGCTTTTGGCGCATCACGCGCGAAACCGCTCATGGTTATCAGCTTCACAAGGACGAACGGCGGACTGCCGGCCACGGAATTCGGAGACAAGACCATGCGCGCCCTCAGCTTCATCCTTGCTTTCGGTTTCGTGGTTGCGGGCTCCTCGTTCGCAGGCTCGCCGGACGGCAATCTACCCGGTGTCGGCACCTTCCAGTACAGTGGCTCGCCGATCGCCGTCACTGCGTCGCAGTCGATTGTGCTTGCTGCGCGCCTCTGATCGATAACAGGAAAATCAGCCGATAAAGGCCGTCATGATCGTCCGATTTTGCGCCGCTGCGGTCGTGTCAATTCTGACGATCAATGCCGCTCAGGCGCAGGTGCGCGCGCCCTCCAGGTTACCGGATCCCCGCAGCGAATTCGTGCGCCAATGCGCGCCGCGGATGCTCGGGCGCTGGGAGCATCCGGAGGCCGTCTGCAGCTGCCTGCACGACCACGCCGCCGCGGCCGTCGAGGACCGCGATCTACGCGAAGCGCTGTTGCGCGGCATCAGCGAGACCGGCGTGCCCACCATCGAGACTGATTGGGTGCCCGCCTCCAAGCAGGGCGAGATCGGGCCGACCTTCACCAAGATCGCCACACCGACCTTGCAGTGCATGTTCGATCCGGCAAAGCAGTAATTATCTTGTCTTCGGACCGTAGCGCGGCACGCAGGCGCTGGTACGCGCGACGCCCTTGTCGGTCATCTTCGCGCCGCGCACTTCCTTGATCTGTCCGGCAGGACAGGTTCCGTCATCCACCTGCACGCGCTGACCAAGCTTGAGATCGGTGATGTCCTGCTCGCGTCCCACAGTGACGGCGTGTGCCGTCGTCGCGAGCGCGACGGAAATCAGCAGCGAAAGGCAGGTGGCATGGCGTAGAGGCATGGCAAAGATCCCGACATTGACGCTGCAATGTACGGACGGGCGCGCGATTCTGATAGTGAACCTTCGTCACACCCGTCGGGTCGCCCTTGCTCTCGTGCGCAGGGCTGCACGCGATTCCTGCGCGAGCCGTTCGGCGGAGGCCATGAGCTGTGGAACCGCGTGGCCGGAAAATCCCAGCACGAAGCCGGGCAGCGGGGGCGCGCGCGAATAGGTGTCGGCCAGCAGCCAACCTTCCGCGCGCGCTGCCTCCTTGGCTCGCGCGGGCACCGACAGGTCGACCGAGGGATCGAACCGGGCCACGAGATGCAGGCCTTGCGATGGCACCGGCACCGATAGCGCGCCATCGGATGCGGCTTCCAGTGTTTCGGCCAGTACATCGCGTGCCTCGCGATAGAGCTTTCGCACGCGCTTGAGGTTCGCGGCGAACGCGCCCGAGTTGAGCATGTCGGCCACCGCGCCCTCCATCAGCGTGCCGGGGAAGCGGTCGAGCGCGGCGCGTGCGGCGGTCACGTCGGCGATCAAGCGCTCGGGCAGGGCGCAATATCCGATGCGCAGGCCAGGGAACAGGGTCTTGGCAAACGTGCCGAGGTAAATCACGCGCTGGAGACGATCGATGCCGGCGAGCGACATCAGCGGAGCGCCGTCATAGCGAAACTCGCTGTCGTAGTCGTCCTCCAGTACGAAAGCGCCGGCCTGCTTTGCCCAGTCCAGAAGCTCGAGCCGTCGCGGCATCGACATCTGCACGCCCAGCGGAAACTGGTGCGATGGCGTCACATAGGCCGCACGCGCGGCCGCGGCCGCGGACCGACCCTTGGCGACACGCATACCGTGCTCGTCGACGGGAACCGGCACGGCGCGATAGCCGCAATGCGCGATGGTTCTTCGCGCGGCGGGATAACCCGGGTCCTCGCACCAGACCTGGTCGCCCGCCTTCAGGATCGCGCTCAGCACGATGCGCAGTGCGTGCAGGGTGCCTGACGTCAGCATGATCTGATCGGGATCGCAGCGCAGTCCGCGCGCCGACAACAGATGATCGGCGATTGCCGCGCGCAGCTCGCGGCTGCCGCGCGGATCGCCATAATGCAGATGTTCGGACCCGAAGGAGCGCATGCGCCGGCCGACGAAGGCGCGGAAGCGCTGCACGGCGCGCTCGTCGATATGCGTGCAGCCAAGCGAGAATGCGCCTTGCGCGGGCGTTTCGACGACCGCCTTGGGCTTGTTAGGCGCGACCGGACGGGCAGGGACGCGTACCGCAACGAACGTTCCGGAGCCGACGGTTGCGTCGGCAAAGCCGTCGGCGATCAGTCGCTCATAGGCGGTGACGACGGCGTTGCGCCGGAAGCCGGTCTGCTTGGCCAGCGTGCGAGACGGCGGCAGCGGCTCGCCGGGCTTGACGAGGCCGGAGACGATCATTTCGCACAGCGCCTGATAGAGGCGGTGCGCGGCGGAGGCCCCTGGCGTGACGTGCGGGCCAGTGAGGTCGAGCGGCAGCTC
This sequence comes from Bradyrhizobium diazoefficiens, assembly GCF_016616425.1. Classification (NCBI taxonomy): domain Bacteria; kingdom Pseudomonadati; phylum Pseudomonadota; class Alphaproteobacteria; order Hyphomicrobiales; family Nitrobacteraceae; genus Bradyrhizobium; species Bradyrhizobium diazoefficiens. Next base: position 3,680,172 of record NZ_CP067101.1, read on the forward strand.
GGTCTTGGCCGGTGGGGGGAGCGAATTGGTCGGAATTTTTTGCATGGAATTGGCACTATCGCAGACCAAATGCGGCGCTACAACTGCTCCCGGATTCTTCCAATGCGAGCAGGAGCGGCCGTGAGCCAGACCGAGACCTCGAATGCCTATCCGACATCGGCGCGCAACCAGGTGAAGCGCCGGCACGACCGCGGCTTCTACGATCATGATACGGTTCATCGCATCCTGGACTGCTCGATGCTCTGCCACGTCTCCTACGTGATCGACGGCCAGCCCTACTGTACGCCGACGTTCTTCTGGCGCGAGGGTAACAGGCTGTACTGGCACGGCTCGAGCGCAAGCCGGATGCTGCGCAACCAGACCAGGGGCGAGCGCGTGTGTCTCACCGTCGCCCATCTCGACAGCCTCGTGCTGGCGCGCTGCGGCTTCAATCACTCCGCCGACTACCGTGCGGTGATGGCGTTCGGCACCGCCCATCTGGTCACGGACCCCGAGGAGAAGGACCGCGCGGTGATTGCGATGGTCGACCGCTTCTTCCCGGATCGCACCGCGAGTCTCAGGGCAAGCAACACGCAGGAAATCAAGGCGACCTCCTTCATCGCGATGGAGATCGAGGAAGCCTCGGCCAAGATACGCGCCAAAGGTGTCGCCGACGACGAGGAGGACTATGCGTTGCCGATCTACGCCGAGCGCATTCCGGTGCGCACCGTGCTCGGCGCACCAGAGCCGTGCCCGCGCCTGCTCGACGGCGTTACCCGGCCTGCAACACTCAATGGCTATTCCGAGGGCCGGCTGCTCGAAGATGCATTGCGGGATGCTTATTTTGTGGAGTACCCGAACGGCTGAAATCGGCTAGCCTGTGCACTCCTTGGGACCATTGGAATGCCAGGAGTTACCCGATGAATGCCGAAACGCAGCAGAGGATTCTCGACGCCGTCGATGCCGGTTTCGAGGCCCAGCTTGCCACTACACGCGATTTCGTCGCGATTCCCTCGACCCGCGGGGCGGAGGGACCGTGCCAGGACGTGATCGGCGACCTCCTGCGCGAACGTGGCTACGAGGTCGACGACTGGCACATCAACGTCGACGATCTCAGGGATCTGCGCGGCTTCGGCCCGATCGAGCATGATTTCTCCAGGGCCCGCTCGGTGGTGGGTACCTACCGTTCGCAAACGAATGGCGGCAAGTCGCTGATCCTTCAGGGCCACTGCGACGTGGTGCCCGCTGGTCCCCTGGAATTGTGGGACACGCCGCCGTTCTCGCCCGTCATCAAGGATGGCAAGATGTTCGGCCGCGGCGCCTGCGACATGAAGTCGGGCACCATCGGCGCGCTCTATGCGCTCGATGCGATCAAGGCCGCCGGCTTCAAGCCGACGGCGCGGATTCACTTCCAGTCCGTGATCGAGGAGGAGAGCACCGGCGTTGGCGCACTCTCGACCCTTCAGCGCGGCTATCGTGCGGACGCCTGCTTCATCCCGGAGCCGACCGGCGGCAAGATGGTGCGCTCCCAGGTCGGCGTGATCTGGTTTCGCCTTCGCGTGAAGGGCCATCCGACCCACGTGGCCTTCGCAGGCTCCGGGGCCAACGCAATCATGGCCGCGTATCACCTGATCCAGGCGCTGCAAAAGCTCGAGATCGAGTGGAACGAGCGCGCCAAGGCCGATCGTCATTTCAAGACGCTCAACCATCCCATCAACTTCAACCCCGGGATCATCAAGGGCGGCGACTGGGCCTCCAGCGTGCCGGCCTGGTGCGACGTCGATTGCCGCATCGCGGTTTTGCCCGGCTGGTCGATCGCCGATCATCAGAAGGAGATCATGGCCTGCGTCGCGGCCGCGGCCCGCAACCACCGCTTCCTCGCCAACAATCCGCCGGAGATCGAATGGTCGGGCTTTTTGTCGGAAGGCTATGAACTGACCGACGCTGCGGCGCCGGAAGCCGCGTTCGGCAAAGCGTTCGACAAGGTCTATGGCGGCAGGCCAGAGGATCTCGTCTTTACCGCGCTCACCGACACTCGCTTCTACGGCCTCAACCATGGCATCCCAAGCCTGTGCTTCGGCGCCAGCGGCGGCGAGATGCACGGCTTCAATGAATATGTCGACCTGGAAGCGCTGAAGAAGGCGACCAAGGCGATGGCGCTGTTCATCGCGGAATGGTGCGGAGTTGAGAAGGCGTAGCGGGCGAGACCTTGTAGGGGTGGGCAAAGGCGCACTTGCGCCGTGCCCACCGGTCTTCTCGATAGGGACGATGAAGATGGTGGGCACGCTTTTCCGCTTTGCCCATCCTACGGCATCTCGCCTGGAGCACCAGTTGCCCGAACGGGGAGGGGCGCCAATTCCTTTAAGCTTAAAATAAAGACTAGGATGCAATCCCAACCGGTGGCAGAGTGGCGCCAATCGCAGGGCCCGAGTCCGAGGAGGCACGATGCGCGATTGGGATGACGCTTACGCCAATTCGGCCCATATCCCGGGCTCGGACAGGATGCCGGCGCTATGGGCGGAGCGGGCCGCGGTCTATCGTGCCGGGCTGAAGAATTTTCGCGCCGACATCGCCTATGGCCCGGGCGAGCGACAGCGCCTCGATCTGGTCCTGCCCGATGGCGACAGCAAGGGCCTCGTCGTCTTCGTGCACGGCGGGTACTGGATGCGCTTCGACAAGTCGGCATGGACTGATCTGGCCGAAGGCGGGCGCCACCACGGCTGGGCGGTGGCGTTGCCGAGCTACACGCTGGCGCCGGCCGCGCGCATCTCCGACATCACCGCCGAGATCGCCGCCGCGATCGCCAAGGCCGCTTCGCTCGTCGCAGGGCCGATCCGGCTCGCCGGCCATTCCGCCGGCGGTCATCTCGTCACACGCATGCTGTGCGACGACAGCCGGCTGGAGCCCGCAATCTACAACCGTATTGTCGGAACGCTCTCGATCAGTGGCCTGCACGACCTGCGTCCGCTGCTGAAGACCCGGATGAACGAGACGCTGGGCATGACGATGGAGGAGGCGACGCTGGAAAGCGCTGCGCTGCATCTCCCGCGCGAGCATTCGCCTGTGACCGCCTGGGTCGGTGGTGGCGAGCGGCCCGAATTCATCCGCCAATCCGATCTGATGGCCAATGTCTGGACCGGCTTCGACGTGCCGACCCACCTCGTCGTCGATCCCGGCCTGAACCATTTCACCGTCATCGACGGACTGAAGGATCCGTCGTCGCCGATCACCGCGTGCCTGATCGGCCTTGACTGAGCAAAGCCGGGGAAGATCGACCGAAAGGGTCCGCCCATGACATCCAGCGATTACGATCCCACGAACGAAGGCGCCGAGACCGATTTCGCCCGGCGGATGTCCTATGGCGACTATCTTGCGCTGGATGCGATCCTGAGCGCGCAACATCCGCTGTCGGAAGCGCATGACGAGATGCTGTTCATCATCCAGCATCAGACCACGGAGCTGTGGATGCGCCTTGCCATCCACGAGCTCAGCGCAGCGCGCCGCGCCATCGCCAAGGACGAGGTGCAGCCTGCGATGAAGATGCTGGCGCGAATGTCGCGCATCTTCGAGCAGCTCAACAACGCCTGGGACGTGCTGCGTACCATGACGCCCAGCGAATATACGCGCTTCCGCTCGCAGCTCGGACAGTCCTCGGGCTTTCAGTCGAGGCAATACCGGCTGATCGAATTTCTGCTCGGCAACCGCAACCACGCCATGCTGAAGCCGCACGCGCATGATGTGGAGACAACGAAGCTGCTCGAGACCGAGCTCGCGACGCCAAGCCTCTATGACGAGGTGCTGCGGCTCGCCGATCGCAACGGGCTCAAGATGCCGGCCGCAGTGCTGGCTCGCGATGTCCGCGAGAGCCACAGCTTCAACGAAGGGGTGCTGCAGGCTTGGCGCGTCGTCTACGAGGCGCCGGCGACGCACTGGATGCTCTACGAGCTCGCCGAAAAACTGGTCGACTTCGAGGACTATTTCCGCCGCTGGCGGTTCAATCACGTGACGACGGTCGAGCGCGTGATTGGCTTCAAGCGCGGCACCGGCGGCACAGGTGGCGTCAGCTATCTCAAACGCATGCTGGAGGTCGAGTTGTTCCCCGAGCTTTGGCGTGTGCGAACGATTCTGTAGAAGTGGCCATGACCCAATACCGCGTCTATGACGACACCAAAGCTCTCTTCCACTTGCCCGATGGCGTGATCTATCTCGACGGCAACTCGCTTGGCGCCTTGCCCCTGGGCGTTGCCGAGCGCGTCAGCCGTGTCATCACGACGGAGTGGGGCAATGAGCTGATCCGCGCCTGGAACACCGCAGGCTGGTACGTCCAGCCGCGCCATGTCGGCGATCGCATTGCGCGGCTGGTCGGTGCGGAACCCGGCTCGGTGATGGTCGGAGATACGCTGTCGCTCAAGGTCTATCAGGCTCTCGCCGCCGCGCTCGACATGAACGTGCCCCGCAAAATCGTCCTGTCGGACACCGGCAACTTCCCGACCGACCTCTACATGGCTGAAGGCCTGATCGCGACGCTCGGGCGCGGCCATCAATTGCGTCTGGTGGCGCCTGAGGAAATCGAGTCCGCGCTGTCGGAGGACATCGCGGTGCTCTACATCACCGAGGTCGACTACCGCACCGGCCGTCGCCACGACATGGCGAAGGTGACGGCAAAGGCGCATGCGCTCGGCATCGTCACGGTCTGGGATCTCGCGCATTCCGCCGGCGCGCTGCCGGTCGATCTCGCCGGTTGTGGCGCCGATTTCGCTGCGGGGTGCACCTACAAATACCTCAACGCCGGTCCCGGCGCGCCCGCCTTCCTCTACGTCGCGCCGCGCCACGCCGATAGCGCGCGCGCTGCGCTGTCGGGGTGGATGGGCCACGCCAAACCGTTTGCGTTCGAGCTTGCCTATGCGGCCGCGGGCGGCGTCGAGCGCATGCGCGTCGGCACCCCTCCGGTACTGGCGATGGCAGCGCTGGAGGCCTCGCTCGACATCTGGGATCGTGTCGATATCGCGGAGGTCCGCGCGCGTTCGCTGACGCTCGGTGATCTCCTGATTGCGGAGGTCGAACGCCGCTGCCCGTCCCTGAAGCTGGTCACTCCGCGCGCGCATGATCGCCGCGGCTCCCAGGTCTCCTTCGCCTTCGACGGCGGCTACGCCGCGATGCAGGCGCTGATCGCCCGCGGCGTCATCGGTGATTTCCGCGCGCCTGACATCATGCGGTTCGGGATCACGCCGTTGTACGTCGGAGAGGCGGAGGTGTTGAGGGCGGCGGAGATCATCCAGGAGGTGATCGCCGGCGAAATGTGGCGGCGGCCGGAATATCAGGTCGAGAATGCGGTCACGTGAAGATCCATCACCGTCACCCTGAGGCCGCGTCTTCAGCCCTCGAGGGCGAGGACGAACTGGAGGGCCGATGTCAGCACGGCTATTACCTCCGACGTCATTGCTTTGCCGCGCGGAGCAATTCACCTTCAGAACACAAGGAATTGGGAAGGAGATCCGATGACGCCGCTCGAGAAACTCAAAGCGATGAAGATGCCGTTCGCCGAGCTCAAGGGCGTCGAGTTCGTCGAGGCTGGGAAGGACCGCGTGGTGGCGCGGATGATGGTTCGGCCCGATCTCTGCACGCTTCATCATACCATCCATGGCGGCGCGGTGATGGCGCTGGCCGACTCGGTCGGCGCCGCAGCGACCGTGATCAACCTGCCAGAGGACGCCAAGGGCACGACCACGCTGGAGAGCAAGACCAACTTCATCGGCGGGGCGAAGGAAGGAACCACCGTCATCGCCACCGCCAGCCCGGTCCACCGTGGCCGGCGCACCCAGGTCTGGACCACCCGGCTGGAGACCGAAGACGGCAAGCTGGTGGCCGTTGTCACCCAGACGCAGCTAGTCCTCGTATGATCACGGGAGCTTGATCTCATTAACGAATTAGGCGCGTTCGATGCCTCTGACCTGGGCAGGTGCTCGTCTTGCAAAAGATGCTGCGATGCACAATATAGGGGACCTAGGGATTCGAACGCCTCCTCGAGGGACACCAAGAGGAGTTTTGACGTGGTACTTGAAGATACCGTCCGCACCGCTCCGGGCTATGTGCGGACCCTGATCCAGCAGGAAGAATTACCGCTGCTGCGCGATCACCTGCTGAGGCTCGACGCCGCAAGCCGGCACGACCGTTTCAACGGCTATCTCGAGGATAGCTTCATCGAGCGTTACGCCGCCCGCTGTGCCGAAGACGGCACCGTGATCGTCGCCTATATCGTCGGCGGCGTGGTCCGCGGTGCGGCCGAACTGCATCCGCCGGAAGGAGAGGGCTTGCCTGAAGTCGCCTTCAGCGTGGAATCCTCCGCGCGGCGCCAAGGTGTCGGCACCGTGCTGTTCCGCCGCCTGATCGCAGAGGCGCGCTGGAAAGGCTACAAGCGCCTGCGCGTCACCACCGGCGCCGAAAATCACGCGATGCGGGCGCTCGCCAGGAAGTTCGGGGTGCATCTAGCCTTCCGCCATGGCGAATCGACCGGCACGATCGATCTCGCCAGGACGCCCGAAGCCGAACTCGCCGATCTCGCGGCTTCGCCCTTCACGGCCGGGCGCGCTCTTCTCAGCCTCAATTCGACCTGCTGGAAGATCATCTCCAGCATGTACGACGGTCGTGCCGCCTAACCTCAAATGTCGGGCTGAATCAAAAAAGCGGACCGGCAGCGCCGGTCCGCTTTCGCATTTCGGGTCGTGAAACGAGTGCTCAGGTGCCCGTGCGCGTGCCGGCGCCGAAGCGGCGAACGACGCGGCGTTCGACCACGACGGAGCGCTGTGCGCCCTGTTCGCCGGCGATCACGCGCGTCGCAGTGATGCGGCTGTTGGTGCGGGCCTGTTTCTTTACCTCGGCCTGCACGACATCGAGCGGCATCCCCATCAAGGCTGCGGCGATCTCTGCCTGCTGCTCCTGATCGTCGGTGATGCCGATGGCGGCGAAGATCGCCTCGTCCAGGGTGGGCGGATCATGGCGGACGCGCCGCGTGCCATATTTGGTATTCCAGTCTGCGCTCATAGCGGCCTCGTTTTGATGCCGGGATACCTAAAGCCGGAATTGTTGCATTGCAATATGAAATTGTTGTGGCATCTCAGCTATGCACCGGCCTGGTGTCACGGCAGTGACGCAGCACCGGTGTTGGCCTCAACCCGCTGCTGCGGCCAGCGTTTCAGTGCCGCGTGTCCGGCCTCCGTGAGCCCGTAGATTCCCCGGTCTGCCCGCTCGAACCAGCCATACACATTGTTAAGCAAGATCTTGCCGGCATCGGGACAGCGTTCGCGCAATTCGCGCACGCGCCGCGGCCCGTCAGCGAGCGCCGAAGCGCAGGCCAGCGCCTGCTGCCGATAGGCTGTCATGATCGGCGCGCGGGTGCTGCCGCCGAGTGCGGGGTCGCCCTGGCGGCGCTGATGCTCGGCGACGAGGCGCGAACGCACCTTCGGCTCGCGGCGCGCCGCCGTCGTCGGCGGCTTCACCAGCACCTCGACCTGGTCGCGATCGGTGACGCCGAGCATGCCGAAGCCGAGGCGTCGGCAGAGATTGCGATAGCGCGCATCGCTCTCGCGCCCTTTGCCACGCGCCGACATCTTCGCCGCGATCCAGACCTCGTCGCCGGCCGGCGCGCGGGCGACCGCCTGAAGGATCAGTTCGAGATTAAAGGTGAGCTTGAGCTCACCGATCACCACCACGGGGGGATCCCCGGCGCTGAGGCCCACGAGATCGCAGCCGCCAATCTCACCCTTCACGGCGAAACCGAGCTCTTCGAGGAAGCGTTTGACGGGCAGGTAGAGCGTGGTTTCCAAAGGAGTTCCGATCGGAGAATCAGTTTGGGCAGTCTAGAGCCTTCTCGGCACAGATTGAATCGGCGCCAACGCTCGGATGCTGCCGATCGAGCTTCGACTTACACTCGTCCGCCCACCGGGATCAGCGCACCGGTGACGCCGCTCGCGGCGTCGCTGGCGAGAAACAGGATGACCTCGGCGAGTTCCTGCGGCGTCACCCATTTGGAGAAGTCCGCCTTCGGCATGTCGGCTCGGTTGGCCCTGGTGTCGATGATCGACGGTAGCACCGCATTCACCGTGACCTTGCCTTTCCACTCGTTGGCCAGCGCCTCGGTGAGGCGATGCACACCCGCTTTCGACGCCGCATATGCCCCCATGCCGGATCCTGCCTGGAGCGCGCCCATGGCGCCGATGTTGACGATGCGGCCGGCATTGGACGCGGCGAGATGCGGCAGCGCTGCGTGCGAGGCGTTGAGCGCGGTCAGGACATTCAGCGCATGCATGCGCTGCCAGGTCTTGATGTCGCCGTCGCCGACAGTTTCGAACGCAAAGCCGCCGGCGATGTTGATCAGCACATCGAGCCGGCCGAAATGCTTTGCCGCCGCATCAACCGCGGTCTTCGCCTCGGCGGGGTCGGACAGGTCGATGCTGCCGATCTCGATGTTTTCCGCCGTCGCGGAACCCGGTGAGGGCGCGTGATCGATGCCGGCGACGCGTGCGCCGCGCGACCGTGCCAGCTCCGCAACCACCTTGCCAAGCGCGCCGAATGCGCCTGTCACGATCAGGACCTTGTCTTGCATCATCGTTCTCCCGGCGCGGCGGCCTTCGATTGCAGATAGCGCTCCTTCAGCGCGGTCCGCTCAGTCGCGCCGAGCTTCAACCCATCGCGCAAATAGGTTTCGAGATCGCCATATTCACTGCCGACGGCTTCGAAGGCAGCCGCGAGGTACGAGGCCTCGACGCTGCCGATGGCGTCGAGAACATCGGCGGGAAGATCGGAGGCGTTCGATGCGTCGCGCTTGTAGTGCCGGTTGGTCAAAAGGTAGTCCTCGGCGATGACGTCCTCGGGTACGCCGAGCGCATGCAGGATCAGCGCGCTGGCGAAGCCGGTGCGGTCCTTGCCGGCGGTGCAGTGAATCACCAGCGGTGCACGATCCTCCAGGAGATGGCCGAACAGGTTGCGAAAGCTATGCGTGTTGTGGCGGACGTAGTTGCGATAGGATTCGCGCATGAGCTCAAGCGCGACCGGCGCGGTCAGCGTGCCCCTTGCGAGTTCGGCGCGCAGCGCAGCTACCACGGTCGGCTCGATCGGCAGCGAATGCACCGTGATCTCGTTCACCACGCAGACGCCGGCCGCACGCTCCTCCAGCCCGCGGAAATCGAATGCGCTTCGCACCCCCAGCGTGCGGACGATCTCGACATCGGCAGCGGTGAGCTGGCCGAGATGATTGGATCGGAAGATTTGCCGCCACCGCGTGGTGCGGCCATCGGTCGTCGGATAGCCTCCGAGATCACGAAAATTGCTGGCACCTTGCAGGGCCAGATGACGGGCAGGGGAATCTGACATGGGATCGCTTCGGTTATGGTTCCATTGGACGCACGAGGCGGCGTCCTTGAAATCTATTACGGGGGCGATCATGGGCCGGCACAAGGCCATTCTTTTGACGATCACCATGCTGGCAGCGGGAATTTTGCGGTGATCTGAACGGTGCGCTTCAAGCCGGAATCAAAAAGGGCCGAAACATCCTTGTTTCGACCCTTTTCGAATTGCCGCCTGGCGCTTGCGCGGGCGCGGCGGCTTCAAGCCAAGAGCAAGCATCAGCGATCCCATTTCGGCTTGGCTTCGTCGACTGCGTCCTGGTGATACCAGCTCTCGCTGCAGATCGAGGCGTTCGCGGCAGGCGAAGCATCATCGGCAGGAAGGCGGGTCTCGCCATAGCGGCGTCCTGCGAGAGCTGCGCGGCCCCCGACCGGGAATTGGTAGATCGTTGCCGATCCGTGACTCAGACCATTGTTCATCATCGCGATTCTCCTTGGTCGAAGCGCCTTGGCCTCCATGGTGCGCCCGACTCATTCGATTGGGGTTACCGGAATCCCCAAATCGAATATCGGCGGCGTACCCCGGATTGGAAAGTGCTGAAAAGGAAATCAGTTGCCGCCTAATTTGTAGGCAGCCAGAGGTCTGCATCCCCCAAGGCACCCCGTTGGGGATCAACGCCTGGGCTGTTCCAAAGGTTGCCGGGCAGGGCGGGAGACTTCACGAAAATTGCTGGACGTTGATGCGCGTTTCATCGGCAACTTCCAGCATTGCGCTGCCTGCTTCAGAATCGGGCGATTCTTGCGGATTTTTGCGGTGCAGCTTCACGCAAAGGTGCGCGGCTATGACGCACGGCGCCGGCGACGCGCTGCTGACAGCCAGCAGGGACGGACGCCGTGGAAAACCTCTCCTACCGCGGCTTTTTGGCACGTTAAATGCTTGTAAAGGGCCGGCCGATGATGGCCGGGTACAAAACGTGCGGGGGCCCCAGGGCCCCCAACCTTTCGCATCATCTACAGAGAGGCTCAATGACCAAGTATAAGCTCGAGTACATCTGGCTCGACGGATATACGCCGACTCCGAATTTGCGCGGCAAAACCCAGATCAAGGAATTCGCGTCGTTCCCGACGCTCGAGCAGCTTCCGCTCTGGGGCTTCGACGGCTCCTCCACCCAGCAGGCCGAAGGCCACAGCTCCGATTGCGTGCTGAAGCCGGTCGCCGTCTTCCCGGACGCCGCGCGCACCAACGGCGTGCTCGTGATGTGCGAAGTCATGATGCCAGACGGCAAGACCCCGCACGCCTCCAACAAGCGCGCCACCATTCTCGACGACGCAGGCGCCTGGTTCGGCTTCGAGCAGGAATACTTCTTCTATAAGGATGGCCGTCCGCTCGGCTTCCCGACCGCCGGCTATCCGGCGCCGCAGGGTCCGTACTACACCGGCGTCGGCTACTCGAACGTCGGCGACGTCGCCCGCAAGATCGTGGAAGAGCATCTCGACCTCTGCCTGGCCGCCGGCATCAACCATGAAGGCATCAACGCGGAAGTCGCCAAGGGCCAGTGGGAATTCCAGATCTTCGGCAAGGGCTCCAAGACCGCTGCCGACCAGATGTGGATGGCCCGCTACCTGATGCTGCGCCTGACGGAGAAGTACGGCATCGACATCGAATTCCACTGCAAGCCGCTCGGCGACACCGACTGGAACGGCTCCGGCATGCACGCCAACTTCTCGACCGAATACATGCGCACGGTCGGCGGCAAGGAGTATTTCGAGGCGCTGATGGCCGCCTTCGACAGGAACCTGATGGACCACATCGCCGTCTACGGCCCGGACAACGACAAGCGTCTGACCGGCAAGCACGAGACCGCGCCGTGGAACAAGTTCAGCTACGGCGTTGCCGATCGCGGCGCCTCGATCCGCGTTCCGCACTCCTTCGTCAACAACGGCTACAAGGGCTATCTGGAAGACCGCCGTCCGAACTCGCAGGGCGACCCCTACCAGATCGCGTCGCAGATCCTGAAGACGATCGCGTCCGTGCCGACCGACAAGAAGGCCGCGGCCTAAGACCCTCCCGGCCCGGCCTGGCCCGGGTTGGTGCTCAATCCGCCGGAGCGGCAACGCTCCGGCGGATTTTTCGTTTGGACGAGCGCCGTTGCCCGCCGAGCCCGGCCCCGCGAAACCTGTCCCATCATCCTGGAAAGCGGGATACAGTGTTTTGGGACGCGCGCAGGGGCCGGGGACACGGCTGGTGTTTGAAGGCTTCTACAAGGTGAGATTTCAGCTCGGCGACGCTGTCGGCCGGAGCGTGATGCACGCCGGCAATGGCAAGATGCTCGGCGGCAATTCAGCCTTTGCCCATATCGGCAGCTACGAGAAGACTGACAGCGGCGTCGACGTCGTAATCAAGACGGTCCGCCATAATCCCGATCCGAACTACCGCGCCATGGCGGGCACCGATAATGCCATCCTGCTCGCCAAGGGCTGGGCGGATGGCGATCTCTATCGCTTCAAGGGCGAACTGAAGGAGCTGCCGGGCATCCCGTTCCAGTCGGTGATGACGCCGATCACGGAAGACGAGGTGCCAATCGCCGGCGGCGTCGGCGAAGCCGGCATCGCCGACGGCCTCTACTCGATCCATCTGCGCATGCTCGACGGTCTCGACGGCGGTCTCACAGGTGTGATGCTGCTCAACCAGGGCCGCATCCTCGGCGGCGACGCCTCGTTCTACTATCTCGGCAGCTACACCGCCGCGAACGGCCGCTGGAAGGGCCAGATTCTCAATCAGGAGCACACGCCGGCCAGGGACGATCCGGTCTTCGGCGGCCATGAGGTCGGCATCGGCTTCTCCGGCAACTACGATGCGGAAGCGGCGACGCTGGAGGCGACCGCGCTTGCCGGCAAGCGCAGCCTACGCCTGACCGCCGGGCTCAAGCTGATGCATCGCGCCTGATCGCACCGGGAAGCGCACATGGAAAAAATTCGCATGCTTTCGACGCTCGGCCTGATGGGCGCGATGCGCAGCCTGTCATCCGCCTTCGAGGCGGCTCACAGCATCCATATCGACGCGGACTTCGCGCCGACCCTGGCCCTGCTGAAGCGGCTAGGCGACGGCGAAGCCGCCGATCTCGTGATCCTCACGCGCGAGGGGCTCGACGAAATGATCCGCGAGGGCCGCGTGATCGCGGATAGCGCGGCCGATCTGGCGCGGTCCTATGTGGGCATTGCCGTGCGGGCAGGGCACGTGCACCCCGACATCGGAAGCGAAGCGGCGCTGCACAAAACACTGCTCGCGGCGCGGTCCGTCGCCTATTCACGGCTCGGCGCGAGCGGCGTCTACTTCTCTCAGCTGATGGTACGAATGGAGATCGCAGCGGAGATCAACGCCAAGGCTACCGTCGTCGAGCAGGGGTTCACGGCGGAGCGGCTCGTGACCGGCGAGGCCGACCTCGCCGTCCAACAGATCAGCGAGCTGAAACAGGTCGACGGCATCGAGGTGGTAGGCCCCGTTCCGTATGAGCTGCAGACACCCGCCGTGTTCTCCGCCGGCCGGATGGCAAGCGCGAAGCATGCCGACGCCGCGGACCGGCTGTTGCGCTATTTGGCATCGCCGGAGGTCATGCCGGTCTTGCGCCAATCGGGACTCGAGCCGTGAACTCGCTGCGGGCGGGCACGCAATTCGGCGCCCATGCGAGCTTTTTGGTGCGATCGACCTGAGCCAGACATGACGGAACCTGGCTTGCCCATGGGCCGTTGACGGCTGGACAAGACGGAGCGCAATCATGATCCGCAAACTGGCATCCGGCGAGTACCGCCTCTATTCCCGCAAGGTGAATCCGAAGACCGGCAAGCGTCGCAACCTCGGTACCTTCAAGAGCCGCGCGGCGGCCGAAAAGCACGAGCGCGAGGTTCAGTATTTCAAGCGTCACTGATGCGCGACCCGGCCGTCCGGAACTGCGCAGAGCAAAAAATCGTAAAACAACCCCATGCACAGTAGCCAAGTGGTTGAAATTCAAAGCAGTCAGGCTGGAGGAATTGCGGTCTGCGGATTTGGCGAAATGCATGATTGACCCGTCAGGCAAAACAGGGGCATGATGGCATCGTGGCGGCGGAGGTTCCGCAAGGCCCTGCGCGGAAAGGCCGGATGGCCTGGGTGCAGCGGCATTGCTAGGCAGCCCGCGATCCTTTTGCCGATGTTTGCGGGTTCATTGCATTGCTGGACGGACTCTACAAGGTTGAATACGGCGTCAACGATGCGTTCGGGCGCAGCATCATGTGCCTGCATCGCGGCAAGATGCTGGGCGGCAATTCGGCCTTCGCGCATCTCGGCGCGTATGTCGAGCGCGATGGCGAGATCATCGCCGAGGTGATCACCGAACGTCATAACGAGGATCCTCATTACAAGCCGCTGATGGGCGCCGACGTCGCCAGGATCGGCGCCCGCGGCCGGCAGCATGGCAACCAGATCCGGCTTGCGGGCGGCGCCGATACCATGCCGGGCGCCAATTTCTGGGCCAATCTCACGCGGCTCGACGACGAGGGGTTGCCGCCGCAGGGCACAATTGGCCCGGGCGGGGTCGTGAACGGCCTCTATGCGATCCACCTGAGCGCGCTCGACGGCGTCGATGCCGGGCTCTCCGGCGTCATGCTGCTGATGGACGGCCGCATCCTCGGCGGCGATGCGTTCTTCTACTATCTTGGCGCCTATTCTTCGGCGGACGGCCGCTGGAAGGGCGAGATGCTGAACCAGGAGCACACGCCGGCGAAAGGCGAAAACCCGGTGTTCGGCGGCTACGAGGTCGGGATCGGCTTCTCCGGGACCTGCACGGCCGATAGCGGCGAACTCGAAGGCATCGCGCTCGCAGGGAAGCGCAGTCTGCGGCTGGCAGCGTCGCTCAAGCTGATGCGAGGGGCGTAGGCTTGGACAAACGAGTGTGGGAGTTTTTCTGAGGCGAAGCAGGACTTCTGTCGCGCGGGCAATGTCAGCGAGTGGACGTCGCGAAGTTACTGAGCACGCAATGCGGCAAGCTCACGCACGCGTCAATCTCGACATTCGGGCTAGCTGCCCGGGAAGAGCGGCGAGGCCGCAGCTGAAGGTAATGCGTTCACTTGTCCAGCACATGAGCGGCTGAGGTTCAGCCGCGCACGTGCCATGATTATGTCAGCCTGCTAGGCAGCTTGCCGCATGCGTTCGATGCTCTGAGTTATATGGCTTCCGGCATCGTCAGCCACCTTCAGAGACATGTCCGCCATCCGGCGGCTGGTCTCCAGGGCGCTACTGATCGTGTCGCGCATCTGATCAGTCTGCACGGCCGCCAAATCGTGAGGAGTTCGGCAGCGCCAGAGTTCATTCATGCGATCCATGGTCCGGTCGATCTGCTGTCGAACGAAATCAAAGTACTCGCGCGAAACGCCATTCATTCCTTTGGCGACTGCGGTTGTAGAGTACATGATGGCTTCGGCGTTGCGAACCGAGCGTTCCGTTGCCCGTTGCGCTTCATTGCCCGTCAAACCGAACGTGCGACCAAGCTGATCAGTCGAGCGGCCCATCATCGCGGTGGCCAAGTCGACGCCGAAGCGCCAAGTGTTTTGCAATATCTCGGCATTTTGTTGGAGCAGATGGCTGCTGGCTTGGGCCACCTCCTCGCCGGCCTCAGCGGTAGCTAAGCCGATCCGTCTGGTCTGCTCCGCGGTCCTCTCGGCCGCGCGGCGGATTGTGTCCTCAGGACTTTGGGTAGACTTTTCCTCCTGGCGTGGATTGGCCATTTGTTGCTCCATCGTTATTGTTGGTGAGGTCGGATCCTATGTTTTCCGTCACAGGTGCGATCCTAAGCGAGCAAACGTGGGCTTTTCTGGACCGTTCCGGGGCGAGGGCTTTTTTAATCAATCCTCCGCCATTGCGCGTAGCAACGAGCGCTTCAACTTCCAATCATTCCTTGTTGGCTCATCTGCTCGGCGCTGCGGAGCTAATGTTCTAAGCCCTCGATAATCGAGGCTCTGAATGGAGCGCAGCGGCTCAAGCAGCTCTGTTGGCGAAGGCGCTCAATCAACTCCGATCCGTGATCCTGTCCGATCTTCACCTCGTTCCGCATGCCGGGCACATGGTCACGCTGTCGCCAAATGGGTCAGCCTTGTTTCGTTCAGCGTTGTCCCAATCATGAGGGCCGCCATCAAGCTTATTCTAATCGTCCTTCAAGACGCGCTGAGCTCGCGATGTTCCTGTTGGAAGCGAATCTCAAGAGCACAGGACGATTCCCCGTCGAACTGGCGCTGGACGTGACGTGTGGCCGAGTTCTGACACTTGTGCGACCAGCAGCGAGGACGATGATCTCAGGTGCCGAGGTGTCTCTCTCGAAGGTGGACACAAAATTGCTCAGCGATTTTAGCAGCGGCGAATGCGATGGAGGCGCCAGCCTTGCTCGAAATGATGCCGGCTTTCATGATCGCGAGTAGTCGCACGTCGAAAACGCGCGAGTGAGCCCAATGCGAGCCAATGTTTCCGCGCCCGAGCTCAAACGGCTTTTGCTCTGCGGCCCGCTTGGGCACGCCGGCCTCGGCCGAGTGTTCCCGCTTCTACCTTTCGGAGCCTTCTTCGAAGCGTCTCCACTTCTCTAAGCTCCGCCACAATCGCTTGCAGACGTTCGCGCAGGACAGCACAAATATAAACCTGACGACGACTGGACATCGCTACCTCAGACTATAATTCGAACCAAGAAATCGACGAAAAAGACCTTCGCTCGGACGAAACTCAGTGAGCCAGAGCTGTAGTCGCCAAATGCTCCCAGTACTCGGCCTCTGCGAGCAGTTTCCAGCTTCTCTCAGGATGAAGCGCGGCAGTTTGCCGGCAAAGAGACGCCATTGCGCGAAAGCGGCGGGCAGCTTCCATTCCAACCTCCCGTGTTTTCCCCAACATATTTTTGTATTTTGTGTTGGAGTCATCATGATTATCCTAAATAACTAAATTTGTCATTTGAACGTCAGTTAATTAGGTTCCGGCGGCGCGCTCGCGTGAAACTGGTTTCGCTTTTGGCTTCACATTAATTTCGAATACTTCGGTACCAGGGTCGTATTGCACGCCGATTGCGCACGCCCGCAAAATTGCGCTCTCCTCCACGCAAAACGTGCTGGGCAGCGAGCATCCCATGTCAAAAACCGAACCGACTGCCTCCCGCAGATTCCTCTCCAATTGGTCCGTTGCTGAGAACCTGAACCTTATTGGCGATTGGCCCGGTGCAAATGCCGGGCTTGTTCGCCAGGCTCACTTCTGCGCCCAGTTCGAGGGACGACCGGATGCGCCGGTTACCGGGCGTCACCAGCGGCTGGAACGCACCAGCGGCTAGCCCGAGCTGCTGGAGCACGTTTGTATTCGGCCCGGGATCTCGCGGGTGTTGATGTGTGGCGGGAGCCTAATGGTCTCGCCGCTCGGAAAGACCCTCGCGGGCCCCCTCTTTGGGCTTCGGTGTCTGTGGCGGCAACGGAGAGGACCACCGGGCGATCTTTCCTCCGCGAAATTGGACCGTGTAGGAGGTCATGCGCTTCTCAATACCACGCGCGCGAAAAGCATCGCTGCTGATTTCGGCGCGGGCCGTCACGGTGTCGCCTGCTCCCTCCGCAGACGTCACATTGGCGTGGAAGTGTTCATCGATGTTCTTCTGGAAGGACCTTCTCACGGCGGCTAGCCCCACGCAGGGTGGCTGGCATGAGCCGTCCTCTCGCACCGCGTCATCCCTAAACAGCGCCATCATGGCAGCGATATCGCCCCGATTTCGCGCATCAATGGCCTGACGAAACACTGCCACGGACTCGGATTGGGCGAGCCCTTCGCATGGGAGCGCCGCGACAATCAGGACGAAGACTGCAGCTGAAGCCGCGAGATGACGCATTGGCCTCTCCTTTGCTCGATCACAGTGCCACTCGCCCACCGAAATGAAAAGGGTCGCCTATTACCCCATCGCTTCACTTAGCGGGATGCAGCGGCTCGTCCGGAGTTTCGGCTGGACCGGAAGTGGCCGGCAGAGCGCCCACCGATGCGATCGACCCAAACCGGAATCCTGGGGCCACTGCGCAGTTCACCCATCTAGAAAGCTCATTGAAAATATATGATTTAATCTGTTTAAAAACGTGATTTAATTATAACAACGAAACGTTGTATGCCATTATGATGCATCTTCGCGTCACGCAAACCAGGAGGGACGGACCGATGGCTGTTCTCTTTGGCGATACGAGTGGCTCACTCAACGGACGGCAGCATGGCGGAGCCCAGACACTGGTCGGCTCCGATCCGGCGAACACACTGTTCGGGGATGCTGGCTTGGACTTGCTCGGCCACGCGGTCGGGGGCAACGACACGTTGCTGACCTTCGGTTCCGGAAGCCTGTTTGGAGACGCGGGGGAAGACATTTCTGATCATGCCCGGGGCGGCGACGACGCGTTATCTGCCCAGGTGCCGGAATCTGTTCTGACCTCCGGCGAGACATTCACTCTGAACATGTACGGCGATGCTGGAGGTAATATCTCGAACGGAGCCGTTGCCGGCAATGACACCCTCACTGTCGAGTTACCGCTGGGCTTTGCGCCGGAAGTGAGCGTGAATGCCTATGGTGACGCCGGCGAAACAATGTCCGGTCAAGCCCGTGGAGGCGATGATAATTTCGGGGTTTCCGGCGGCGGGCATCAAACAATCACCGTCTATGGAGACGCGGGCGGAAACATGTTCAATCGCGCGGCCGGCGGCAACGACACATTCGTTGGTTACATCGGACCGGATAGTAATGTCCTGTTCTATGGCGACGCCGGCGGAAGCCTGCTCGGGCATGCCCGCGGCGGCGATGACAGCTTCACTGCGAGCGGATCTGAGTACAACACCTACCTGTATGGTGACGCGGGCGGTGACATGGCCGGGCACGCGGCTGGCGGCAACGACAGCTTCGCGGTGAGCGGGATCAATCCGTTCAATTTCGTCTATGGCGACGCCGGTGGAAGCATGTCCGCCTCCGCCACCGGCGGGAATGACACGTTCAATGACTCGAGCGATGTAACACTGACTGATAGAAATGTCTTCTCGGGCGACGCTGGCGGGAACATGTCCGGTTCCGCCCGCGGCGGGGATGACACGTTCAACAAGACCGGCCTGGGAGGAAGTACGTTCTATGGCGACGCCGCAGGCGATATGTCTGATCGTGCCGAGGGCGGCGATGACACATTCCAGGCCTCGGGCACACACGACCAAAATGTCTTCTACGGCGATGCTGGCGGCAACATGGGTGATCGAGCCGTCGGCGGCGACGACATCTACATCGGTGGCAACGTATTCCCTGGGCTCGTCAATCAGGCCTATGGGGATGCGTCGACCATGTCGGGCCACGCGGACGGCGGTAACGACATGCTGGTCGGCGGCGATGATCCGAATCCGCATCCGGCGGGTAGCTACGAAACCATTCTCGTCGGCGATGCCCGGTCCATGTCCGACTACGCACGCGGCGGCGATGACAAACTGGTAAGCGGCACCGGAAATGACGACATCTGGGGCGATGCCCAGACGATGCTTGGCTTCGCAAAAGGTGGTAACGACACATTCGTGTTCAAATTCGACAACGGCCACGACAAGATCGAGGATTTCGGGCAGGGGCTGTCGAACTTGGGAACCGATCACATCGATGTCTCGGCGCTTCGCATCGAGAACTTCGGCGATCTGAGTATCTCACTGTTTGATCCTGTAACGCACGAGAGCACGATCACGTTCGGTTCAGGCAACGACGTGGTGGTGCATAGCGAGCAAGCACTCAGACCTCAGGATTTTATCTTCGCGCCACATCAGGACGGTTTGTTGACGTGAGCGGATGCTCAAGACTGCCCGCACGCTCGACATATATTTCAGCCTCGTGCCTCCTTGAGGGCGACGAGGTCATCGAGTCGCCTATCCAGATGACCGGACACGAGAACGGCTCGCCCGACCGCCGCTTGTGATCCTGAATGGAGGAGGAGAGGATTTCGACCCCACACGGCAGGCGTGCTGACGCCAGAAATGCAGACGCGCTCAACTAACGGCAGAATGTCCCCCGGCTTTGAGAGAAGGTGCGCAGTAGCTCGTGAGTGGCACCATTATCCGATCAAGGCCGCGCGGCCCTGCGCGGTAATGCGGTATTCGATGTCGCCCGATGCCTGGGGGATTGCCTCAACTAGGCCAGACTCCACCAGGCGCGCGACAAGCTCGTGATCGAACAGCGGAGTGCTGATCCACGGGTGGGAAGTTAACTGCTGCAGAAACGCACGTTCGATTTCGGTCAGGTCCACGGCTGGCTCTCCGAGGACAACTCAACGGGCATTAGTGCCGTTCCGCTTCAGTAAGGGGGACAAACCCATCACGTGGGACCTAAACCGCTTACAAGCCCGATGACTATGGGGACGAGCCCGACGACGATCCATAGGACAGGTGAGCTGGACGACAGGCCGGCAGCAATGATCCAGACGCCGAAGAGGGCGATGATCGTCGAAATCGCATAAGCAACCGCTCTGTCCATGGGCGAACCGCGGGGTTTGTCGCCATTCGACGCCGAGTCGGGCCAAACGTTCCTGCGCAAGCGCTTCCGAGGGATAACAGCGGGGCCGCCAGTGCGAACCGGCGCGCGGCAAGCTGTCGGAAATGGCATCCCAAAGGCAGCGACCCCAGCTAATGCACGCCGGGGCCGCTTTATTTGGTCGGCAAGCGGAACGACTTTCCCCATTCGGAGTCGAATCCAAGCTCTCGACCAGTCCCCAAGTCAGAAGCCCCCCGTCGGGAGCAAACCTTCCCCAAGGTTGGCGACCTCGGACCCCAAACCGAGGTCGTTTGTGTATTCAGGCCCTGCCGCCTCAACTCAATAATCAGCGCCTCTGGCGCGCAAGCTGCCGTTCCCCTTGGGAGGGGCAGATCCGGGCCCCGCCGGGCTTCCCCTGGCGGCTCGCATGGCCTATGACGCCGCAACGCAAAAATCCCCATAAAAAGTCCCCATGATCCGCCTCGACAACGTCAGCAAGCAAGCCGGCCACCAGATCCTGTTCATCGAAGCCTCCGCGGCCCTCAACAAGGGCGAGAAGATCGGCCTCGTCGGCCCCAACGGCGCCGGCAAGAGCACGCTGTTCCGGATGATCGCCGGCGAGGACCTGCCCGACGAGGGCCAGGTCTCGATCGATCGCGGCATCACCATCGGCTATTTCAACCAGGACGTCGGCGAGATGAGCGGCCGCAGTGCCGTGGCTGAGGTCATGGATGGTGCGGGCCCCGTCAGCGAGGTCGCGGCGGAGCTGCGCGAGCTCGAGGCGGCGATGGCTGATCCCGACCAAGCCGACCAGATGGACGAGATCATCGCCCGTTACGGCGAGGTGCAGCACCGTTTCGAGGAGCTCGACGGCTATGCGCTCGACGGCCGCGCGCGCGAAGCGCTGTCCGGCCTCGGCTTCAGCCAGGAGATGATGGACGGCGACGTCGGAAAACTCTCCGGCGGCTGGAAGATGCGCGTCGCGCTGGCCCGTATTCTCCTGATGCGTCCTGACGTCATGCTGCTCGACGAACCGAGCAACCATCTCGACCTCGAAAGCCTGATCTGGCTGGAAAAGTTCCTGCACGATTACGAAGGCACGTTGCTGATGACATCGCACGACCGCGAGTTCATCAATCGCGTGATCTCGAAGGTGATCGAGATCGACAGCGGCTCGCTTACCACCTACGCCGGCGACTACGAGTTCTACGAGCAGCAGCGCGCGCAGAATGAGAAGCAGCAGCAGGCGCAGTTCGAGCGCCAGCAGGCCATGCTCGCCAAGGAGATCAAGTTCATTGAGCGCTTCAAGGCGCGCGCCTCGCATGCGGCGCAGGTGCAGAGCCGGGTGAAGAAGCTCGACAAGATCGAGCGGGTCGAGCCGCCGCGCCGCCGCCAGACGGTGGCGTTCGATTTCCCGCCGGCGCCGCGTTCGGGCGAGGACGTCGTGGCGCTCAAGAGCGTCCACAAGGGCTACGGCAGCAAGCGCATTTATGACGGCCTCGATTTCATGATCCGCCGCAGGGAGCGCTGGTGCGTGATGGGCGTCAACGGGGCCGGCAAGTCGACGCTGCTCAAGCTGGTCGCGGGCGCGAGCGAGCCGGATCAGGGCACGGTGGCGGTCGGCGGCAGCGTCAAGATGGGCTATTTTGCCCAGCATGCGATGGACCTGCTCGACGGCGAGCGCACCGTGTTCCAGTCGCTGGAAGACGCATTTCCGACCGCAGGGCAAGGATCCTTGCGCGCGCTCGCCGGCTGCTTCGGCTTCTCCGGCGACGATGTCGAGAAGCGCTGCCGCGTGTTGTCAGGCGGTGAGAAGGCCCGCCTGGTGATGGCCAAGATGCTGTTCGACCCGCCGAACTTCCTGGTGCTGGACGAGCCGACCAACCATCTCGACCTTGCCACCAAGGAGATGCTGATCACGGCGCTGTCGGATTTCGAGGGCACCATGCTGTTCGTCTCGCACGACCGGCATTTTCTCAGCGTCCTGTCGAACCGCGTGCTGGAGCTGACGCCGGAGGGCATCCACCAGTTCGGCGGCGGCTACACCGAATATGTCGCGCGCACCGGGCAGGAGGCGCCGGGGCTGCGGAGTTAGCATGCCGCCTCGTGCCTTGACGCGTTGATGGGCGCGGCTACGCTTCCAGAAGACGGGGAGCAAACAACCATGAAGCAGCTCAGGATCGGCGACATCACCATCGACGCCGTCATCGAGCGGGAAGGGCCGTGGCGACGGCCGCAGGATTTCTTTCCTGCCTACGACGAGGGCGTGTTCAAACGCCATCTGCCGACGATGGAGCCGGAGGTGTTCGACGCCGCGCGCGGCATGATGGTGATCACCTACCAGAGCTTCGTGGTGCGCACGCCGCGCCACACCATTTTGGTCGATACCTGCACCGGCGAAGACAAGGGCCATCCGCCGCCGTTTGATTTTCCCGGCAAGGAGCGCTGGCGCAACGAACTGTTCGCGCTCGGCGTCGGCTTCGAGCAAATCGACTACGTGTTCTGCACGCACCTGCACATCGACCACACCGGCTGGAATACGACCTTGCGTGACGGGCGCTGGGTGCCGACGTTCCCGAACGCGAAATACGTCTTCCACAAGGGCGAGTACGCGGCCTGGGAGGCGGAGCATGCCAAGGGCAACAACCCGCCCGGCACCGTCTTCCGCGACAATTGCCTGCCGATCATCGAGGCGGGGCAGGCGCTGCTGGTCGACGACGAGTACGCGCTGGACGACACCGTCACCTTGACGCCGACGCCGGGGCATTCGCCGTGCCATTGCTGCATCAACATTGGCTCGAAGGGCCAGCGCGCGGTGGTCGCCGGCGATCTCATGCATCACCAGATCCAGTGCCGCGAGCCGGACTGGTCGGCGAGGCCCGATTGGGATCCGAAGCAGTCGGCGGTGTCGCGGCGGAAGTTCTTTGCTTCCGTCGCCGACACCGACACGCTGATTCTGCCGATTCATTTTCCGGCGCCGACGGTCGGACTGATCAAGCCGCTGGATGGGGCGTTCGACTACCGGTTCAAGCGGGATTGAAGCGCGGCTCTGGATTTGGAAAACGCTTTATCTGCGTTGCGCGAGCACCAGGGCGATGCCGCCGAGCATGGCGGGGAGGCGAGCAGCAGTCGGAGCGTGACCGGCTCGGCCAGCAAGAGCGCACCGCCGATCGCGGCGATGGCAGGGACGGAAAGCTGAACAGAGGCCGCCCGTGCCTGCCGTCAGCCGCACATAGGCGAACGAGAAGCAGATCAGATAGACGAGCAGGGCGGCCACCGATCTGACCCTGGCGTAGGCAAATGACGGCAAATGCCCGTAGCGTTGCCAGACCACCAGCGCCAGAATGACGACCGCCGCCAGAACGCGCACGGTCGTGAAGCTTGCTGGATCGATCAGCCCGGGCCCGAGCGCGAGCCGGCACAGCAGCGAGTTCGCCGCAAAGCAGATCATCGTCGCAGCCGTCAGCACGGCCGCTTTGCTCGCCTGCGAGGCTGTGGCGATCAAGATCAGGATACCCGCCGGTCGCGATCCCTGTGTCGGCGCAGGGAGCTGAAGCCGCAAGGGCATGGAAGCGGCCAAATTGCAGATACGAGAAACAGCAAATCGGGCTCGATACGGTCTCGATCGAGCCCGATGACGTCTTGCGATGATCTTCGAGGATCTCTCCGCGGGCCTACGCGTTCGTCTCGCATTTCTTCATGAAGCTGTTCTTGGCGGCCCCGGCGAGCGGCTTGCCGTCCGAGCCGACGGCCTTGGAGGCGCAGGCGTCTTCCTTGCACTTCTTGAGGAACGAGGACTTGGCGGCGCCGGCCAGCGGCTTGCCGTCCTTGCCGACCGCCTTGCTCTCGCAGGTTTCTTGCGCGAAGGCCGAGCCTGCTGCAAAGGTGGCGACGATCGCAGCCAGGAAAATTCGCTTCATCATGGGTGTCTCCCTAGACCAGAAAATGGCGGCAAGATTGGAGCCGCAAATCGTGGCGCAATCAAGCTGGATGAGCACCGATCGCTTGGTCTCCCTGGCGATTTTTCAAGGTCGGCTCGGCAGTTGTTGCCTCTGTTGCACTGCTCGCTGACCCCGTTGGGCGATCCTGCTAGGCTCGACCGGCCTAGCTGGATGGAGCATCGTCATGGACGCCACGATCCCGAAGGGCGGACAATCCGCCGATCAGCATTCTCACCTGGTTCGGCCTCAAGACATGGAGTGGCAGACAACGCGCTTTCCGGGATGCGAGGCCAAGACGCTGCTGTTCGATCGCAGCACGGGCCTGATGACCGCCTTGATGCGCTTTGCGCCGGGATCGGTGCTGCCCGATCACGAGCATGTCGGCATCGAGCAGAGCTATGTCATCGAAGGTGCGCTCCTCGACAAGGAGGGGCCCGCCCGGGGCATCGCCTGCAAGGCCGGCGAATTCATCTGGCGCGAGGCAGGCAGCCGGCACGCTGCCTGGTGTCCGGAAGGGGCCCTGATTCTGGCGATCTTCCAGGTGCCGAACAAGTTCTTCGAGGCCGACGGCCGCGTCGTCGATGCCGCCGGTCAGGACTGGGACGAAACCTGGGGGCACACCGCGGCGCAGCGGGCGTCTCGCGGCTAACGCGTCCTCAGGCGCCTCGGGCGAGCAGGGCCTTGAAGTCTGCGCGTGCGCGCTGCGCCTCGGCGCGCGCGACGTCCGAGGCGTCGCCCATGCCGAAATAGCCATGGATCAGGCCTGGGCCCTCATGGTGCTTGACCCGGACGCCGGCCGCCTCCAGCGCCCGGGCATAGGCCGCGCCTTCATCGCGCAGCGGATCGAACCAGGCGGTGGTCACGACCGCCGGCGCGACACCGGCAAGGGATGTGGCGCGCAGCGGCGACACCCGCCAGTCCGCCCCATGGCCGGCATCGGCGAGATAATGGCCGCAAAACCATTCCATCGTGGCTCGCGTCAGGAAGTAGCCGTCAGCATTCTCGGTGCGCGAGGGATAGCGCGCGTTCTCGCGCACATCGGCGTAAGCACCGAGGACGTCGGTCACGGGATAGACCAGCAGTTGAGCGGCAAGCTTGATGCCGGCATCCCGGCAGCCGATCGCAGTGGTCGCCGCGAGATTGCCGCCGGCGCTGTCGCCGGCGACGCCCAGGCGCCTTGCATCGCCGCCGAATTCCGCGACACGGTTGAAGACGTCGCTCAGCGCGGCGAAGGCGTCCTCGAAGGCGCCCGGAAAGCGGGTTTCCGGTGGACGGCGATAGTCGACGGAGACGACGACCGCGCCGGTCTCGATCGCGAGGTTGCGCGCCTGCCGGTCATGGGTCTCGAGATCGCCCGCGACCCAGCCGCCGCCATGAAAGAACACCACGGTCGGTGCCGGCGTGGTGCCGGCCCGGTAGACGCGGGCATCGAGCGGGCCGGCGCCGCCTTTCACCTTGATATCCTGCACGCTGTCGACGGGCGGTGGCGGGATGGCGGCGCGCGAGGCAGCCAATGCGCGCAAGGAATCGCGGGCGCTCTGTGGCGTCATGACCGCGGGATCGCGCATCGGCATGAGCGGAATGATCTGGGCGATGACGGGATCGAGCGGCGCGGCCATGGCGGGGGCTTCCAGGGTTTTGCAGGGTTCTTGGTCTTGCTTGCGGGTTAGCATAGATTTTGCGCCCTGCGTCGGCAACCGGAGTCGTGTCGTCACGCCGGCGGAAGGACGGACGTTTCGATCTCGGCGCGCCCTGCTGCGGCGCCGCACTCCCGCGTGGCATCGCGGCCTCGGTTCGGTGAGCACCGGCATCGTGCGCGAGGTCGCGAAGATTCGCGATGGACGATCCCGACGACAACTTTGCCGCGAACGCCGTTCGCCCGGATCGCGAGCACAACGACCAGTTTGTGCGCTGCGTGGGTTTTGCCGATCAGCACGACGAGACGGAGCTTGATTCTCCGGCGGAAATTTTTGGTGTCGAGTCGTTAGCGGCCTCTTGCAATCTCGAACATGCGGGAGGAACAATATGCAGACTGAGAGGTTTGTTGCTGGCGCGAGGGAATTGACATGCGGCGGCTGGCTAGCCTGGTTCGAAGATTGTTCGGTGCGCGAATGCGGCACCCGGTCGACGATGATCCAAGTCTTCCTTTCACTCCTGAAGAGTTCGGCCGGCTGATCCGCAGCCGTCGGCATGAGGACATGAAGCTGCTGGCGGAAGGGCTGGCCTGCCGGTCCATCCCGCGCCGCGCCACCTATCGCGCCACGCACTAGATCAGGCTCGCTGCGCCGCGATCGCCATAAGCCCGCCGGCCTCACCGCGTGAGCGCGACTTGCTTGAACGAGGTCACCAGCGCTTTCTCCAGTTTTCCGCTCATCCCGCAGAGTAGGTCATAGGCTTCCGCACGGGTCATCGTCGGCTTGTAGTGACGGTGCTCGATCAGCGCCGCGAAGATGTCCGAGATGGTCAGAATCCGCACGATGTCGCCAATGCTTTCGGCGCAGAGCGCATCGGGATAGCCGCTGCCGTCGAGGTACTCGTGATGATGGCGAACGGCATCGAGGATCTCCGGCGAGATCCCGTCATGGTCCTTGAGAAACTCGTAGCCGGCGGTCGGATGCGTTTCGATCAGGGCGCGTTCCGCCGCATCGAGACGACCCGGCTTGTCGAGGATGGCGAGCGGAATCTGCGCCTTGCCGATGTCGTGGAACATGGCAGCGGAATAGAGACGCTCCAAATCGGCCCTGCCGACGCCGAGGCTCAGTCCGAAGTCGACGGCAACGCCGGTCACCAGCAGGCAATGCTGATACGTACCTTCGTGATAGCGACGCACAGTCATGAGCCACTCGGTCAGGCCGTGCCGGGTAATACGATCGGCGATCTGGCGACCGGCCTCCTTGGTCCCGTCGACGTCGAGGGGTTGGCCCAGGGTTGCAGCCGTGAACATCGATGCGATAGCGGCCGCCGCGGTCTCGACGGCGTTGTCTTTTTGCAGCGTGCCGCTTCGAGAGGCGGTTGCCCCATCGGCCGGATCGATCAATGCCGCCAGCAGTTTGGCCCGACCGACCGTGCCGGGAAGGACCAGCGTCGCACCGAGCGCGTAGGCTTGCGAAACGCAGACGTGGGAGGTGTGGTCGAGCAGGAAGATGCGCTTGCTGGCCTTCGCCAGCTTGCTCGCCCGCTTCTTGATGGCGGCGATATTGTCGATGTCGCGCAGCTCCGCGCGGATGACGATGGCGGCTGGCGCCTGCGACAGCCTTGATTCTGCATCCAATCGCTCGCCTGCAATGGTGAATTTCTCTTGGAGGATCGAACAGACACCCGCGAGCTTGTCGGACGTATCGGCCAGCACATGCAGGAAGGGACGCCCCGCCACAATTTCGGTGCTGCCTCCGTCTCCATTGACAGGGCCGGATCTGGTTCGCGCGCGCTGCACGGTTTGACCTAACGTTTCGACTTCAGGTATTTCTCATGGTGTTGAAATCTACTTGCTCTGTACCGCCTTCTGCGCAGGCGCCGGAGCGCCTGCAGATTTCTTCTTGCCTTCAGCGGTGATGAAATGGACGCCGGCCATGGTGCCGTCGATCCAGACCAATTCGCAGCGCCGATAGGCGAGGCCGGTCGATGACAGCAGCAGGAAGAACTCCTTGGCCTGGAGCACGTCGAGGGTGCCCTCGACCTCGACCTTCGCGCCGGTCTGCGAAACGTCGAGCAGGACACAACTCCGCCGCCAAGTGCCATCCGAACCCATGAGATTGACCGGCTGCCTGTGGTCCAGTTTCACGCGAGAGGCTTTGCGGCCGTCGAACTTCATCGGCTAACCCCCATCTTCGCACCGCGATTTCTGCGATTGCTTTCCTTGGCGTTTGCGGCGATTTCTCCCCACCGCACCGTCCACTGGCTGGTCGACAGAAGCTGTTTCTCGAAGATATGTTGCGCGCGCTCGCGCTCGGCAAAGGAAAGCCTGGTCCCGCTGCGGTTGCTCAGGATGGCCAACGTGGTCTGCCAGTTCAGCCGCGAAGCCCGGCAGGCCATGACGAGACCTTCGCAATCGCCGTCGGTCATGACGTGCTCGACAATCTCGATGGGCACCCCCGAAAGCACCGACAAGGCAGTAACCAAATTGGCGGTCTCGCCGCGGATCGCGAAGCGGTTCACCGTGGAATCGTTGAGCTTGCCGATTCGGTTGAGTGCGACGATCTCCGGCCGTGCGCTTGCATAGGCGGCCGCGCTGGGAAGCTCGGGGACGATCGGAGCAGCCGTCGCGGCTTGCGGCGCGAGCGTGGCTTTCGGCCCGACGTCGGATTTGGCGGCTGGCGAGCTCGACAGCAACTGCCGTACGACTGCGTCAGGCGTGCCGGACCTCAGGGCCAAGGCTTTCGTGAGTGCATCATCGGTCAGGCACTTCTCGAGCAGCGCAACATAAGCGCTATCGGAGAACCGTGCCTGCGGATTTTCGATCAGCGCAAGACAGACGCTGGGGGCGCCGCCCTTGATCAGCGCCTCGACCACAAGCGGATCGACAGGCGCGCGAGCTGCGATCGCATATTGCTGCCGTTCTCCGCTCGTGTGCGCGATCGCCTTGAGATCGGCCGTGGACAGTGATTGCGATTTGAGCAAGACGGGGCACGCGACCGCCGGATCCGTGTGGGAGGCGAGGCGTCGCAAGGTCTTCGGCGGCGCGACCCCGAGCTCCGCGAACGCGGCGCCGACATCGATCAGTGCGCTCGCGTCAACCCGGTCGATCAATCGCAAAAGAACGCCGTCGATCACATTCGCAAGCAATTCCCGGGGCCGGTCGCGGCTGCTGGCCAGCAACTGCAATATGCTGGTGAGGATGCGAGCGCAGCGATCCGGCGGACATGCCGCAGCCGCATCCTCCAATTCGACCAAAATATTGGCAGGCGAATTTGCCATCATGGCAGGAGCCTGAAATGAAATAGATTGCACGACTAAACGACCGGCATTCCGCCCCAAACGCATTAATTTGAACTTTAAACGTCGAACGTTCGGGTATTTGCGCACCACCGACCATCGGGGAAACACTATCGAAATTCGGCGAGACGGGACTGTCCCGGATTGTTCTTTGAATCGGACTCTCCCCAATTGGTCGGGACATTTGGGATTGATTCTTTCAGCTCGACGGAAAACCGAAGGGGGAAGCGAGCCGGCACCTCGGCCGGGCGCATCTAAAGCGGCGCGATATATCTTATGTCCATGAACAGCATTGACGATGTGCCGAGCTCGGCACTCAAGACGTTTCGCTTTTCGGACATCGACGAATTTCGAAGCGCCATACGCGGGCTGAAGGTCGAATTCACGCCTTTCGTGCGGAAGATTTCGGCTGAACAGACGATCCTGTCGCTACCCGGCTGCGACGTGAATTTCACGCGCGCCTTTCCGCGGGTGGTCGATGCCGAGCTCGTCGGAAATAGCACGGCGATCGGCTTGACGATGGACGACCTCAACGTCCCCATTCGCTTCAATGGCTCGCAACGTGCGCGACCGGTCGTGGTCGTTGGTGGGGGCGGCGCGGCCTACACCACCATTGAGGAAGTGCAGCGGCAGATCGCCTCGGTGGTTTTCAGGCCGGCGGTGACCGATCGTGGCTGGCCGCCCACGCTCTCGAGCTTCAAGATTTTTGAAATCTCCGGTGCCGGCCTGCACCGGCTGCGCTCCGTCGTTCGCGAGGTGCTGGCCGAGGCGTCCGACCCGGTCGCGGCACCGGAGCTTCTCTTGAAGGGCGCGGCGATGAAGGAGTCCCTGCTCGCAGCCGCTGACGACGCCTTCGACAGCATCGTTTCGGCCCGCTGGACCCTGCGCCCCAACGACGAACGGAATTTCAGAATCTTCCAGGAAATCCGCGCGCTGCTCTCCGACGACCTCTCGCTGCCGATTTACAGTGATGAGATCGCGCGCAAGCTCGGACTGTCCGTTCGCACCATGCACGACGTCGTTCGTCGCTATCGCGGCATGAGCTTGCACCGTTACTTGCGCCTGCGCCGGTTGTGGCTGGTGCGCCGGCGGCTGCTCGCCGGCGCCGACAGCGTCAAGGCGGTGGCGCTCGCCTTCGGCTTCTGGCATCTCAGCGACTTCTCCCGAAGCTATCGCGACCAGTTCGGTGAGACGCCGTCGCAAACGCTGGAGCGCGGGCGCGGGCGATAGTCTGAGAAATCGCGTAGAGCGGGCCACCGGTTTCGTGCTACCGTCCGGCCATGAGCAATCGCATCCTCGTCCTCTACGGTTCTTACCGTTCCGATCGCATGGGCATCCGCCTTGCGAATTTCGTCATCAATCGGCTGCGCGGCCGCGGCGAGGACGTCGAATTCATCGACGCCAAGGCGGTCGGCTTGCCGATGCTCGACCGCATGTACAAGGAATATCCCAAGGGCTCGGCGCCCGCGGCGCTGGAAAAGCTGGCCCAGCAGATCCGCAGTGCCGACGGCTTCGTCTTCGTCGCCGGCGAATACAATTGGGGCATCCAGCCCGGCCTGAAGAATCTCACCGACCACTTCCTCGAGGAGTGGTTCTGGCGTCCGGCCGCGATCGTGAGCTATTCGGCCGGCCGCCTGTCCGGCGCACGCGCCGCGACCGCCTGGCATGGCACGTTGTCGGAGATGGGCATGGTGGTGGTGTCGAGCACCATCGGCGTCGGCCCGATCGCGCAGACATTGTCGGCCGACGGCGAGCCGGTCGGCGACGGCGGTCAGGCGCTGGAGCGGTCGTTCCCGCGTTTTGCCGACGATCTCGGCTGGTGGATCGAGGCCGCCAAGATGCAGCGGGCGCGCAAGGCGCCGCCTTATTGAGCCGCGTTACGCCGCCCTGACCTCGCCGAGGAAGCGGTCGAACTGTCCGGCGAGATCGCGCGACTGTGTCGAGAGCTGCTCGGCGGCCCCGAGCACCTCCCTCGCGGCCACACCGGTGTCGTCGGCGGCGCGCTGCACGCCGGTGATGTTGGTGTTGACCTCCTGGGTGCCGCGGGCGGCCTCCTGGACGCTGCGGGCGATCTCTTTGGTGGCCGAGCCCTGTTCCTCGATCGCCGCGGCAATCGCGGTGCCGATCTGGTCGATCTCGCCGATGACCTCGGCGACGTTGCGGATCGCGGCCACGGTCTCGTCGCTTGCGGCCTGGATCGCCGTGATCTGCTCGGAGATTTCAGTCGTCGCCTTGGCGGTCTGGCCCGCCAGCGACTTCACTTCAGAGGCGACCACGGCGAAGCCGCGGCCGGCGTCGCCGGCGCGGGCGGCCTCGATGGTCGCGTTCAGCGCCAGCAGGTTGGTCTGCTCGGCGATGCTCTGGATCAGCGTAACGACGTCGCCGATCTTCTGCGCGCCCTCCGCGAGGGTGCGTGCGGTGTCGCCGGTGCGGCGGGCGTTGTCGACGGCGCGGGCCGCGATCTCGGTGCTTTGTGCGACCTGGCGGCCGATCTCCGAGATCGAGGAGGTCAGCTCTTCGGTGGCGCTGGCGACGGTCTGCACGTTGGTCGAGGTCTGCTCGGAGGCGGCGGCGACGATTGCGGCCTGGCTGTTGGTCTGTGCCGCCGTCGAGGTCATCGACTGCGCGGTGCTTTCCATGGTTGAAGAGGCCCGGGACAGGCCGCCGACGAGCTCGGTGACCTTGGCCTCGAACGCGCGGGTGAGCTCGTCGAGCGCTTGCGCCCGGCGCATCTTGCCGTCGTTCTCGGCCTGCTTCTCGGCCGCGAGCCGGTCGGCCCGGATCATGTTGTCCTTGAAGACCTGAACCGCCGCAGCCATCGCCCCGATCTCGTCGGAGCGATCGGCGCCGGGGATACCGTCCGCGACCTCGCCGTCGGCGAGCCGCGACATCCGCGTCGTCAGGTTGACGATCGGCGCGCAGACGCGGCGACGAACCATCACGATGAGGCCGACGCTCGCGATCAACACCGCGGCGAGGCCGAGCAGCGCGATGGTGAAGCTGGTGCGCGCGGCGGCGGAGGCGCCGGCGAGGATCTGCTCGGCATTGTCATAGAATGCGTCGCGGACCTCGATGATGGTGCCGAGGCCGCGTTGCGTGGCGGCGTAGTAGGTCTCCGTGTCGTGTTCGTACTTGCCGCTGACCGCACCGTCCTTGACGAGCTTGAGCTCGCGGCCGAACTCCTCGACATAGATCGAATGGAACTTCTCCAGCGCCGCGGCGACGTTCGCCGGGGTTGCCGGATTGCCGCGCAACTCCAGCAGCGCCATCACGAGCTGGTCGTTGCGGCCTTGCGAGCGGCTGATGTCGGCCTTCTCGGCGTCGGTCGCCGGTTTTTTGCCGCCGACGAGATTCTTGTGCAGGCTGGAGTTGAAGCCGCCGACGTCGCGCAATGTCATCGCGACGTTGGCGTAGCTGGCCTGCCGGTAGGCGTCACCGTTCAGGATCGCCATGCGGCGGACCTGCTCGTTGAGCAATGCGGTCACGCCGGCATTGAGCACGGCGTTGTCGGCGACGAGCTTCCTGGCGGCGTCCTTGCGCGCCTCGGCGGGGCCTGCGATCGCCTTGTCGATGGCCGCGCGCAGCGCTGCGAATTTCGAATTGATGCCATCGATGTTGGCGGCGATGGTGTTGCCGTCGTCGAGGGAGCCGGGCAGCTCCTTGCGCAGTGCGTTCATCTTGTCGCGTGCACCGTCGGTTTGCTTGCGCAGTTGGTCCTGCCTGGCCAGTAGAGCCGGGTCCACCGCTGCCGGCCCAAAGAGGATGTTGGTGGAGAAGCCGCGCTCGGGATTGAGGTAGCGCGGGATGTCGCTGACGGCGCGGACGATCGCGAGCCGGCCCTCCGCTTCGGTGATCCGCTCCATCGTCTGGTACTTGGTCACGGCGACGTAGACGGCGAGGCCGCCGCCCACGGTCGAGAGCGAGACGATGGCGGTGGTCAGAAGCGTACCGATTTTCATGATCTGTCCGGCAATTTGCGGGGAATTATCTTGCGCGGAACAGTAGGTTGCCCGTGTTAATCACGGGTTTACGCACCTCGCCGCCGGCTCAGCCGGTTGCCCGATCCAGCTTCGCCAGGATCTCCAGCGTCGCGGCGTCGCGCTCGCCTGCGAAATACCGGACGAGCGCCTCGCCGAAGATGGGTTGGTCGGACACCGCGCCGAACAGCGTCATCGACGAGCGGAATTTGGCGTCATCCGGCGCGCCGAGGATCGCGTTGATGCTCCGGCCCTGAACCGCGAGCACGAGCCTGGTGCATTCGATCAGGCGCGGCCCGAGCACGGGATGGGCGAGATAGGCCCGCGCCTCCCCGCGCGAGCCGATGGCGTAGCGCTGCGACATGGCACTGAAGCCGAGGCCTGCGACCTGGGGGAAGACGAACCACATCCAGTGAGTTTGCTTCCGGCCCCGGGCCAGCTCCCCCTGAAAATCGCGAAAAACCGGGTTTTGGGCTCGGATGAAGCGCTCCAGATCGAAAGGATCGGTCATTGGATACCCCGGGGATGCCTAACCGGCCGCGATTATGCCTAACTTTTGGCTCCCAATGTGGTAGCTGGTATAGAGTCTCTGGGTGGGGGTTGGGCCCCCCGGGGGTCGATTTGGGGATCTGATGGTTTCCGACGCAGCACACGCCGAGAGGCTGTTGTCGCGCCGCCGTATTGGGCGGGCCGAGCGTGTTTTGCTGTCTCTGGCTGCCCTCGCGCTGGCGACGGGCGGCGCTGCCTGGGTCGCGGACATCGGAGGGGCGAATGTGGGCGATTCGACGCCGCTGGCCTCCGCCGCCTTGCCGCCGGCCAATGCGCCTTCTTTCGAAGACCGTTTCGCTTCGGCGTCCGGCAATCCGCCGGCTCGCGAGTTCGGCCTGCGGACGCTGGAGCGTTCCGCACTTGATGCGGTCCAGCTCAAGCTCCGCGACGCCAAGGCGATGCTCGCCCAGAAGCTCCAGGGCGACGACTGGCGCTCGACCCTGACCGATGACGACCGGACGGTGGTCGACGGGACGAGACCCTCGCAGCGCGCCGACGCCATCCCGATGCCGCGCTCGCGCCCGGTTCAGGCGGACCTCTACGCCCAGATCGCCTCCAGCCAGGCCTTTGCCAGCACCAATCCCAGGGTCGACAACCGCAATTTCTTCGAAAAATTCACCGACAAGATCAGGCTGGCCTCGCTGACGCCGGGCGATGGCCTGTTCAACAAGGCGCCCAATCTCGCCGCGCTTGGTTACGATTCTCGCACGGCGGTCTATGACATCAAGGCGAGGGCGCTCTACCTGCCGAGCGGCGTTGCACTGGAAGCGCACTCGGGCATGGGCGCGCTGATGGACGACCCCGAACATGTCGACCAGCGCATGGTCGGCGCGACACCGCCTGCGACCTACGACCTGAAGCCGCGCGAGAAGCTGTTCCACGGCGTCCGCGCGCTGCGCATGACCCCCGCCGAAGGCACCAGTGCGCTCGGCCGCGTTGGCCTTCTCACCCACAGCTACATGCTCGGCCCGCGCGGCGATTCCAACGGGTGCGTCTCGATCAAGGACTATGATCGCTTCCTTCGGGCATACGACAATGGCGAGTTCAACCGCCTGGTCGTCGTGCCGAGCCTGAGCGGATCGGCGACCGCCTCGCAGCGCGCGAGCACCGACTCCTGATACTTGCCCGTTACGGCGGGGCTGCCGTTTCCCCTTCGTTAAGCCGTCATCGTCCAGAAGCAGCCCATGAGTGATCCATCAAGTTCCGAGACCCCGCTGCGTACGACGTTCAAGATCAAGTTGAACGGTGACACGTTGGCGATCGCGACGGTCGGCCAGGCCTATCAATTCCTCACCAACTTCAAGTCGGTGGAGTGGATGGAATTCCGCTCCCTGCACGAGGACGCCGTCGCAGCGCTCGAAGGCGCTGCCGGTAACGCGATGCTCGTGGTGCAGGCGACCAACGCCGTGCGCGCGTTGTTCGTGAGCGCAAAGCTGCTCTGAGGGCAGCGACAGGCCTTTCCACATCTTGAACTCCGCTACAGGAACGGGCAAACGGTTCGCGAAGATCGTCGCCGCAAGCCCTTATGTTTGAAACTCATTTGCAGGGAGAAACACGATCATGAAACGCCGTACATTCCTCAAGGGCAGCGCAGTCGCCGGCGCGACGACGCTGATCGCTGCACCTGCGATCGCGCAGAGCGCGCCCGAGATCAAATGGCGCCTGACCTCGAGCTTCCCGAAGTCGCTCGACACCATCTACGGCACGGCGCAGACCTTCGCGAAATATGTCGCCGAGGCCACCGACAACAAATTCCAGATCCAGACCTTTGCCGCCGGCGAGATCGTGCCCGGCCTCCAGGCGCTCGACGCCGTCAGCACCGCCTCGGTGGAGATGGCGCAGACCCCGCTCTATTTCTACATCGGCAAGGAGCCGGCGCTGGCCTATGCCACCGGCGCGCCGTTCGGCATGAACCATCGCCATCAGGAATCGTGGTGGCACTTCGGCGGCGGCGCCGACCTCGCCAATGAAGCACTGAAGCCGTTCAAGGCCCACGCGATCCTCTGCGGCAATTCCGGCACCCAGATGGGCGGCTGGTTCCGCAAGGAGATCAAAACCGTCGACGACCTCAAGGGCCTCAAATTCCGTATAGCCGGCATGGGCGGCCATGTGCTGGCAAGGCTCGGGGTCGTTCCGCAGCAGATCGCGGGTGGCGATATCTATCCGGCGCTGGAGAAGGGCACGATCGACGCGGTCGAATTCGTTGGCCCCTATGACGACGAGAAGCTCGGCTTCCAGAAAGTCGCCAAATATTACTATTTCCCGGGCTGGTGGGAAGGCGGCGCCATGCTGCACATGATCGTCAACGACGAGAAATGGGCCTCGCTGCCCAAGCAGTACCAGGCGATCGTCAACCAGGCCGGCTCGGCGGCCGGCGCCTGGATGCTCGAGAAATACGACAGCGTGAATCCGGCGGCACTGAAGCGGTTGATCGCCAATGGCGCGGAGCTGAAGGCGTTCCCGCAACCGGTGCTGGAGGCCTGCTACAACGCGACCCAGGACCATCTGAACGAGCTCGCCACCAAGAGCGAACTGTTCAAACGGACCAA
This sequence comes from Bradyrhizobium diazoefficiens, assembly GCF_016616425.1. Taxonomy (NCBI): domain Bacteria; kingdom Pseudomonadati; phylum Pseudomonadota; class Alphaproteobacteria; order Hyphomicrobiales; family Nitrobacteraceae; genus Bradyrhizobium; species Bradyrhizobium diazoefficiens. The sequence goes on from NZ_CP067101.1 coordinate 3,715,951, forward strand.
GGAGAGCCACGACGCGTATATGAAGGAGCTGCTGTTCTATACGCAGATCGCGGAAAACTTCTACGACAACTACCTGCTCGGCAAGATGCGCAACAAGACCTGATCGCGAGAAGGGCGCGGTAGCTACGCCGCGTCCGGTTCTCGTAGGGTGGGCAAAGGCGCACTTGCGCCGTACCCACCATCTGTCCGACGGGGCGATAGAAGTCGTGGGCACGCTTCCGCTTTGCCCACCCTACGAGATCCGTGTGGCGTACTAAGCCGCGCCCAGTCCGAGCTTGGCATAGATGCGCCGTGCATAGGCGCCGAACGCATCTGTCGTCTTGAGCGGAAGGTCGCGCGGGAAGGGCAGGTCGATCGGGAAAAAGTCGGCCATCTTCGCCGGACCCGCCGTCAGCACGGCGCAATGCGAGGACAGGAACACGGCTTCCTGGATCGAGTGGGTGACGAAGATGATCGTCTTGCCGCTCTCGCGCCAGATCCGCAACATCTCCAAGTTCATCTGCTCGCGCGTCAGCGCGTCCAGCGCGCCGAACGGCTCGTCCATCAGGATCAGCTTTGGATCGTGAATGAAGGCGCGCGCGATGGCGGTGCGCTGCTGCATGCCGCCGGAGAGCTGCTGCGGATATTTCTGCTCGTAGCCGGCAAGCCCGACGAGGTTGAGCAGATCGCGAGCCCGCTCGCGCGCGGCCTTCATGGGCAGGCCGACGATCTCCGCCGGCAGCAGCACGTTGTCCAGGACAGTACGCCATTTCAAGAGCAGCGCCTGCTGGAACACCATGCCGATGTCGCGGCTCGGATCGAACGGGCTGTTGGCATTGCCTATCCGGACGCTGCCGCCGTCGGCGCCGTGCAGGCCGGCCAGGATCTTCATTACAGTCGTCTTGCCGCAGCCGGACGGGCCGACCAGCGAGACGAGCTCACCTTCCTGCACGTCCATCGTGACATCGGACACCGCGAGAAATTCGGCGCCGCCGCTGCGATAGACTTTGCGGACGCCTTGCAGGCTGATGAAGGGGGCTGAGCTCATGCCAGCCATTTGTTCAAATTGGCGGCGACGAAGGAATCGTCGCTGAGGTCGGCATGCTCGCGCGTGACGCGGTCGATCTGCTCTTTCTGGCCGGGGCTGAGGCCCTCGCTCGGATCGAGGCACCACAAACCTTTCATCAGGCCCTGACGCCGCAGCACCTCGTGGCAGCCCGCGATGCAGCCGTGAAAATTGTTGGCGACATCGAAGAACGCGCTGTTGCAGTCGGTGACGCGGGCATCAAGCGCCAGCAGGTCGGCCGGCACGCTGTCCTTGTGCCGGGCCGCCTTGCAGCGCTCGAACTGCTTGATTGCGCTCGCGGTCCAGACCGACCAATGGCCGAGCAGGCCGCCCTTGAAATAGGTTCGCGTGGTGATGCCGTTGTCGCGGAGATCGAACGGCAGCATCAGATCGAGCAGGATGTGATCGTCATTCCCGGTGTAGAGCGCGACGCGGTCGAGCGCGCCTGCCGCTGCGACACCGCGCAGCACGTCGAGTGTCCGATAGCGGTTGAACGGCGCAATCTTGATCGCGACGACATTGTCGATCGAGGCAAAGCGCTGCCAGAACCGGGCAGAGAGAATGACACCGCCGACCGCCGGCTGGAGATAGAAGCCGACCAGCGGGATTTGGGCAGCGACCGCCTTGCAATGCGCGATGATCTCGTCCTCGGAAGCGCTCTTCATCGCGGCGAGGCTGAGCAGGCCGGCGTGATAGCCGATGTCGCGCGCGGTGCGGGCCTCGGCGAGGGCCTGCCGGGTCGGGCCGGCCAGCCCTGCGACCATCGCCAGCGGCCGTTTGGTCCAGTTGGCCGCAGTCTCGGCGGCAAGCTCGAGCACGGGGCGGTAGAGGCCGACATCGCGGATGGCGAACTGCGTGGTGTGTACGCCGACCGCAAGGCCGCCCGAGCCCGCATCGATGTAATAGCGCGTCAACGCGCGCTGATGCGTCTTGTCGAGCTGACGCTCGGCGGTGAGAGCCAGCGGATGCGCCGGCAGCACGGTGCCCTCGGCGATCAGCTTGCGGATTTCGCTGTTGATCTGGCTGTGGTGCATGATGTCCTATCCGAATTCGGGGCCGGCGACGGCGAATGGCGCTTCTTCGGCGGCGATGGTGGCGGGGCCGAGCCGCATGCGCTGAAATGGTCGTTCGATGGTCCAACCAGCCGCAAGCAATCCTTCCAGGAATGCGCGTTGCGAGTCGACGGCGTCGAGCAGGAGGGGGCGGGTCTCGGTTCGCGCAATCGCGTCAACCAGGGCCAGAGCTGCCGCGGCATCATCGGCAAACAACGGGCCGATATGGCGGGCGATCCGGCCGTCGCGAACCAGCGCGATGGCGCCGTTCGCCGCGACGATGCGCGAGCCGGAGCGCTGTGCGAAGGCGGAGAGGAGGGCGGTCCGGTCGAAACCGGTAGCCCGCTGGTCCCGCGTACGAAGCGCTTCGAGCGTTGCGGATGACGATCGCGGCGCTTCGGCTTGCGCAGGCTTCGCCAGCTTCAGCCGGCGCAATTGCAGGGTCGGCGTGAACCCCAGCGGCCCGTAGACGGCGGCGCCATCGGGCGTGGCGTCAAGCCAAACGGTGAGGCCGTTCTTTCGCGCCGTTTCGAGGCAGGCGTCGACGAGACGCGTTGCCAAGCCGCGGCGGCGATGCGTTGCTGTCACCAGCACCATGCTGATCCAGGCGTTATTGCCGGAATAGGGCAGCAGGGCTGCGGTTGCGATCAGTCGATCGCCGTCACGAATGCCGAACACGACGCCTTCCCGCAGGAAGATGCGCCAGTCGTCTTCGGTCTGGTTCCACTGCGCCTCCGTCGACAGCGCCAGCCCGGCCAGCGCGTCGTCGACGCCCAGCTTGATCACGCGCGGGACGTCAGTAACGGCCATCGCGCACCTCGTATTTGGTGGGCTTGCCGAGGCTCGGCATGGCGCGCGAGACCCAGTCCGCGGTCCAGGCGATCAGCTGCTCGGTATCGACGACCGGAAGGCCGAACAGCTCGACCGCCTTTGACGTGTCGGTCAGCCATGCCGTCGGCTCCTCCTTGCCCGTCAGCACAGGCGCGCGGCCGAACCTCGCGCCGAATTTTTGGGCGAGATCGCGCACAGCGAGGATCTCGTGGCCGCTGACATTGATGGGCGAGGTTGGCGCGGTGCAATGGGCGAGGCAGCGTAGCGCCTGCGAGGAGGCATCGCCCTGCCAGATGAAATTGACGTGGCCCAGGCTGACGTCGATCGGCGTGCCCGAGAGCACTTTCGTCGCAATGTCGTGCAACACGCCGTAACGCATGTCGATCGCGTAATTGAGGCGGAACAGGCGCCCCGGAGTTGCGAACTTGTGCGAGAAATACTCGAACATCCGCTCGCGACCGACGCAGGATTGCGCGTATTCGCCGGGCGGGTTCGGCGCCATGTCCTCGGTCGAGCCTTTGCCGTCGACAGGGACGAAGGGATAGATGCAGCCGGTCGAGAACGCCACGATGCGCGAGGACGGGAAGGCCTGTGCCACCAGGGCGGGCACGTGCGCGTTCATCGCCCAAGTCAGGGCCAGATCGCCCTCGGCGCCGAACTTGCGACCGGCCATGAATACGATGTTCGGCGCCTTCGGCAGCGCGGCAATCGCCTTCTCGTCCATCAGGTCGCAGTTGATCGTTTCGACCCCACGCGCGTGCAGCCAGTCCTTCACGCTGGCGTCGCTGAAGCGGGCCACGCCGATGATCCGGCGATCGGGCGCAGCGGCCTTGGCAAGGCCGGCCAGCGTCGGGCCCATCTTGCCGGCGACGCCGAGGATCATGATGTCGCCGTCGATCTTGGCGAGATCGTCGATCAGCGCCTGGCTCGGCCGGCACAGGAGATCGTCGAGGGCTGCGATATCGGGGATGATCTTCGGCAGCGTCTGGCGGGTGAGCAGCATCGATCGGTCCTTCGTTAGGTCTGCCGTTGTTAGGTCTGCCGTTCTTAGGTCTGTCTTGCGTCGCCGATCACGAACATGCGTTCGAGCGCGAGGACGAGGCCGTAGAGCGCGACCCCGAGCAGCGTCAGCAGCACCACCGCCATCACCATCGCGGGCGTGTCGAGCGACGATTGCACCTGGATCATGAGGTAGCCGAGCCCGCGCTCTGAGGCGATGAACTCGCCGACAATGGCGCCGGCGACCGCCAGGATGGCGCCGACTTTCATGCCGGAGAACACATAAGGCAGCGATCCCGGCAACTGGATCTTGCGGAACAGCGTCCAGCGCGAGCCGCGCAGGGATTTGACGAGATCGAGCAGATCCGGCTCGACCTCGCGCAAGCCGCGCGCGGTGGTGAGCAGGATCGGAAAGAAGCAGATGCTGAATGCGATCAGGATGTTGGGAACGATGCCGTACGAGAACCAGACGATGAAGAGCGGGCCGAGTGCGACCTTCGGGATCATGTTCAGCGTCACGAACAGCGGCAGCAGCATGAGGCTCAGCAGCGGCGCCCAGCTGAAGATCACGGCCAGCGCCACGCCGACGAAGGCACCGAGCGCGAAGCCGCCGAGGACCTCGATCGCCGTCACCAGCGTGTTGGCGCCCCAGGCATAGCCTGTGGTTCCCAGCGTCCGCACCGTCGCCAGCGGCGAGGGCAGGATGAATTTCGGAACGTGGAAGGCATCGACCGCGACCTGCCAGAGCACGAGCACGGCGAGGTGCACGATCAGGATGATCGCAAAGGTGCGCGCAGTGCGTGCCCGGTCGGCTGCCACGTGGTACTTCCTGTTGTCCGCGGCCTCGCTGCCACGACCTCAGCCTAACCGGCCCGGAGGAAAGGTTCAACCAGTTGGTTGATTAGGGCCGGAGCGACTGCAGCACCAAATCGGCGACATGCCGGCGGCGGGCGCGCCGTGCGGTGCGGCTCGACAGGTCCTTGCCGAAGATCGCCGACAGCGTCGGCGTGTTGGAGAAGAAGAAATAGCTGAGGCCCGCAATGGAGATATAGAGCTGGACCGGGTCGATCCCCTTGCGGAACACGCCCGCGCGCACGCCCTCGTTGAGGATGTGCGAAACGCTTCTGACCAGCGGGGAATGCATCGCTTCCAGCCGCGTCGAGCCGCGGACATGGCGGGCGCCGCCGCGGTTCTCGTCGTTCAAAAGCACGATGAAATCGGGGTGTGCGGCCAGATGGTCGAACGAGGCTTCGATCAGCCTGCGGATCGCCTTCTCGGGCGGCAGGCCTTCGAGATTGAGCTTGCGCTCCTGCTCGCGAATGTCCTCATAGACCCATTCGAGCACGGCGAGGTAGAGCGCGTCCTTGTCGCCGAAATAGTGGTAGACGAGCTGCTTGTTGACGCCCGCTCGCTCGGCGATCTCGTCGACGCGGGCGCCCGCAAAGCCGTGCCGGGCAAATTCCAGGCGCGCCGCCGTGAGCAGCTTGTTGCGGGTGGCGACGGGGTCGCGGCGCTGCGGCACGGTGTCGCCAGGTCGTTTTGCGGGCATTTCCAACCAAACAGTTGACAAGTTGAGGGCGGGCTTGTTGCATTGGTATCCTCACGAGGGGAGAGCGACAAGCCGGGTCGCTGGCATGAGGAGAGATGCGATGAAGCGTTTGCAGGCGGCGGGCTCGGCCCTGGTCTTGACTCTGATGCTCGGTGTATCGACGGTGTCCGTGCATGCGGGCGAGGCGGTCAACCTGATCCTGAACTGGACGCCGACGGCCGATCACTCGCCGTATTATTTCGCCAAGGCGCAGGGCTGGTACGAGAAGGCCGGCATCGACCTCACCATCGAGGTGGGCAAGGGCTCCGGCGTCTCCGCCGCCAAGGTCGGCTCCGGCGGCTCGCCCTTCGGCGTCGCCGATCTCGCCACCATGCTGGTGGCCAAGGGCAAGGGTGCCGATGCCGTCGCGGTGATGAGCGTCTATGCCAATACCGGGCAGACCTTCTACTGGTTGAAGAGCTATGGCGTGAACGGGGTGAAGGATTTCCCCGGCCACAAGATCGGCAACCCGCCGGGCGATGCCTCGCGCGTGATGTGGCCGGCCTTCGCCAAGGCTGCGGGCCTTGCGCCCGACTCCGTCGGCTTCGTCAATGTCGGGCCGACGGCGAAGATCGCGGCGCTGAAGAGCCACACCGTCGACATCATCAGCGACTTCTACAACGAGCACGATCTGAAGGTGATCGAGTTCGGGTCCGATCTCGGCTACGTCAATTGGAAGGACATCGGACTCAATCCTTACGGTAATTCGCTGATCGTCAACGGCGCCTACCTGCAGAAGAATCCGAAGCTGGTCGAGGCGTTCGTGCGCGTCACGCAGAAGGCCTTTGCCGCGTGCGTCGCCGACGTCACCCCGTGCCTGAAGGCGCTGCTTGACCAGGTCTCGGGCCTCGACAAGGCGAACCAGGAGCGCCAGTGGGAGCGCATCAAATTCCTGATGACGGACGAGTTCACCACCACCAAGGGTCTTGGCTGGATCGACGGCGGGCGGATGAAGAAGGACTACGAGCTGGTCCAGACCTATCTTGGCATGGAGAAGCCGTTCGACGTTTCAACGGCGTTCACGACCAAGATGCTCGATCCCGCCATCAAGATGGATGCGAGCAAGGTGAAGAAGTAGGGAGCCTTGCTCGGCGCCGCCCCACACACTGCTGTCATGCCGCGCGATGACAGCGAAGTGCTGGGGCGAGAGCGATCGTCCGATGCCTACCCACAACGTCCTTGCGTCTGGCCAGCCCGCCAAATCCCGCATCCCACCCCGCGTAATCCCACGGAGCATTAACCGGCCGTTAACCATATCCGCCGCATCGTTAACCATTCAATAACAGGGAACGAGTCGGCCGCTATGGAGGCTGCAGTCAAACCTCAACGCCAAATGGTGCGCCTGCGCGGGCGCTCCTATGTGGCCTTCGTGTTTACGCCCACGATTCCGGTCCAGGACTGGCTGCACGAGATCGACGCCACCATTGCGCGCTCGCCTGGCTTCTTTGCCGGCCGGCCTGTGGTGATCGACCTGTCCTCGGTCGATCTCAGCCAGTCTGGCATCGGCCATCTGCTCACCAGCCTTCATGACCGCAACATCCGTGTGCTTGGCATCGAGGGTGTGGAGGAGGCGAGGCTGACCCCGATGATGCCGCCGCTGCTGTCGGGCGGACGCAGCTGCGTGGTCGAGCCAAGTGCGCCGAAGAAGCTCGAGACGAAGGCCGAGACCAAGCCGACCTCGCTGCTGTTAGAGGCCCCCGTGCGCTCGGGTCAGGCCGTGATCTTTCCGGATGGCGATATCACCATCCTCGGCTCGGTCGGTTCCGGGGCCGAGGTGGTCGCCGGCGGCTCGATCCACGTCTACGGCGCGCTGCGCGGCCGCGCCATGGCGGGCGTGAACGGTCACACGAGCGCGCGCATCTATTGCCAGAAGATCGAGGCCGAACTGCTTGCGATCGATGGGTTTTATCAGACCGCCGACGATATCGACGCCGCCTTGCGCGGCCGGCCGGCCCAGGCGTTTCTGCAAGGCAATACCATGCGAATTACCGCACTGAACTGACCAGAAGGAGATTTCAGAAATGGCAAAGGTACTGGTCGTGACATCCGGCAAAGGGGGCGTCGGCAAGACCACGACGACCGCCGCGCTGGGAGCGGCGCTGGCGCAGCGCGGCGATAAGGTCGTCGTCGTCGATTTCGACGTCGGCCTGCGCAACCTCGACCTCGTGATGGGGGCCGAGCGCCGCGTCGTGTTCGACCTCATCAACGTGGTGCAGGGCGTCGCAAAGCTGCCGCAGGCGCTGATCCGCGACAAGCGGCTGGAGAATCTGTGGCTGCTGCCGGCCTCGCAAACCCGCGACAAGGACGCGCTCACGGAAGAGGGCGTCGGCAAGGTCATCGACGAACTGCGCAGCCGTTTCGACTGGGTGATCTGCGACAGCCCCGCCGGCATCGAGCGCGGCGCTTCCATGGCGATGCGCTTTGCCGACGAGGCCGTGATCGTCACCAACCCGGAAGTCTCCTCGGTGCGCGATTCGGACCGCATCATCGGCATGCTCGATTCCAAGACCGTGCGGGCCGAGAAGGGCGAGCGCGTCGAGAAGCACATCCTCATCACCCGCTACGACCCCTCCCGCGCCGCACGCGGCGAGATGCTGACGATCGAGGACATCCTCGAGATCCTGGCAACCCCCTTGCTCGGTATCATCCCCGAGAGCCAGGACGTGCTGCGTGCCTCCAACGTCGGCACGCCGGTGACGTTGTCGAATGCGGAGGGCGCACCGGCGCGGGCCTATATCGACGCGGCGCGCCGGCTGTGCGGCGACACCGTGCCGATGCAGGTCCCGACCGAGCGCAAGGGCTTCATGGATCGTCTGCTGCGACGGAGGGCCGCATGAGCATGGGTCTGCTTCGGCTTCTTCGCGGCAACAAGGCCTCTGCACCCGTCGCGCGCGAACGGCTGCAGATTCTGCTTGCCCATGAACGCGGAATGCGCGGCCAGCCCGATCTGCTCGGTGTGCTGCGTGAGGAAATTCTTGCCGTCGTCTCCAGGCACGTGACGCTGGACCCGACCAAGGTCATCGTCCGGCTCGAGCGCGGCGACGAGGTGTCGACCCTGGAGGTCGATATCGAAGTGCCGAACGATCTCGAGCGCAAGAAAGCGGCGGTCGCATAGGACACGGCCGACGAGCTCCGATTTGGAGTGGGTGAGAAGGCGGTCCGCTGGGCATAGCGGGCCGCCTTTGTGTTTGAGTTCATATCGACGTCGCGGAACGAGGTCCGGACCTCAATCGTTGTGAAAAACCCGCGGGAGAGTTGCATCCCGGTTTCGTTAGACGGAGAGCGTCCATGATGTCCGAGGTCCAGGTCCACACCGTTGCGCGGCAGATGCTCGAACGGCACGGCTTTGCTGCGATCGCGAAGGCCGCCGAGCAGGCGCAGGCCTGCGAGGGCCGCGGCGAGGCCGATGAGGCCAGGGAGTGGCGCCACATCGCCGATGCCATGAGGATCATGCGCGGGCCTGCCCATAGCTGAGCGGCATCAAATCGGGCTAATTCTATCCTTGCTCATGCCGAAGACGAGGCTCGCAAGCGGCTCGACGACGAAGAGCTTTGCGAGGAGAGGCCGACAGGCCTTTCGATGGTTCGGCTGGAACCACGGAGTTCCCGCCGCACTGGATGGCTCAGCGCCCACCTTGATCTGCGCCTTCCCCGCCGGACTTGTGCTGCGTCTGCGGCTGGCTGCGCTCGCCCGTCTCCTTGCACGGAAGTTGCTCCCACGATCCGTCTGGCGCCTGCTGGTAGGCGCTACACGAAGGCGAGGCCGATCTATCATCGCCTTTCTGGGCCTCGGAGTTCTTCGCCAGGGCCGGGGTAGCCAGCACCGCGCTCGCAGCGAGCGCAGCGCCGAAAACGAGATGAGCAATCCGCATTAGGCTTCTCCTGCTCGAAAAAGTCTGCATGCTGGCGAAAAATGTGACAATTATTGGCCGGCGCGGAGTTTCCCTGCGGCTTGGTTGACGCCGCGAAAGCCGGCTTGCTAGCCGCCCTTGCTGCGGATCAGGCCGGCGAGGTTGGTTTTCTGGGCCTCGCACCAGCTGGACATACCGAGGCGGCGCTGGTTGAGATCCGTCGCCTGCGTCGCCACCGCGACCTCGACCATCAGGTCATCGTCCTGCTTCTCGCCCATCTTGCCGCCGGTGTGCATCCAGGCAATCGCCTTGCGCACCTTCTCGGTGGTGCCATCGGGCAGGTGCATCTGCTCCGCCTTCCGCACGAGATCCTGGTAGACGACGTCCGTGCCGGGGCATTCGACCTTGGCGGCGAAGGCCTGCAAGACCATCGTCACATAGGTCGAGCGTGGGTGGTCCTCGGCTTGGGCCGGAGCGGCGATCAGCAACAGGCCGGCGATCAGGAAACCGTAGCGCATCCTTGGTATCTCCTCCTTTTTTTGGAAGGCTAGCGTCCGGAGCGCCGCTCCGCAATGGTGCTGGGGGCGAATTTGTCGCCCCCCCTCTGCGGTGCGCTATCGTCGTGCGCATCCCGACCTCGGAGAGCGACATGAGCTTGTTCAGCACGCCGTTCGATCCTACTCGTGACACAGCGCTCGTCACCGGCGCGGGCAACGGCATCGGCCGCGCGATCGCGCAGGCCCTGGTCGGTGAGGGCGTCCGGACCGTGTTCGCCGATTTGAACGCCGAGCGGGTGCGCGCCGCGATCAGCGCGAGCCGGAGCCCTGAGCTGGCGGTGCCCTGGGTCGGCGATGTCGCCGAGTTGGACGCGTGCGACGCACTACTTGCCGCCGCGGACGCAGCGTTGGGCGAGATCACGCATTTCGTCCACAGCGCATCGCCGCCGCGGCGCGAGGCCGATCATGCGCTCGCGGTCGATCGCAAGACCTGGCAGCAGATGCATGTCGTCAATCTCGATGCCGGCTTTCACCTGGCGCGCGAACTCGCAAGGCGGCTGATCGGGGCGAAGCGGCCGGGCTCGTTCCTGTTTCTCACCTCGCTGCATGCAGGCACGCCGCGCAACCTGCCGCATTACTCGACCGCGAAGGCGGGGATGGCGATGCTGGTGAAGGAGCTGGCCAAGACGTTTGGCCGCTACGGCATCCGCGTCAACGCGCTGGTGCCCGGCGCGATCGCGGCCGGCGGGTTCGTTGCGGATCCGTCGCTGGCGCGGCACATTCCGCTCGGGCGTCTCGGCGAGGCCAATGACCTCGCGCCGATGGCGCTCACGGTATTATCGAACAACCTCTCCGGTTACGTGACCGGAGCAGCCTTCGTCGTCGACGGCGGGCTGTCGCTGACGAACTGGTTCGAGCCCCCGGCCCTGGATGGCTAGCTAGCTAGTCAGCGTCGCCAGGCAGGCACCGGATCGAGCGGCGTCCGATAGAGCTCGTTGTGGTCGCGATCGGTGACGCGCACCGCGCAACCCTTCTGCTGCAACTCCGGCTTCACCTGTGACAGCTCGGTGGCCAGTTGATCGGCGCGATCGGAGGCAACCTCGATGTCCTCGAGGATGATTCCGCCCTGATTCCTGAACTCTTCACCAACCACAAGATCGAACGAGTAGTAAGGCATCCGAATTCCCCGATGTGACGAGCTGAGCTTCGATGGAAATCTCAGCACATGCCGGATGCTATCACTGAGTCGATATCTACCGAATGAACGGGCCGCGCAATCTCTGTGCTTATGGCGCAGAAATGATGTGCAGCATGTGAGGGCATTAACATTTAATTAAATATGTCGGCGCGATCATGAGGCATGGAATTGCAGCAGAACCGGGCTCCGGGAACCGGCAGCTGCAAGAGAAGGCCGCCGGCATAGCTCCCGACGGCCTTTTCTCTTGAGCGGAAGATGATCTTCTCTTGAGCGGAAGATGATCGAAGCAGCACTTCCCGTAATTGCCCGGACTCAACGCATCACGCCGACTCGGACAGCGTACGCGAGATTGTAGCAGCGCGCTGTGCCGTTACGGTCTGGATCTAGCGCAACGGCATCGGCGGACGCACGACCGGTCCGTCATCATCGGCAACGGCCTGGGTCGTGGTCACAGGTGCGGCCGGTGGCGGCGGCATCGCAGCGGCCTGCGAAGGCGGTGGCGGAGGTGCGAGCTGCGCGGGCGCATAGGCCGGCATGTAAGTGCGCGACGCGACCGGTTTCGGTTTGCGAACCGGTGGCGGTGACGGAGCTCGCGGCGCGACCGCAGCAGCGCGTGCGCGCGGAGCGACAGGCTTGACCTCCGCCGTCGGCTTCGGCGCGGGCGGTTTCGCCATCTCGCGCGCCATCTGCTCCTGTCCGGCCTTCAACTCAGCGATGTTGGCCTTGAGCTCCTCGATCTGCTGCGTCATCGCGGCGAGGTCGCGCGTCATCGATTGCACCGACTGCGTGATGTCAGGTTGTGTTGCGGCGGGCGCGGCGGCGGCAACCTGAGTGGGAGGCGGCGGAGCAGATTGTTCGGCCGCAGCTTGCGCGACAGGCTGATCGACCGCTGGATCCGTTGCGGCCTGCTCGGCGGGCGGCGCGGCCTGCGCGGCGGCGACCGGCGCGGTCTGCGATGTCGAAGGCAGCAGCGACGCCAATGCCGGGGTCCATTCGGCGAGCATCTGTTCGGCTGTGTCGCCGTGTTTCTCCCAGGCGATGGCGGCGGCTGCGCTTGCTCCCGCCAACAGAAACGTGACGAACGCACCGCGCAGCCACTTGCCCACGGAGGATCGCTTCTGCCGGCCATGACCATCGCTCGCTGCAACGCGCACGGTCGTGTCGACCGAGGGCCGCGCCGTCGTCTGCGGCTCCGAGACCGGATTGAACGAGATATGGCCGAACTTGGGCTCGAGAGAAAGTCTGGGCTCTGGCGCGAATTTCGGCTCCGGACGGGTCATGATGCCGGGCGCCGGCGCGGGCGCAACGCTGATGGGGCGCGTAGCCAGCACAATGTCGGGCGAAATCTGAATCGCGTCGTGCGGATCGTTGTCCTTGACCGTGTCCTTCACGATCTCATCGACGATTTGCTTGGGGTTCAGCGTCGCGAGCATCGCAGCTCCTTTGAGGCCCAGATGTTTGAGGGCCAGATGTTTGAGGGCCAAGTGTTTGAGGGCCAGGTGTTAAGTCCCACTCGTCCGCATTGGCGCGAGCCGATCTAATGTTGAGGTGGGCCCATCCAAGTCTGATGAGCCGTCCCGATGACGCACGAGTCCAGCCGGGTTTGACCAAAGCAAGGCGAGGGGATGGAGATGATGCGACGCTCTTCCGCGGTTTGTGGTGATGGAACCCTATTGTCGAACACGCGCATGTGTTCCGCTTTGCCTTGTTTTCAGCACGATTTTGGCAGCATCTGGGGAGGCTGGGAGCTCTGCTATCCGCTATCGGGGGCCGGCGGTGCCAAGATCGATAATCGCTTTGTTCGCAGTTGCCTTGCTGCCGCTGGGCGGCTGCATGCAGGCGACGCTTTCACCGGCGACCGACGCGAGCATGACGCCGCGGGACCGGCAGTTGCTCGCACATGTGCCTTACGCGCAGGCGAACGTGCCCGAGCAATATCTCCGTCACATCGTCGATTACCAGCGCAAGGAGCAACCCGGCACCATCCTCGTCGATACTGACGCGCGTTACCTCTATTACGTGCTGCCCGATGGCAAGGCGATCCGCTATGGCGTTGCGGTCGGCGAGGAAGCCATGGCGTTCTCCGGCGTCGCGCGGGTCGGTCGCCTGGCGGAATGGCCGGACTGGGTTCCGACCGCAGATATCCAGGCGCGGCTCGGACCGTATCCGGCGCGCGTTCCTGGCGGTCCGGCCAATCCGCTGGGCGCGCGGGGCATCTATCTCTATGTCGGCAACAAGGATACGCTCTACCGCATCCACGGCACCAATCAGCCGGAATATATCGGGCAGGCGATCTCCTCAGGCTGCATCCGGATGCGCAACGAGGATGTGATCGATCTGTACGACCGGGTGAAGCTCAATTCGACGGTCGTGGTGCTGCCGCCCGGACAAAGCGCGCAGGCCGAGGCGGGCGCACGCTGGCGCGGGTGAACGCGAGCTTTCAACCCCTACGAGACGGTCGTCGTGCCCAATTGGGCACGCTGACGACCCTGCATCTTCTCAGTTTGCAGGCCGAGCGATCCGCCACTGTAGCGTCGTGGCATTGCCGTTGGCATCGCCCGGCGCCTTGTCGGCGGACGAGGTGTAGAGCGGGCGATAGCGGTATGCCCACATCTTGCTGCCGTCGTTGCGGCTGATCACGGTGAAGTCACCGATGGCCCTGGCGTCGGCCGTTGCGGCGAGCGGCACCCAGCTCTCGGTGCACTTGCCGTTGCAGTTCGACGATTTGCCGGTGGTGTCGCGCTCGTAATAATAGAGTGTCATGCCCTTGAGATCGACGAGCTTGGGACCCTGCTTGGTCAGGACCACCTTGGCCGGTGCGGTCGTCGCCTCCGGCTTGGGCGGAGGAGGCGCATCGCCGCCATGGCCGTTTGCGAGCGCATGGCCGGTCGAGAGTGCGATGGCCGCGGCCGCAACGAGGAACCTGAACACCTGATCTCCCGCAAAGTTAATCGCGCGTTAAGCGCAGAATGTTGCCCATCGTAGCAGCCGAAGGTTAGCTCCTGGTTTCGCGACCCTGCGACAAATACGGACAACGATACCGGATCATGCCTGCATATCGCGGAGCGGCGCGCGGCTCAGATCGTTGCCGGCGGCAATTGCCTTGCGCAGCAGCCGCATCAGGTCCTCGCCCTCCTTCGCGCTGAGGCCGCGCAGCATGATGCGCTGGGCCGAGTCCACGGCCGGCGTGATCTTGCGCAGCGTGCGCCGGCCCTCGTCGGTGATCTCGAGCTCGCGGGCTCGGCGGTCGCGGCTGGAGGCGCGGCGCTCGATCAGTCCTTTTTGCACGAGGCGATCGATCACGCCGGTGATGGTGGTGCGGTCGTAGGCGATCAATCCGGCGAGCGTCACCTGGTCGAGGCCCGGATTGGCCTTGATGGTCGCGAGCGCAGCGTATTGCACCGGCGTGAGGTCGAAGCCGGCATGTTCGACTTCGGCCAGGAACACCGCGACGGCGATCTGCTGGAACCGGCGCGCCAGATGTCCGGGCATGTCGTTGTTGTCTTTCATCGAATTCTCCTCCTCGGAGATGCATCGTGGTCGGAGATGCGTTGACAAGTATACTGATAGTCAGCATACTGAGCAATATCCAGGCAGAAATTCGCGGGAGAGAGGCTCATGCAATTCCATCTGAATGGATTTCAGCCGGGCGACCCCGAGATTGCCGATCTGGCCGAGCGCGTTCAGCCTTCGGGCACAGCGGGCGCCGTGCCTGGCGAGGTCGATGTCCTCATCGTCGGCTGTGGCCCTGCGGGCCTGACGCTGGCCGCCCAGCTTGCACAATTCCCTGAGATCAAGACCTGCATCGTCGAGCAAAAGCCGGGTCGCTTGCTGGTCGGGCAAGCCGACGGCATCGCTTGCCGGACCATGGAGATGTTTCACGCCTATGGCTTCAGCGAACGCGTGCTGAAGGAGGCCTATTGGGTCAACGAGACGACGTTCTGGAAGCCGGACGAGCGGCTGCCTGAGACGATCGTCCGCAGCGGCCGGGTGCAGGACGTCGAAGACGGCTTGTCCGAATTCCCGCATGTCATCCTCAACCAGGCGCGCATCCATGACGGCTTTCTCGACGTCATGCGCAAATCGCCGGCGAAGCTCGAACCCCATTACGGCCGGCGCCTGCTCGACCTCGAGCTCGATCCGGCGGCAGGTCCCGCCGATCATGCCGTGACCGTGCGCCTCGAACGCGTCGATGCCGGCAACGAAGGCACGGTCGAGACGGTCAAGGCGCGCTATGTCGTCGGCTGCGATGGCGCGCGCAGCACCGTACGCAAATCGATCGGCCGCGAGCTGCACGGCGATTCCGCAAACCACGCCTGGGGTGTGATGGATGTGCTCGCGGTGACCGATTTTCCGGACATCCGCTTCAAGTCCCTGATCCAGTCGGCGAAGGACGGCAGCCTGCTGATCATTCCGCGAGAAGGCGGCTACATGGTCCGCATCTATGTCGAGCTCGCCAAGCTCGACGCCGGCGAGCGCGTCGCGAACCGCAACATCACCGCCGATGACGTGATCGCCAAGGCGCAGCGGATCCTGAAGCCGCATAGGCTCGAGGTCAAGGAGATCGCCTGGTGGTCGGTCTACGAGATCGGCCAGCGCCTGACCGACAAGTTCGACGACGTGCCCGAGGCCGAGATCGCAACGCGCCTGCCGCGCATCTTTATTGCCGGCGATGCCTGCCACACCCACAGCCCGAAGGCGGGGCAGGGCATGAACGTCTCGATGCAGGATGCCTTCAATCTCGGCTGGAAGCTCGCCTCCGTCATGCGGAACCAGTGCGCCCCACACCTGTTGCATTCCTATTCGGCGGAGCGCCAGGCGGTCGCGAAAGAGCTGATCGATTTCGATCGCGAATGGGCCGGGATTCTCGCCTCCGCCGCCAGGACCGGCGGCGCCGATGCCGCCAAGACGCAGGACTATTTCGTCAGGCACGGCCGCTACACCGCGGGCACGGCGACGCATTACGGGCCGTCGGTCCTCACCGGGGCGGCCTCGCATCAGCACCTCGCACACGGCCTCGTCATCGGCAAGCGCTTCCATTCGGCCCCGGTGATCCGGCTGGCGGACGCAAAGCCGGTCCATCTCGGTCACGCCGCGCAAGCCGACGGTCGCTTCCGCATCTACGCGTTTTCGCCAGCGGAAGATCCTGCTGCCGCAGGTTCGGCCATTCGCGTGCTGTGCCATTTCCTCACCGAAGCCAGGCAATCGCCGGTCAAGCGCTATACGCCCGCGGGCTCCGACATTGACAGCGTGATCGATCTGCGCGCGGTCTTCCAGCAGGATCACCGGGAGCTCGCCGTCGAAGCGATGCCGTCAATGCTGCTTCCGCGCAAAGGTCGCTATGGTCTGATCGACTACGAAAAGATGTTCTGCCCGGACCTCAAGAGCGGCCACGACGTTTTCGCAATGCGCGGCATCGATCGGACAGCAGGCTGCTTGGCCGTCGTGCGGCCGGACCAATACGTTGCGGCCTTGCTGCCGCTCGATGATTTTGATGCGCTTGCGTCGTATTTCGACGGCTTCATGCTGCAGATGAACTGACCGACAAACAGCGCCCTTGCATGCCCTGCCGATGAACGGCGGATGAATATTGAACCGCGCGTCGCCTGCGTTTCAATCTTTCGACAGATGAGCCTTTCGCGCACGGAACACGCGTTCCGCTTGCGCGTTCCGACTTCGGAAGAGGAGGAACACGCCATGAAATTCAAGAGCGTTTTGATTGCCGCATTGCTGCTCGCGCCAACAGCCGCACTGGCCGCGCCGGGCATCGTCACCGTCTCGACCGGCTTGCGCGCCGGACCGGGTTCGGGCTTCCCCCTGGTCGATCGGATCCCCGAGGGCGCCCGCGTCAACATCCATGGCTGCCTGCGCGGCAATGCCTGGTGCGACGTCAGCTTCTCCGACGATCGCGGCTGGGTGTCATCGCAATATCTGGAATATCTCTATCGCAACCACTACGTCTATCTGCCGGACTATGTCGACGAGATTGACGTTCCTGTCGTTCCCTTCGTGCTGACGTCGTACTGGTCACGCTACTATGGGGGGCGGCCCTGGTATCGCCGCCATGCCTACTGGAATAATTACTGGACCTCGCACGAGCGCGTTGCGACGCGGATGACGGTTGATCCGCGTGCGGCCCGGATCGGCCGCGCGGCGACGCACGACGCGGCGGTTGCACTGGAACGCGAAGGCGTGCGGGGCAAGGGCGCTGCTGCAATCTCTGGACCCAACGCCGCGACCTCACGGCACGATGCCGCAATCGCGAAGCGCAACGCCGCGATCGCGAGACGCGACGCTGCTGTTGCCGCTGACCGCACCCGCGCCGGGCGGAGCGAGCGCTTCTCGCATGAGCGGACCACTGTGCAGAGTCGCAATCCGCGCGATGCACAGGCACGTATGATCCACGAGCAGGCCGCACACCGTGAGCAGGCCGCACACCGTGCCGCAGCGCGCCAGCAGCCGATGGCGCGCTCTCATGAGGCACCGCGAATGTCGGCTGCGCCTACGAGCCGGCCGGCGGCGCCACGTGTGGCCCAGCCCAACATCAGCCACGGCGCGCCGATGAATGCTCATGCCCAGATGCCGGCGCCGCGTGCGGCGGCACATGCAATGCCGCACTCCGGCGGCGGTGGCGCTCCCCACATCAATGCCGCGCCACGCGGTGCGCCGGCCGGCGGCCCCGGCCATCAAAGGCATTAGTGTTGCCAGGAAAGCCCGGCCCGCGCGCCGGGCTTTTCTTCGCCAGGTCTTTTCTTCGCCAACTCTCTTCTTCGCCAAGTCGAGGTCGCGACAATTTGAGTCAGTTCTTCGCTGGCAGATTTCATCGATCGTAACAGGTCTACCCAAAGCTGTAAGCATCCACTCGGGGCAGCGGGGCACGGGAGGATGACGATGAGACAGAGCCAGGCGGAGACGCGCCGTCAAAATGTCGCGAAGCGTTCGATGACGAAAGAGGCCAAACAGCTGGCCGAGCTGATTGCCGGATTGCGCGAATCCCTCGAAGGGATCCACAAGGAACGGACGAGCACGAAGCTCACCGGCGCCGAGATGGGCTTGCTCGATGAGCGTCGCAACAATCTGCTGCTCACCATCGCAGCCCTCGACGATCGCCTCTCGGCGGTGCAGGGGCTGATCGATCTGGGCCGCCCCCACATCATCCGCGTGCACTAGCGGAGTTCCGACATGGGACGATGGGTTCCATTGCTGATCTGACGGGCGATCGTGCTGTTCTGCGGATGGCACCAAATTGCCACGCTCCTGGCGAATTGCCGCCAAAGCCCGCTGCCACGAGGAGGCCGGGTGAAGGGCGACGCAAGGGGATACGAATTGGCCTACAAAATGGTCGCAGAACGCGACAACGAGAAGTACAGTTTCGCCCGCGAGAGCCGGCTGCTCATCGTGGCGAAGGCGAAGGTATGGGCCAGCGAGGGATGGCGGGTCGTCATCACCGACCAGGACGGCAAGGCCTACGCGCCGCCCGAATTCGATCAGCTGTCGGCGGCGTGACGGTAAGACGGGGCGAGGGGACGACATTTGACAATGTTATTTCGAGCGGGGCGCGATGTGTTCGTGCCCCTGATAATGCTTTCAGCCGCCGCCATGCTGACGGCGACGGTTGCAGCCGCGCAAAATCTCGATGCCGGCAAGTCGCCCGCCAAGCTCTTCGCCGACGGCTGTGCGACCTGCCATCGCAGTCCGCGCGGTCTTGCCAAGGGTCGCTTCAGCCTGACACTGTCCTGGTTCCTGAAGGACCATTACGCCACCAGCCCGGACTCGGCCAGGATGCTCGCCGCCTATCTGGAGTCGGTCGACGGGCCGCCGCCGCGTGCTGCGGCCAGGCCCGCTAAGAAGCCCGCGCGATCCGCGCCGCGTCCGTCCAACCCGGTGCCGAGCCAGTAGGACGCGCCGGCACAGCCCGGCGTCAATGCACCGCCGTCTCCGAGAACAGGTTGATCACCAGGACCCCGGACACGATCAGCGCGATACCGACGAAGGCCGCGGCATCCAGTATCTGGCGGAACAGCACAAAGGACACGGCGGCGGTCAGGATGATGCCGACCCCGCCCCAGATCGCGTAGGCGATGCTTAACGGGATGATGCGGATCGCCACGGACAGCGCGTAGAACGAGGCGACGTAGAACAGCACCATCGCCAGCGTCGGCCAGGGACGGGTGAACTGTGCGGACTGCTGCAGCAACGCCGAGGCGGTGACTTCGAACACGATGGCGAGGGCGAGCGCCGCGTAGGCATTGAAGGCGGAGGTCATGAGCCTCTCAGCGTGAGAAAGATACGGCGTTAGTCATGGCCGGGCTCTTTGCCGCGAGCAAATATCATCCATGAGTGACGAACCTGCGACACCGGTTGGAATGCGGACGGGCCTGATGAGTTGGGCAAGGCAACACCATGCCGCCGCCCGATGAATCGTGCGGCGGCGAGGTATGCCCTGATGCTTCGATGCGGTGTCAGTTGATCCGCACGGAGAGTTCGACGTCCTCGGCGAAGGGCGTCGACATGTAGCCGCTTCCGGGCCTGCGTACGCGCGCCAGATAGTCCGGGCTGTCGTCGGCGTCGTCAGCGACGATGATCGCGCCTGGCCCGAGATGGCTTTCCGGGCGCGAGAGCTGCGCGTCCGAGATCGTGCGTCATGCCGACGGGCTGGCCAACATGTTCTGCGCCTATCTCGGTGAGCTGGCACGTCGCTGAAGTGCAGGTGCTGCGTGAACCAGGGTCCCAAAGTGCGGCCCTATGATCGCTGCGCTTGCGTCGCGACGCGATTGTCCTTACGGACCTCTGCCATGCTCGTCATCTCCATTCAAAGCCAGGTGGTCCACGGCCATGTCGGCAACAGCGCGGCCGCCTATGCCATGCAGGCGGAGGGCGTGAACGTTGCGGCGGTGCCGACGACGCTCTTGTCCAACCATCCGCGCTATCCGAGCCTGCGCGGGCGAGTACTGGAGACCGAGCTCGTCGCCGATCTCCTGAGAGGTGTGGAGGAGCGCGGTCTCGTCGACGAGGCGGCTGTGCTCGTGACCGGCTATCTGGGCTCGCCGGGCAATGCCGTCGCGATCGCCGATTTCGTCGAGCGGGCGCTCACGCGGAATGCGAAGCTCGTCTATCTCTGCGATCCCGTGATCGGCGATGACGGTCGCGTCTATGTCGCCGATGGCATTTTGGACGTGGTCCGGCACCGGCTGCTGCCGGCCGCGAACCTGACGACGCCGAACCAGTTCGAGCTCGAGCTGCTCTCGGGCCTCACGATCGCGGATGCGCAGGGCCTTCGTGCGGCGTGTGCGGCGCTGGCGGGCACCGGCCGCATTGGCGTTGTCGCCACCGGCTGCACGCTCACCGATACCGCGGAAGGGCAGGTGGAGACGATTCTGTGCGTCGATGGGCAGTTGTCGCGCTTTGCGACGCCGCGCCTGCCGATCCGCCCCTACGGCACCGGCGATCTTCTCACTGGCCTGATTGCAGCACATTTGGCCAAGAGCCAGACGACGGAGGCCGCGGTGCGGCTCGCGGTCGAAACGATCTTTGCGGTGTTGGTGCGCACGCAGGACGCCGGCTCGACCGAAATGCGGCTCGTGCCGCTGCCGACGCCCGCGCGCGCGCCGTAACGGCTTCAGATCGCGCGCTTGCCGGCCGATTGCGCCGATTTCTGCTGCTTGGCCGGCCTCTTCTGCTCGCGCGCAGCCTGGGCCTTTGACGGTTTGGCAGTGGGGACTGTCCGTCGCGTCTTCTTCGGCTTGACGTCGTTCCGCTTGACGTTAGCGGCTTCCTTGCGATCTTCCGTGCCCCTGCGCGAGATGTATTCCGGGCCGTCGATCGGGCCGACATGCGGCGGATCGCGGCCGAGATAGGGCCGGCCGATGCCGTACGCCTTGCCGTTGGCGTCGACCCACTTCCACAGGATTTCGGTCGAGACCCAGCGCTGCGCGCGATTATTGCCCTGAGTGCTGACGATGTCGGCCGCCATGCCGTGGCCGTAGCCGCCGCGCGCGCTGCCGCCATGATAGGAGCGGTCGGAGGCGGCCTTCAGGCCGCTCGCGATCGACTGGCGATAGTCGTCGCGGAACGCGCTGGTGATGCCGGGCGACAGGCCGGCGGCTTCCGCGGCGAGCAGTGTGCGAAACAGCTTCTGCTTGAAGCTCTTGTCCATGCCGCCGATGACATAATCCATCAGCGACATGCCGGCGTGCTCGGCTGCCTTCGGATCCTTCCAGCCGAAATCCTCATCGACCAGCTTCGTGAAATTGCGCATCACCTTGACCGTCTTGCCCTTGCGCTTGACGGTGACAGCGCGGCGTTCCTGGACCTTGATCGAGTCCTCCTTCGCGGTGCGCTGATAGAGCGTCCAGAGATAGCGGTCGATGCAGGCATCCATGACGAAGCATTCGTCGAGCACGGCGACGGTGTCGGCTGGCGGCGCCGCCTTGTTCGCAGGCGTGACGGGGCCGCTCGCGATCGCCGCGGGGGAAAGGTGGTCCGTCGTCTCGATCTCGGCCGGATCGGCAGACGCCAGTTTGACCGGCTCTTTGACGGGCTCGGGCGCCGCTACCGGCGCAGCCTCGCTGACGACGGGCTCTGGTTCAGGGGAGACTTGCGGCGCGGGCGGCGCCTCCGTAGGCAGGATCAGTGCCGGATCGGCCGAGGCGAGCTTGACGGCGGGGGCGGGCGTCTCGGGCGCCGCTTCAGCGATCGTTGGGGCCGGTGCGGCGGCCGCGGCAGCCGCGATGTCGGCGGTCAAGGCAATACCGTCGTCGATCGTCGCAGCGCGCGGCACGTTGGCGAAGTCGAGGCGGCCGAGGTCCTTCTCCCGCGAGACGGCAGACGCATTGGCACCGCTGTTCTCGATGAGGGCAGGGGCATAGGCGGAGAGTGAGAGCGCCATCCAGCCGGCGAGCACGGCCGAGGGGCAGGTCACCGCTACCAGAAGAGACCGCCGATCGTTCATGATCCCTGCCTCCAAACGGTTCTGCCCGAACCCGTCTTGTCCGGACAGTCATGATGCAAACAGTCCGACGAAAACAGTCTTGCACGGAAAGGCACGCAGCGCCTCGATTGTTCGGAGGACCATGTGGCAGCGCAATGGCGCAAGTCGGCCAGAGCGGGCTTTTCAGGAAGGTGTTGCCGAGGTGCAACATAGGCTCCATTGGGGTTCCAGCAGCCCGGCATGGCCTGAAAACGCCGGCAAATGCGGGCGTCGCAATCTTGGATTGTGGTCGTGCAATTCTCCCGCTTCCACAATCTGCGGTAGAGCTGGGAAGGACACGCCTGTGAAATTGAAATGCATGTTGGCCAAATTCGCCGCCGATGAATCTGGCGCCACCGCGATCGAATACGGCCTGATCGCAGCCGGCATCGCGCTTGCCATCATCGAGATCATCTATGCCCTTGGCACCAATCTCGTGGCAAAGCTGCAATCGCTGGCGACGGCGTTGAAATAGCGAGTCGCACAACTGCACCAACACAACTGCACCAACGGCGGGCGGAAATCGCGCTTTGAATGGGTGTTGATCCGAAAATTCGGTAAAGACGCGTATCTTGCCCGGCAGCTTTGACGTGCCGTTCTTGTCCGACGCGTTGCCGGCAACTTTGTTGCGGCTGGTGCGTTTGGTCGCCCATGACGCATTCCTCGCTTCGTCCTATGGACGCCTTCGATCCCACCGAACCCGCCATCCTGCACGATCGCCTCACGGACACGATCATCACCTGGACAGCCGATCAGGCCGACGATTACCGGCGGGCCAGCCGGCCGGGCGATGATGGAACTGTAGCCTGGAAAAACTACCTGTTCGATGGCTGGGGCAATGTGCTCGGTGGCTGAGCACCGCTCATAAAGGCGTCACGTCGTGGCCGATGTGATTCGACCAAGACCTTGAAGTCATTAAACATATCGCTATGCATAACACGCGCTATCGCAATGCAGCAGAGCATGTTGCGATGCAGCAAGGCCGAGCTTAAATGTGCTCCGACACTTCCACGCAGGAGCATCCAATGAACAAGAAGACTCTGTCGATCGCCGCCGCCATCCTGACGATCGCGGGCAGCACCGCGGCTTTCGCCGCCGAACTGCCGACTTACGAGGCCAACGGATTTCCGGTCTCGCCCTTGCAGGTTCGCGTGCTCGGTGCCGCGCATGTCGAGCAGCAGGCCGCTGCGCCGACCACGGTCGCCTCGGTCCACCAGACGCAGGTGCTCAGCCCGCGCAAGGTGAAGACCGTGGGCGTCACTACGGGCGCTGCCCGCTGATCTGATATCGTGAAGGCAGGTGGGTTCCGCCGAGAGGCGGGATCCACCGCCCCATCTTTCGGCCTCGAAATCGGGGCTGCTTGCGTATCGCGTCTGGAGAGATCGCTGGAACTGTCTTGTGCGCGATCGCGCGCCAGCGCGCATCGTGCAACGTCTCGGCATGATCAATTGACATCATGCGCTGATTGAGAATCCCGCCGCGAATACCCCGCGCGCTAAGCTCTCCGCGCGCGCACTGCCCGCAGGCTTGACGGCGCCCGGCCGTAGAGTTCGGCGAAGGCGGCGTTGAACCTGCGCAGGCTGCCGAAGCCGGCCTGGAATGCGATATCGGTCATGCTGTCGTCGCCGGCATCGAGCAGGCGCTTGGCGCGCTGGACACGCAGCGTCCTCGCGAACTGCCGAGGCGTGGCACCGACGTGGCGCTCGAACAGCCGCGCCAGATGACGCGACGAGATGCCGAGCCGTATCGCAAGATCGACCACCGAGCCTTCATCGAGCGCGCCGCTGTCGATGAGCTTCATGGCTCGCGCCACCGTGGCGCGCGTGCCGTTCCAGGCCGGGCAGAACGGAGCAGTCTCGGGGCGGCAGCGCAGGCAGGGCCGGAAGCCGGCGGCCTCGGCCGCCGCCGCCGTCGGATAATAGGCGACGTTGCGCGTCAGCGGCTGCTTGGCCGGACAGACCGGGCGGCAATAGATGCCAGTGGTCTTCACCGCTGTGAAGAAGCGGCCGTCGTAACGGGGGTCGCGGCGCAGGCGCGCGGCGTTGCAGACATCGTAGCTCAGCATGGCCGGATCATAGCGCATGACGGCGGGGGCGGAAGGGCTGCGGGATGACCGAGTCCGATTGTGGCGAGCCGCGGCGCGCATCGCGGCCTAGAAGGCGCCTCTCATTCAATGCAGCCGGAGAGCCCGCCGTGACCGATCCCAGGGACGTTGTCCTGAACGCGTGGAAGACTTTTTCGTCGCGCGATGCCGAGCGCATCGCCGCATTGTTCACCGAAGACGCCGAATGGATCGCCCCGAAGGGCAACGCCACCGCCATCGCGCTCGATCACACCGACCACATGGTGGAACCGCACGAGATCGCGCGCTTCATCGCGCAGGAGATGCACAAGATGTTCTCGGACATCGATATCGCGTTCCGCGGCGTGTATGCCGACGGCGATGTCGTGATCGTGGAGGAGCGGATGCGCGCCACGCTGCCCGACGGCAGGCCGTACGAGAACGATTACTGCTTCGTGTTCGCGGTGGCAGGCGACCGGATCAGGCAAGTGCGAGAATACATGGATACGCGCAAGGGATGGCGGATGGTGTTTGGCGAGGGGCGTGATGAATAGGCCCACGCATGCTCGTCGCGTGCCAGCCCTGCAGGCGCGTGGGTTGAGCCGGCCGATGTGCTGCCATAAGGCTTGATCCATGGACCAACGGACGAGCGGCGCCGACGCTCTTTCTCACAAGAACGATGCAGCGCCGGCACTGCTTGGCGTAACTTGCGGCCTCGCCGCGGCGCTGTTCTGGGCGCTCGGCTTTGCCGGCACGCGGCATGGGCTCAAGGTCGGCTTCACGCCGATCGACCTGCTGGTGCATCGCTATGTCTGGTCGGGGATCGCGTTCCTGCCGTTGGTGTTGCGCGCGGGCATCTCCGATCTCTGCGGCATCGGCTGGGGCAGGAGCCTCGTGCTGATGGTGCTCGGCGGCCCCGTGATGTCGCTGATCTCCTACACTGGCTTCCTGTTCGTGCCGCTCGGCCATGGCAGCGTGATCCAGCCCTCTTGTGCCACGCTCGGCGGCCTGCTGCTCGCAGCCTTGATCCTGAAAGAGAGGATCTCCGCCTCGCGCCTCGCGGGTGCGCTGGTCATCGTCGGCGGTCTTGGCGTGATCGGCGCAGAATCGATTGGCCATATCGGTGCGGAGGGCGTGCAGGGCGATCTGATCTTCGTGCTGACGGGATTGATGTTCGCCGGCTTCGGCGCAGCTCTGCGACACTGGCGCGTCGCCGCCGTCTCGGCCGCGCTGGTCATCAACGTGCTGTCGCTGCTGCTGTTGCCGGTCTACATCGCGACTGTCGGGCTCGCCCATGTTGCGGCGATCGGCGTCACCGAGAACGCCATCCAGGCGCTGGCACAGGGCGTGCTTGCCGGCCCCGCCGCGCTCTATCTGTTCGCCGTCTCGGTCCAGCGCCTCGGCGTCGCCCGCGCCGCAGTGTTTCCGGCTTGCGTGCCGGCGCTGACGGTGCTCACCGGCTGGCTCCTGCTCGGCGAGCCGCCGACGATGTTGCAGACCGCGGGCCTCGTGACCGTGCTGTGCGGATTTTATCTGGCGCAGCGTCAGCGGTAGAGCGCCGTGGCCTTCCGCGCCAATGAAACAGGAAGGCCGCCCAGGGGGCGGCCGCTCAAGTCTCAAAGCTGTGATGCAATCGAACGCGTAACCTCGAAAAGCCAGCCCCGGGTTGAAAAAATCGATACGCGCTACAAACGCCTGCCCCGGCGCCGACCAGCTTACACAGATTTGCGACAGGGGTAAGAAAGAAAACTGTGCGTTCCGGAGCCGGAACCGGCGTTAGCGTTACCGCGACGGTGCGGCCGCTCCCGCCGCCTTGCGGCTACGCCTTCCTCACGAATTCCGATTTCAGATTCATCGCGCCGATGCCGTCGATCTTGCAGGCGATGTTGTGGCCGTCGCTGGCGTCCTGGAGGCGGATGTTGCGCACCTTGGTGCCGCCCTTGATCACCGAGGAGGAGCCCTTGACCTTGAGGTCTTTGATCACGATGACGCTGTCGCCGTCAGCGAGCACGTTGCCGTTGGCATCGCACACGCCGGCGTCCTGCGCGGCGGCGACCGCCGCCTCCGACATGCCGCTCCATTCATGGCCACATTCCGGGCAGACCCAGAGATCGCGGTCCTGATAGGCATGCTCGGAGCTGCAGGCGGGGCATTTCATCGGGTCGGTCATCGCAAGTCTCGTCTAACCCTTCTCTCGTCTCACGCTTCGTTCGCGGCGCGACCGTAGGGGCAGTGAACAGGAAAGCAAGGGAAAGCTGCGGAGCGCCGGGGCCGGCCATTGCCTGCCGGTGCGATATCACCGAAACAGCGCGACGAAGATTACGTAGAGCCAACCAAGAATGCCGTGGATGATCGCCCACAGGATCGAATGGTTGTTGGTGTAGGAGATTGCGATGGCGAGCGCCGAGCCGAAGCCAACTCCGTATTTCGCGCCCTCGACGCGGACGCCGTAATAGCGAGTGCCGTTCATGCTGATGTCTCCAGACCGTTGACGGACGCGAGCCTATGCGGTCGCCGCGATCGTGGCGACCCCCATGATCAATCCTGAGCCTGAGAGGCAAGTGAAACCCGTCCAACACGATTTTGCGAAAACAACCCCATGCACAGTAGGCACGGCCTTGATAAGGCTTGCATTTTCGGTTACGCCGAAATCGAGTTTGCGGCGTCGGGCAAAACAATGGCATGATGTCATCGTGCCGCCCGTCCGGTGACGAGGCATTCGCTCTGGCATTCGCGACGAGCCCGCCATGACCTTCCTGCTCAACATCGACGTCCCCGACGTCGGGCAAGCCACCGCCTTCTACACCGCCGCCTTCGGCCTCACCGTCGGCCGCCGGTTCGGCACCGATTTCGTCGAGCTGCTCGGCTGGCCCGCGCCGGTCTATCTCCTGACCAAGCACGCCGGCACGTTGGGTGCCGGCGGCGACCGCCGTCGCTACGAGCGGCACTGGACGCCCGTGCATGTCGACGTCGTCGTTGGCGATGTCGATGCCGCCGTCGAACGCGCGCTGCGCGCCGGCGCGATTCTGGAGGTGCCTGCGCGCGATGCACCCTATGGCCGGATCGCGATGCTGGCCGATCCGTTCGGGCACGGGTTTTGTCTGCTGGCGTTCAGCGAACAGGGATATGACGTGTTGCTTGGAAATTCGTAAGCTGGAAATTCGTAAGCTTGCAGCGCAAGCGTAGCGAAGCCAAAATCGGGGCGACATGCCAAGAAAGCTGAAGACCTACCAGACCTCGCTCGGATTTTACGACGAGGCGGTCGCCGCGCCCTCGATGAAGGCGGCGCTTCAGGCCTGGGGCGCCAGCTCCAATCTCTTCCATCAGGGCGCAGCAAAGGAGACCGACGATCCCGATGTCGTCGCGGCGACCCTGGCGAAGCCGGGCGTGGTGCTCAGGCGCCCGGTCGGATCGAACGGCCCGTTCACGGAGAGTGCCGAACTGCCGACCGATCTCGCCGAGGGCGAGGGAAGGACCAAGAGCAGGACCAAGTCCACGAGAAAGGCCAAGAGCAAGAGCAAGAGCAAGCCGCGATCGAAGCAGCGTCCCGCCAAGTCGGCGCGCAAGCCGTCCCGTGAGATTGACGATCAGGCGGCCCGCAAGGCCGCTGCGGCGTTCGAGAAGGAGGAGCGACGGCGAGAGGCCCAGCGTCGCAAGGAGGAGGCCGCCCGCGCCAGGGAACGCGCGCGCCGCGACAAGGCGGTCGCTGCGGCCGAGGCGGCATTGGACAAAGCGAAGCGGGAGCACGAGGCCAAGGCGGAGGAAATCGAAGCCGCGCGCGGCTCGCTGGACGAACGCGCCGAGGCCGAGCAGGCCCGCTGGGACAAGCAGCGGGCCAAGCTGCAGGAGGCCGTGCGCCGCGCGCGGGAGTAATCAGCCACGCACGACGGCTTGGCCGACGGGATCGCTTGGGAGCCGGCAGCGCCTCGGCATCTCGCGCGCGTCAGGGCCGCGCGCAAGATGAGCGGCTGCACGGAAGGCCAGCTCGCCGGGCACCTCAGTGTCACGCCCGCCTTCGTGGCGCGGGGCGAAGCAGACATTCCGCTGTACCAGCTGATGCGGATCGCCGATTTGCTGATGGTGGGCCTCGACGGGCTCGTTGCGGGGCCCGTGCCTGAGGAGGTCGACGCGGCTTAGGGCTTCATGGTCCGTAGCCGGGATTAAGCTCCATTCGGGCGACGCTCACTGAATTGACCGAGCGCACGCCTCGTCCTTCGAGACGACCGCTTCGCGGTCTCCTCAGGATCAGGCTAAGCGGCGTTGCGCCTGTTGAAGCTGCTGCCACGCATGCTGTCCTCATCCTGAGGGCCTGCTCAAAACGGGCGTCTCGAAGGATGGCCGCAGAAGAGATCGCGCGAAATTTGCTTGCCTTGCCCCGCGTCCTTTTGCACTCTTCGCGCGAAGGAGATCAACGCATGACAAAAATGACCGTCGCATGTGCGCTCGGAACAGCGCTGGTGCTGGGCAGCCTCGGAACATCAGGCGCTGACGCCCGGACGCGCAAAGCCGTCGTCCTTCGCACACCACAAGAGCGGCTCATCGTCACCGCGCCCGTGCTGAGGCCGACACCGTGGGATTACAATGTCGTTCCGCGCTATCGCTATCGCCCGGAAGACGACCGGGTCGATCCCTACGGCCCGCCGCTGGTGCCGTCCTATATTCGCTATGAGGGATGGCGGTGGCCGTATTGGTGGTAAGGGCGGCGGCAATTCGTAGGGTGGGCAAAGCTTCCGCCATAGCTCGAAGAGCGAAGGCGGAAGCGTGCCTACCAACCCTAGCTCGGTAGGACGTGGTGGGCACGGCACAGGGTGCCTTTGCCCACCCTACGGCACCACGGCACTGGCCGCCATCCTCCGCCGTAACCCCTTCGCCGATTGCTTAAGTCCTGCGACGCTTCGTAGCCTGGCCGATGACCCGGGGACTGGAGAAGTCCGCTTCAGCCTCCAGGCTGCCATCCGGGTTGGTGACGCTGCCGGTGAAGGCCTCGCGCCAGTCGCCGAGCATCTCGTCGCGATCCGGCCAGTCGTCCATGGATTCGAGGTCGCGATACATCGCAAACGGACGCAGCGTGCTTTCGTAGAAATCGACCTGGTCGTGGCGGCGATATTGCCGCTTCTGGTAGCCGTTCCAATGTAGCAACTGGCCGAGAGGCCGCCGATAACGGCGGTCCTGGTCGATTGCGGGATAGCCGACCGGAATGGTGCCGTAGGCTTTCATCCATGCGGGATAGCCGAGCACCGCGGCAAGCTCGCGGTTGGTCTCGTCCTCGCCGCCGCCGGACAGCCAGGCCGATGTCAGGCCTTCGGCGGTGACGCCGAGCTGGATGTTCTGGATCGCAGCGCCGAGCGAGCAGAAGAAGATCGCCTCGTTGTTGGCGCGGTACTCGGCGTCGAATTCGGCGGAGGTCGCCTGTGGAAAGCAGACCTTCCAGCGGGGATCGCCAAGCACCAGGATGATCGCGACGGTGTTGGCGAGATAGGTTTTCTTGACGGCCGGAAATCCCTTGGCGTGATCCACCAGCCGCTGCGCCTGGCGCAGGAAGACGGTGAGGACCTCGTCGCGAACGGCGGGATCGTCGACGACGATGAAATCCCAGCACTGCACATTGGCGCCGGAGGGCGCCCAGCGTCCGCAATCGACGATCCGCTCGAGCACGTCGCGGCCGACCTTGCGGCCCGGCTCGAATTTTCGCACGCTGCGGCGCTTGCGAATGACGTCCTGAAACAGCGCGCGCTCCGGCATTTCCGCCTCCGTCGATTGCGAATGCTCGGGATATAGCACGGGGACTTCGCGGCGGGCGCGGGAAAAAGCCGCGGATGATGTCCATTGACCGGCTTCGAGATCGTATCTACATTGTATCATCAATTGTCGGAGACCGAGGATGAAGGTGGCATTTCAGAAGTGGGGCAACAGCCTTGCGCTGCGCGTGCCGAAGGCATTCGCCGACGAAATCGGGGCGCGCGACGGCCGGGCTGCGGAGATGACCGTGAACAACGGAAAGCTGGTGATCGAGATCGCGCTGCCCAAGCGGCGCAAACGCCGCTATGCGCTCGACGAACTGGTTGCCGGGATCACGCCGGACAATCGTCATGACGAGATCGATTGGGGGCCGGCCGTTGGCAACGAAGTCTGGTGACCATTGCCCGGAGGCCGGCGATTTCATCTGGATCGATCTGGATCCCACGGTCGGCCACGAACAAAGCGGCCGGCGACCTGCCATCGTGGTATCGCCGCGCAGCTACAATGCGGCAGCGGGCCTTTGCGTGATCTGCCCGATCACCAGCCGCGTGCGCGGCTATCCATTCGAAGCCGTGTTGCCCGAAGGTGCAGGCCTACGCGGCGCCGTTCTCGCAGACCAACCCCGGAGCATCTCCTGGGAGAAACGACCGATCGCGCATGCCGGACGGGCACCTGACATCCTGCTCACCGAAGTCCGCGAACGGTTGGCTGCGCTGCTGGGAATCGATTGAGCCTGTCGCTCAGGTGATGCCACCGTGCGCTTTAAGTGCTGGACAGGTCGTGCGTCGGTGAGCTTGAGGTTTGGGAGTTTGGTGCACTGTCACCGTAATCCATCACGCTCGATCCTGGAATGATGGGTTTCGCAAGGGCTCTACCCATCCTACGCGCTGCAATACCGTTGGATGCCCACACTCTGAACATTCGGTCGGAGGAACGGACATTGGGATCATTTCGTTGCATGGGGGGCTCGTTCGAGGAGGACATCATGAAAATAACGATCATCGCGCTCACTGCTGCTGCTGCCATCGCCGCAGCACCAGCCGTGCTGGCTCAGGGTGTATCGAGCAAGACGCCCGGTCACGAGATGCAGCAAACGGGTTCCAAGAAAGGCGAGCCGGGTGCTTCCGGCTACTCTCCTGGACATAAGATGCATCACGCGAAAGTGTCGAAGTCGAAGAAGGCCCACCGCGGCGCATCCAGTTACGCTCCGGGACAAACCACCGGCACAAGCACGAAGCCAGCCACCGGCTCTAGCACAAAGTCCGGCTACTGAAGTCCGCATGCTCGAATTCAAGTGCTCGAGGACCGGCGGATTCGGCAGCACGTAGAACGTAGTTGAACGGGGGGCATTGCTTACCGTCTTCACTCGCCGAGCTTCGGCGAGAGTGGGCCTGTGCGCACTGGTGGAGTTACGGCGGACGAGCCGCGTCACCCTGCGAGCAAATTGCCGTTATCCGCCGCAAGCCGCGGAAACTGCCGCTTCATCGCATCGACCGTCGTGACGTAGACAGCAACGAGGGCGATGATTGGTTCCGCAGCCGGTATTGCTTCGCCCCACTAATTGCCGGAAATCAATAGCGGCCGCCGCTGCCCTTTTGCTGCGTGATCCAGTCCGACAATGTTTTCCGTGTCGATCCCGCAGTCCGGCCCGGTGATGCCTTCGGATTGTCGCGGACGCCTTTCGTCGAACGGGTGCGCGGCGCTTCCGTTGCGTTGACGCTCTTCAAGGCAGCCGTCGATGCCTCTGCGGCTTCCTTCTCCAGGCGCAACTGTTTCAATCGCGCCATCTTGATGCGCTCTACCTCGACCTCGGGCCCGTCGGACAGCAGCGGCTTGTGTTGAGCAAGCTCGGCCGGGACCAGAACGCCGATAATGGTTGTCTCGCCGAGCGCCTTGCAGGCTTCGAGCCGATGCAGTCCCTCGACCAGAACGAGGCGGTCTCCGTCGCGCCGAACGGAAATGGGGGCTTGTTGTCCGATGTCCAGAATACTTTCCGCGATTTCCCCGACGATCTCGGGCTTGATGGCTTTTTTCATTTTCGTGGGAACGAAAATCTTCTCGATCGGGAAGCTTTCCGATTTGGGCATAACTTGACTCCGCTACTACCGGGCTCGTCGGAACCCATGCCGGTGGTGTCTGAAGTTTAGGAGGGAAGGGCAAGACCGCAAAGGCAATTTGGCCGCGAATATCGATGAGCATCGAAGCCGGAACCAAACTGCGATTACGGTGACGGTGCTGGAACAGAAATTAGCGTGTCTCACTTATGGGGTGCAGTCCAACACTGTCTCCGTAACCTAGGACCTACAAGCTGAAGTGACCAAACTTACGCCGGCCGGTAGCGCAGAGTTTCGACCAATATCGAGAAGGCTGGCGTCGGTTGACGGCGGCTCGGGTAATATAAGTGATAGCCTGAAAACGGCGCGCACCAGTCCTCCAGCACCTGAACGAGCCTGCCTCGCGCCACGTCTGCCTTCACTTGGTCTTCGGGCATGTAGGCAAGCCCGAGCCCGGCGCGGACGGCATTCATCCGCATGGCCATGTTGTTGAACACCAGTTGCCCGTCGACCCGGACCCTCAGCGCACGGCCTCGCTTCTCGAACTCCCAGGCGTAGGTGCCACCGCGGGTCGGAAGCCGGATGTTGATGCAATTGTGGTCGGTGAGATCCTGCGGCTTTTTCGGCGCCGTCCGCTTCGCGAAGTATGACGGCGAACCCACCACGGCCATCCGGAAGTCGGGTCCGATGCGCACCGCGATCATATCCTTGGCGATCTGCTCGCCCAGGCGAACGCCTGCGTCGTACCGCTCGGCTACGATGTCGATCAGACCGTAATCCGTAACCAGTTCGACCTTAATGTCGGGATAGGCAGGCAGCAGCTTCTCGATCGCCGGCCACAGAACGGTTTCAGCCGCGTGCTCGCCGGCCGTGATCCGGATCGTGCCCGCTGGTTTGTCCCGCATCTCGCTCAATCCTGCCAACTCGGTCTCGAGCTCGTCGAAACGAGGGCCGATGGTCCGCAGGAGCCTTTCTCCGGCTGCGGTCGGGGCGACGCTGCGCGTCGTTCGCGCGAGCAGACGGACGCCGAGGCGGGCCTCAAGCCCGCGAACGGCATGACTCAAGGCGGACTGAGAGACACCGAGCTTGGCCGCGGCCCGGGTGAAGTTCCGCTCTCGGGCGACGGCCAGAAAACCAAGAAAGTCGTTGAGATTCTCACGCAGCATTTATGAGCACCATTCATAGAAGCGTGCTTGTTTTAGCACCTAATCGCGGGCATGACAGGGGATTACCTTCCGACCATCGACGGCCTTAGGAGCCTCTTCTCCAGCCGTCAGTTGAGCGCGTGCCAACAGAGGAGCATCCTCATGGACATCAAGCGCAGCGGCTCTCGGCCCTCCGGAAAGGGCCCACCCGATTACTTCACCGGCGCGGTTCGCGTGGATCCGCTGTTCGAAGCCCCGAGCCGGCGCGAGCGCGCGGCGCTCTCGTCACCTTCGAACCCGGCGCCCGAACCGCCTGGCACACTCATCCGCTCGGTCAGACGTTGATCGTCACGTCGGGGTTGGGCTGGGTGCAGCGGGATGGCGGCCCGGTGGAGGAGATCCGGCCGGGAGACGTCGTGTGGTTCGAGCCTGGCGAGAAGCATTGGCACGGCGCCACCAGCGACACCGGCATGAGCCATATTGCGATCCAGGAAGCGCTGAACGGCAGCCCCGTCGCGTGGCTGGAGAAGGTCAGCGACGAGCAATATCCGTCGCGCTCATAGGAGACGAACATGAAGACACGAACATTGGGAAGGAGCGGCCTCGAAGTATCGGCCATGGGTTCGGATGCATGGGCCTGAACTTCGGCTACGGGCACGCGCTGGCGAAGCAGGATGCCGTGGACATGATCCGCGCGGCCTACGATCGCGGCGTGACCT
This sequence comes from Bradyrhizobium diazoefficiens, assembly GCF_016616425.1. Taxonomy (NCBI): domain Bacteria; kingdom Pseudomonadati; phylum Pseudomonadota; class Alphaproteobacteria; order Hyphomicrobiales; family Nitrobacteraceae; genus Bradyrhizobium; species Bradyrhizobium diazoefficiens. Next base: position 3,749,699 of record NZ_CP067101.1, read on the forward strand.
TCTTCGACACCGCCGAGGTCTACGGGCCCTTCACCAACGAGGAGCTTGTGGGCGCAGCGCTGGCTTCCGGCCATTACGGTGACGGTGCACTTAATTGCAAAGCGTGGGCCCAGGATTTAGTGCACTGTCACCGTAACACCCCCGTAACACCGTCTGGATCAACTTGGTGAATAGGGTGGCCAAGAACTCGGACGTAGAGAGTGCGCGGGGTGGGTGGTGTTGGCGGTTGCTGTTGCAGCGTTCAATGTTGCCGGATCGAAGTGTACGACTGCTGCGAGATCTGCTCCCTCGAAGGCAACATCTGGGAGGGGACCGAAACCAATCTCGGAGTCCGACCCCAAGCGTAGACCGCGCAACCTAGATTTTACGACCATACAGTCATCGACGATCAGCTTTGTAGAAATATCGTCGCGCGAGTAACGACCTATGAGTTGCACGTTGTAGAGTGTTGAATCGTGTAGCGTCAAACTCGCTAGATCGCCTGAAACGCGTGCATCAAACGCTTGGCAAAAGTATGTGCCAAGTTTACTTCTCTCTGTCAGTCTGAATGAGGCCCCAGAGAGCTGGCAGAATTCTAGTTGCACATCTGCGTTAGAGCCAAAGAACCTAGTGCCAACGATGAGCGACTCATTAATCGCGAAGCGACAGCTGGTCGCATCAAAGCTGCAGCGAACAAAAATGCATCGCTTGAAGTCAATCAATGACAGCAGCTGTGCTGTAAAGAGTCTGCCGACAAAGAGGCACTCATAGAGCGTGTATTTATTGAACGTGTCGCGCAGGGGCTCTTGCAACGCAAGTGCATCCGCGGCCTCATTTACGTCAACTCTGGTTTCCGGAACGGAGGCTGACCATTCATTGAGCTCTTTCAACTGCCCGTCAATCGTCTTTATCCATGCGTTCTTGGCAGCTAGAGTTGCTTCCAGGGGCGCGGGGCTGTGAGGGTATCGCGACCAATCCCAGGCCGATGCTGGATCCCAAGTGAGTTTTGTAATCAAGTCGCCCGCGCGACTTGACCAAGAGTTCTCGCGAATGTAGGCGCGTAGAGTGTTCCCGATCTTATCTCGATCCCGCACGCTTTCTTCTGCTAACCTCGCCAAGGCGTGAATTCCGCCCAGCCGGACTTCGATGTTGGGCACGGTCGTGGTGGTTTCTTCTTTTCCTGCCACAGATTGGATCGTTCGCTTTACTTCTCTGGTTTGACCGAGTTGCTCAATGGCTCGTGCAAAGATTGAAGTGTAATGGGTCTCCCGATCGATTTGAGTTTTAGCTTCACTAATTTGGGTCTGCCGGTCGAGTATTATAAGTCTCCATATAATGAGGGGGAGGCCCACCACGCCCGCCAAAATGGGCAACGCTGCTTTCGTTGCTTCGGCCGCTCGCCTTTGATCGCCGCTTACCAGATCGACCAGTAGCCAGGCGAGCGAAAGCACGCCGATGCATATTAGCAGCGCGAAGACCGAGATCCCGATCACGCTGAGGGTTGTAGTGATTGCGAAGGGAGGCCTGCGGAATAGCCCAGAGAGTCGTAACGGCCATCCCTTTTCCCGGCTGGCGGCGGTCATGAGAAGCTCGCAAAGTTGTGCAGTCGGTTAAAAGAAAGCCGCTCATAGGAGCGGCTTTCGACTTATACTCTAAAGTCGGTGGGACAATTACCCCCTCACGAACACCCCGTCGTGCTTCCGCACGTATCGCACTTCATGCAGGTCCCATTCCGCACCAGCGTGAAGTTGCCGCACTCGCTGCACATCTCGCCTTCGTAGCCTTTTGCCTTCGCTTCCGCGCGGCGCTCGGCCTTGCTGGGCACCGCCTGCGCGGCGCTGCCGGCCTTGCTCCACTGGAGGGCTTCCAGCTTCTCGGTGGGCGAGAGGTCGTGCTGGGCTTCCTGCTTCAGCGCGACCGCGCCTTCCAGGGCATCGCCGGCGCTGCGGGAGGCGAGCGAGGTGACGCGGCTGCCGCCTGATGGAGCGCTGTCGTTGCCGGAGGCAACAGCAGCGGAGCCGCCGCGCATCACGACCAGATTGTCGGTCCGCGAGCGGGTGAGGCCGCGCGAGACCAGCTTGGTCGCGTGTTGCTCATCCGGCTCCTTGCCTTCTTCCACACCCTTGCCGAGCGCGTCGAAGCCGGTCTCGTTGGGATCGACATGGGCGAGATCGAAGCGCGACATGTAGCTCACCGCGAGCTCGCGGAAGACGTAGTCGAGGATCGAGGTCGCGTATTTGATGCTGTCGTTGCCCTGCACGGGGCCCGCCGGCTCGAAGCGGGTGAAGGTGAAGGCATCGACATATTCGTCAAGCGGCACGCCGTATTGCAGACCGAGCGACACCGCGATGGCGAAGTTGTTGATGAAGGAGCGGAGCGCCGCGCCTTCCTTGTGCATGTCGATGAAGATCTCGCCGAGACGGCCGTCGTCATACTCGCCGGTGCGCAAATAGACCTTGTGGCCGCCGACGACCGCCTTCTGGGTGTAGCCCTTGCGTCGGTCAGGCATCTTCTCGCGCTCGCGCATCACGATGATGCGCTCGACCAGCTTCTCGACGATCTTCTCCGAGACCTGGGCGGTGCGCGCGGCCATCGGCTTCTCGTAGAGATGGTCGACCGCATCGTCCTCGTCCTCATCGTCGCTGATGAGCTGCGAGTTGAGCGGCTGGCTGAGCTTCGAGCCGTCGCGATAGAGCGCGTTGGCTTTCAGGGCGAGCTTCCACGACAGCATGTAAGCGGACTTGCAGTCCTCCACCGTGGCGTCGTTCGGCATGTTGATGGTCTTGGAGATTGCGCCCGAGATGAAGGGCTGCGCCGCCGCCATCATGCGGATGTGGCTTTCGACCGACAGGTAGCGCTTGCCGACCTTGCCGCAAGGGTTGGCGCAGTCGAACACCGGATAGTGCTCGGCCTTGAGGTGCGGGGCACCTTCCACCGTCATCGCGCCGCAGATGTGGACATTGGCCGCCTCGATCTCGCGCCTGGTGAAGCCGACGGCCTGGAGCAGGTCGAAGCCGGGGGCGGCGATCGCCTCGGCGCCGATGCCGAGCTGGTCGCGGATGAAATCCTCGCCAAAGGTCCACTTGTTGAAGGCGAACTTGATGTCGAAGGCGGTCGGCAGGGCCTTCTCGACCTTGGCGATGGCCTCGTCGGTGAAGCCCTTGGCCTTCAGGGTCGAGGCGTTGATGCCGGGCGCGTTGGAGAGCGAGCCGTGACCGACGGCGTAGGCCTCGATCTCGGCGATCTCGCTCTCGCGATAGCCGAGCGCGCGCAGTGCGGCCGGCACCGCACGGTTGATGATCTTGAAGTAGCCGCCGCCGGCGAGCTTCTTGAACTTGACCAGCGCGAAGTCGGGCTCGATGCCGGTGGTGTCGCAATCCATCACGAGGCCGATCGTGCCGGTCGGAGCGATCACCGTGGTCTGGGCGTTGCGATAGCCGTGCTGCTCGCCGAGCTGAAGCGCCGCATCCCAGGCCGCCTGGGCGTGGGCAACGAGGTCGGCTTGCGGGCAGGAGACGAGGTCGAGCGGCACCGGGTTGACGCTGAGCGCCTCGTAGCCGTTGGACTGGCCGTGCGCGGCGCGGCGGTGGTTGCGGATGACGCGCAGCATGTGCTGGGCGTTCTTCTTGTAGCCGGGGAAGGTGCCCAGCTCGGCCGCCATTTCCGCGGAGGTCTTGTAGGTGATGCCGGTCATCACGGCGGTCAGCGCGCCGCAGAGCGCACGGCCTTCCTTGCTGTCATAGGGCAGGCCCATGGTCATCAGGAGGCCGCCGATATTGGCGTAGCCGAGGCCGAGCGTGCGGAACTCGTAGGAGAGCTCGGCGATCGCCTTCGACGGGAACTGGGCCATCATCACCGAGATTTCGAGCACGACGGTCCAGAGCCGGCAGAGATGCTCGTAGCCTTCGACGTCGAAGCGCTTGGTCTCGGTGTTGTAGAAGGTCAGCAGGTTCGCCGAGGCAAGATTGCACGCCGTGTCGTCCAGGAACATGTATTCCGAGCACGGATTGGAGGCGCGGATGTCGCCGGACGCCTTGCAGGTGTGCCAGTCGTTCATCGTGGTGTTGAAGTGCAGCCCCGGGTCGGCCGAGGCCCAGGCGGCGTAACCAATTTTTTCCCAGAGGTCGCGTGCCTTGAGCGTCTTCGTCACCTTCTTCGAGGTGCGGGCGTTCAGATTCCAGTCGCCGTCGGTCTCGACCGCGCGGAGGAAGTCGTCCTTCAGCGAGACCGAGTTGTTGGAGTTCTGCCCCGAAACCGTGAGATAGGCTTCGCTGTCCCAGTCGGTGTCGTAGACGTCGAACTGGATGTCCTTGTAGCCCTGCTTGGCGAACTGGATGACGCGCTTGATGTAATTGTCGGGCACGAGGCTGCGGCGCGCCAGCTTGATCTCGCGGCGCAGCGCCGGGTTCTTCTCGGGGTCGAAACAATCGTCGCCCGAGCCTTCGCAGTTCACGCAGGCCTTCAGCACCGCCTTGAGGTGCTTCTGGTTGATCTTGGAGCCGGTGACGAGGGCGGCAACCTTCTGCTCCTCCTTCACCTTCCAGTCGATATAGGTCTCGATGTCGGGGTGATCGACGTCGACGACGACCATCTTGGCCGCGCGGCGCGTGGTGCCGCCCGACTTGATCGCGCCGGCGGCGCGATCGCCGATCTTGAGGAAGCTCATCAGGCCGGACGAGCGGCCGCCGCCGGAGAGCTTTTCGCCTTCGCCGCGCAGGCGCGAGAAGTTGGAGCCGGTGCCGGAGCCGTATTTGAACAGGCGGGCCTCGCGGACCCAGAGGTCCATGATGCCGCCCTCGTTGACAAGGTCGTCACCGACGCCCTGGATGAAGCAGGCGTGCGGCTGCGGATGCTCGTAGGCGGATTTGGACCTGGTCAGCTTGCCGGTGAAGGGGTCGACGTAATAGTGGCCCTGGCCGGGGCCGTCGATGCCGTAGGCCCAGTGCAGGCCGGTGTTGAACCATTGCGGCGAGTTCGGCGCGACCATCTGCATGGCGAGCATGTAGCGAAGCTCGTCGTAGAAGGTCTGGGCATCATCGTCGGACGTGAAGTAGCCGCCCTTCCAGCCCCAATAGGTCCAGCAGCCGGCGAGGCGGTCGAACACCTGTTTTGCTGAGAGCTCGCTGACATAGCGCTCCTTCTCAGGCAGCGCTGCGAGGGCTTCCGTGTCGGGCACGGAGCGCCGCAGGAAGGAGGGGACCGATTCCTCCTCGACTTTCTTCAGGCGCGCGGCGACGCCGGCCTTGCGAAAGTATTTCTGGGCGAGCACATCGGAGGCGACTTGCGACCACTCCGAGGGCACCTCGACATTGTCCAATTTGAACACGACCGAGCCGTCGGGATTCCTGATCTCCGACGTGGTCAGGCGGAAATCGATTCCCGCGTAAGGTGACTGTCCAATGGTGGTGTGGCGCCGCTCAATCCGCATGGTCTTGCCCCGTCCTAATCTTTGACCGGTCCCGCCCCTCGTTGAGGGCGTGCCGGGTCGATATTTCGTTTCGCGGCTCCTTCGGCCGTTCGGCCTCCAGCACCGCAGTTCAGCCGGTGGACCCGGCCCTTGTTCTCCCGACGCGATGGTTCGATGCGCGCACCGATCATCCCGCCTTCATGTCCGGACCCATCCGCCCCCAAGGGCATGGCCCCGACATGCGTTCAACGCCCCACGCGATCACAACGTCTACCGATGCCTTCCGAGCCTGTTGCCGGCCCGTTCTGGCGCCCGAAGAGTCCGCTTATCGCGGGCAGACAAGCCCTCAGCCGCTGCCTTCGTCTGGCTTGGCGGAGCGCGGTTTTGCGAGACCCTTTGGGGAGTGCCGGCGGGACGCAAACTCACTCGCGCCGAACGGACCGAAAGCTAGGACTCTCCGTTGCGCCCGTCAAGAACTAGTGCGAGTTCCTGAATCAAATACTAAATATGGTGGATTGCGGGGGATAACAGGGGGCTCGGCCGGGCCTGTTGTGGGGGCAAGTATCAGTGAGTCCTCAGGGATTCCCAACCGAAAAAATTTGCATCCGGTGATGCTGCGGATGCTTCATCCCGCTGTTCACAGGGCAGGTATATTTTTGAGTAATGGGATTGCGTCAGCAGGACTCACGTAGCCCTACGGAAGGTGAGGGCAGGCATGCCCGCCAAGGTGGTGGTTTGTGCAGCGAATCCGCGCCAAGCTGACGCTCGATTTTGCCGGATTACCCCCATGCTTGATTCGACTCGCCGGGATGCGCGGCCGCGCATCGCCCCGGCCGGCCTGATGTTCCTCGCCATCACCTCGATCGGCTGGGGCTTCAATTGGCCGGTGACGAAATTCCTGCTCTCCGAGCTGCCGCCGCTGACGCTTCGCGGAGTCACGGGGGTGCTGGGCGCGCTGCTGCTCGCGGCGCTGGCGGTCATCCGCCGGCAGAGCCTGAAGGTCGAGCCGGGGATCTGGTCGCGCCTGCTGATCGCCGCCGTGCTCAACGTCACCGGCTGGATGGTGCTGATGGGGCTGGCGCTGCTCTGGTTGCCGGCCGGCGAGGCGGCGCTGATTGCCTATACCATGCCGGTCTGGGCCTCGATCATCGCCTGGCCGGTGCTGGGCGAGCGGCCGACGCTGCTCCGCACGCTGGGGCTGGTGATGGCCTTTGTCGGGCTCGCCTCGATCATGGGCGGCAACGGCATCGCCGCCAGCGTCGAGAAGCTGCCGGGCATCGTCATGGCACTCTGCGGCGCACTCGGCTTCGCCGTCGGCACGGTGTTCTCGAAGAAGTACCCGATCCATCTGCCGCCGCTCGCGGCCGCGGCCTGGCAGATCGGGATCGGCTGCCTGCCGATCTCGATCATCGGCCTCCTGGTCGAGACCACGCATCTGGACAAGGTGACGCCGGTCGGCTGGTGGCTGCTGGTCTATTCGACCGTGGTGCAGTTCTGCATTGCCTATGTCAGCTGGTTCGCCGCGTTAGCGCGTCTGCCGGCCGCGGTGGCCGCGATCGGCACCATGGCGGTGCCGGTCATCGGCGTGGTCGCCTCCGCGATCGCGCTGGGCGAGCCGCTCGGGGCGGGGCAGATCGCCGCGCTGATCTTCACGCTGGCGGCCGTGGTGCTGGCGACGCGTTAGCCGCCAGCGCCTTCCTGATCATCTCGGCGAGCTGGTTGCGGCGATAGGGTTTGGTCAGCAGCATCACGCCGTCGTCGAGCTTGCCGTGATGCACGATGGCGTTGTCGGTGTAGCCGGAGGTGTAGAGCACCTTCAGGCCCGGCCGCCGTTTTGCCACCTCCTCGGCGAGCTCGCGCCCGCTCATGCCGCCGGGAATGACGATATCGGTGAAGAGGAGATCGAACGGCTGGCCGCCCTCGATCAACTGCAGCGCGGCGCGGCTGTCGGGCGCGGCAATCGTCTTGTAGCCGAGGCTCTCGAGCTGTGCGGTGACGAAGTTGCGCACCAGCGTGTCGTCTTCGACGACGAAAATGGTCTCGGCGCCGCCTGGGACCTGCGGTGCGACGGGAGCTGCCGCATCCGCCATGCCTGCGCCCGGCGGCAGATAGAGCTTGATCGTGGTGCCGTGGTCTTCTTCGCTGTAGATCTTGATGTGGCCGCCGGACTGCTTGACGAAGCCGTAGACCATGGAGAGGCCGAGGCCGCTTCCCTTGCCGACCTCCTTGGTGGTGAAGAAGGGCTCGAACGCCTTCTGCTGGATGTCGGGCGACATGCCGGTGCCGGTGTCGCTGACGGCGAGCATGATGTAAGGGCCGGGCGCCACGTCCGCATTGGCCTGCGCATAGGCCTCATCCAGCACGACGCGGTGGGTTTCCAGCAGCAGCTTGCCGCCGTTCGGCATGGCGTCACGCGCATTGATCGCCATGTTGAGCACGGCATTGGTGAGCCGCGACGGATCGATCTGCGCGGTCATCGGCCCCTGTTCCAGCACGGTCTCGATCTGGATCTGCTCGCCGAGGGTAGGGCGCAGGAGTTTTGCGATGTCCGCGATCGCGGCATTGATCTCGACGTTGCGCGGCTGCAACGGCTGCCTGCGTGCAAACGCGAGAAGATGCTGGATCAGCTCGGCGCAGCGCTCGGCGGCATCGTCGATCAGCCGCGCCGCGCGCTGCAGTTCGGGCTGCTGCTTCAGGCTCGCCACCAGCGTCTCGGTGTTGCCGGAGATCACGGTCAGCATGTTGTTGAAGTCGTGCGCGACGCCGCCGGTCAGCTTGCCGATCGCGTCCAGCTTCTGCGATTGGTACAGCTGCCGCTCGGTCTCGCGCGACATGGTCGCATCGTGATAGACCAGCACCGCGCCGGAGATGTCGCCTTGCCCGTTCAGCATCGGCCGGCCGCTGACCATGAGGTGACGGGGAGGATCGCCGCTGTGCGGACGGACGATCATCTCCAGATCCTCGAACCGCTCGCCGCGCAGCACGCGCACCGAGGGCAGCTCGTCGGCCTTGAGCGGCGTGACGCCATCGCCGTGAAACACGTCCGACAGCTCACGCAGATTGCGCAGGTTCATGCCGGCGCGATGCAGCAGGATGCGTTCCGCGGCCGGATTGGACAGAAGGACAGCGCCTTCCGTGTCGATGACCAGCACCGCCTCGGCCATGCTGTGAAACGTGCTCTGGAGCACGTTGACCGACAGGCGCAGTTCGTCATGCGCCGTCACCAGATGCTCGGTGCGCTCGGCCACCGCCGCTGCGAGCGCCTGCTTGGCGGCGGTGGTCTCGGTCAGCGTGCTCTGGAGCTGCACCGTGGCGCGCCGGCTCTCGCGCATCACCAGCGCGACCAGCAGCAGGATCAGCACGGCACCGGCGACGTCGATGCCGAGCAGCACGATGCCGGTACGGCGCGAATCCTGGGAGCGCACGCTGAGCAGGCGTTCTTCCCCCGCGCTCAGATGGTCGAGATTGCCCGTGACCGCGTTCATGAGGCCGCGGCCCTCGGCCTTGCCGTTGAGTGCGGCAATACCGGCTTGGTCGTTCTCAGCGCGCAGGCGCATCGCTTCGGCGGCGATCTCGATCCGGCGTAGCGCCAGCGGTTCGGTGCTCTCCAGGAGAGCGACCTGATCGGGATTGTCGCGCAGGTCGCGCTTGAGGTCGGCGAGGGCCGGCGCGATCTGGCCGTGTACCACCTGGAACTCGGCGCTGAAAGTCGGGGTGCGGTAAAGCTCGTAGCCGCGCGCGGCGCTCTCGGCGCGGCGCATCAGCACGCGCAGATCGGAGATCTTCTTCTGCACCTGGACGGTATGATTGACCCACGCCGCATCGGACCGCGACTTGACGTCGAGGGCGATCGAGGCTGCGGTGATGATCAGGAGGATGACAAGTCCAGCACCGAGAATGACGCGCTGCGTTGGAATCAAGGGGCTTCTTTCTTGTCCTTCTGCTGTGCGCTCTCGCCCGCGAGGCATTCCCGGATCGAGGTCAGCAACGCGTCCGGCGTGAACGGCTTGCGCAGGCAGCGCGTCGCGCCGAGTTCCAGCGCCATGCGGAGGAAATCGGGAGAGGGCGAGGCGGATGACGCGAAGGCGTAGCCGGACATCGCGATCAGCGGTGTCGCCGGCGCGCGCTCGTGAAAGATGCGGATCGACTCGAAGCCGCGCATATGCGGCATGAAGATGTCGACCAGCATCACGTCGAAGGCTTGCGATTCGAGCGCAGCCAGTCCTGTTTCACCGCCGTCGGCCAGCGTGACGTCGAAGCCCTGACGTTGGAGGAGGACCTCGATGGTCGCGCCGACCATCGGATCGTCATCAACCACGAGAACGCGCGGCATGACACTTCCCAATCGATCGAAGTCCCCATTGTGATTGGTGATATCCGCGAATCGTGTGTCGGGTCAATTTTGGATTGGATCAGGGTAGATATGCACGGTGCAGTGCATAGCTGGAACTGAAAAGCTCTATTCCGGCGGTCGATCCCGCTCGACCCTGGACGAGCTTGCGGAGTTCGAGCGGCTCGACGCCATCGCTCCCCTCGACGAGGAGGGGCGTCCGGCATGGTCGTTCGAGTGCGAGCCTCTGACGGCCCGTGAACGACGCTGGCTCGAACTCTATTGCAGGCTGGAGATATGCAAACAGCCGGCCAAAGCGCGTAGACGGCGCCGATAGTCGTCGGCGCCGCCCACGGATCGATCGGCTTTAGACCGTCTTACGGGCAGGGATGCCGCTGGCCGTCGTAGCCGAGATAGGTGCCCGACGCCGGGTCATACGATTTGAAGCGCTGCTCGCAGTACGCCACCGAGTCGCCGCCGCCATAGGGGACCACCGCCACTGTCGGCTCGTCATAGTAGCCATAGTAGTAGGGGTCATCATAATAGCCGCCGCCGTAATAGGCGTACGAGCCCAGGCCGCCAATCGCCGCACCCGCCGCGAAGCCGGGCCAGAAGCCGCCGCCACGATGATGATGCCAATGGCGGCCACTCCAGTTGCTTCCGCCTTGCCAGTTGCCCGCCGTTGCGACGCTGCGGCTACCACTGAACGATGGCGAGATGGCGGGGCGGGCCGCTGGGGTAGCTGCGAAGCTGCGGCCGCTCGGACTTGCCGCTGGGCCGGCCGCGAAGTTGCCGCCACCTCCGCGGAACGCGGGGCCGGCGCCCATGCGCGCACCGCCGCCACCGCTGATCTGGGCGCCACCGCCACCGCCGCCGACATGGGCACCGCCACCGACGTGGGCGCCTCCGCCGCCCCCGCGGCCGCCGGGCCCCTGTGCAAAGCTTGGTGAGGTCATCGGTAGAACGAGCGCCAGCGCTGCGGCGGCACTCAAAATTCTCAGACTGTTCATGGTCAAACTCCTTTCCCGAAAGGAAACCCTATGAATGGGCTGGGGTTCCCGGGATCACGCCGGTTTGCGCGTGAACCGAAGCCTCGCTCGCGACCGCTGTACCCGACATGAACGGATCGCGTCCGATTTGCGGCAGCGTTTGTCGCCGCCCCGCCGAACTGGACATTTCGCCGCGCGGATGGCATCAGGACCCGACGAAGCAGGGCCCTTGCCGCATGAAACAATTCTTCCTCAAGCTCTTCACCTGGTGGAACGGCCAGACGTTTGGCACCCAACTCTGGACCAAGCGGTACGGAGAGCTGGTTGGCCAGGACGAGCAGGGCAATCTCTACTATCGCACCCGCGGCGGGGTGGTCGATCCGACGCTTGGCTTCGAGCGGCGCTGGGTAATCTATAACGGCTATGCCGAAGCGAGCCGGATCCCGCCGTCCTGGCACGGCTGGATGCACCACGTCGTCGACGTGCCGCCGACCGAGGCCAACTATCGGCCGCGCGAGTGGGAAAAGCCGCACCAGCCCAATCTTACCGGCACGGCAAAGGCCTATCGTCCCTCGGGCTCGACCCTCGCCAGCGGCAAGCGTCCGAAGGCGACCGGCGACTATCAGCCCTGGACGCCTGGCTAGCCTTTCGGTTTACGCCCGAACCGTCATCGCTCGATTGGATGCACCCGCATCCGCCCCTTGGCCGCTGTGGACAACGGGAACAGCGGGGATGCCGTTTGCGCGGGCGTTGCAGCCACGCGAACAATGCGGCTCAATGATCCCATCTTACGGAGATGGGAGACCATCGCGTTCGGTTCGGGCAACAGTTCGCGACTGTCCCGAGATGCAGCGGCCGCCGACCAGGACTCGATCGGGAGATAGGCCCCCGGTCTGAAAGTTCCGAAATCGCCCGATGGAATGTGCAGCCGCCGTAAGACAGGAAAGGCCGCTTGGGAAACCGAGCGGCCTTTTTCTGATGCGGCGACCGTGAGTCTCGTGCCCCGGACGCAGCGCACCGCTCCCGGCGATGCGAAGCATCGTCCGGTGTGGTGCGCTGCTGAGCCGGGGCCTATGCTGCAACGGATTGTCTGACTGATTGGGTCCCGGCTCTGCGCAGCAGCGTTGCACGCTGCTGCGCGTCCGGGACACGAGAGTGTCGTGATGAGCGAGACTAGCTAGATCATCCGTTCCGCTGCGCGCTTGGCGGCCTCGAGCCGCCGTGCCTGCCATGGCGCAACCCGCTCCTTCATGAGCGTAAGCACCTCGGCCGGCGCCGTATCCGGCGAGCCGGCATTGAATGGCGGCGCGGGATTGTATTCGAGGCGGAGCTGAATGGCCTCCGCGGTGGTGCGATCGACCAGCAGCGATACCAACTTCAAGGCGAAATCGATTCCAGCGGTGACGCCGCCGCCGGTCACGCGGTTGCGATCGATGCAGACGCGCGTCTTCGTAGGGGTCGCACCGAACAGCGCCAGCATCTCCATCGCGCTCCAATGGGTCGCGGCATGATAGCCCTTCAACAGCCCGGCCGCGCCCAGCACCAGCGATCCCGTGCAGACCGAGGTGACGAATCTGGCGGTGGAGGCCTGCTTGCGCACGAAGTCGAGAGTCTCCTCATCGTTGAGGAGCGCGTCGGTGCCGAAGCCACCGGGAATGCAGATCACATCCAGTTGCGGGCAGTCGGCGAACGTGATGGTCGGCTTCAGCATCAGCACGGAATCGCTTGGCACCGGATCCAGCGTCTTCCAGATCAGGTGCACGGTCGCGCCGGGGACGGATGAAAACACCTGCAAGGGACCGGTGAAGTCGAGTTGGGTGACGTGCGGAAACACCAGGAGTCCGATCTGGAGTGATGCCGGCATGGGAGCCTCCAATGAAGTGCTTGACGGACGCAAAATGGCATGATGCTCTCCTGTCCGGAATGGCGTATTTCCCTCACTTTCGGACATAGCCCATGATCGGCATCTTGATCTTCCCGGATTTCCAGCTGCTCGATGCGGCCGGCCCGATCTCGGTGTTCGAGGTCGCGGCACGCTGCGCCGGCAAGCCGCTTGCGCTCCGGGTGCTGGCGCTGAATGCAGGCCTCGTACGCAGCTCTTCGGGCGTCGAGATGGTCGCGCGCGACTTCAAGTCGGCGAATGCGATCACGACGCTGGTGATTGCGGGCGGCACAGGCGTGACCGAGGCCGCGCGCTGCGAGGCAACGCGCGCCTTCGTGCAGCGTCTGGCAAAGCGCGGCGTGCGCGTCGCGAGCGTCTGCTCGGGCGCCTATGTGCTCGCCGAAGCGGGCCTGCTCGACGGCCGCCGCGCCACCACGCATTGGGGCCGGACGCGGGATTTCGTCGCGCGCTATCCGAAGGTGAAGTTCGAGCCGGACCAGATTTTCACCCGCGACGGCAATGTCTGGACGTCAGCCGGCATCACCGCCGGCATCGATCTGGCGCTCGCGATGATCACCGAGGACCATGGCGAGGAGATCGCGCGGGCAGCCGCGCGGCAACTCGTGCTCTACCATCGCCGCAGCGGCGGTCAGTCGCAGTTCTCTTCGCTGCTGGAGCTGAAGGCGCCGAACGGCCGCTTCGGCGCGCTGTTGTCCTGGGCGCGCGAAAATCTCGATGCACCGCTGACGGTGGAGGACCTCGCCGACCGGGCCGGCATGAGCGCGCGGCATTTTGCCCGCGCCTTCGCCGCCGAGACCGGTACGACGCCATCCAAAGCAATCGAGCGGCTCCGGCTCGAAGTCGCGCGCGAGCGCGTGCAGTCCTCGCGCGAGGGGATCGAGCTGGTCGCAGAGGCGACCGGCTTCGGCGATCCCGAGCGCATGCGGCGCGCCTTCATCCGCGCTTTCGGCCAGCCGCCGCAGGCCCTGCGGCGCGCGGCGCGGGCGGGGTAGGGCATGAGATGGCGATGTCCGCGTTAGGCCGATCGCAGATTTTTGAGGAGTTTTGGCAGCAATCTCCCGGGTATTGAGCCAGAGGGTGCGAAGCCGCAATCCTCTGCGCCCATCCGTCTGTAGAACGGCGCGGCATCCGGGTCGGCCTCAATCGCAAGGCTGTCGGCACCCATACTTGCCGCTTTGTCGATGGCCCACGTAAAGAGAGCCCTGCCGACGCCGCTGCGCAGGGCGGTCGGTTCAACGAACAGCTTGAGCAAGTCGGATTCGCTTCCAACCACCTTGATCTGCGCGACGCCAACGATTTTTCCGTGATCTTCCGCAACTGCAATCGAGGTTGATCGCAATTCGTGTGGTCCAATGGAGAGTTCACAACGGCACGCCTCCATGAAGCCGTTGTCATAGCCCCATACTGTTTTCGACCGGAAGCATAACGCCGAAAGCGCCGGGAACTCTTCGACTGTTGGAGCTCTCAAAAGATATGGCAAGCCGCTGTCTCCGTCGCGTTTGACTGAAGCATAGCAATTCGAACGACCGATGTCCTTGACGGTCAAAGGGGGACATTCTGAGGAGGCGAGCCCTGCCTTCGCCTTATCCTCTCAAGCAGACCTCCTGGATTATAAGTACAACCTAGAGACTGCTGTTTGCAGTTGCCTCGCCCGACGCATCCGCGCGTGCCGTCAAACGCCGCGCGATCGGCATGAGCAGGTAAGGCGCAAGATGAATCGGAAACTGCGTCATCGCGAAATAGAGCCAAGTGCTGGGCGGCAATGCGCCGGCCGTTGCCGCCAGCATCAGGCCGAGGTTGCGCTGCGACACCATTAGCCCGAGCGCCAGCGCGCGCTCGGTGCCGATGCGGCGGAACAGCAGCGTGGTGATCGCGAGCAGGGTGAAGTAGATCGCGAAGGACAGCAGCGCGAGACCGACGGTGAACGTCGGCTGGGACACCAGGTCGCCGGCGACATCGCCCATGACCGCGGAGGCGAACACAAGCAGGATAACGATGTTGAATCCATCGATCGGCCGCTTCGCGCGCTGGATCGCCTCCGCGCCGAAGACCCGGCGGATGACGGTCGCCGTCAGCAGCGATGCGGCGAGAATGCCGAGCAGCTTCAGGCCGAGTGCAAGCGGCGAGATGCTGAGCATCCCGTCGAGGAACAGGCCGGCGAACAGCGACGCCGTGAAGGGGACGAGCGCAGTCGAGGTCACCAGCGTGACCAGCACGAGGGTCGCGTCGAGCCCCATCAGCGCGGCGAGAGCCGGCGAAGCCATCATCGGCGAGGCCATGCTCTGGAGCATGAGTGCCAGGGCAAGGCCGGGTGCGCGGCTCGTCAGTCCCGCTGCGTGGGCGATCGATCCGACGATCAGCGGCACGCCGATTATGGTCCAGGCGGTGGCGGTGGCGACCAGGGCCGGCCGGCGCAGATGGCCAACGAGCGCGGCCAGATCGACCCGCATGAAGGAGATGCAGAGCAGGACGAAGATCGCCTCGGTGACGTAGGGCCGCAGCAGCGCTCCGATCGTCGGCATCGCGGCCGCGATGAAGACGACGGCCGCCACCGCACGCGTGCCTTGGCTGCCGAGCCAGGTGAGCCCGCGCAGCGGGATGGCGAAGATAAGTCGAAGAACAGAAGCCATGCAGGTGCCGTCAGCTCAATCCCTTCAGCCATGCGCCGATCTCGCTCACGGCGATGTTGGCCTGCTGCAGCAATTTTCCCATGGTGAGGAAACCGTGGAATTGGCCGGGATAGTGCTTGGTGGTCACGGGCACGCCGGCCTGCGCGAGCCGCGCAGCATATTCGTCGCCTTCGTCGCGCAGGGGATCGGCGCCGGCGGTCAGCACATAGGCCGGCGGCAGGCCGGCAAGGTTTTGCGCACGCGCCGGCGAAGCGCGCCAGTCGTGGATGTCGGCGGCGCCATTGAGGTAGTGGTCGCGGAACCAGCGGATCACCGAATGCGTCAGCAGCACGCTGGTCTCGGGCTCGCTATGGGAACCGTGCGTCATGGCGAAATCGACGGCGGGGTAGATCAAGACCTGACCCGCGAGCGGGGGCCCGTTGCCGTCACGCGCAGCGAGCGCCACGACCGCGGTGAGATTGCCGCCGGCGCTATCGCCGCCGATCGAGAGGCGCGCGGCGTCGATGCCGAGCGCGCGCCCGTTCGCGGCGACCCATTTGGTCGCGGCGATCGCGTCATCGGTTGCGGCGGGAAACTTGTGCTCGGGCGCGAGACGGTAGTCGACCGAGATCACGATCAGCGCGCCTTCGACCGCGAGCTGACGGCAGACGACATCGTGGGAGTCGAGATCGCCGATCACCCAGCCGCCGCCATGGAAGAACACCAGCGCGGGCGACAAGCCGTCATGGCGGCGCGGTTCCTTGGGCACGTAGAGGCGCGCGGGAATCGTGCCGTGCGGCGCTGGGATCTCCAGCGGCGCGACGCGCGCGAGCTCCGGCGGCTCGGGATTGGTGGCAAAGCGCGCCTGGGCGTAATAGGCGCGCGCTTCCGGCGCGGTCAGGGTCTCGTAGGCGGGGCGGCCGGCTTCCTGGAAGGCCTTGTAGACGGCAGCGGCATCGGGATCGAGCACAACAGGCATCCGGAGCGACCTCGGGTTTCCAGTCAAGATTGGGCGCCGTTTTCGGCGGCGATGACGACTTCGCGCCCTGGAAGGGGGGCTCGACTATCCCATTCGGGAGCCGGTCTGGCCAGATCGGGCCGCGAAGGGCAGGGATGCCGCCCTTCCCCCGCCGTATTCGCCGTGTTAACCGGATGACCTGCGAGCGGCGGTAACTCCTTAGAATGTCCAACAAGCCCGATTCGCTGTTGAAGCCGCGCGAGATGTTTCGAACCAATACCCTGACAGGTCTTGCGGCGCTTCTGGCCGCTACCGCACTGACGGTTGCGACGCCGGCGCAGGCGCAAATCGGAACGATCTTCTCCGATCCGCCGCCGCTGCGGCCGCCCGGCAGCATTCCGCGTGGCCAGCCGCAGCCGCAGCAGATCCCCGAGGATGACGAAGAGGTGCCGGAGCTGCCGCCACACGGCCGCGTGCTGCCGTCGCGCCCGCTGCCGCCGCCTCCGGGCCGCCAAGGTAACGCGATGCCAGGGCCGGTCGAGATCCAGCCACTGGCGCCGCCGCCGGGCTCCACCGTCGCGCCGAACCAGGCGCCATCCGCCGCAGTCACGCCGTCCGGTCCGCAAGGCGCTCCGGGCGCGCCCGGTCGTCAGCCGCCGCAGAAGGGCGCGCCTGGCGCTGTCCCGCAGACCCCGGCAAGCCTCCAGCCGGGCGACGAGGTCGTCACCGAACCGCCGGCCCAGAAGATCGTGAACAAGAAGGCAACCTTCTCCGGCCTCGACAAGATCACCGGGCGCATCATCAATTTCGACGAGGACATCGGCGAGACCGTCCAGTTCGGTGCGCTCAGGGTCAAGACCGACGCCTGCTACACGCGACCGGCGACGGAGGCCGCCAACACCGACGCCTTCGTCGAGGTCGACGAGATCACCTTGCAGGGCGAGGTCAAGCGCATCTTCTCCGGCTGGATGTATGCGGCAAGCCCGGGCCTGCACGGCGTCGAGCACCCGATCTACGACATCTGGCTCACCGACTGCAAAGAGCCGCAGCAGACCATCGCGACCGCGGCGCCGGATCCTGCGACCAAGCCCGCGCCTCCGCCGCCTGCGCAGAAGAGGGCCGCGCCCAAGCAGGTGCAGCAGCGTCCGCCGCAACCCTTGCCGCCTATCCAGCCGCAGCAACCGCCGCCGCCCCCTCCGCCGCCGGAGCAGCGGCCGGGCCTGTTCGGTATCCCAGGATTCGGCCGTTAGGGCCTGATTCAATTCGGCTCGCTGCTCTGCACCTTCCTGCCGGGAGAGGTGAAGCACCCGCGTTTGGCCGATCGTCGATTACGGCCGTGAGGCGATGATCTCGAGCGCGCGCGCACCCGGGATTGCGTCACCCGCAGGGAGCTTCAGGAAGTCGCCGGGTTCGCCTGCGAGCGCCTTGTCGAGCAGTGCGGTGTAGCGCCGCCGCGAGATCTCGACCGCGCCAAAGCTCTTCAGGTGTTCGGTGACATATTGGGTGTCGAGCAGCTCGAAGCCGCCATGAATGAGCCGCGCGACCAGATGCACCAGTGCGACCTTCGACGCATCGCGCGCGGTGTGGAACATGCTCTCGCCGAAAAAGGCCCGCCCGAGGCTGACGCCGTACAGGCCGCCGACGAGGTCCTCGCCCTGCCAGGCCTCGACGCTGTGACAATGGCCGAGCTCGTACAGGCCGCCATAGAGGTCGCGGATGCGCTTGTTGATCCAGGTGTCCTCGCGCCCGGCCTGCGGCGCAGCGCAGCCGGCGATCGTCGCCTTGAACGCGGTATTGACGGTCACGCGAAACACATCCGAGCGCACGGTGCGCGCGAGCCGTGAGGCGACGCGAAATCCGTTGAGCGGGATGACCCCGCGCAGCTCCGGCTCGACCCAGAACAGGGTCGGATCGTCGGCGCTTTCCGCCATCGGGAAGATGCCGCAGGCATAAGCGCGCAGCAGCACGGCCGGGGTAATCTCGGATGGGGCGGAGTCGCGCGAAGTCATGGCGTGCGATCATAGCAGGATCGCATTGCGGTTGCGATGGTGCGCCGCAATGCGGGAGGTCAGCTCGCGGCGGCGGTGCTGGTCTTGCCGGCGGCTGCGGGCAAGCGACCGAACTTCAGCACGATCCGGGTTCCGGCGTGCGCGGGATCGCGCTCGACCGAGGCGTCGAGCTTGGAGGCCATCGCCGCGACGATGCGCTGGCCCATGCCGGTGGAGCGCGGATCGGCCTTGGCGTCGTCGCCGACGCCGTTGTCGGTGATCGACAGCAGGACATCGTCGCCCTGCGAGCTCAGCTCGACATGGATCGGGCCGGCGCCGTCCGGATAGGCGTATTTCACCGCGTTCATCACCAGCTCGTTGACGATGATGCCGACGGCGACCGCGCGGTCGGGATTGATCTCGATCGGCTCGGCGTTCAGCGTCAGGCGCGACATCCGGTCGCCCTCTGCCGAGCGCCTGAGGTCCTCGAGCAGCGAATCCAGATACTGGTTCAGGACCACGCTCTTCAGATCCTGCGAGGTGTAGAGGCGCCGGTGCACCTGCGCCACAGCGGCGACGCGGCCCATCGCATTGGTCAGTGCCGCCTTGACCTCCTCCTGCGCGGCGGAGCTTGCCTGAAGGTGCAGCAGAGAGGCGATGATCTGGAGCGAGTTGCCGACGCGGTGGTTGACCTCGCGCAGCAGCAGTTCGCGTTCGGCGGCAAGAGCTGCGTAGCGGTCGCGCGAGGCATGGACCTCGGCTTCGGCCTCCTCGCGCGCCTTCTGCAATTCGGCCTGGCGCAGCGCGCCCTCGGCTGCGACGTGGAGCAGGGCGATGAAATCGCCCGTCACGTCCTTGACGAGATAATCGGCCGCGCCGGCCTTCAGTGCGGTGACGGCGATGCTGGAATCCTGCGAGGCCGTGACGAACACCACCGGCGGCGCGCCCGGAATCGCCATGATCTGCTCCAGCGTCTCCAGCCCGTCGAGACCGGGCATGTACTGGTCGAGCGCCACCACGTCGATGCCGCCGTCGGCTGCAGCGCGGCGGATGCGCTCCAGGCCTTCTTCGCCGCTCGCGGCGTGGACGACCCTGTAGCCGCGCCGCGTCAGGCCGCGATCGACCAGATGCGCCAGCGCACTGTCGTCGTCGATGTAGAGCAGTGTTGGTGTTCGCTGGTTCATGGGGCGGCGGACGGGACCTGGATGACCGAGAAGAACAGGCCGAGCTGCCGGATGGCATTGGCGAAATTCTCGTAGTTGACGGGCTTGGTGATGTAGACGTTGCAGCCGAGCTCGTAGCAGCGCTTGATTTCCTGGGAATCGTCGGTGGTGGTCAGCACCACCACGGGCGAAGCCTTCAGATACTTGTTCTCCTTGATTTGCCGCAGGATGTCGATCCCGGTCATGTCGGGCAAGTTGAGGTCGAGCAGGATCAAGAGCGCATTGCTCTTCTGCACGAGCCCGCTGCCGTCGGCGCCGAACAGGTGCTGCATCGCGTCCGTGCCGTTGGTGAACGAGACGATCTCGTTGTTGACTCCCGAGCGGCGGATGTTCCGCTCGATCAGGCGGGCGTGGCCCTCGTCGTCCTCGATCATGATGATGGTGACAGGCTGGGTCATCGATCTGCGTTCCGGTTGCTCAGATTCCAGGCGATCGGCAGCGTGATCGTGAAGGTGCTGCCCGCGTTCAGTTCCGATGATACCGACATCGTGCCGCCGAGGCGACGCACAAGTGCGCGCACATGTGCAAGACCAATGCCTTGGCCGGGCTTGTCCTGGGTTCCCGCGCGGCGGAACAGGTCGAATATCCGCTGGTGATCCTTCGGATCGATCCCACGGCCATTGTCGCTGATCTCGAAGATGGCGTAACCGAGCTTGGTCCGCCCGCGGATTCTGATCTCGCCGGGCACTCCGCGCTTCAGATACTTGATCGCATTGTCGATCAGATTCGAGAAGATCTGCTCGAGCGCGAGCCGGTCGCTCACCACATTTGGCAAGGGCTCGAGGCGGATCTCGGCCTGCGCCTCGGTCGCCTGGTGTGCCAGCGTCGACACGATGGCCTCGATCAGCTCGCCTGTGTCGATCTTCACGGGCTGGAATTCACGCCTGCCCTCGCGCGTGAGGTTGAGGATGGCCGAAATCAGCCGGTCCATCTTGGCGATCGACGTCTTGATGAAGCCAAGCGCTTCGGAAAAATCCTCCGAGAGCTGCTTGTCGGCGCCTTCGAGCGCCATCTCGCCGGGAGCGCCGGGTGTCGGCGGCGGGCCGTCGGCCGGGATTTGGGCGAGGCTGCCGATACGGCGGAAGATATCGCCGCCGAGCTCTTCGAGCTCGCTGGTGAAGCCCATGATGTTGACGAGCGGCGAGCGCAGATCGTGGCTGACGATATAGGCAAAGCGCTGGATCTCGTCGTTGGCCTCGCGCAGGTCCGCCGTGCGTTCGTTGACGACGGACTCCAGATTGGCGTTGGCCTCGCGCAGGCGCGCTTCAGCCTGGTCGCGGGCGCGG
Organism: Bradyrhizobium diazoefficiens; assembly: GCF_016616425.1. Lineage (NCBI taxonomy): Bacteria > Pseudomonadati > Pseudomonadota > Alphaproteobacteria > Hyphomicrobiales > Nitrobacteraceae > Bradyrhizobium > Bradyrhizobium diazoefficiens. The sequence continues at coordinate 3,770,371 of NZ_CP067101.1, forward strand.
GCCGAGCGCCGCACCAGCCAGGTCGAGATCAGGGCCAGCAGCACGACGAGACCGGAGCCGATGCCGGTCATCGATGCGGCGAGGGTTTGACTCCGGTCGGAGTTCGCCGTTCGGACCCGGAACAGACGCTGCTCCTCGCGGAGCATCGCATTGGCCATGTTGCTGATCGTGGTCGTGGTGTTGGCAGCTGCGGCTTCGCGGACGAGCGCCGTGGCTTTGTCGGGTTGACCCTGCTTCACGAAATTCATCTCGCGCGAGAACTGCTCGAGCCGGGTCTCGATCGCCGTGCTCAGCTTCTCAATGTTCTCGCGTTGCGCCGGATTGTCGCCGATCTGGCGCGTGAGCTTGTCGAGCGTCGGAATGATCGCTGCGACGGCCTTCTCATGATCCGATTGGAAATCCGGTCCCTGCGTCAGGAGGAAGCCGCGGGCGCTGCTCTCGGCGCGTCGGACTTCGAGCAGCAGGGTGTTGATCTGGTTCTCCGCCTCGATGGTGTGAACCACCCATTTGCTGTCTTCGCGCGCCTTGTTGACCAGATAGACGGAGCCGGCGCTGATCACGGTCAGGACCAGAAGACCCGCCGAGATCAGCAGGATCTGCCAAAATGCGCGCCGTCGCTGGGCCTCGGCCGTCAAGACGGACTCGCTATGTCACATTCGGCGGAAGTCAAAACGCCCCCTTGGAACTGTCCCGCGTCGAGAACGCGATGAGGGCCAAAGGGTTCCAAAGCAAAAGTAGATTTATTCCGGTGCAGGTTCCGCCTTGCCGGCCAGGTATTGTTCCAGCCAGTGGATATGGTAGTCGCCGTCAATGATGTCGTCTTCCCGCACCAGGGCGCGGAACAGCGGCAGCGTGGTCTCGATGCCTTCCACCACCATCTCGTCCAGCGCCCGGCGTAGCCGCATGAGGCATTCGGCGCGGGTCTTGCCGTGCACGATCAGCTTGCCGACCAGGGAATCGTAATAGGGCGGGATGGTGTAGCCCTGGTAGACAGCGGAATCGATCCGGACCCCGAGTCCGCCCGGCGGATGATATTGCAGTATGCGGCCGGGCGAGGGGCGGAAGGTCTGGGGATTCTCGGCGTTGATGCGGCACTCGATCGCATGGCCGATCACCTGGATCTCTTCCTGCGTTGCCGGCAGGTCGCCGCCGGCGGCGATGCGGATCTGTTCCAGCACGAGGTCGATGTCGGTGATGCTCTCGGTGACGGGATGCTCGACCTGGATGCGGGTGTTCATCTCGATGAAGTAGAACTCGCCGTCCTCGAACAGGAATTCGACGGTGCCGACGCCGAGATATTTCATCTCGCGCATTGCTTTCGCACAGGTTTCGCCGATCCTGGCCCGCGCGGCGGCGGTGAGGACAGGCGAGGGGCCTTCTTCCCAGACCTTCTGGTGACGGCGTTGCAGCGAGCAGTCGCGTTCGCCGAGATGGATCGCGCCGCCGCGGCCGTCGCCGAGAATCTGGATCTCGATATGGCGCGGCTTCTGGAGGTATTTTTCCAGATAGACGGAGGCATCGCCAAAGGCGGATTTCGCCTCGTTGGCCGCCGTCGACAGCGCCACCTGGAGGTCGGCCTCGCCGTGCGCAACCTTCATGCCGCGGCCGCCGCCGCCGGCCGCAGCCTTCACCAGGACCGGGAAGCCGATCTTGCGGGCGATCGCCATTGCGTCATCGCCGGGGCCGACTGCGCCGTCGGAGCCGGGCACCACGGGAATGCCGAGCTTCTTGGCGGTCTTCTTGGCCTCGATCTTGTCGCCCATCAGGCGGATGTGCTCGGCCTTCGGGCCGATGAAATGCAGATTGTGCTCGGCGAGGATTTCCGCGAAGCGCGCGTTCTCCGACAGGAAGCCGTAACCGGGATGCACGGCGTCGGCGCCGGTGATCTCGCAGGCCGCGAGCAGCGCGGGCACGTTGAGATAGCTGTCCTTGGATGCCGGCGGCCCGATGCAAACGCTTTCGTCCGAAAGGCGCACATGCATGGCATCCGCGTCGGCGGTGGAGTGCACGGCGACGGTCGCGATGCCGAGCTCCTTGCAGGCCCTGAGGATGCGAAGGGCGATCTCGCCGCGATTGGCTATGAGGATCTTGTCGAACATGTTGTCCCGCAGCGACTGGCGAGTGGCGAGCAGCGAGTAGGGAAAGGTGAAACCATTCGCTATTCGCTAGTCCCCATTCGCGTTACTCAATGATCACCAGCGGCTCGCCGTACTCGACCGGCTGGCCGTCCTCGACCAGGATCTGCGTCACCGTGCCGGCGCGCGGCGAGGGGATCTGGTTCATGGTCTTCATGGCTTCGATGATCAGCAGCGTCTGTCCGACCGAGACCTTGCTGCCGACCTCGATGAACGGCTTGGCGCCGGGCTCCGGCGCCCAATAGGCGGTGCCGACCATCGGCGAGCTGACAGCGCCCGGATGCTTCGACAGGTCGGGCCCGGCGGCGGCAGGTGCGGCGGAGGCTGCCGGCAGCGCGGCGGGAGCCGCGGCCATCGGCACAGGCATGGTCGCGGCCACGCTGAGGTTGCGGGCGACGCGCAGGCGCAGGCCCGCACGTTCGATCTCGATCTCGGTGAGACTGGTCTCATCGAGCAGCAAAGCGAGCTCGCGGACGAGCGCGGAATCCTCGCTGGAAAACTTTGCGGCTGCTTTGTCGTCTGGCTGGCGCGCCATGTTCTTTGATCCGAATGTTCTGTTTGATGAGGAGCTTCAGGCTTTGGGCTTGATGGCAAGCTTGGCGGCAAGGCCCTGGATGGCAAGGCGATAGCCCTCGATGCCGAAACCGCAGAGCGAGGCGAAGGCCGCGCGTGCAGTGTAGGAGTGATGACGAAAGCTCTCGCGGGCGTGGATGTTGGTCACATGCACTTCGACAGTCGGAATCTGCACCGCAAGCAGCGCGTCGTGCAGAGCGATGGAGGTGTGCGAATAGCCACCGGCATTGACGATGATGCCCTTCATCTTGCGCCGATGGGCCTCATGGATGAAGTCGATCAACTCGCCCTCGCGGTTGGACTGCCGGCAATCGGCCTCGAGACCGAACGTCGCCGCCGTCTCCCGGCACAGCGCCTCGACGTCGGCTAGCGTCGCGTGGCCATACTTGTCCGGCTCGCGCGTCCCCAACATGTTGAGGTTCGGCCCGTTCAGGACGAGGATCGTGTCGGTTGCAGGTTCGGCCATTCCAATCCCGGAAGAGGTGCTCGGCGTGGCGGGGGTTATAGGTAACAAAGCGCGTGAGGGGAAGCCTTGAAGGGCCTCCGGGGTGGGTTCAAGCACCTCATCCAGTGGGCAAAAACCTGTGTGGAAGCCACGGAAATCGCTTGTTAACCAGTCCGAAGCATGGCTGCCGGGTACGGCAAAGGGGCGGGCATTGCTGCCCGCCCCTGAGCTTGCCGGTGTCGCGCGCTTAGACGTTCAGGACCGCCACGATCTCGTAGGTGTCCGGATTGACGATCACGATCTCATCCTTGACCAGGATGTACTTGTAGGTCCGCCACTCCGGATAGATCGTCACGACCCGCGACGGCAGGGCATGCAGCTCGATGCCATGGCGCGGAATGCGGGTGCCGACCGAGATCGAGAAGTTCACGTTGGTCACGGGCCTGACGTGCTCCTCGCGGATCACCGAGGTGATCTGCGTGCGCTGCTCGGTCGAGAGCTTGGCGCCGGCGCCGGCCTGGCCGACCGTGCTCGAGCTCTCGCCCTGCGCGTTCTGATTGGTGCTGGTGCCAGTCTGACCCTGAGCGTTCTGCTTGGTGCTCGTTCCGGTGCCCGAACGGTTCTCGGCGTTGTTGGTCGAGGTGCCGCTCTTGCTGCCCTCAGCCTTCATGTCCTTGTCCTTCTGGCCGGACTTCGTCGTGTCCTGGCTCATGCTCTTGGACTTCTCCTGTTGGCCCTGCGCATGTTCATCGGTGCGGTGGCCCTTGGTTGCCTTCTCCTCGGCGGCATTCTTGTGCATCGCACCGCCCGAGTGCTCGTCCTTCATCGCGCCGGACTTTTCCTCGGTGGCTCGATCGGACTTCATGCTGCTGGAGCCGCCAGCCTGGCCGACGGTGCCCTTCTCATGGGCGGATTCCTTGCCCATCGAGCCGCCGCGCTCAGCGGCGCCATGAGAAGGCTGCGAATGCTGCATCTGCTGCTGCGTGCCGGCGCCAGTGTCGCGGCCCTTGTCTTGTGCGTTCGCCAGACCGGTGCCGGCGACGAGTGCAACGGCGGCAACCGAGATCATAAAGCGGTTCAACATCGAAATTCTCCTCACGTGTTTCTTGCGTCATTGCCCGCCGCGACAACGAAAGGGGATTTCAGTTGTTCCGGAACTTTGCCTGTTCCCCCGTCATTTGTTGTTGAATGCCAGATGAACGATTTTGCACGAAGACGCCGAGATTCGGCGCAAGAAAAAAGGCCGGCTTTCCGGCCGGTCTTCGTGTTTTCAGTATTGTAAAATTTTCAGTATCGTAAAAGGTGTGATCAGCAGGTTGCCTTGCCGCAGCGGGCAATGCCGATCTTTTCCCTGAGACCTTCGAGGCCGACGGCGCCGACCACGATCTGCTTGCCGATGACGTAGCTCGGCGTGCCGTTCATGCCCATCGCCTCGGCGAGCTTGAAGTTCTCCTCGATGGTGGCGCGCACCTCGGGACTGGAGATGTCCTTCTCGATTCTCGCGGTGTCGAGGCCGGCTTCCTTGGCCGCTTGAAGCGCGCGTGCCTTGTCGGCGGCACCGCGGCCGCCGAGCAGCCTCTGGTGGAAGTCGAGATATTTCTTGCCGGAGGGATCCTGCATGCGCACGGCGACCGCGACTTGGGCCGCCTCCACCGAGCCCTGGCTCAGCACCGGAAACTCCTTCAGCACGACCTTCAGCTTCGGATCGCTCTTCATCAGGGCAAGCATGTCGCCCATGGCCCGCTTGCAGTAGCCGCAATTGTAGTCGAAAAACTCGACGAAGGTGACGTCGCCGTCCTTGTTGCCGAGTACGACCTGACGCGGCGAGTTGAAGATCGCGGCGGCATTCTGCGCGATGCTCGCCTCGTGCTTTTGGGTCTCGGCTGCAGTCTGGCGCTTGCCGAGCTCGGCCATTGCCTCCTCGAGCACCTCGGGATGGCTGACGAGATAATTCCTGATGATTGCCTCGATATCGGTGCGCTGGCTGTCGGAGAAACTGTCGGCCGACGCGGGCACGGTCAGGCCGAACAGGGCGAGCGCAAACAACGCGGAAGCAAGCAGGCGCAGCGAAGACATTGGCAAATCCTTTTATCCAAAGCAGGTTTCGAGAAACGTCCCGGCGGACTTGAGCTTGGCAGTCTGGGCCCGGTGTCGTGACGTCGCGGTGTCAGGCGTCGTTTGAGTTGCGTCAGTGGCCGGGCGGCTTCGCCGCCACGATGTCGTCGGCCTTGACCCATCCGGGCGTACCGACGGCGAAACGGGTCTTCGCGCGCGTGGCAAGCTCGCGGGCGGTCTTGTTGTCGCCGCGCAGATAAGCGGCCTGCGCCGAGGCGAGATCTGCCTCGGCATATTCTCCCTTCCGGCCATAGGCCATCGCGAGCTGGGTATAGCCGAGCGCCGCCTCGGGCTCTCGCGCCACCGCGGCACGGAGAATCCGAATGGCGTCGTCGGTGTATGCCTTATTATCGGTTCCAACCAGAGCCTGCCCAAGTAACATCTCGATGAGGGGTGAATTGTTCGAGAGCGCAACCGCCTTGCGCAGGGCCGGGATCGCCTCGGCCGGCTTGCCGCTTTCGAGCAGGGCCTGGCCGCGCACCTCGTAGAAGTACGGGTTGTTCGGCTGGACCTGGATCAGCGCGTCGATCTGGGTAAGCGCGCTGCGCAAATCGCCATGCAAATAGGTGCTGATGGCGCGGGCATAGCGCGCCGGCAGGCTGTCATTCGACAGCGGATAGCGGCGGTACACCGTGTCCGGCCGCTCCATGAAGGCCGAGATCTTGGCGCGCACCATGTCGTGGCGGAGCTGGAGCGCGGGATCGTCCTTCTTGTTCCAGTAGGGGCTGGAGCTTGCGAACTCCTGGAGCGCGGCGACGCGCTCGGCTGGCATCGGATGCGACTGGAGATAGGGATCGGCGCCGCGCGCGGCGAACAGGCTCTCGCTGGTGAAGCGCTTGAAGGTCTCGTACATGCCCTTGGGCGATTGCTGGGTGGCGGTCAGGAATTTCACACCGGCGCGGTCGGCGTTCTCCTCCTGCTGGCGCTGGTAGGACAGCAGCGACCGGCGGATCACCTCCTGCGGGGCGGCGATGGCGGCCGCGCCGGCATTGGCGAGCCCGTTGTTGCCAGCGCTGCTGCGCTGGGTGCTGCCTGCAGCGATCGCGCCGGCGCCGAGCAGCATCGCAATGATCATCTGGGTCTGGGCGCTGGCGAGCTGCTGGCGCAGCTTGGACAGATGGCCGCCGGCCAGATGTCCGGTCTCGTGCGCGAGCACGCCGATGATCTGGTTCGGCGTCTCCGATTGAAGGATTGCGCCGTAATTGACGAAGATGCGGCGGCCGTCGGCGACGAACGCGTTGAACGAGCCGTCGTTGAGGATCACCATCCGAATGTTCTGCTTCTCCAGACCTGCGACGCGCAGGATTGGGCGCGTGTATTCGCGCAGCAGTTGCTCGGTCTCGGTGTCTCGCAGGACCGGCGGCCCCTTCTGCTGTGCCTGCGCCGCTGGGAACGGCAGCAGCGCGATCGCCGCAGCGGTGACGACGGCGGTGAGGGCGGAGGCTTTCTTGCGCAATGCGATCTGGAGCAACATCAAACGGTCTGGGAAGCAGTTTGGCGATTGGTTTTGGCGATTGGCGGCGGACCGGATACGCGATATGCCTTGTGAGCCGTACCTCTTATGAGCCGTACAATGCGGCCAGTCTGGGGCGCAAGTGCTCCGTTTCCCGGACCGGACGGACCGGTCCGCTAGCGAAATAGCAGAAATCGATGCGCGATGCGACATTGAGGAACCGGTTGGGGCAGTGGCTCGAGCCCTCCCGCCGCAGCGATGTTCCCCCATTCATGGTGATGGACGTCATGGCCGCGGCGGCCCGAATCGAGGCCGCTGGCGGCCACGTCATCCACATGGAGGTCGGCCAGCCCGCGGCCGGCGCGCCCAGGACCGCGATTGCCGCCGCCCATGCGGCGCTCGAGGCCGGGCGGATCGATTATACCTCCGCGCTCGGCATCCGCAGTCTGCGCGAGCGTATCGCGCGCCATTATCGCGATGGCTATGGCTGTAACGTCAGCCCCGAGCGGATCGTGGTGACGACCGGCTCCTCCGGCGGGTTCATTTTGGCCTTCCTGTCGATGTTCGAGCCGGGCGACCGCGTTGCCGTGACGGTGCCGGGTTATCCGCCTTATCGTCATATCCTCAACGCGCTCGGCTGCGAGCCGGTGCTGATCGAGACCGCGAACGAGACGCGCCATGCGCTCACCGGCGAGGCGCTGCTCGCGGCGCATCGCAAGGCGCCGCTGAAGGGCGTGCTGGTCGGCAGCCCCGCCAATCCGACGGGGACGATGATGTCCCGCGAAGCGCTCGCCGGCCTGATTGCAGCCGCCGAAGACGCGGGCATCCGCTTCATCTCGGACGAGATCTATCACGGGCTCGATTATGCGTTTCCGGCCGTCACCGCGGCCGCGCTCTCCGAGTACGCACTCGTGATCAACTCGTTTTCGAAGTATTTTTGCATGACGGGCTGGCGCGTCGGCTGGATGGTCGTGCCCGAAATCCTGGCGCGGCCAATCGAGCGGCTCCAGCAGAACCTGTCGATCTCGGTGCCCGCGCTGTCGCAGATCGCGGCAGAGGCCGCCTTCGACGGTGCGGCCGAGATGGAGGAGATCAAGCACGGCTATCAGGAAAACCGGCGCATTCTGATCGAGGGATTGCCGAAAGCCGGCCTCAGCAAGTTCCTGCCGGCCGATGGTGCATTTTACCTCTATGCCGACGTCTCGGATTTCACGTCCGACAGTTTCGAGTTCGCCAAGCAGATGCTGGAGCAGGCAGGCGTTGCGGCCACGCCCGGCCTCGATTTCGATCCCGTTCATGGCCGCTCGTTCATTCGTCTTTCTTATGCGCGCTCGCCCGGGGAGATGCGCGAGGCAGTTGACCGGATCGCTCACTGGCTTAAATAGCCGCCAGTTTTCGACCACGTCCGGAGTTCATCTTGTCTGACCGATCTGTCCCGACCATCGCTACGCCGCATTTTTCTCTCACCGCATTGATGTGGCCGACCCGGCCAGGCGAAACCGTTGGCGCAGTGCGCGCGATCGTGCTGGTGGTGCTCGGCACCGCATTGATGGCGCTGTCAGCCAAGGTCAGCCTGCCGCTGCCCTATGTGCCCATGACCTTGCAGACGCTGGTGGTGCTGATGATCGGCGCTGGCTATGGCTGGCGTCTTGGCAGCGCAACCATGATCGCCTACCTCGCCGAAGGTGCGCTTGGCGCGCCGGTATTCGCCGGACCGGTGAGTGGAATTGCACCGTTGGTCGGCCCGACCGCGGGCTATCTGTTCGGTTTCATTGCTGCTGCCTTCGTGACCGGCTGGCTCGCCGAACGCGGCTGGGACCGCAGCGTGACGCTGCTGTTTGCAGCGATGGCTGTTGGCCATATCGTCATTCTGGCTGCCGGCTTCGGCTGGCTGGCGTTCGGTGTTGGGCTGGGCGCCGCGAAGGCCTGGCAGGTCGGCATCGTGCCGTTCGTTGCGGCTTCGCTGGTCAAGAACGCGCTTGGCGCGACGTTGATGCCAGGGGCGCGCAGGCTGATCGAGCGCCGCAGGTAAACGCGCAAAGAGCGAGTGGTTCCAATTGACTGGGCCGGCCAAGTTGATCTTGGCTGGCCCAGCGTCTTGAGGGGGAGTGAAACGATGACGACGACAACGACAACGATAGAGGGGCCGCCGGCCGCGCGGCCCATCTCCAAGCCGTGGTACAAGGTTCTCTACGTTCAGGTGCTGATCGCCATCGTGCTCGGCGCCATCGTCGGCTGGCTCTGGCCGCAGGTGGCCACCAACGAATGGATCAAGGCGCTCGGCGACGGCTTCATCAAGCTGATCAAGATGGTGATCGCGCCGATCATCTTCTGCACCGTCGTCTCCGGCATCGCTCACATCCAGGACGCCAAGAAGGTCGGCCGCATCGGCATCAAGGCGCTGGTCTATTTCGAGGTCGTTTCGACCTTCGCCCTGATGATCGGACTCATCATCGGCAACCTGGTGAAGCCGGGCGCGGGCTTCGGCAGTGGAGCGGCGAACGAGGCGGCCGTTGCAAATTACGCCAAGCAGGCCGCCGGTCAGAAGTCCGTCGATTTCGTGCTGCACATCATTCCGGACACCGTGGTCGGCGCGTTCGCGCAAGGCGAGATCCTCCAGGTGCTGCTGTTCTCGGTGCTGTTCGGCTTCGCGATCATGAGCCTCGGCGAGCGCGGCCATACCATCCGCAGCTTCATCGACGACGCCGCTCATGCCGTGTTCGGCGTCATCTCGATTGTGATGCGTGCAGCGCCGATCGGCGCGTTCGGTGCGATGGCCTATACGATCGGCAAGTTCGGCACCGGCGCGATCCTCAACCTGATCGGGCTGATCGCCACGTTCTACCTCACCGCGGGGCTGTTCGTTTTCGTCGTGCTCGGCATCATCGCACGCCTGGCGGGGTTCTCGATCTTCAAGTTCCAGGCCTACATCAAGGACGAGCTCCTGATCGTGCTCGGCACCTCGTCCTCGGAAAGCGCGCTGCCGTCCCTGATGGAAAAGCTGGAGCGGCTCGGCTGCTCCAAATCGGTGGTCGGCCTCGTGGTTCCCACGGGGTATTCGTTCAACCTCGACGGCACCAACGTCTACATGACGTTGGCGACGCTCTTCATCGCACAAGCGCTCGGCTACGATCTCAGCTTCAGCCAGCAATTGACCATCCTGGTCGTGGCGATGCTGACCTCGAAGGGCGCCTCCGGCATCACCGGCGCGGGCTTCATCACGCTGGCGGCGACGCTGGCCGTGGTCGATCCGCGCCTCGTGCCGGGGATGGCCATCGTGCTCGGCATCGACAAGTTCATGAGCGAGTGCCGCGCGCTGACCAATCTGTGCGGCAACGGCGTTGCCTGCGTGATCGTCGCCTGGTGGGAGGGTGAGCTCGACCGCGGCAAGCTCAACGCCAATCTCGCCAAGCAGATCGATCCGACCGACATGGAGACGGCCATCACGACGGACTGATCTGTGCGCCGCTCCGTCAGGATTCGAGATGGGCTGGGCTGATCAGCCCTTCTTCCTTGGGTCTAGAAGCGCTCCGGCCGATACGGCGCGGGATCAATCGCCGGCGTCTCGCCGCTCATGATCTCGGCGAGCAGACGTCCCGTCGCGGGACCGAGGGTAAAGCCCTGGTGGCCGTGGCCGAAATTCATCCAGAGGCCCGGATGACGCGGAGCTTGCCCGAGCACCGGCAGCATGTCGGGCGTGCAGGGGCGGGTGCCGAACCACGGATCGGGCTCGACGCGCTTGCCGAGGTCGATCAGCTCGCGCGCAGAGGCTTCGGCGCTGGCGAGCTGCACGGGCGTTGCAAGCGCGTCCGGGCTCGTCAGCTCGGCTCCCGTGGTGATGCGGATGCCCCTCGCCATCGGGCCCATCGCGTAGCCGCCGCCCTTGTCGACGAGCGGCAGGTCGAGCGAGGCGCCGCCGCTGTAATGCATGTGGTAGCCGCGCTTGCGCACCAGCGGAATGCGATAGCCGAATTTGTGCAGCAGATCGGGCGACCACGGCCCGAGCGTCACGACGGCGTGGGGAGCGTCGAGGCGGCCCTGGTCCGTATCGACGGACCAGCCGGTCGCGGTCTGCTGCAAACTCCGGGCATCGCCGAGCACAATGGTGCCGCCGAGGCGCTCGAACAGCCCGGCATAGGCTGTGACCAGCGCGCCGGGATCGGACACGGTCCAGGTGTCGAGCCAGTGGATCGCGCCGGGAAGATCGTCGCGCAGGATCGGCTCGGCCTTGGCAAGCTCGCTGCCGGAGAGCACGCGGAAATTCACGCCGAATTCGCGCTGGTCTTCGTCCGCCGCCTTGATCGCCAGGTCGAATGAAGCGGCGTCGCGATGTAGCATGCGATAGCCGGCGCGGCGGATGAGATTGTCCGCATGGGCTTCGCGGATGAGGATGTCGTGCTCTGCCGTAGCGTAGGCGATCAGCCGTGCCCAGGCCTCGATCGCCTCGCGATGCCGCTTCGGCGCGGAGTGCCACCAGTAGCGGAGCAGGGGCTCGACATGAAGGTGAAGCGACGACAGGCTGTAGCGCACGTCGTTGGTGCGGCCGGTTGCGATCTTCAGGAGCGTCGCAAGGTCGCGCGGCATCGGATAGGGGCGGACCGCTTCGGCCTGGATCATTCCGGCATTGCCATAGCTGGTCTCGCGGCCCGGCTCCCGGCGATCGACGAGCGTGACGGACCAGCCGCGTTGCTGCAGGTGCAGCGCCGCACTCACGCCGATCATGCCGCCGCCGAGAACGATTGCGCGTTGCATCGGAAGAATTCTCCTGTCGGACCCGGTCATTCCCAAGGTCATTCCCAAGTGAGGAAGCCGGGTGCGGCGGACAGCGGCGGCGCCGCTGCAAGCCGCGCCAGATCGGGGACCGGCCGGCCTAATTGCGCATCGCCCACGAACGCAGCCTCAACGCTCGCGGCAACCGAGAGCACGATGGCGTCGCCGCCGCGCGGACCAACGATCTGGAGGCCGAAGGGCAATCCGGCTTCGTCGACGCCGAGCGGAATGCTGATCGCGGGATGACCGGGAAGCGTGACGGCGTAAGCCAGCGCGAGCCAGTGGAAGTAGGATTTGGTCGGCGCGCCGTCGATCTCCGCCGGGTAGAGCTCGGACCATGGTCGCGGACTGAGTGTAATGGTCGGGCTGATCAGCACGTCGCAGGTTTCGAAGAAGCTTTGATAGGCGCGATAGATCCGCGTCTGCGTCGTCGCGGCCCGCGCATGATCTTCGAGCGTGTAGGAGAGGCCTTCCTCGACATTGGCGCGGACGTTGGGGCCCAGCATCTCGGGACGTTCCTTGTAGTTCTTGCCGTGCGTCGCCAGGAACATGCCCGCGCGCAGCACGGCAAAGGCGTCGTCGGCGCCGGAGCAATCCGGTGTCGCTTCGCGGGATTCTGCGAAGAGCGGCGCTAGCCTCTTCACACGCGCGCGAAACACGCGCCGGATGGCCTGCTCGGTCGGGGCGAAGCCAAAATCCTCGGTGAAGGCGAGACGCAGCTTGCCGAGTTCTGCGGGGTGCGGCGTGGCCCAGCGCCCGGCGCGAGCGCGCAGGGGCTCGCCGGGCAGCGTATAGGCGAGCGGATCGCGGGCGTCATCGCTCGCCATCACCGACAGCATCAGCGCGGTGTCGGCGACGTTGCGCGCCATCGGCCCGTCGGTCGACAAGTTGGACCAACCGAACGCACGCTTTTCGCTGGCCACGAGGCCGTAGGACGGACGCATGCCGACAATGCCGGCAAAGCCTGCCGGATTGCGCAAGGAGCCGCCGGTGTCCGAGCCCGAGGCGAGCGGAGCCATGCCGCAGGCCAGCGCCACCGCCGAGCCGCCGGAGGAGCCGGCCGCCGAGCGCATGGGATCGAAGGGATTGCCGGTCGCGCCGAACACGGGATTGCGGGTGTTGCCGCCCGCCGCCCATTCCGGCGTGTTGGTCTTGCCGAAGATGACCGCGCCGGCGGCGCGCAGGCGCGCAACCGAGCCCTGATCGGCGGCCGGGACGTTATCCTTCAGCAGCGGGCTGCCATAGGTGGAACGAATCCCGGCGGTGTCCTGGGTGTCCTTGATGAGAACGGGGAGCCCGTGCAGGGCACCACGATCCTCGCCGCACAGGATGGCGGCTTCGGCCGCCTTGGCAGCGGCACGTGCGCCCGGCTCGTCCAGCGTCACGACGGCGTTGACGGCGGGGTTGACGGCGGAAATGCGGGACAGGCAGGAGTCCAACAGCTCGACGGGCGAGATCGCCCGCGCGGCCAACAGGCGGCGCAGCTCGACGGCGCCGGAATCGCAAAGCTCAGACAATGCTGGTCCCCTTCAAAATCGTGAAAGCGATCTAGCATATCGCAAACCAAGTTGGACGCACCGCGCACCGAGTTTTTTGCGCGCCGAAGATCTTTCGACGACCAGCACCGCCCGATCGCATCGCGCCGCTTGGTGGGGACGAACTCCCGTCCTAGTGCGAGCAGGGCAAGCGTCGAAACAAAAACGCCCGGCTGTGCCGGGCGTTCTGCATGGGACGTTCGGCTTTATTCGCCGCCGCCGAAGCGGCGGGACCACCAGCCGGCGCGGCGCGGGGCGGCCGGCGTTTCGCTTGCCGCTTCCGGCGCGGGTTCGGGCGCCGGCGGAGCGACCGGCTCGGCGGGCTGCGCAACCGGGGTCGCCGGCTCGCGCGGGCTGCTCGACAGGAAGCTCACCTTTTCCCGGACCGTGGAGCGGCGCCGTGCGGCCTTGTCGTCGGCGGGCTCTTCCTCCGCGGCAACGGGCTCGGGCTGGACCGGCGCCTCTGTCTGCATCTCGGCGCGCGGTTCAGGCTGCGACACTTGTGGCTCGGCGGCATGCTCGATTTGCGCAATCGAGGGCGCAGCCTCGGTGCCGCCGTCGAAATCGGCAACCGCCTCGGTCGCTTCCGGCAGCGCATTGGCCGCAAGCTCGTCGCTGATGGAGCCGGCGAGACCATCTTCGCCACCTCCGCGCCGACGGCGTCCGCCACGGCGGCCACGCCGGCGCCGGCGGTCGGCGCTGCCTTGCTGTTCGCCGCGGGCCTGACCTGCCTGTTCCTCGCCTTCCTCGCCGTCCTGCTCGGATTCGGCATCCTCTTCACCCTGGCCGGCCGCCATGGCCGCTTCGGGAAGGGCGTTATCCTCGCGCAACTCGCCGTCGCGCTGGCCACCGCGGCCGCGCCGGCGCCGGCGGCGCTTGCGGCGCAGGCCGTCCTGGTCGGAGGTGGCTTCGCCCGATGCCTGCTCCTCGGCGAGGCCCTCGGTCTCCTCGGTTTCGACCTCGGATTCGGTCTCGACGTCAAAGCCGTCCTCTTCGTCAAAAGCCTCTTCAGCCACGGGCGGCGGGCTCGCAGCCGCCTGCGCCGCAAGCAGCGCCTTGGCGGCTTCCAGCGTATGCACCTGCTCGCCGCGGTCGATGACGTAGGCCTGCGGCCCGCTGACGCTGGGATCTGCGATAACCGACAGCGTGACCTTGAAGCCGTTCTCGAGATCGCGCAGATGGCCGCGCTTGTGGTTCAGCACATAGAGCGCGACGTCGGTGCGGGTGCGGACCACGAGATTGTGGGTCGCGCCCTTCATCAGGATCTCTTCGAGGCCGCGCAGCAGCTGGAGCGCCACCGAGGACACCGAGCGGACGTGGCCGGTGCCGCCACAATGCGGGCACGGATCGGTCGAGCTCTCGAGCACGCTGGCGCGGATGCGCTGGCGCGACATCTCGAGCAAGCCGAAATGCGAGATGCGGCCGACCTGGATGCGCGCGCGGTCCTGCCGGAGGCAATCGGACAGCTTGCGCTCGACCGCGCGGTTGTTGCGCTTCTCGTCCATGTCGATGAAGTCGATGACGATCAGGCCGGCGAGGTCGCGCAAGCGAAGCTGCCGGGCGACCTCTTCGGCCGCCTCCAGATTGGTCTTGAGCGCGGTGTCCTCGATATGGTGCTCGCGCGTGGATCGTCCGGAGTTGACGTCGATCGAGACCAGCGCCTCGGTCTGGTTGATCACGATGTAGCCGCCGGAGCGCAGCTGCACGGTTGGCGAGAACATCGCGTCCAGCTGGCTCTCGACGCCCATGCGCGAGAACAGCGGCTGGCCGTCGCGATACTGCTTCACTGCGCTGACATTGGCGGGCATCAGCATCTTCATGAAGTCGCGCGCTTCACGGTAGCCGGATTCGCCAGCGACCTGAATCTCGTCGATCTCCTTGTTGTAGAGATCGCGCAGCGAGCGCTTGATCAGCGAGCCTTCCTCGTAGACGAGGGTCGGGGCCTGCGACTTCAGCGTGAGGTCGCGCACCGTCTCCCACATCCGGATCAGGTATTCGAAATCGCGCTTGATCTCGGGCTTGGTCCGGGCGGCGCCCGCGGTGCGCAGGATGATGCCCATGCCCTCGGGCACGTCGAGATCCTGCACCACTTCCTTCAGGCGGGAGCGGTCCTGGGCGCTGGTGATCTTGCGGCTGATGCCGCCGCCGCGCGCGGTGTTCGGCATCAACACGGCATAGCGGCCGGCGAGCGACAGATAGGTCGTCAGCGCCGCGCCCTTGTTGCCGCGCTCTTCCTTGACGACCTGCACCAGCATCACCTGGCGGCGCTTGATGACTTCCTGGATCTTGTACTGGCGACGCGGGCGGAAGGTGCGCTCCGGCACTTCCTCCATCACGTCGTCGCCGCCGACAGATTCGACGACTTCCTCTTCGGCTTCCTCGCCGTCCTCGTCCTCATCCTCGTCGTCTTCGTCGATTGCTTCCGCAGCCTCGGCAGGCGACGTCTCGGCACCCTCGCCGGCGGCGTACACGGCATCGGCCGGCTCAGCGGCTGATGTCACGGCCTCAGCCAGAGCTTCCGCATGCGCTTCCGGAGCGTGAGATTCGAAGGCTCGCGTTTCCTGCGGCTCGGCAACAGTCTCGGTCGCGACCACGGGCTCGGCGCCGATGGCCGCGACAGGCGCGGGCGTCTCGTCGGCATGATCATGATCATGATGATCGTGCTGGTCATCGTGACCATGGTCGTGATCGTGCGCACGCTCGTCATCATGGGCATGATGATCGTCGTGATCGTGATCGCGATCATCATGTTCGCCGTGATCGTGGTCGTGCAGATCATGGCCCTCATGCTCGCCGTGATGCTCCGTGTCGGCGTGCAGATGCTCGCCTTCGTGCAGGGTGCCCTCGGCATGCTCCGGCAGCGCTGCACCCTCGATCGGCCGGGCGGCGGGATCAGCGCCGGCATCGAGGCCTTCCACGATGTCGCTGCGCACGCGCTCGCCATGGCCGCGGCGGCGGGCGTTGCGGTGGCGCGAACGACGGCGGCCGTGGGAGCGGTTCTCGCTCTCCTCCTCGGCCTCGCGATGGGCCTGTTCCTCGGCCTCGATCAGCGCCTGCCGGTCGGCGACCGGGATCTGATAGTAGTCGGGATGGATTTCGCTGAAGGCAAGGAAGCCGTGGCGGTTGCCGCCATATTCGACGAAGGCGGCCTGGAGCGAGGGTTCGACCCTTGTGACCTTGGCGAGATAGATGTTCCCGCGCAGCTGCTTGCGTTGTGCGGTCTCGAAATCAAACTCTTCGACGCGATTGCCGCGGACCACGACGACCCGGGTCTCTTCCGGGTGGGTGGCATCGATCAACATCTTGTTGGGCATGTCTTAACTCTTGGCGGCGGCGGGCGCGATTCACCGTGGGCGCGTATCGCGCCGCCGGGTGACGCGACGGTCCACCTGATTCGGGGGTGAGGGGAAGGCCGAAACGCCGTCTCTCGCGCCTTGCCGAACCGGAAGCTTCAGGACCAACGCGGCGCGCGGGATTTTCACTCCGCAGCGTCGCGAATGGTCCTTCAGAATTCGTCGGCACAGTCTGGCGCATCAAGCGTCGGCCCGTATGAAACATTGGGCGGCGAGGCCGCCCTTCAATCAGTTGCTGCTGGCCAGGCATGGCGCGAGCGCGCTCGCCTTGGGGATCACGAACCGCTCCCTTGGGATCAAGGGACCGGGCAATGGGTTATGCCGCTGTCAAAACCGTCCCGGGAACGTGAGTGGTAGCCCGGGACCGTCCGCCGCCGATGCTTGACCCGCTCCACCTCGCTGCCGCGCACCGCGCTGGCCTTAGAGGGAAACGGAAAACGCTGGAATTCCCAAACCTTGGGAGTTCCGGCGCTGCACCGGGAGGCTGAATGCGACACAACCGGAAATATCGGCCGTCAGCATTCCGTACATACGAGGAATGAGCCAACCGTGCAAGGGAGCGTCGCACGGCGGTCACAGTCAGCGAGTTTCGCGCTTCTGTCATTAAGGATCGATTAACCCTGTGGTTCTATTGCGTTAAAAGGGCTGCTCGGAGGCACGGAATCGGTGGCGAGCCGCACAAATCAACGGGTTTTGCTGGGATGCGCGCTTCTGTGCGCCGCGGTATTGCCATGTGCTGATTCCTCGCGCCTGAGGGCGGCGGAAAGCCGGCCGCAACCCGTTGTTGCGGTGGCGAATTTCCCGGTCGCCTCGGCCGCCCGGCTGGCCGGCGACGACAAGCAGACCCGCTTCATTCTCGACATCGACCAGGCCGTCAGCTTCCGCGCCGTCACGCTGGCCGACCCCTACCGGGTCGTCGTTGACGTGCCGCAGGTCAATTTTCATCTTCCTCCGGGCACGGGGGTCGGGGGGCGCGGACTGGTCAAGGCCTTCCGCTATGGGCTCGTCATGCCCGGCGGCTCGCGAATCGTGTTCGACCTAACCGGACCGGCCAGGATCGCCAATTCCTACGTGCTGGAGGCGGCCAACGGCCAGCCGGCCCGGCTGGTGCTGGAGCTGGAGGAGGTCGACCGTGCCGCCTTCGTGCAGTCGCTCGCGCCCGAAAATCGCCCCGAGCTACGGCCCTCGATCGCTGAGGCGCAGCCTGCAACGGCTCCCGCGACGGCGACCCCGGAAACGGCGCAGCACAAGGCCGATGGCCGGCCGGTGGTCGTGATCGATCCCGGCCATGGCGGCATCGACAATGGCACGCAGTCCGGCGGCGAGAGCGAAAAGAACCTGGTGCTCGCGTTCGGGCTGGCCCTGCGCGACAAGCTCGAGAAGGCCGGCAAATACCGTGTGGTCATGACGCGGGACGATGACACCTTCATCCCCCTCAATGACAGGACCAAGGTCGCCCGCAACCTCAAGGCCGCTTTGTTCGTCTCGATTCATGCCGATGCACTGCCCCGTGCCGAGGGCGATGCGCAGGGCGCGACCATCTATACGCTGTCCGACAAGGCGTCCGATGCCGAGGCTCAGCGGCTGGCCGATGCGGAAAACCGGGCGGATGCGATCGCGGGCTTCAACCTCGCGGAGGAGCCGACCGATGTCGCCGACATCCTGATCGACCTCACGCAGCGAGAAACCCGCACCTTTTCGAACCGTTTCGCCCGCCTTCTGATGGCGGAAATGAAGTCGACGGTACGGATGCACAAGCACCCCCTGAAATCGGCCGGCTTCCGGGTCCTGAAGGCGCCCGATGTGCCCTCGGTGCTGGTCGAGATCGGTTATGTCTCCAACAAGGGCGACCTCGAGCACCTGGTCTCGGAGGGGTGGCGGTCGCGTGCCGTCGGGTCGATGGCGCAGGCGATTGACGGGTTTTTGACCAAACGGATGGCCACGGCGGGATCGTCAAATTGACGACCCAGAGTCTTCAAACTGAAAGGGTTTTTCCGTCCCGCCGCAAAAGCCCTAGTTTGGCCACAGCGGGCGCTTTATAAAAACGCCGCAGGGGGTTCCGGAATCGGCGAGAATCCTGTTCGGCGAGCGTCTCAAGTCCGGCACTGATGGTATTGCGTAAGCCGGTGAATTCGCGACGTGAGGTTGGCGCCTGTTTGGGGTGCCAAGGGGCTGATACTGGGCTGATCCAGAGTTTGAACGGATAAACAGATAATGCGCTTGCTGGTGCGGTTCATGGGCTTCCTGTTCGCCGCGGGAACAGTGGTGTTCCTTGTCGGTATCGGGGCCGTGGCAGGCCTGATCTGGCACTTCTCCAAGGATTTGCCGGACTATTCTCAGCTTCAGGATTACGAGCCGCCGGTGATGACCCGCGTGCACGCGGTCGACGGTTCGCTGCTCGGCGAATACGCCAAGGAGCGGCGGCTCTATCTGCCGATCCAGGCGGTGCCCAAGCTCGTGATCAACGCGTTCCTGGCGGCCGAAGACAAGAATTTCTACGAGCATGGCGGCATCGACTACACCGGCATGGCGCGCGCAGGTCTGCTCTACATCCAGAATTACGGCTCCAATCGGCGTCCGCAGGGCGCCTCCACCATCACCCAGCAGGTCGCCAAGAACTTCCTCTTGACCAACGAGGTCTCGTTCGCGCGCAAGATCAAGGAAGCCTTGCTGGCGATGCGGATCGAGAAGACCTATTCCAAGGACAAGATCCTCGAACTGTATCTGAACGAAATCTATCTCGGTCTCGGCGCCTACGGCATCGCGGCCGCTTCGCTGGTCTATTTCGACAAGTCGGTGAACGAGCTGACAGTGGCTGAAGCCGCCTATCTCGCGGCGCTGCCGAAAATGCCGGCGACCCTGCACCCGGTGCGCAACCGTGATCGCGCCATCGAGCGCCGCAACTACGTGATCGATCGTCTCCAGGAGAACGGCTGGATCAAGCAGGCTGACGCCGACAAGG
The DNA here is from genome assembly GCF_016616425.1 of Bradyrhizobium diazoefficiens. Classification (NCBI taxonomy): domain Bacteria; kingdom Pseudomonadati; phylum Pseudomonadota; class Alphaproteobacteria; order Hyphomicrobiales; family Nitrobacteraceae; genus Bradyrhizobium; species Bradyrhizobium diazoefficiens. Next base: position 3,789,712 of record NZ_CP067101.1, read on the forward strand.
CGCGCAAGGAGCCGCTGGTCGTCACCAGCCGTTCCAACGGCGCCCACACCTTCGCCGGCGAATATTTCGCCGAGGAGGTCCGCCGCGACCTCTTCGAGCGCTATGGCGAGAAGAAGCTGTACGAGGGCGGGCTCTCGGTCCGCACGACGCTCGATCCGAAGATCCAGGTCATGGCGCGCAAGACCATGGTCGCCGGCCTCGTGAACTATGACGAGCAGCAGGGCTATCGCGGCGCCATCAGCAAGCTCGATATTTCGGGCGACTGGGGCGTGAAGCTCGCCGAGATCAAATCGCTCTCCGACATCTCGCCCTGGCGCATGGCGGTCGTGCTGGAGACCAGCGAGCAGTCGGCGCGCATCGGCTTCCAGCCGAGCCGCGAGCTTGGCGGCGCCGTGAGCAAGCAGCGCGAGACGGGCCTCGTTACGCTCGACGGCGTCAAATGGGCGAGGCCGGCGCAGGGCAACACCAAGGGCAAGACGCCGACGTCGGTGGCGCAGGTGCTGCAGCCCGGCGACGTGATCTATGCCGATCCGCTCTACAGCAAGGAAGGGCAACCGGTCGAGGGTCAGTACCGGTTGCGCCAAATTCCCGAAGTGTCCGGCGCGATGGTGGTGATGGATCCCTGGACCGGCCGCGTGCTTGCGATGGTCGGCGGTTTCTCGTTCGACCAGAGCCAGTTCAATCGCGCCACGCAGGCCTATCGGCAGCCGGGGTCGTCGTTCAAGCCGATCGTGTATTCGGCTGCGCTCGACAACGGCTATACGCCCTCGACCGTCGTGCTTGATGCGCCGATCGAAATCGATCAGGGGCAGGGCGCCGGCGTGTGGCGGCCGGAAAACTTCTCCTCGGGCAAGTACCAGGGACCGGTCACGCTGCGCAACGCGCTGCGGCAATCGCTCAACACGGTGACGGTGCGCCTCGCGCAGGATATCGGCATGCCGTTGATTGGCGAATATGCCCGTCGTTTCGGCGTCTACGACGAATTGCCGAACTATCTCTCCTACGCGCTTGGCGCCGGCGAGACGACGGCAATGCGCATGGTCACGGCGTACTCGATGCTCGCCAATGGCGGCCGCCGCGTGAAGCCGACGCTGATCGATCGGATCCAGGACCGTTACGGCCACACCATCTTCAAGCACGACCAGCGCGAATGTCGCGGCTGCGACGCCCCCGGCGGCTGGAAGAACCAGCCCGAGCCGCAACTGATCGACCGCCGCGAGCAGGTGTTGGACTCCATGACCGCCTACCAGATTACGGAGTTGCTGGAAGGCGTGGTCCAGGCCGGCACCGCGACCGTGGTCAAGGCGGTCGGCAAGCCGATCGCCGGCAAGACCGGTACCACCAACGAGGCCAAGGACGCCTGGTTCGTCGGCTTCTCGCCCGATATCGCCGTCGCCATTTACATGGGCTACGACAAGCCGCGTCCGCTGGGTAAGGGCAATGCCGCGACCGGCGGCCATCTCGCGGCGCCGATCGCGCGCGATTTCCTCAAGCTCGCACTCGCCGACAAGCCTGCGGTACCGTTCAAGGTGCCGGCCGGCATCAAGCTCGTGCGCGTCGTCGCCAAGACCGGTATGCGCGCCGGTCCCGGCGAAACCAGCGGCACCATTCTCGAAGCCTTCAAGCCGGGCACGGCGCCGCCGGACAATTATTCGGTCATCGGTGTCGCCGACGCCGACGGCCGCATGCCGGCGTCCCAGCAGCCGCCGCCTGATTCCGGCTTCTTCATGCGGCCGGGCACCGGCGGGCTGTACTAGGGCTTAGGACAAGACAGACGTTCTTCCCGGCGGCGGTTGCGCTTTGCAGCCGCCGCCGCTACATCCCCATCCAATTGCACGCGGAACCAGCTCCGCGAGACCAGAGAACGACATGCGCGCCGAAATCGAACGGTTGGTAGAAGAGATCAAGCAGTCAGTCGGGCTGCTGAGGAGGCATCTTTGACGTCGAGAAATCGACGGCGCGCCTCGCTGAGCTGAATAAGCTCGCAGAAGATCCCAACCTCTGGAACGATCCCCAGAAAGCCCAGAAGCTGATGCAGGAGCGGACCTCGCTGGAGGATTCGCTTGGCGGTATCGGCAAGGTCGAGCAGGAGCTCGAAGACGATATCGGCATGATCGAGCTCGGCGAGGCCGAGGGCGATGCGGGCGTCGTCGCTGAAGCCGAAGCTGCGCTGAAGAACCTGAAGAAGGAAGTCGCGCGGCGCGAGCTCGAGGCGCTGCTGTCGGGCGAAGCCGACCGGTTCGATTCCTATCTCGAAGTCCATGCGGGTGCCGGCGGCACCGAGAGCCAGGACTGGGCGCAGATGCTGCTGCGCATGTACACGCGCTGGGCCGAGACGCACGGTTTCAAGGTCGAGTTCCTCGAAGAGTCCGAGGGCGAAGAGGCCGGCATCAAGTCCGCGACCATCCAGGTCTCCGGCCATAACGCCTATGGCTGGCTGAAGACCGAAGCTGGCGTGCATCGCCTCGTCCGCATCTCGCCGTTCGATTCCAACGCACGGCGGCACACCTCGTTTTCGAGCGTGCAGGTGTTTCCGGTTATCGACGACAGCATCAAGATCGACATCAAGGAATCCGACGTCCGCACCGACACCATGCGTTCGGGCGGCGCCGGCGGCCAGCACGTCAACAAGACCGAATCCGCGGTGCGGCTGACCCACATTCCGACCGGTGTCGCCGTGGTCTGCCAGGCCGGCCGTTCCCAGCACAAAAATCGGGCTCAGGCCTGGGACATGCTGCGCGCGCGGCTCTACGAGATCGAGCTGAAGAAGCGCGAGGAAAAGGCCGCCGCCGACCAGGCCGCCAGGACCGACATCGGCTGGGGCCATCAGATCCGCTCCTACGTGCTGCAGCCCTATCAGATGGTGAAGGATTTGCGCACCGGCGTGCAGACATCCGATACGTCGGGCGTGCTCAATGGCGAACTCGACGAGTTCATGGCCGCCACGCTGGCGCAGCGCGCCTTCGGCACTCCCGGTGCCGACATCGAGGACGTGGATTAGCCATGCCCCGCGTTGCCTTCATCGGATTGGGACGGATGGGTCACGGCATGGCGGGCCGTTATCTCGATGCCGGCTTCACGGTGACGCTGTGGAATCGCAGCAAGGCCAAGGCCGAAGATTTGATCGCGCGCGGCGCGCTTTGGGCGACTTCGCCTGAGGATGCCGCGATCGATGCCGACGCAGTCGTGACGATGGTTGCCGATGATGAAGCTTCGCGCGCGGTCTGGCTTGGGCTAAAGGGCGCCGCCAAGACGGCGAAGGCCGGCACCATCGCGATCGAATGCTCCACCGTCTCCTATGACCACGCCCGCGAGATGGCCCGCGAGCTGAACGCGCGCGGGCTCATCTATGTCGATTGCCCCGTGACCGGATTGCCGGACGCAGCGGCCGCTGGAAGGCTGACGCTGCTGGTTGGTGCCGATGCGGCCGATCTCGAACGCGCGCGGCCTTATCTCGAACCGATCGGCTCGACCATCCGCCATTTCGGCGCGGTCGGCTCCGGCACGGTCTACAAGCTCATCAACAACCTGATGGGCGCGATCCAGATCGCCGGCCTCGCCGAAGGCCTCGCAATCGCCGAGCAGGCCGGACTCGACATGAACCTCGTGCTGGAGTCGATCCAGGCGGGCGTCGCCGCGAGCCCCCAGGTGCAGCGTCATTCCAGGCGCATGGTCGCCCGCGACTTCAGCGGCGCGACGTTCACGGCAGCGCTGCGGCACAAGGACGCCGTCTACGCAGTGAAGCTCGCCGAGAGCTTGCTCGCTGACAAGCCGCTGGTCTCGCGCGCCGCGGTCGAGTCCTACGCGCAGGCGAAGGCAGCGATGCCGGACGACGACGAAGGCAGGATGATCGAGCTGGTGTCGCAGCCGAAACAGCCGTCGTAGCCTGTCGTATGAGCATCTGACAGATTCTGCCACTCCATTCGTTCCGAGCATCGGTCTTGTAAACCGGTGCTCATCGGAAATCGGGTGGCACTGTTCGCCGTGTTGTCCTAGCTAGGCGAACGGGCTCGGCCGTCGATGTGAGAGCCCATGCCCCCGAGCGACAACAGGATCGACGTACGCGACTGGTCGCTGCTCGCGGCGCTCTCGATGCTGCTCATTCCTGTCACCGCCATTCTGCTGGGATGGCTGGTGCTGGGCGAACCGATCTCGATACGCGAGATCGCAGGCACCATCGTCATCGGCAGCGCGCTGCTGGTGATCGACGGGCGCCGTTGGCACCTGCTGCGGCGTAGCGCGTAGTTCCATCTGCTGTTTCACCGTGCGGAAAATCCTGGCGCTTGCCAGCCGCCGTCCGCCTTGCGACACTCCCGGCAAAACAAGACTACAAAACATAGGGGAGAGAACGATGCCGGGTCGTCGCAAAAACCTCGCTGCCCTCGCCATGCTTGCTGCCGGAGTGCTCGTCACGACACCGGCTTTGGCGCAGAAGAAATACGACCCCGGCGCCAGCGATACCGAAATCAGGATCGGCAATATCATGCCCTATAGCGGGCCGGCATCCTCCTATGGCGTGATCGGCAAGAGTGAGGCCGCCTATTTCAAGATGATCAACGACCAGGGCGGCATCAACGGGCGCAAGATCAACTTCATCAGCTATGACGACGCCTACTCGCCGCCGAAGGCGATCGAGCAGGCGCGCAAGCTGGTCGAGAGCGACGAGGTGCTGTTGATTTTTCAGTCCCTCGGCACGCCCTCGAACTCCGCGATCATGAAATACATGAACGCCAAAAAGGTGCCGCAGCTCTTCGTCGCCTCCGGCGCCACTAAGTTCGGCGATCCCAAGAATTCCCCGTGGACCATGGGCTTCCAGCCCAACTACCAGAGCGAGGGGCGGATCTATGCAAAGTACATCCGCGACAATTTTCCGAACGGCAAGATCGCAGTGTTCTGGCAGAACGACGACGCCGGCAAGGACCAGTTCAAGGGCCTGAAGGACGGGCTTGGCGACAAGGCCGGCATGATCATCGCGGACAAGTCCTATGAGGTCAGCGATCCCTCGATCGACTCGCAGATCGTGGCCTTGCATGATTCCGGTGCCGACATCTTCTTCTCATGGGCTGCGCCGAAAGGCTCGGCGCAGGCGATCCGGAAGGTCGGCGAACTCGGCTGGAAGCCGAAATTCTTCCTGGCCAACACCGCGACCTCCGTCGCCTCGGTGCTCAAGCCAGCCGGGCTCGAATACTCCAAGGACATCATCTCAACGGCCTATCTCAAGGATCCGACAGACCCGACGTGGGACAGGGACCCCGCCGTGGTGAAATGGCGCGCGTTCATGGACAAGTATTATCCCGACGGCGACAAGGCCAACGCCAACAACATCTACGGTTACGTGCAGGCCGAGGCGATGGTGCAGGTGTTGAAGCAGTGTGGTGACAATCTCACGCGGGCGAATGTCATGAAGCAGGCTGCAAATCTGAAGAACTTCCACACCGAACTGATGTTGCCGGGCATCATGGTCAACACCTCGCCGGACGATTATTTCCCGATCGAGCAGATGCAGCTGATGCGCTTCAACGGGCAGGCCTGGGAGCTGTTCGGCGACGTGATCACCGGCGAGGTCGGCCACGAGCGCAGCCAGTGATCGTTTAGCCCGCGCTGAGGCGCACGCCGGCGCGCAAGAATTTCTGCGGATCGACCGCTTCGCCGTCGATGCGGGTCTCGTAATGCAGATGCGGACCGGTGGAGCGACCGGTCGACCCGACCAGACCGACGACTTGGCCGATCTTCACGGTCTCGCCGACCCTGACGTTGATCTCGGAGAGATGGCCGTAGCGAGTCGAAAGCCCATTGCCGTGGTCGACCTCGACCATGCGGCCGTAACCGCCGGACCAGCCGGCGGACACGACCTTGCCGTTGGCGGTGACGCGGACCGGATCGCCGGTGGCGGCGCGGAAGTCGAGCCCGGTATGCATCGCGGGCCGTCCGAGGAAGGGATCGCTGCGGATGCCGAAGCCGGAGGTGAACTCGACCTCCCCGATGACGGGCTTGCGGTAGGGCACGAGCGCCAGCGTGCGGTTGAGACGATCCATCTCGGCGCGCGTGGTGTTGATTCGATAGAGCTGCTTCTCGAACGGTCCGGCGTTGGCCGCCAGTTTGACAGGGACAAAGGGCCCGCCCATCGCGGTGCGCGGCACCGCGGCTTCGAGATGGGCGAGATTCAGGCCGAGATCGCTGACCACGCCGCGCATCCGGCGCATGCGTGAATCCATCCCTTCCTCGACGGCGCTGAGCGCCGCCATCTGGCGACGCTCGACCTGATCGAGCGAGCTCGTGAGCCGGACCAGGACGTTGTCGAAGCCCTGATTGTTGGCAAATTGGCTGGTTGGCGGTGCTGCCACGGCCGGCGCACGCGACTCGAGACGCGCCTCACGGTCCGGCGGCGCCACGAAGATCACGGTGTCGCTGATCGGCGAGGGCTTCGGCGTGATCTGGCTCGAATCGCCGCGCTGCGGAGCCGCGCGGGGAATCGAGCCGGTCACGTCAGGCATGGCCCCGAGGGCCGTCGCCCGGGACTCCAGCACCGTCTGCCGCTTCATGATCTGGTCGAGTTTCTGGTCGAACTGTTCCTGGTCGAGCAGCTGGCGGCTGGTGGTGCGGTCGACCCTGGCACGCAGCTCGGCGATGCGGTCCTCATAGGCGTACTGCATCTCGGCCTGGCGGGCGATCAGCCGGGTCAGGACGTCGTCACGGAAAGCGAAATAAGTGGCTGTCGCCGCCGACCAGAGACCAAGCAGCACCACCGTTCCGACCACGATCCAGAACACCACGGGCCCGAAGCGGACCTGCTTGCCGGCGTGGACGATGGTGTAGGCGTCGTCGGTTGCGGGAAGGGGGATCGCTGCGGTTGCTGCGACGGCGGGGCGGCGTTGGAAGGTCCGTCCGTGGTCGCGGGGATGATGTTGGGGGTACTGCGAATATTGGGCAGAACTTGTCGACATCGGCACTCCCGCGCCGGTCGGATGAGTCCGTACGGCCAAATTGCCGCAGCAATCTGGGCCGGTCATGGTTAATTTTCCGCAAACGGGAACGCGCGAATTTAAGGGACTGGTTAAAGACTTCTTGCCGCTTCCAGCACCGCGTCGGCATGACCGTCGACCCGGACATTGCGCCAGATCCTGGCCACTTTACCATCGGGCCCGACCAGTACCGTGGTGCGAAGAATTCCGAGGAAGCTCTTGCCATACATGGACTTTTCGCCCCAGGCGCCATAGGCTTCCAGCATCTGGTGTCGTTCGTCCGAGACGAGGGGGATGCCGAGACCGTGCTTGTCGCGGAACTTCTCCTGAGCCTTTAGCGGATCGGCAGAGATCCCGAGCACGGCGGTGCCGGCCGCCGCGAAGGCGCCGGCCAGGCGGCTGAAGTCGATCGCCTCCCGGGTGCAGCCCGGCGTGTCGGCGCGGGGGTAGAAGAACAGGACGAGTTTTTGGCCGGCATGGTCCGCCAACGTGACCACCTCGCCGCCGTCGCGGGGCAGGCGGAAGGCGGGGGCCTTGTCGCCCTCGGACAGACCGGACTTTGCCCTCGCGGGCGCGGATGCCGATTTGGAAGAATTTAACTGTTTCGATGCGGCCTTATGTGATCCTGCTCTTGCCAAGCTTGCGGTTGATTTGCTCGCCGGTGTCCGCTGCGTTTTCGCGGACTTTGCTGGAGTCGATGCCCGTGTTTTCAGGGCGTTCTTTTTGGCCGTCGGACTGCCGGAGGGCGTTTTGGACGATTTCTTGCGGGATTTCTTGGACATACGCCTTCCTTTCGACGCTTTCGGCGGGTCAATCGAAACGGTATTGCAGCTCTCGTCCGGCGTGCCGGAATCGCGCCCTCGGCTGGGCAAGTCTGACGGCGCCGGAGTATGGTTACAAGGAATTCCACGCACCAACCCGCTGCTCGTTGAACGCGCTCCCGGGGCGAAATGACGAACAGCAGGAATATTCGAGGTATGGCTGCAATGCCGGCGCAGGGAGCTTCGCTTCCGGTGGGCGGCTGCGGTCCCGGCGGCGCTCAATCCTATGACGGGCGCCTGTATCGAGAGGCAATGGCAAGGAACAAGTCGCCCCAGGATTACAACCGGGACTTCGATCGGCGCGGCGGTCAGCAACAGCCGCAGGAATGGGACGACGCCGATTGGGATCCGGATCAGGAGGCGGCCGCGGGCCATCGCGCGCGCCGGCTGTTGTCGCGTTCCAGTTCGGGCTTCCATCGCCTCAGTGACGGGTTTGGTGCGTTGCGCCGCTGGCTGGCGGCCGAACCTTGGCTGAAGCGTTTCGCCGTGATTGCCGGCGCCCTGATCGTCATCTTCGTCGGCTGCTTCGGTGCGCTGTGGTGGCGGCTCGGCGCCGGTCCCATCAATCTCGACATCGCAACGCCATGGCTGGCGGCCGCGATCGAGGACAATATCGGTCACGGCAACACGGTTGAGATCGGAGGCACCCAGATCGAGCGGGCCGGACGTATCCGCATCGCCGTCCGTATCCGTGACATCATCGTTCGCGACCGCGATCAGGCCATCGTCGCCAGCGCACCGAAGGCCGAGGTGAAGCTGTCGGGTGCGGGCCTGCTGATGGGGCACCTGCGCGCGGAAAGCCTCAATCTCGTCGATGCCGAGCTCGCGATCCGCATCGCGCCCGACGGCACTGTCACCGTATCCGCCGGCGATACCGCGAAGCCGCTGGCGACCGGCGTCGCCTCGAAGAAGGACGCCGGCCTACCGCCGACATTCCCGCGCAATGGCGTCCCGCCGCCGCCATTCGCCACGGCGCCCGCGAGCCAGGATCCCTCTCAAGCCGCGTCCCGGGCCGCGCCTCAGGCGACCGCACAGAGCGGCATCCTCCAGGGCCTCGACTGGCTCGACAGTCTGAGCTTGACCGGTCTCGACGGCCAGAACCTCAACGAGATCGGTCTGAAGAATGGCAATCTGATCGTCGACGATCAACAGCGCGGCAGCAAATGGTCGTTTGAGAACATCACGCTCAGCCTGCGCCGGCCGAGCCGCGGTGGCGTCACGCTCAGCCTGGGCGAGGAGGGCGCGCGCTCGTGGATGCTGCGCGCCACGATCGGGCCGACCGAGAACGGCGTGCGCTCGGTCGATATCCAGGCCGATAAGGTCTCGACCTCCAACATCCTGCTGGCGCTGCGGGTCAAGGACCTCACCTATACGGCCGATCTGCCGCTGACGGGCGAACTCAAGGGCGAGCTCGGCCGCGACGGCGTGCCGACCTTCTTCCGCGGCAAGATCGCGGTCGGCGCGGGCAATATCATCGACACCGACACGCCCGATTATCCGATGGCGATCGACCAGGCCGAGATCAACCTCGAGTGGGACGCCAATCGCCGGGTACTCGTCGCCCCGTTCAAGATCCTGTCGGGCGCGAACCGCATGACGCTTCTGGCCCATCTCGAGCCGCCCAACGGCACCGTCAATGACTGGCAGCTCGGCTTCAGCGGCGGTTCGATCCTGCTCGGCGGCATCGACAACGAGCCGCCGCTCGTCTTCAACCGCATTGCGATCGGCTTCCGTTTCGACACCGACCACAAGCGTTTTCTGCTGACGCAGGCCGACATCAGCAACGGTGAGATCGGCGTCGCGGGCACCGGTGCCATCGACTATTCGGGCGAACCGCGGCTGACGCTGGGCTTTGCGGGAACGCCGATGTCGGCCTCTGCGCTCAAGCGGATGTGGCCGACGCTCGTCGTTCCCGAGTTGCGCGAATGGGTGATCGAGCGGATCGAGCGCGGTACGCTTCAGCGCATCGAGATCGGCATCAATTCGCCGACAAAGAACCTTCCGCGCAAGGGCCCGCCCATTCCCGACGACGGCCTGTCGGTCAACATCGTGGCGAGCGGCGTCGCGGTCCGTCCCGTGGACGGCATGCCTGTCGTACACGATGCCGATTTGAAGGCGCACGTGACCGGGCGTACTGCGACCGTGAATATCGCCCAGGGCATTGCCGATACGCCCGCCGGCCGCAAGGTCACGATCTCCGACTTCGTCTTCGAGGTGCCGGACATGGCGCCCAAGCCGTCGCCGTCGCGGACCAGGTTCCGTATCGACGGCCCGGTGCCTGCGGCCGCTGAAATGCTGGCCAATGACCGCTTGAGCGATCTGTCGTCGACCATCGTCGATCCCAACACCAGCAAGGGGACATTCACGGCGAATATCCAGCTCGGCATGCCAGTCAAGGGCGAGCTGACCAAGGCTGACACCACCTATGCCGTCACCGCCGATCTCAACGGCTTTGCCGCCGACAAGCTGGTGATGAACCAGAAGCTCGAGGCCAACAACCTCAAGATCGTCGCAAACAACCAGGGCTATCAGGTCAAGGGCGACGTCAAGATCAACGGCCAGGCGGCCTCGCTCGACTACCGCAAGCCGACCGAAGGCGATGCTGATGTCAGACTGCAGGCGACGCTGGATGACGCCGGCCGGGCGCGGCTGGGATTCGATCTGAGCCCCGCCGTCAGCGGATCGTTGCCGATCAAGCTGTCGGGCAAGATCGCCGGCGGTCCCGACCAGACGACGAAGCTCGCCGTCGAGGCCGACCTGACCTCGGTGAGGCTCGACAACATCCTGCCCGGTTGGGTCAAGCTGCCGGGCAAGTCCGGCAAGGCCAGCTTCAAGGTCGTTCCGACCGCGCAATCGACGCGTCTGGAGGACATCGTCGTCGAAGGCGGCGGCGCTTCGATCAAGGGCTCGCTCGAGGTCGACGCGAACGGCGACCTCATGAACGCGAACTTCCCGACCTATTCGCCGTCCGATGGCGACAAGGCGTCACTCAAGGTGGAGCGCAGCCAAGACGGGGTCATCAAGGGCACGATGCGTGGCGACGTGTTTGACGCCCGCGGTTTCCTGAAGTCGGCGATCTCAGGCAATTCCAAGGATGACAAGAACAAGATGAAGAACGTCGATTTCGACTTCGACGTGAAGCTCGGTGCCGTCGCGGGTTTCAACGGCGAGGCGATGCGCAGCGTCGATGCCAAGATGTCGAAACGCAATGGTGCCATCAAGGCGTTCACGCTGAGCGGCAAGATCGGCAAGGACACGCCGGTGGCCGCCGATCTTCGCGGTGGCCGCGCCCAGGGCAACCGCGAGGTGATCTACCTCCAGACCAACGATGCGGGCGCGCTGCTGCGGTTTACCGACACCTATACCAAGGCGGTCGGTGGCCAGATGGTCGTGGCGATGGAGCCGCCGACGTCCGAGCCGAACACGTCGCGCGAGGGCCTAATCAACGTCCGCGATTTCACGGTGAAGGGCGAAGCTCAGCTCGAGCGCGTTGCCGCCGGCGCCCCCAACGGTACCGGGAACGGCGTCTCCTTCAGCGCGTTGCGCGCCGAGTTCACGCGGCAGAACGGCGCGCTGACGATCCGTGACGGTGTCGTCAAGGGGCCGATGATCGGCGCCACCATCGAGGGCTCGATCGACTATCCCGGCAATCAGGTGTGCATGAGCGGCACCTTCGTGCCGATGTACGGCGTCAACAACATCTTCGGCCAGATTCCGCTGTTCGGCATCTTCCTCGGCGGCGGCAACAATGAAGGATTGATCGGCGTGACCTATGAGGTGGTCGGAACGCCTGCCGCCCCCGTGATGCGCGTCAATCCGATCTCGGCGATGGCTCCCGGCCTGTTCCGCAAGATCTTCGAATTCAACACCGGCAAGCAGAACTCGCCGTTTGAGGAATTCCCGTCACGGTCGAATGCCGGCTCGACCGGATCGACGCGTCAGCTGTCGAGTGGCTGCAGCCTCGGGCGGCGATAGGAACGAAGTGGCTGTCTCCAGCGTCATGGCCGGGCTGGTCCTGGCCTGACCCGGCCATCCAAGCTTTGTCGCGCAGTCACCAAAGAACATGGAGGCCCGGCCAAGCCCGGGCATGACGACCTCTTCGGATGATCTAGCGACGCTTGGCCCGCGCGAACGCCCGCCAGGAATGTCCCAACGTCGCCCGGGAGCTGCTCGGCCTGCTTGGAGAGGTTCGAGGCGGCCGCGAGCACCATACCGGCGGCATTGCCGGTCGCGTTCGCGGCGGTGCTGACGCCGCCGATGTTGATGGTGACTTGGTCGCGTCCGCTGGGCGAGCCGCTAGTCCTTGCTGATCGCCGCATCGGCGCTGACCGAGCCGCCGCCGGCCGCAGAGAGGTAGAGGCAGGCGAAGCAGAACAGGATCGCGGCGGTGCCGCCATTGAGCAGCGGCAGGAAGACCGGCGTTCCGCCCTTGAACATGTGGCCGATGAAGTAGGCGAAGGCCATTTCACCCGAGAGAATGAACGCGGCGAGGCGGGTAAACAGGCCGAGCATCAGCAGCGCGCCGAGCACGAGCTCGATCGTGCCGGCCGCGTAGATCAGCGGCGGGACGTTCGCGAAATAGGGGAGCACCGGAAACTTGAAGAGCTTGGCGACGCCGTACTGGAACAGCAAGAGGCCGGTGATGAAGCGAAACAGGCTCAGGAGAACCGGTTGAAAGCGCGTGAGATAGGGAAAGTTCATTGGTTTGCCCTCCATTTGATGCTGCGACTAGGACCGCATTCAGTTCCACCCCGCAAGCGGCTCTGCGTCGATTTGCGCTGACATTTTTGTCATGTCGGACAAAACACCGCAGGCCGAAGTTTCAGCCGCGTGCGATCCGCATTTTTTGCGCGGACCCGCACTGATCCCATCCGTAATTTGCCGGTGACGAGAATGCGCGCAGGTTACCTCTGAGACACCTACCGCCGCAACGCTGGCACGACCAGGAACGGGATCATCCCGAGCACGACGCTCGCAAGGGCGAAGGCTAGCAGCGCGTTGTAGCCATGGGTCGCGTCATGGATCAGGCCGCCGCTCCAGGAGCCGAATGCCGAACCGAGGCCACTGCCGATCGAGATCGTGCCGTAGATCGTGCCCACGCGCTTGCCCTGGAATATCCGCATCGCGGTGGCGCTGATCAGCGGACCGCGCGAGCCCATCATGCTGCCGAAGCAGACGACGAAACCGGTGAGCAGCAGGAGGTTCGGCGAATACTGCAACAGCCACAGCAGGACGATGCCGAGGATCGAGATCGCGTAGCTGAGCAGCACCGACGGCCGCCGCCCGATCAGGCCGTCGAGCGCGGACACGCCAAGCATTCCGAACACCAGCACGACGCCGGAAAAACCCCAGGCCGTCGCAGCCTGCAGCGGCGGGAAGCCGGCATCGATCAGGTAGGCCACGATCTGTGCGGCAATCGCATACATGCCGACGGCGGTAAAGAAGAAGGTCGAGAACAGCGCCCAGAAGGCATGATGGCGCATGGCGCCGAGAAGCGTCCAGCCATTGTCGACGAAGTCGGGATCGGTTTTCTTCACGACATGCGGCGAGCCCGCGGCAAACAGACGCCACGGTAGCAGCATCAGCGGCACCAGCAGGCTCAGTGCTGCGAAGCCGAACAGCCGATAGGTGTCGCGCCAGCCGATGTGATCGATCAGGAGCTGCGAGGCCGGCAGCAGCGCCAGCACGCCGCCGCCCATTGCCGAATACACCACCGACATTGCGGTCGGCAGACGGGGCCCGAACCAGCGGCCGAGCAGGATCGAGTTCGGCACGATGCCGATGAAGGCGGCGCCGATCCCGACGCACAGGCCGATCGAGAGCTGGAACTGCCAGAGACGTTGCGCGTGGGCCGCGATCAGGAAGGCCGCGCCGAGCAGCAGCAGGCCAAGCGCATAGACGATGCGCGGTCCGGAATGGTCGAACAGGCGTCCGACGAAGGGCGCGGTGAGCCCGCTTGCGAGCCAGGTCAGGGAGTAGACCGACACGATCTGCGCGCGGTCCCAGCCGAAGCTCTCGGAGATCGGCTTCAGGAACACCGTGAAGCTGTCGCCGAGCCCGCGGCCGAGCACGGCCAGCGTGAAGCAGAGCGCGAGCACGATGAGCGCGATGCGCACGGCACCTTGCGTCGCCGCGACGCTATCCTTGCCGGTTTCCCTGGCCGCGTCTTGTGGCGTGTTCTGATCCATTGCCGGTCAGGGAGCGCGCTTCGGCGTGCCCTGACAAGCAGCGAAAAGCTCATACGCCTATGCAGGCTTGATCAGGATGTGCTTCTTCTTGCCGAAGGACAGCTTGATCACGCCTTCCGGCGTCAGATGGGTCGCCGAGAGCGCCATCTTCTCGTCGGTGACGGGCTCGTCGTTGACGCGCAGGCCGCCGCCCTTGATCTGGCGCCGTGCCTCGCCATTGGAGGCAACCAAGCCCGCCCGAACGAAGGCACTGAGCACGCCGACGCCGGCGTCCAGCTCGCTGCGCGGAATTTCAACCGTCGGCAGGCTCTCGGCGAGCGCCCCTTCCTCGAAGGTGCGGCGCGCGGTCTCCGCCGCCTCGTTCGCGGCATCGCGGCCGTGCAGCAGCGCGGTCGCTTCGGTGGCGAGCACCTTCTTGGCCTCGTTGATCTCGGAGCCGCCGAGTGCTTCGAGCTTCTTGATCTCGGCTATCGGCAGGGTCGTGAACAGCTTCAGGAATTTGCCGACGTCGGCATCCTCGGTGTTGCGCCAGTACTGCCAGAAATCATACGGCGAGAACTGGTCGGCATTGAGCCACACCGCGCCTTGCGCGGTCTTGCCCATCTTGGCGCCCGACGCCGTGGTCAGCAGCGGTGTCGTCAGCGCGAACAGCTGATGGGTGCCCATGCGGCGGCCGAGATCGACGCCCATGATGATGTTGCCCCACTGGTCCGAGCCGCCCATCTGCAATTTGCACCCGGTGCGCTTGGCGAGCTCGACGAAGTCGTAGGCCTGGCAGACCATGTAGTTGAACTCGATGAAGCTCATCTCCTGCTCGCGCTCGAGGCGAAGCCGCACGGAGTCCATGGTCAGCATGCGATTGACCGAGAAGTGCCGGCCGACGTCGCGCAGCATCTCGATCCAGTTCAGCTTGGTCAGCCATTCCGCATTGTCGAGCATGATGGCGTCGCTCTTGCCCTCGCCATAGCGCAGCACTTTTGCGAACACGCCGCGGATCGAGGCCTTGTTGGCCTCGATCTCGGCGACGGTGCGCATCGCGCGCGTCTCGTCCTTGCCGGAGGGATCGCCGACCATGGTGGTGCCGCCGCCCATCAGCGTGATCGGCTTGTTGCCCGACTCCTGGAGCCAGTGCAGCATCATCATGGTCAGATAGTTGCCGATATGCAGCGAGCGGGCGGTGCAATCGTAGCCGACATAGGCGGTCGCTTCGCCCTTGGCGGCGAGCGCGTCCAGGCCCTCGAAATCGGAGCACTGATGGATGAAACCACGTTCCTGCAGGATATTGAGGAAATCCGATTTAAATGCAGTCATCTGTCGGCATGCCCAACAATTCTTGGTTTACTGTTTTGGGAGCAATTTAACGGTCTTGCGTAGGAACCCGCTTGCTGCCCGCCACTTGGCGCTGTGGCATTATAAGATGTGTCCCTCTGGCACAAGATCGGCATGCCGGAACGGCTCTCTTGAGGACGCTGATCCATGATGTTGACGGCACTCGGTTTGATGAGCGGCACCTCGCTGGACGGGGTGGATGTCGCGCTGATCGAAACCGATGGAAAGCAGGTGAAAGCGTTCGGCCCATCAGGTTACCGGGCCTATAGCCCGGCGGAGCGCAATCTGCTGCGCCAGGCGCTGAGCGAGGCCGTGCACCTGTCACAACGCGACGCCCGGCCAGGCGTCCTGGCCGAGGCCGAGCGCGTGGTGACGCAGGCTCACGCCGAGGCGGTGGCTGCCTTCCTCGTCCAGCACCGCATGAAGCCCGAGGACATCGATATCGTCGGCTTTCATGGCCAGACCGTGCTGCACCGCCCTGAAAGGCGGCTGACGGTGCAGATCGGCAACGCGCCCGCGCTGGCGAAAGCGATCCACATTCCCGTGATGCATGATTTCCGCGCCGCCGACGTCGAGGCTGGCGGGCAGGGTGCGCCCCTCGTCCCGGTCTACCACCGCGCGCTCGCGCAATCGCTGGAGCGCGAGGGGCCGATCGTCGTAGTCAATATCGGCGGCGTCTCCAATATCACCTATATCGACGGCAACGACACGCTGATCGCCTGCGACACCGGCCCCGGCAACGCGCTGCTCGACGATTTCATGTACCGCACCATGAACCAGGCGTTCGATGCGGAAGGAAAGTTCGCAGCTCTCGGGAAGGTCGATGAGGCCTGGATCGCTCGCGCGTTGGAGCTGCCGTTCTTTGCGTTGCCTCCGCCGAAATCGCTCGACCGCAACGATTTCGCCGCCCGGAAGCTTGGCGATGTGGCGCCGGCCGACGGCGCGGCTACGCTGACCGCCTTCACCGCGGCGGCGATCGTTCGCATCATCCCGTTGTTGCCGAAGCGACCGCGGAGCTGGATCGTCTGCGGCGGCGGCGCCCGCAACCTCACCATGCTGCGCATGCTTCGGGAGCGGGTGGGATCGGCCACCGTTGAGGCCGCCGAAACGCTCGGCTGGGCCTCCGACGCCATCGAGGCTCAGGCTTTCGGCTTCCTCGCTGCCCGCGGCCTGAAGGGCCTGCCGTTGTCCTATCCGGCGACAACGGGCGTGCCGATGCCGATGACGGGCGGGGTAATGGCCCGGCCCTGAGGGCGTCGTCGTAGACCACCGAACGGAGTGTGCGGCACCGGTTGTTCTCTCAATGAAAAGATTCATCGCGGACACACCTCCGCAATCCCGCGGCGCGTTTCGCCCGAGCTTTGCGGTCTGGTTCGCGCCCGATCATTGCCAAAGGGCGCAGGGAAGGCCGGGCGCCAGCGGCACCCGCAGGTCCGTGGCGATAAGAACGCACACGGGGTGGACCACAGGTGTGCCGGTCGCCCGGCCTTCCCTGCGCGGATGGTTTTAACGGTGTCCTTCGTGCTCTCCTCGGGGAGCGTTGCACTATTGCCCCCGTCGCCTCGCGGCTGATCGATGCGCGTTTCCGGTTGGTCGCCACATCACCGCGAGCCTTGACGCCAGAACCCCGGGCGTCGGGACCACACGACTTCTCCGTCCGCGGACGGCCTCGCCGGATTGCCGAGGGCTGACGCGTGCTCACCCCCGATGTCCAACGTGGCCGCTGTGACCGCGCCGTGTCGTACGCGTCGCGTGAGACTCACGGTTGCCCGCCCTGTCATCACGCTATCCGCGCCGGCGCTACCGCGTCCACCGCACCCCAGCCCGCATCTCGTGACGATCGCGAAGCGCCCCTCTGGCAGGGCCGGGATGGTGCGTGTATGCCACAAATCCGAAATTCGGAAAAGCGATATATTTTTTGCGGGCGGGATTGACGGGTCTTGGGTGTTTTGCCCGACGCCATTATCTGACGCCAACGAGGGCAGAAAAATGCACTGTCACCGTAATTTCAGCATCCGCTTCATTTTCCGTCATTCCGGGCGCGCGTAGCGCGAACCCGGAATCCATCGCGCCGCACCGCTTGGTGCACGATGGATTCCGGGTCTGCTTGCTGGCGCACGCATCCCGGAATGACCGAGGGTGACTTTCCGTCGCATCACCATTGACAAATAGATGCAACGGCATCTACATTAATGCAATTGCATTAATATTAGGATGGTCATGACAGCCTCACTCAAACTCATCAGCCATAAGCTTTGCCCCTACGTGCAGCGCGCGGTGATCGCGCTGAAGGAGAAGGACGTGCAATTCGAGCGGATCGACATCGATCTCGCCAACAAGCCCGACTGGTTCTTAAAACTCTCGCCGCTCGGCAAGGTGCCGGTGCTGGTGGTGACGACATAGCAGGGCGAAGTCGCGCTGTTCGAGAGCAACGTGATCTGCGAGTACATCGAGGAGACGCAGGGCGGCGCGGAGCTGCATCCGACGAATGCGCTCAAGCGCGCCGAGCATCGTGCCTGGATGGAGTTCGGCTCGGCGATCCTCGGCGATCTCTGGGGTCTCGAGACGACGACCGATCCGGAGACGTTCCAAACCAAGCGCCAGGCGCTCGCGGCGAAATTCGCGCGTGTCGAGGCAGCGCTTCGCGCGGGCCCGTATTTCGCCGGCGAGCAGTTCAGCCTGGTCGACGCGGTGTTCGCACCGATCTTTCGCTATTTCGACGTTTTCGACGAACTGACCGAACTCGGCATCTTCAGCGATCTGCCCAAGGTGCGCGCGTGGCGGGCGGAGCTTGCCAAATGTCCGAGCGTTCGCACCGCAGTCGGCGCGGATTATCCGCAATTGCTGCGAGCCTTCCTCGTTCGCCACGACGCGCATCTTCTCAAGCTCGCCGCCTGAGCGTGCGCAGGTCAAGCGCCGTCACCGATCTAGCAGCGATCAGATGCAGCCGTCGGCAAGCAGCAGCTTACTCGTCGTTGCGGCGTGGCGTATCGCGAACAGGTTCTGAGCGTCGGGATCGTCCAGGAAGGCTTGGGCCTTCGCGCGCTCCGGAAATTCGATGATGACAAGGCGCTCGGGCGTCCAGTCGCCTTCGATCGCGGTCGGCTCGACGCCGCGGACGATGTATCGTCCGGAATGCTTGGCGATAAAGGCCGGGATTTCGGCGATGTATGTTTGGAAGCCGGTGAAATCGTTCACCGAGAGGTCGAGCACCAGATAGGCCGTCATGGCTTGTCATCCCGTCGTTGACGGTCCGCAGCCATGCCACGAACCTATCAACGCAGGAAGACCTTAGCGAACGTTCGCCAGACGCATGTCGAGATAGGCCGTGATGGTTTCCATCAGCGGCTCGAGCTTGGCGTCGAAGAAGTGATTGGCGCCGGGGATCACCTGCTGGTCGATCACGATGCCTTTCTGCGTCTTCAGCTTCTCGACCAGCGTGTTGACGTCCTTGGGCGGCACCACTGCGTCCTTTTCGCCGTGCACGATCAGGCCCGACGACGGGCAGGGTGCGAGGAACGAGAAGTCGTAGAGATTGGCCGGCGGCGCGATCGAGATGAAGCCTTCAACCTCGGGGCGGCGCATCAGGAGCTGCATGCCGATCCAGGCGCCGAAGGAGAAGCCGGCGACCCAGCAGGCGCGCGCTTCGGGATTGATGGTCTGTGCCCAGTCGAGCGCGGCGGCGGCATCCGACAATTCGCCGGTGCCATGGTCGAACGAGCCCTGGCTGCGGCCGACGCCGCGGAAGTTGAAGCGCAGCACCGAGAAGCCGCGATGCGCGAAGGCGTAGTAGCACTGGTACACGATCTGGTGGTTCATCGTGCCGTGAAACTGCGGATGCGGGTGCAGGATCATCGCGATCGGCGCGTTCTTCTGCTTGGCCGGGTGATAGCGGCCCTCGAGGCGGCCGGCAGGGCCGGTGAAAATAACTTCAGGCATGGATGATCTCTGATTGAGTCCCTTGGAGGTGATCCCTGCGCAATCAACCGATTGTCACTCCATCAGCATTGCCGCCGACGAGAGTACGAATGAAGGGTGGAAAGGCGCGCCCTCGGATGATGCGCGAGTGGCGCGCAGGTGAACTGACGCGCGCCTTCTAGCACGAGGCAAGGGTCAGAAAGCAAGCTTCTTCGACATCTCTCAATGGGCTCAAGAGCTTAGCCCGTCACCGCAGCGTCATGCTTGCCTGCCGCAGGTGACGGGGACGCTGGCCTGGATCCGACCGGGCGACGGCAGAGGCCCGGCTGCTCTGCCGTAGCGCACCGCTCAACCGATTGGAATCACGACTGTTTATGGATCGTCGGCCGATCGGCGGGCGCGATTCCCGCCGGAGCGGTTCGGCTTCCGAGCGCGGCGACCGCCGGCCGGTAACGCCGGCTGCCCCCGAGCGTCTGCCCGTTGTCGAAGGCGAGCTCGAAATCTCCGGAAGCTTTGAGCTCCACGCCGTGCACCCTGTCGAGATTGGCAAGCTTGGTCCGATGAACGCGAACGATGGAAAAGCGCGCCAGCTCGCTTTCCGCCGCGGCCAGCGTGCCTCGGATCAGGTGCTGGGTGCCGTCGGCGAGGCTGTATTCGATGTAGTTGCCGGCGGAAGCGACCCAGAGGATGTCGCGCGGCACCACGCGAATCCGGCTCGTACCGTCGCGCAGCCAGATCAAATCGGGAGACGAGGGCTGTTGGGGGGCGGGTGGCGCAGACGGAGCAACTGCAGTCGTCTTCAGCTCTCGCCGGCTTTCGAGCAGCCAGAGCGTGCCGGCGATCAGGACGACGGCCACGGCATCCTTGCGGAATTCGTACAGGACCGTCGCGAGCGAGAAACGGAAGTCGTAGGCGCTTCCGGCGAGCCAGAGCGCGAGCTTGCGGATCCAGACCATGCCCGTGATGTGGAGGGCGGAGAAGCCGAGCAGGGCGATCGCCCCGATTGCTGCCCGCGCGACGAGGCCGGGTGTCCGGCGCATGCGGCGGACCGCCAGCACCAGGATCGGCAGCAGCAGCAGGATGACTGCGATGCTCGACATCTCCCAGAACAGCCGCCGGCCGACGTCGTAGCTGCCGCCGCGCCAGGCGGCATCCTGAGCCCCCGAAAACGCATTGACGATTCCGATCGCGAGCGCGACCGCCGCAATCGCAGCGAATATCGTCCGGTCGCCGCCGCTGGTCCCAACAGGCCCGCGACTCGTCCCAGCGGCCGGCGGCTCATCCTCTCGCGTCCGATTCTGATCCCAAACCGGTTCGACGCGCTCCGCCAGCGGGGCATTTTCGGTGTCAGCCATGGCCTGAAAACCGCGTTTGTCGTCCTGTCAAGGAGCAGACAACCATGACAACACCACAGCAACTCCAAAGCTCGGAACGGCGTATCGACCTGGACTGGGTGCGGATTTTAGCCTTCGGCCTGCTGATCTTCTACCACGTCGGCATGCTCTACGTGTCCTGGGGATTTCACATCAAGAGCGTGCACCGCCTGACCTGGCTGGAACCCCTGATGCTGTTCCTCAACCCCTGGCGGCTGTCGCTGCTGTTTCTGGTGTCGGGGGTCGCCACCCGCTTCATGCTCGGCTGGAATCGAAGCCTCCATTGTCATCGTGGGGACCGCGCTCATATGTGTGGTTGTGTGGTCACCTACGAAGCCGTCTGGCGCATCGCCTGGCTGCGGACGCTATTCGGATTGCGGGCGGCGCCACGAACTGTTGCCAGGATGGAGCAGCATCAGCCGGCCTGATGCGCGCCGTCCGATTGGCCCGGTGGCAAAAGGTGCTAAGAGGGCAAGATGCCGACCCGTGTCTATCTCGACTGGAACGCGACTACGCCGCTGCGCCCGGAGGCGCGGGCGGCGATGGTTGCGGCCTTCGAGCTGATCGGCAATCCGTCGTCGGTCCATGCCGAGGGACGCGAGGCGCGACGACTGGTCGAGGAGGCCCGCGCCGTGCTTGCCACGGCAGTCGGAGCGCTGCCGCGGAACGTCGTCTTCACCTCGGCCGGAACCGAGGCCAATGCGCTGGCGCTGTCGCCGGGTTTGCGGGGGCCGTCCGGCGGACCCGTTGAGCGGCTGCTGGTCTCGTCGATTGAGCACGCTTCGGTGCTGGCAGGCGGCCGGTTCCCGGGAGCCACGATCGGTCTGATTCAGGTCACGCGCGCCGGCGTCGTGGACCTTGAGCATCTGAAGGCACAGCTCAAGGACGGCCCGCCGGCGCTGGTTTCCATCATGGCCGCCAATAACGAGACGGGAGCGCTCCAACCGGTCACGGAGGTCGCACGAATGGTCCACGAGGCTGGGGGCCTCCTGCACGTCGATGCGATCCAGGCGCTGGGTAAAATCCCGTTCGACATCAAGGCTGTGGGCGCCGACCTTGCGACTTTTTCTGCACACAAGATCGGCGGCCCCAAAGGGGTCGGCGCCCTCGTCACGGCCGAGGGAATCGCCGGATTGGAGCCGGTGTTGCGAGGCGGGGGGCAGGAGCTCAACCGCCGCGCCGGAACCGAGAATGTCACTGGCATTGCCGGCTTTGGCACGGCCGTGAAGGCCGCGCTTCAGGCTCTGCCGCAAGATGCGGAGCAGATGGTAACCCTCAGGATTCACTTGGAAAACGGCATTCGAGCGATTGCGGGCGCAACGGTCTTCTCAGACGAGGTCGAGCGGCTGCCAAATACCGTGCTGTTCACTGCGCCCGGGCTCAAGGCCGAGACCGCCGTGATCGGCTTCGATCTCGAAGGCGTTGCCGTATCTTCCGGTTCAGCCTGTTCTTCGGGCAAGGTCCAGCCATCCCATGTGCTCTCAGCGATGGGGTTCGGCCCCGCCGTGGCCCAGGGAGCGGTGCGTCTCAGTCTGGGCTGGTCCACGGAACCGGAGGACATCAATAGGGCGTTAGAGGCTTGGCGAAAGCTCGGTAATACCCTACTTAGAGAAGAGGGACGAAACACGGCTTGAATGGTTCTAAGCGCGTGCTTTCGGCCAAGAAACATCGTAATACTCGTCCGAGTTTGATCCACCGCGGTCCTTGAAACCGCGAGCGGAGGATAGAATGCCAGCCGTGCAAGAGACGGTCGAGCGCGTGAAGCGCATCGACGTCGATCAGTATCGTTATGGGTTTGAAACCCTGATCGAGTCCGACAAGGCCCCCAAGGGGCTGTCGGAAGAGACCGTCAAGTTCATTTCGCAGAAGAAGAATGAGCCCGCCTGGATGCTCCAGTGGCGGCTGGAAGCCTATCGGCGCTGGCTGACCATGGCCGAGCCGACCTGGGCGCGCGTCGACTATCCCAAGATCGATTTCCAGGATCTCTACTACTACGCGGCGCCGAAGCCGAAGAAGACGATCACCTCGCTCGACGAGATCGATCCGGAGATCCTGAAGACCTACGAGAAGCTCGGCATCCCCTTGCGGGAAGTCGCCATGCTCGAAGGCGTCGAGCCCAAGGTCGGTGAGGAAGACCCTGCCCGGCGCAAGATCGCGGTCGACGCGGTCTTCGACTCGGTCTCGGTTGCGACCACGTTCAAGGCGGAGCTGAAGAAAGCCGGCGTGATCTTCATGCCGATCTCGGAAGCGATCCGCGAGCATCCCGAACTGGTGCAGAAGTATCTGGGCTCGGTGGTGCCGACCTCGGATAATTTCTACGCGACGCTGAATTCGGCGGTGTTTTCGGACGGCTCGTTCGTCTATGTGCCGCCGGGCGTGCGTTGCCCGATGGAACTGTCGACCTATTTCCGCATCAACGAGCGCAACACCGGCCAGTTCGAGCGCACGCTGATCATCGCCGACAAGGGTTCCTACGTCTCCTATCTCGAGGGCTGTACCGCGCCGCAGCGCGACGAGAACCAGCTGCACGCCGCCGTGGTCGAGCTCGTCGCGCATGACGATGCCGAGATCAAATATTCGACGGTGCAGAACTGGTATCCCGGCAATTCCGAAGGCAAGGGCGGCATCTACAATTTCGTCACCAAGCGCGGCGACTGTCGCGGCAACAACTCCAAGATCTCCTGGACCCAGGTCGAGACGGGTTCGGCGATTACCTGGAAATATCCGAGCTGCATTCTCCGCGGCGACAATTCCCGTGGTGAATTCTATTCGATCGCGATCTCGAACGGTTTTCAGCAGGTCGATAGCGGCACCAAGATGATCCATCTCGGCAAGAACACGTCGAGCCGCATCATCTCGAAGGGAATCGCCGCCGGCAAGTCGCAGAACACCTATCGCGGTCTTGTCACTGCGCACCGGAAGGCGACCGGCGCGCGCAACTTCACCGCCTGCGATTCCCTGCTGATCGGCGACAAATGCGGTGCGCACACCGTGCCGTACATCGAGGCCAAGAACTCGTCGGCGACGTTCGAGCACGAGGCGACGACCTCTAAGATCTCCGAGGATGTGCTGTTCTACTGCGTCCAGCGCGGGCTTTCGCAGGAAGAGGCGGTCGGCCTCGTCGTCAACGGCTTCGTCAAGGACGTGCTGCAGCAGCTGCCGATGGAATTTGCGGTGGAAGCGCAGAAGCTGATCTCGATCTCGCTTGAAGGGTCGGTCGGCTAACACCGACCCTCGCGGTGCGCTGCGGCGCTCCATGCATCATTTGAATGGACTGGACACCAAAATGGCTTTGCTTGAAGTGAAAGACCTCAAGGTTCGTGTCGAGGAGCGTGAGATCCTCCACGGCCTGACGCTGACCGTGAACGAGGGCGAGGTGCACGCGATCATGGGGCCGAACGGCTCCGGCAAGTCGACGCTCTCCCATGTCATCGCCGGCAAGCCCGGCTACGAGGTCACCGACGGTCAGATCCTGTTCAGGGGCGAGGACCTCCTGGAGATGTCGCCGGATATGCGTGCCGCCAAGGGTGTGTTCCTGGCGTTCCAGTATCCGGTCGAGATTCCCGGCGTCGCCACCATGAATTTCCTGCGCACGGCGCTGAATGCGCAACGCAAGGCGCGCGGCGAGGACGAATATTCGACCCCGGACTTCCTCAAGAAGGTCCGCGAGGTCTCGAAATCGCTGAACATCCCGCAGGACATGCTCAAGCGCGGCGTCAATGTCGGCTTCTCCGGCGGCGAGAAGAAGCGCAACGAGGTGCTGCAGATGGCGCTGTTCGAGCCGAGCCTGTGCATCCTCGACGAGATGGATTCGGGCCTCGACATCGATGCGCTGCGCATCGCAGCCGACGGCGTCAACGCGCTGCGCTCGCCGAAACGTTCGATGGTCGTCATCACCCACTATCAGCGGCTGCTGAACTACATCGTGCCCGATTTCGTGCACGTGATGTCGAAGGGCCGTGTCGTGAAAAGCGGCGACAAGGAGCTGGCGCTGGAGCTGGAAGCGTCCGGCTACACGCAGTTCGAGGATGCCGCGTAAGGATTGTTTGCGATGAACGTTGCTGTGGCAAAGACCGGAAAGGGCCGCGCGGTGAGCGATCTCTTCACCAGCGCCGAGGCTCGGCTGCCGGGTTCGTCCGCGGTCACCGCAGTGCGCCGCGAGGCGTTCGAGACGTACGAGCGTCTCAGCCTGCCGCACCGCCGGATCGAGGAATGGAAATACACTGACCTGCGCGCGCTGGTCGGCGAGGTGCTGCCGCTGGCAGCCAGCCCCGATGCGGCCGCGTTGAAGCGCGCTGCGGACGCGGTGAAGGTGCACGCGATCGACGGCGCCCGCAAGCTGGTGCTGGTCGATGGCGTGTTCGCCGCCGATCTGTCCGACGTGAAGGCGCTTGTCGCCGACGCAGGTTTCAAGACTCTGCGTGAGACGCTGGACAAGGGCGCCGGTCTGCCGAAGACCGCATCCACCGATGCGGTGATCGCACTGAACGCGGCGATGGCAACCGACGGCGTCGTGTTGTCGATCGCAGACGGTATCCAGCTGTCCGCGCCGATCCAGATCATCCACATCGCGACTGCCGCGTCGGCGTCGGCGTTCACCCGGTCGCAGGTCGCGGTCGGGAAGGCCGCCCGTGCCACCATCGTTGAGACCTTTGTCGCGGCCGGTGCCAATGCCTACCAGATCAATGACGCCGTCCTCGTCTCGGTCGGAGACGACGCCGACGTCGCCCACATCCGCCTCATGGACGATGCGCCGGATGCAGTGAACATCACCTCGCAGTTCGTCACCATCGGCGCCAATGTGAAGTTCAACTTGTTCAACATGACCACTGGCGCTGCGGTGAGCCGTCTCCAGGGCTTCGTCACGTTGGCGGGCGAGGGGAGCGAGCTCTCCATCAACGGCGTGAACCTGTTGCAGAAGACCGAGCATGGCGACACCACGCTGGTTGTCGACCACGCCGTGCCGAACTGCGTCAGCCGCGAGACCTTTCGCGCGGTGATCGACGATCGCGGCCACTCGGTGTTCCAGG
Organism: Bradyrhizobium diazoefficiens; assembly: GCF_016616425.1. NCBI lineage: Bacteria > Pseudomonadati > Pseudomonadota > Alphaproteobacteria > Hyphomicrobiales > Nitrobacteraceae > Bradyrhizobium > Bradyrhizobium diazoefficiens. Next base: position 3,815,333 of record NZ_CP067101.1, read on the forward strand.
GCCGCATCATCGTCCGTCCCGACGCGCAGAAGACCGACGGCAAGATGATGACGCGAGCGCTGCTGCTCTCGGACCAAGCCGAGGCTGACAACAAGCCCGAACTCGAGATATTTGCCGATGACGTCTCGTGTGGCCACGGTGCCACCGCCGGCGCGCTCGATGACAGCCTGCTGTTCTATCTGAAGGCGCGCGGCCTGCCCGAGAAGCAGGCCCAGGCGCTGCTGATCCAGGCGTTTGTGGGCGAAGCGATCGAGCAGATCGCCGATGACGGCCTGCGCGAGCACGTGATCGGTATCGCCGAGCGCTGGCTGGAGCGGCGGTCATGAGCGCGCATCCGGCGGTCAAGAACGGCGCCTATGACATCGCGCGCGTGCGCCAGGATTTTCCGGCGCTCGCCATGCAGGTCTACGGCAAGAAGCTGGTCTATCTCGACAACGCCGCCTCGGCGCAGAAGCCGAGCGCCGTGCTCGACCGCATGACGCAAGCCTATACGAGCGAATACGCCAACGTGCATCGCGGCCTGCATTACCTCGCCAATGCGGCGACGGAGGCCTATGAGGGTGCGCGGGCAAAAGTCGCGCAGTTCGTCAACGCCCGGAGGACAGAAGAGATCATCTTCACCCGGAACGTCACCGAGGCCATCAACCTCGTGGCGTCGTCCTGGGGCGAGCCGAACATCAAGCAGGGCGACGAGATCGTCCTCTCGATCATGGAGCACCATTCCAACATCGTGCCCTGGCATTTCCTCAGGGAACGCCATGGTGCGGTGATCAAATGGGCGCCCGTCGATGACGAAGGCAATTTCCTGATCGACGAGTTCGAGAAGCTGCTGACGCCGAAGACCAAGCTTGTCGCCATCACCCAGATGTCGAACGCACTCGGAACGTTCGTTCCGATCAAGGAGGTCGTGCGGCTGGCTCACGATCGCGGCATTCCCGTGCTGGTCGATGGTGCGCAGGGCGCGGTGCATCTGCCTGTCGACGTGCAGGATCTCGACTGCGATTTCTACGCTTTCACCGGGCATAAGATCTATGGCCCGACCGGCATCGGCGCGCTCTATGCCAAGCATGAGCACCTTGTCGCGATGCGGCCCTTCAACGGCGGCGGCGAGATGATCCGCGAGGTTGCGAAGGACTGGGTCACCTATGGCGACCCGCCGCACAAATTCGAAGCGGGCACCCCGCCCATCGTCGAAGCGATCGGCCTCGGTGCCGCCATCGACTACGTCAATTCGATCGGCAAGGAACGCATCGCTGCGCATGAGCGCGATCTCGTCACCTACGCCCAGGACCGGCTGCGCGAGATCAACGCGCTGCGGCTGATCGGCACGGCGCGGGGCAAGGGCCCGGTGATCTCCTTCGAGCTGAAGGGCGCGCACGCCCACGATGTCGCCACCGTGATCGACCGCCAGGGTATCGCGGTGCGTGCCGGCACCCATTGCGTGATGCCGCTTTTAGAGCGGTTCAACGTGACGGCCACCTGCCGGGCCTCGTTCGGCATGTACAATACGCGGGAAGAGGTCGATCATCTTGCACAGGCGCTTTTGAAGGCGCGGGATTTGTTCGCATGAGTGACACAGCCGAAATCAAAGCCAATCCGATGGAGACCCATTCGGCGCTGCCGCCGGAGGAGACCGAGCGCTTGACCGCCGAGATCATCGCCGGGCTCAAGACCGTGTTCGATCCGGAAATCCCTGCCGACATCTACGAGCTCGGCCTGATCTACAAGGTCGAGATCAAGGACGACCGTTCGGTCGACGTCCAGATGACGCTGACGACGCCGAACTGCCCGGCGGCCGGCGAGCTGCCGACCATGGTCGAGAACGCGGTCGCCAGCGTCCCCGGGATCGGCGTGGTCGACGTCAAGGTGGTCTGGGAGCCACCGTGGTCGCCCGAGCGCATGAGCGACGAGGCGCGCCTCGTCCTCAACATGTGGTGACGCTGCTTCCAGGATTGAATTCGCTCCGTAACGGACCACATAGGTAATATGACCCAGGCAACACCAGCTTCGACACCAAAGCCCCGGCGGCCGCGCCCGCAGGTGATGCGGCTGACGGATGCTGCTGCACAGCGCATCACCGAGCTGACCCAGCGCGCGGATTCCGAGATCGTGGGTCTTCGCGTCGGCGTGAAGAATGGCGGCTGCGCCGGCCAGTCCTACACGGTCGAATATGCCCATGACGTCCGCCCGACCGACGAGGTCGTCGAGGACAAGGGCGTCAAGATCCTGGTCGACCCCAAGGCCGTGCTGTTCCTGCTCGGCACCGAGATGGACTACAAGGCCGACAAGATGCAGGCCCAGTTCGTCTTCAACAACCCCAACCAGATTTCAGCCTGCGGCTGTGGCGAGTCGGTCGAACTCAGGCCGGCCAAGATCGACGGGTAGTCTCGCTCCAACGCTTCCCGTGTCCCGGACGCGCTGCAGCGCCTTTGCGCTGCTGCACAGAGCCGGGACCCACGCTATAGTTTTGTCCGTAGAGTGGCTGGGCCCCGGCTCAGCAGCGCATCGCTTTACGCTGCGCTGCGTCCGGGGCACGAGAGAGCGTGTTGTATGGACCGCGAATTCCTGACCGACCTGTTCGCCGATTTCGGCCCCGTTACCATCCGCAAGATGTTCTCCGGCTACGGCATCTCGGCCGATAGCGTCAATTTCGCGCTGGCCTTGCGTGCCGGCTTGTTCTTCCGCGCCGACGAGATGACCATCCCGGATTTCGAGGCTGAGGGCTCGAAGCCGTTCCAGTATCAGACTCGCGCCAAGACCGTCATTGTGAACTCCTATTGGGAGCTGCCGGCCCGTCTGTTCGACGATTCCGAGGAGTTCGCGCAATGGGCGAGGGCGGCACTCGCCGC